>BPDI01000011.1 GCA_019654215.1 Gammaproteobacteria bacterium | reverse complement strand
CACCATAACTCCATCCCATTAAAAACTGATTATCAGCATCACCGATTCCCATATCGATAACCAGATCCACGCCAGCGAGCAAATCTTGAAGTCGCCATGACCCCAATCCGTTGCAGTGGCTTCGCGAAACTCATAACCTAGCCAGTTGATCCTCTTGGATTGGGACGCAAATGGCATAACCGTGTTGGGCAAAATACTGAGCCATGTAAATGCCCGGACCACCGGTAAACCTTTCAGAATAAACTCCGGATGGGCCACCATGAACATTTAATATGATTGGATAGGTAATTCCTTCTTGATAATTAACTGGATAAGTAAGCAGGCCTTCTATCTCGGTACCTCAAGTGAGTCCAGCTTAGTAACTCAGTCTTACCCATCGGGGAATCTCGATGTCACCATGGATATCTGTAATCTGTTACTTTCAGTATCATCCGTGTCTTGCACAAATAGATCCCGGGGTTTGGGTCGGAGACTCCCAACTATAGCTAAAACGATTGGCATTACTTCCCAGAGATAAGTTACCGGCAACGCCAGTTTCCGGAGTAATAGTTCGAATATTTTCACCCCTCAAAGGTAGTCCAATGATCGCTCGGTTAGTACCCATGGACTCTGTTAGATAAAGCTCATCGCTATCTTTAGACCACCAGCAAAAAAGGGACTCCGGTTTGGCGTCTCCGCTAGCATTCTAGAGTCACCCCATCGGCAGGAATACATAGACATCATTACGAGAAATTAAACTGGGTTCTAAACCAGAAGAGGTGTAAGCAATCCAGCTTCCATCTGGTGACCAAAAGGGATTGTCTTCACCCATTCCTGCAATTAGTGTTCGGACTTCTCCTAAAATTTGCAGAGGGCCCTTCTTCCCCTCCGTTCTCTTCCTGATGCAAACCGGCTGCAGCATTTTTCTACATCAGGAACAGTTACCACCGAAATATCGCCATGTTGATTGGCATAATTTAAATCGGCTATTGGCTTATGGGAGAATGCGACCTCATTGCCAGCAGGAGACCAGCTAAACTCCCAACTACCATTTCTCCAGATGTAATTTACAGGTTCGGCAGGTCAGAAGAGTCATTGTCTACTCAACTACGTGTAAATGACGAAAGCGTGGTTGTTGATCCACTAAATCACGTCGCGTTTTTCTTCATTTCTTTTTCCCGCTCTTCGCTTAATGGATCTTGCATTGAGAACAAAACGCGATCCCCATTGGCGACCATCTGTAACTCAATACATTATTCTCTGCGTTGTTAATTGCCTGGCTTCACCGCCAAACAGAGACATTACCCAAACTTGTGATTTAGCAGATTCGCCTTCCCCGCTTACTAATGAAACTTAAATATTCTCCATCCGGAGAGAAAGCGGGGAGGTGGCAGAATATTCCCCGCGGGTATATTGCGTATTGCGAGATCCATTTGCGGTTGAAACCCAGATGTGGTTTGAAACTCGGAATTAATTCCTTCCATCAAAGGAGTATTTACTGAATAAGCAATGTATTCACCATCGGGGGAAGTGCTGTCCCGGGAGCGACGAAACGCATGGACAATTCAGGTGTCCAACCGACGGCTGAATCACTTTGGGCAAAAATAAAACTTGAGTAAGGAAGTGATAGAACAAACACAGTGCTCAAAGGAGCACTAATTTTTTAATTGGTTAGTCATTGTCATCAGTGATCCTTTTATGAGCCGCAAGATCTAAAAATCGGTAATGCAAAACTAAGATAAATCACCACCACGCGACCACGTGATCCTCCCCCAAAGCAACGGTAATAAATTCTTCACCTCTATGGAATAGACAGCGGGGGAAGCGAATACTCCGGAACCGGTTTGTATTCCATAACTCTTCACCGGTTTCGATCAATGCAAAAAAATAACCGGCTTCATTACTACCAGCACCAACGAATACTAATCCGCCAGCAGTGACAACGGTCCTGCCTGACCGTACCCTTCAAAAATCTGGCGCCAGACCAATTCTCCGGTGGTTGGATCATAAGCGGAAAAATAGCCTTTTGGATCTCGCCCCGAGTTAAACGGTTGGTCGATGGCGTTAACATACAATAACCAGTGTCCTTGCCATAAGCCAAGGGACCATAATTCGAGCCGCCCCAAAGCCTGGGGGAAAAAATTTGGTTCGGCCCAATTGGCGTAAATTGCTCAAAGAGGTCATTTGCTTCCATTGCTGAGCAGGAATTCCGTGGGAAACGGCGACACAGGTTCCATGCGTTCGCCGTTTGCTTTGTGCGGAATTGGTTGCGTGGGCCAGGGCTCTTTGCCCTCAACATCGGTTTCGGTGGAAACCGGCGTTTCAATTATAGGGTGACCGGTTCACCGGGTTTTCCCCATTCAATATATAGAGCCAACTATTCTTACTCGCTTGAGCAAGTGCTTTTACCGGTTCGCCATCGACTTCCATATGAATAGTACTGGGTTTATTACCAGAATCGTAGTCCCACACATCTGGTGCACTTGCTGGTAGTACCAAACCAATCTGCCTTCATCCAAGGTAAAGGGCGATTAATGAATCAGTAAATAGATTCATGCCATCACGTTTAGTGCTATCACCAAAGGGATTTCCAACTGCGAAATACACCATGCCCAACTCTGGATCAATTGAAGGCGTTTCCCAAATTCCACCGCCATTGCGCTCGCCGCCAACCCAGGTTGGCCCGGCGATTTCCCAACCTTGATCGTTTTCATCCTGAGGAATGGTGTTGAAATGCCAGAGCACTTCTCCAGTCTGATCATCAATGGCCAATACGTAGCCGCCTGCAATATGGCTCTCACTTCGAGTAGTACCAATATAAATAACGTCGTTGTGAATCTGCGGCGCGGTGGTAAACCAGTACCCAACTGAAATTGCAGTTTCTATGGTTGGATCGCGTTGATGCAATACATCAAGAATGACAGGAGCCTGACCACCTTCACCAAATGACTCGAGTGGTTCTCCTGTTTCCGCATCCAAGGCAAACATGAATGAACCAGCGGCGGTGTAAATAACCCCTTCATCGTAGACCACACCCGATGTCTAAAGATATAACCCTCTCTTCTACCGCCACCTAATAGACGAGTCACATCGTATGACCAGATTAAATGCCCATCCCGCGCATTGACTGCATACACACTGCCGCGAGAATCAGTTAAGTACATAACCTCATCAACAATTACCGGTGTTGTTTGATTACTAACGCCATCGATAACACCATGCTGGAATAGCCAGCGTGGTGTAAGCGTTGCAACGTTGTCCGGGGTGATCTGATCGGTAGGTACAAACCGGGATCCATAAAGATCAAAGTTGTGTAGGGGCCATTCTAGATCGGTAACTACAGACAAACCATTTTCTTCTAGTTCTACTGCACCGCCAGTGGAAGCACTGCCAGTGGCAACGGAAATTGAGGTAGTTTCGTTTTCCGATGAGCAGCTTATAAATAGAAGTAAGAAGCTCGCTAATAATACTCGGACTAATTTAGCACTGTAGTTAAAACGAATTTCGGAAAATAGCATCGGTTTGCTCCAATATTCTGATTATTCAATCGTATTTCTTTTTTAACCTACTTACTTTCTTCTAACATGTATTCGACTATCGCTCGCAATTGTTCGTCTGTGCAGTCTGTGCAGAGTCCGCGAGCAGGCATGATTCCATTTAGTCCATTGATGGTGTTTTGCACCAGAATTTCAAAACCTTTCTCAGCACGGATTTCCCACTCGATCAAGTCACCAACAATGGGAGCATGAGCTTGTCCGGTACCATGACAGGCAAAACAGGTAGCTTGATAACCAGCCGCCGCATCATAGTCTTCAGATTCTGCAGCAAACGCGGACCAGGAAAGTAAAGCTCCAAACACATACAAAGGCCAGAACCTTTCACGCTTTTTCATTTAATAGTCCTTAGTACTTCTTCCTTACTATATTAAAAAAAATCGACAAACTTTTGCATGTGTTCGCTGTTCTGAGAAATTACTAACGAATGATCACCACCAGGAATTTCCGCATATAGATGTTGCACACCAAGTTTCTCCATTGTCGCAACCCACTCACGAGTTAAGGTTACTAAACCGTCTTCATCACCCTGCAACACGAAGATAGGCACATGTTTGATCTTATTCAATGTCTCCTCGATATTGAGGTTTCTTTCAGGAGCTGGTGCGGCTACTCCTAGGCCCGCAAACATGTCCGGATTCTTTGCGGCGATGTGATAGGTACCAGCGCCACCCATCGAGTGACCCCATAAATAAATTCGATTGTTATCAATTGAAAATTCATCACGTACTAGCTGAATTACTTCCATTACATCTTGCTCGCTGTAAATGGCGTCTTGGGGATCATCGGTTGTACGAGAGCCATACCACCCACGTCGGATATAACCAAGAGGAGTAACTACAACATAGCCACCTGCTTCTGCTTGATCGAGGAAGCCGTGGTATCCCATCAACCAATCGTAAGATCGTCCTAAACCATGTAAGGAAATAATTAAAGGTGCCGAGTCAATTTCATTGTAGTTAGACGGCAAAAAGAGTGCATAGGGAATCTCTTCGCCGGTGGGCGGAAAAGTATAACTACGATGTTGAATTCGTGAATCACTTATATGGCTCTCGTCATCGGAAGCTTCACGATCGGCATAGGCCAGTGAACTGAATAGGAACAGTGTCGCTGTACCTAAAATTATTTTACTTTTCATTTTCCTTGGCTTTTGCATGTTTGTCCTCCAGCAGGATTCCGAGCGAGGGTAGAAGAGCATAAACAATTCCCTAAAGAGACGCAAAGTCCCGAAATCCCCGAGTTTCGTGCGCCAAAGGGCCCTTTAGTTTATGGTCTTATCGAATAGTTCAACGTCCGCCAGCATCCGAATTATGGCGATAGCGTCGCGGTCTAGCCGAACATAAGCTGCTTTCAGATGTTCGCCTACATCGACTCCTTCATCAATTACATCCAGATCTCTCTTATAGTGAAAGCGCAAAAAAAGAGAGCCGGTTTGCGGCTCTTCTATGGACGTGATGCTTTGAGCGTTGATTTGATCGAAATCAGGGACGGTTTTAGTACAGATTTTTTGTTCGGGAAGAGGGTTACTCTTTCGCAGAAGCTGGTCCCTCCGGCTTGGACAGTGCGAATAAATTCGTTCTCTTCCAATTCTTCATGTTTGCATTGCAGAGCGTGGTTAAATTTGTCTGGGTTGCGTGCCCTGAGCACAAGTCCTTGCCAAAGTTGGTTTCGGGTGAGTACAGCAATGGCCTTATTGCTAAGATCATTTACCTGAATGATATGTTCAAACTCTAACAACACAACCGCCTAGTGCCTTTATGAATTTGCAGTTTACCGGCTTGAAACAGAATTCGACAAGAATTTGCCCAATGTCTAGAATGATCGAGTTTATGTAGCAAAAAAGTCGAATGAAATAATTCTCATGAGCAGAAGAAATATAGTTTTTGCATTTAAATTTTAGGGTTTGCTGTGTTGTTTCCGATCTGGTTATTTGCGCCTCCCAGTATTACTACCGCCAATCAAATTCCTGACAGCCTCGAAGCGATCGAGCGAGGGGAGTACTTATTGATTGCTGGTGGCTGTATTAGCTGCCATCGTGGACAAACTGAAGAAACAAATGAGGCTTTGAGTGGTGGCCTTGCCCTAGAAACCGACTTTGGCACTTTTTATGCTCCTAATATTACTCCCGATACAGAAACCGGAATTGGCAATTGGCAGGCTGAAGACTTTCTCGCAGCACTTAAACACGGAAGAACACCCAATGGCAGTTTTTTTCTATCCTGCGTTTCCCTACCGCGCCTATGCGGGTATGACTGATGAAGATGTTTTGGATATGGCTGCATATCTTCTTTCTTTAGATCCGATTAGCTATAGCGCACCGGAACCAGAAATTCCTGGTTGGCTGGTTCGCTGGACTGTAGCTGGTTGGAACAAGTTGGCCGATATTACACAACCTTCGCTCGAACAGTTTGATGATGAGTTAGTAGCGCGCGGTGCTTATGTGGCACGAAGTCTCGGTCATTGTGGTGAATGTCATACTCCGCGCAACGGGCTAGGAATTCCGGATTTAAACCGTGAGTATGCGGGAGCGGAAATTGGTGACGAAGTAATCGAAGCAATTGACGCAGCTGCCTTGAAAGAATGGACAACAAATAACTTCGATATCTTTCTTCTGCTTGGATTAAAACCGGAAGGGGAGTTTGTTGGTGGAGATATGAATGAAGTTGTCGAGCACAACACCAGTAAACTTACCGATGAAGATCGAGATGCACTAGCAGCATTTTTCACTCGTCATCAGTCAGAGGAAGGTTGACTGGTTCCACCGATAATACTATCTATTCCCTTTTGATTCGCTTGCTTAAACCTGCGAAAGGCCAGTGAAGTTTGCTCCAATGAATAACGACCATCAATTGATGGAATAACTCTTCCATCTTTAACCAGACCTGCAAAAGGGCGACTGACATCGCCCTTATCTTTTTAGCGAGTTTTTTAGTCGTTATCCACTCGATAGGTATCGTGACAGTTACCGCAGGATCCACCGAAGGCACGGAATGCACCAAGGGTTGCTCCCATTTCACCAGTTGCTGCGGTATCTGCGAAAGCATTCGCATTATCAATTAGTGCCTGTGCTTTGGCAGCTATGTCATCCTGGTTATCCCAGATGCTGTCTAGCGCAGTTGTTTCGATGTTATCGAAATTGCTCGTATCTACCGCAAGCATTTCTGGAATCATAGTTGCCATCACTGCAATTCTTCTGGCATTGCGCTCTGCAACTTCAGCATCAAAAGGTGCGCCTTGAGCCATACCGGCAATAGGCCCTAAGTTGTAACGAATCGTTTTAAATAGGGATTTACGTTGATCGACGGCTGCTGCCGCTTGTTCTTCTGGTGTCATGTCTTGCGCGTACGAAGTAAACGCCATGCTGAACGCAATCATCGATATCGCAGAGAGTAAAACTGCTATTTTTCTCATCATTATTCCTCCAATCCTTTCCTTTAAGCCTAAGTAGTAATGCGGGAAATCAGGTTTAGGCCCGGTTCTTACATATCTGCAGGACCACAGCTGACAGTGGACTATATTACAGAGCAAAAGGATGTCTCCGCAACCCAGCTAATTATCTTGTACCGTTATAGCCGGGACCGTAAACAATTCTGCCGGGTCGGGCTCCAGTGTGTTGACCATCTTCTACAACCATCTCGCCATTAACAAAAACAAATTTCATACCTACTGCATATTGATGGGGATCTTCGAAAGTAGCTCTATCAATGATTTCTTCTGAATCAAAGATGGCAATGTCAGCATAGTAGCCTTCCGTAATTAAACCGCGATCATGAATCCCTAAACGCCTAGCGGTTTGACTGCTCATTTTCCGTACGGCTTCTTCCAAAGGAATTATTTCTCTTTCCCGAACATATAATCCGAGGACACGTGCAAAGGTTCCGTACTGTCGGGGATGAGGGGCACCTTCGCCGAAGATACCAACTGGTCCATCTGAGCCAATCGCAGTTGCAGGATGTTGCATTATCCGATCAACATCATCAGGTCCAATCGCGTGATATACAGCAGTTGCTCCGCCGCCGCGAATAATATCGAAGACAATATCGGCGGCATTTTCTGGTGTAGGCTCCATTCCTCTTCCAACGGTTAAGTCAGCAAGATTTTTCCCAGCCATGTCCGGATCCCAAGAATTGCGGGAAATAAACACATTGCTAGGATCACCGCCACCACGGTCATACAAAATCTTGTAAACTACTTCGTCTTTTATAGTCTGGCGTGTTTCTGCACTATTGATTCTTTCCAGTAGCCGGTCGCGACCACCTTCCTGTGCCCACTGTGGAATTAATGCAGTGATGCCAGTTTGTGACGCAGTATAAGGATATTGATCTATAGTGATATCGATACCACGTGCGCGCGCTTCATCCACCATGCGCAAACTGTCGACAGATGATCCCCAATTCTCAACGCCTATTACTTTGTGATGGGTCATCTGCACGGGAATATTTGCTTCTTCACCAATGCGAATGGTTTCCTGCACTGAATTAATTAGTTGTGCAGCCTCTTCGCGCATATGCGAGATGTAAATGCCATTATATTCCGCAGCTACTTTCGAAAGTTCGATTACTTCTTCCGTTGAAGTAAAGCTACCGGGTACATAAAACAATCCGGTTGAGATACCCAATGCGCCCTGCTCCATGGATTCTCTAACCATGGATTTCATTTGTTCTAATTCTATACGCGTCGGCTCTCGATCCTCACTGCCAATTACTTGCGAGCGAATAGTTCCCTGCCCAATAAATATTCCCCAATTTGGACTGATGCGGTGTTCTTCTATTTCTGCGAGGTGTTCATCTACTGGATAAGGAGAATTTCCATCATTGCCCTCTGTAAGAGTTGTAACTCCTTGCAGCAAGGCGCTTTCAGCATTAGGCACTTCGAATATGCCGCGCAGCGCATGGGTATGCGGATCAATAAATCCTGGCGATACGACCAGGCCAGATGCATCAATTACTCTATCAGCTGTGGCATTGGAAAGGTCTGCTATTCGAACAATGCGATCGTTATTAATACCAATGTCTGTTACATACCAGGGATTACCGGAACCATCTACGATTCTACCATCGCGAATAATGGTGTCGAACTGCTGTGCAATACTGACAAAAGGTAAAAGAGATATAAGAAAGCACAATAATAGTTGGTGGATGTTTCTCATATAATGTTTCCTTATACTTAAGTCTGATTTACCAGATGCGAATACGTTCCTCAGGAGGCAAGTAGAGTTCATCTCCAGGCTGCACGTCAAATGCTTCATACCACTCGTCGAAATTTCTTACTACTCCGTTCACTCGGTACTCGGCTGGCGAATGAGGGTCAGTTGTGAGTCGTTGAATTAATTCATCTTCCCGATACTTGCGCTGCCAAACTTGGGCCCAGGCAAGGAAGAAGCGTTGGTCACCGGTTAAACCATCAATCACCGGCGCTTCATCGCCATTCAATGACATTTGGTAAGCACGATATGCAAGAGACAATCCACCAACATCTCCGATGTTTTCGCCTAGAGTGAAATTGCCATCGACAAAGTATCCAGGCACTGGCTCGAACTGATCGTACTGTGCCGCTAAGGCAGTAGTAAGCACTTCAAAATTGGCACGATCTTCATCAGTCCACCAATTTCTTTGAATTCCCGCATAGTCGGACTTTGATCCCTGATCGTCGAACCCATGCCCCATCTCATGCCCGATCACCGCACCAATACCACCATAGTTAACTGCCGCATCCGCACTAGGATCGAAAAACGGTGGCTGTAAAATTCCTGCTGGAAAGACAATCTCATTAAATGAAGAATTGTAATAAGCATTTACAGTTTGTGGAGTCATGCCCCACTCTTCACGATTGGTTGGTTGGTCTAATCGATCAATCTCATCTTCCCAATTGAATTCTCGAATATTTTGCGCATTGGCGAATAAATCATCGCGAGCAATTTCAATTGACGACAAATCTTTCCATTCATCTGGATAAGCGATCTTCGGCCGGAAAGATTGCAACTTCATATGGGCTTCTTCTTTGGTTTGTGGGCCCATCCAGTCAATCTCATCGATGCTCTGTGCAACAGCAGCACGTAAGTTCTCAACGAGCTCTACCATCTGTTGTTTTGCAGATTCTGGAAAATGGCGTTGCACATAAACTTGTCCAACAGCCAGACCCAGGCTGTTTAATGCGCCAACTCGTGCAACTCCGCGTTCCCATCTTTCTCTTTGCTCAGGAACACCACTGAGGATCGTTGAATAAAAGTGAAAACGTTCATTATCGATTTCTTCAGAAAGTACAGGCGCACTATCTACGATGTAACGATAAGTCATGTAGGCTACCCAGTCTTCCACTGGTGTAGTATTCACGAGTTCGATGATGGGCGACATGGCACTTGGAAAAGAAACGTTTAGATCTTTCAATTCAGTCACGCCAGCTGCTACAAAATATGCGTCCCAGTTGATACCCGAGAACTCAGCCTTAAACTCAGTAAATGACATTGGGTTGTAAGTCAGGTCACGATTACGCCGTTGATCCCTTGGCCACAAATGTTCAGCAATTTCAGTTTCCAGTCTGAGAATTTTTTCGGCTTTAGCTTGGGCATTTTCGATATTGGCAAAATCAAAAACTCTAGCGATATGTGATAAATATTCTGATCGTACATTCTGAAACTGTTCAGTATCAAACAAGTAGTAATCGCGATCTGGAAGACCAATGCCTCCTACAGATAACACGACTTGATGACGATCAGGGTCACTGCGATCTGTGCCAATATAAAAACCGAATGGCGTGGCAGTGTTATCGATGAAGGCGCGACCAAATCCTTGAATGAGTTCTTCTCGAGTATCAATCTCACTCAGCGCAGAAAGTCCGGACAATAATGGACTTATACCCCGCTCGTCCAGAACTTCGGTATTCATGTAGCTTAGGTAGTAGTCACTAATCTTCTGTTCAATCGACCCCTGGGCTGGTTCTGTATTGGCTAGGTCATCGATAATATTTCGTACTCTTTGGTCGGAGCGATCGCTAAGCACTGTGAATGATCCATAGTTACTGCGTGAAGCCGGCAGCTCAAAGGTGTCCAACCACAATCCATTAGCGTAGCGGAAAAAGTCATTGCCTGGTTGCGTATTTGTATCCTGATGACTCATGTCTATTCCGAATGAACCAAGTTCAGGAGCTGAAGAAGCAGTGCTTACTGCTGCTGGCTGAGTCGTGGCTGTTACTTCA
Organism: Gammaproteobacteria bacterium; assembly: GCA_019654215.1. Classification (GTDB taxonomy): domain Bacteria; phylum Pseudomonadota; class Gammaproteobacteria; order Pseudomonadales; family Pseudohongiellaceae; genus UBA9145. Next base: position 67,648 of record BPDI01000011.1, on the reverse strand, counting down.
GTTGAAGAGGCCGCAGTCGTTTGATTTTCTTCTGTACCGCATGCAGTTAGCAGGGTTGCAATAGAAATACTCAAGGCGATTGATAACTTGTTTGCAGACAATGACATTTTAAAACTCCCGAAATCATCGTTATTATTGAGCTAAACCGGAGTATACCTGATTTGTTTTGATGGATAAGCTGCCAGCAAATTCAGAAAAGCTCTGCTCTTATATTCAGACAGACATGGCGGTAAACTTCGTCAAGCTTATGAAAATCCCGATTAAGAGGGTGAATTTATCCAACATAAAATGGATACAAAAAAGCACTTCACTGAAATTTAGTAAAATAATTGTGCAGGGTGTATCCGCAGCGTTACTAGTTTCTGCTTTATCTTATGGAATTAATGCACTGGAGATGTATGAGCGCTTCCGGGAAAATACGAAAACCAAGTAGAGTTTTAAGGGCAATAAGATAAATACAAAATGGATCGGGTTAGTAGCAGTGCTATTCGGTGTACTGCTGTTGGCAAGTCATAGTAACGAACTCCTCAAGCAGATAGTCATCGCTCCCGGGTCTATTGCAGAACTGGGAGTGCCGGCAGACTGTCGTGCGGATGAATTGGAGGAAGAAGGCTTGAGCCTCCTGGAATGCGAGTTAATGGTGAGCAATGTACAAATCATTTTAGCTTCCTCACCTGAATGGTTTCGCCCTCTGATGTTTTTGCTTTCAGTAAGTGGGATTCTATTTGCCGCCTTATCAATTTCAGTTGGATTTTCCTTTGTTAAAATAAAAGTGTGAATCTTAACTGGGCCAAATCATGTTTTGTTGCATTGATCGTTATTGATTTAGGTATTTTTATTGTAGCGACAAACACGGGCCCACTGCTCCGGGCACAGTATCTTTGGTCAACTTTGTTGTGGTTTTTCGTTCATTTGTTTTTACTCTTTGCAGTTGTGAGATATCTTCTAAAGATACTGAGGGTGGCGTTTGATGTCTGAGCAATTGCCAAAACCCAAAGTAGCGATGCATTGGTTGGTTGCTATAGGTGTCATCTTTTTATTTGTAAGTAGCTGGTGGATGTTGTCGCTTCCACTCCCATCAGAAGATTTCACCTATAGGCAATTACCTTTTCAGATGCATAAGAATGTTGGCATAACCATCATGGTGATGGTTGTGGCTATGGTTGCCCTACGCATTGTTAAGAAACGGAAGCAACTCCAGATAAAAAAATCGAGATTAGAGCGATTGGCATCTCTTGATCATCTGCTAACTTACTTTCTCATCATTGCCTGCTGTATTAGTGGTTATCTTTCTTCTAGTTTTAGTGGGTGGGAAACCACGCTCTGGTGGTTGGTTGATTTACCTGCTTGGTCAGAAGAAAACGATGACTTAAACATCTTCTTCTCCGACATTCACTTATGGACTTGTTGGGCGCTACTTGCTGTCGTTGCTGTGCATATAGGTGCGGCCTTGTACCATGCATTTAAAAACGATGATGTCATCGACAAAATGTTTAGGCTTTAACTAGATGAAAGAATATTCGACTTTTGTAACCCATCTTGAATGTAGTTTCACCGGCAAGACATACCCAGCTGATCAGTTACATGGGTTATCTGAAGCTGGCAAACCATTACTGGTTCGTTATGACCTCGATGCTTTAGGAAAAGCTATAAAAAAAACTGACTTGGTGGAAAGAGCTCCGGAATTCTGGCGCTACCGTGAGTTTCTGCCTATACGTAAATCAGAAAATGTAGTTCGTCTGGGGGAATTAATGACGCCAATTCTTCCAGCAAAAAAGCTGCAATCAGAACTCAGTTGCGGCGAAATACTTATGAAAGACGAAGGAAGATTGCCAACTGGCTCCTTCAAAGCTCGAGGATTAGCAATAGCTGTCGCCATGGCAAAAGAATTAGGTGTTACATCTATGGCAATGCCAACAAACGGAAACGCCGGCGCTGCGCTAGCAGCCTATTGTTCTCGCGCTGGAATCGAAACTTTTGTGATATGCCCAGAAGACACTCCTAGGGTAAATATTGAAGAGATCGCCTTTCAGGGTGCGAAAACTTTTCTGGCCAATGGCTTTATCAACGACTGTGGCAAAGTAGTTGGAGACGGCAAAGAAGCCATGGACTGGTTTGATACTTCAACTTTGAAAGAGCCCTATCGAATTGAAGGAAAGAAAACCATGGGACTGGAACTTGCAGAACAAATGGGCTGGCAAGTCCCAGACGTGATTATCTATCCGACCGGTGGTGGCACTGGATTGATTGGGATGTGGAAAGCTTTTAATGAGCTGGAAGCGATTGGCTGGATTGGTTCCAAACGTCCACGCATGGTAGCGGTGCAAGCAGAAGGCTGTGCCCCAATTGTTAAAGCTTTTGAAGAGGGTAAGCGCCATGCTGAACTCTGGCAAGATGCCGCTACTATAGCAGCAGGCATTAGAGTTCCAGCTGCAGTGGGTGATTTTCTTATTCTCGATGCAGTGCGAGAGAGTGATGGCTTCGCGGTAGCTGTAAGTGATGAAGCCATAGATGAAGCCACCAGGAGTGCGCTAAAAAAGAGGGAATACTTCTGTGTCCCGAGGGAGCTGCTACCCTGGCAGCATTAAAACAGGAACTTGCCAGTGGTCGTATTCGGCCAAATGAACAAGTAATGCTTTTTAATTGTGCCACTGGATTGAAATATCCGATGTCATCGAAACATTACTCACTTGATTTGACTAAACCAATTGATTACGCCTTTAAAAAAGAAATTTAATGTAAGACTCGGCGCAACTCTTTGCTATACCTGGGTATAACTTTGGTACGAACTCATTAAGTGGAAGATGGCAGTTTGGTCGCTTAGGTAGCGCCCAATCATTGAATATCAGATGATTGGGGAGCTTTGCTCACCTGCTTAACTTTTAATGTTTTACTTTTGTTCTGCAAGTTTGCATCCTATTTCGCTTTCGGTTTAGACAAGATTCGGCGAAGAACATATTGAGGAAAAAAAAAGAGAATATTAGCAATGGATGAAGAAGAGTTTAAAGGTATTGATTTATACACTTGGGCTACACCAAATGGACGAAAAGTTTCGATCATGTGGAGGAGTTGGAATTACCTTATCGGGTTTTTCCCCATCGATATCACCAAGGGCGACCAGATGGATCCCGAGTTCATTGCATTCAGTCCGAACAATAAAATTCCAGAAATTTATCGATCACGAAACCGGTACCAAGATGATGGAGTCAGGAGGATTCTCATGTACCTGGCGAAAAAAACCCGGCAAACTCATTCACCTTTGGGAGATAAATTCTGGAAACAAATGGAGTGGCTGATGTTTCAAATGGGACATATAGGCCCAATGCTCGGACAGACCCACCACTTCGTGAAATTTAATCCGGGCAAGGCGCCTTACGCAGAGGAAAGATACAGCAAGGAAAATGCGCGACTCTATCAAGTGCTGGAAAATCGGTTACAAGAGAGGGACTACATAGTCGATGACTACTCAATTGTAGACATCGCAACCTGGCCTGGATATCCCGTTACGAATTTCAAAAGATGGATCTGAATGACTACCCACGACTCAAAAATTGGTATCTAAGATTGCGGGACGGCCAGCGGTACAAAAAGGATATAATGTTCCTCAGGATTTACCGCTTCCAATTCCCGACTAATCTATTCGGCTTTCTATTCTAGAGCGTCATAGATTAAGTCGATCGCGACATTGCGCATATTTGCCGCACCTGGTCGTCGCTGCCCTTGAGCTTGAATCATTCCCCCCAAAAATGTCCTGACTTGGATCGATCCAGAACCAAGTACCAGCAGCGCCACTCCAATAGTAGGTTCCAGGACCTTGTGCAGTTCCTGCAAGTTCAGGATCGTAGATACAGCAAAATCCACACCGAATCCGATACCTGCTCTACCGGGACGATCGGGACCACCGCCGATGTCTAACTCATCTCGCAAACTGTTAGTTCGCATGATGCGAACAGATTCTGGCGTTAGAATTCGTGCCCCTCCAACTCTCCCTCATTCACCAGCATTTGCAGAAAGCGAGCGTAGTCGTGGGTGGAAGAAACCAGCCCCCCCCCTCCGGATTCCATTCGATTTGGATCCAGATAGCTTGGTCGGTCTGTCGATGGGGGCGTTGTACTAATCGATTGCGTTCTTCATCCCAGTTATGAACTTCCGCAAATCGATACCCGTCTTCGTCTCTTACATAGAAACGTGTATCACTCATACCTAGCGGTTCGAAAATTCTTTCATTAAGAAAATCACCAAACTTCTGTCCAGAAAGTTCTTGTACGATATAACCCTGAAGGTCGACTGCCACAGAATAATAGTATTGTTCACCAGGTTGGGAGAGCAGTGGAATACCGGCTACTTTCGCGACTAGCTCATCTAAATCTGCAGATGCTAAAACTGCTTGATCTCTAAAAGAAATATTAACTGGATCACTTCCACCGAGACCATAACCAAAGCCGGCGGAGTGGTTCAGAAGCTCTCTCATGGTCGGTTGCCGTTCTAAGGGTCTAGTTCTATATTCCCATCATCATCATAACTATTCAGTACTGTTAAATTCTCAAATTCAGGAATGTGTTACTACTGGATCATCAAAATTCCAGAGACCTTCTTCATGGAGCATCATTAATGCAACACCAGTTACTGGCTTGGTCATTGAGTAAATTCGAAAAAGTGTGTCTTTTGTCATAGGGCTTGATCATTTCACGGGCGAGCCCAGCCGTCTCAAAAGTTGCAACCTCACCATCTTTTGCCAACATCCAGATCATTCCCCGCGACATCTTGGTCGGCGACGATCTGCTCCATCGCCGCATCTAAATTCGCAACCCCCTCTTGTGTAAATCCAGCTCACTGGCCCTACTTCATTTTGTGGCCAAGAGGGATCTGCAAGGACACTGTTATTGAAAAAGATAAAAGTTATAACTAGAGCAAGAGCAACTTTTTGCGGCTGTACATTTATCGTAAATTTTCATTTGAATTCTCCGCGCCAATGATTTTCCAATCTATCGTTGGATTTCGATTCTCTTGATCTTAAATGAGCGACCTGTCGATAGCCACTCGTAATTCAATTTGGGCTCAAGATGTTTGTCCTAGTCTAGTGGTAAGACAGTAGTGAATTTGATCTGCTCCATACGTTGGATTCGACGCCAATAAGGAGTTGTTGAAAGTCCCACAGCCTCCGCGATTTCTGCGATGGAGAGCCTCCCATTCTCCTGAATTAGTTTGAGTATAGTGAAGAGCTACTGCTGTTTTATCATCATACGATTAAGCTTCACCCATATCCTCTATCTTGGGGTTGCTGAATTGTTTGCTCTTCGCTCTTCTTTTTATTGATTTATCCAAAGTCTCTAATTGAAGCGACGCCCCTTTATGGTGCGCTGCTATTTTGCGCCCTTTTTCCTGCACCATTTTGTAGCGAATAAATGGATCTAATTAGCAACAAAATCCTCTGAGCCCAGTAAAAACGTGCCTTTCAATATTCTGGCAAGTTCTTTGCAAAACACTGAGCAAATAATCGTTCGATATTTCCGGCAAGCCTGACTTGCTAGATCGCAAATTAAATTGGAGGAAGAAATGAAAAAGTTAACTCACCTTGCTGCTGGTCTCGTCTTGGCATCAAGCGGATTGATTGCCTCATCAGCGCATGCAGAGTTGTCCTATAACATCGGTTGGGCATCTGAGTACTACTATCGCGGTATTTTGCAGAAAGAATCATCAGGATCTGCCGGAGTCGATTGGAATGATGAAAGTGGTTTCTACGTTGGTGCGTGGGCAGCAGATGTAGGTGATGGCGCTGAAGTCGATGGCTACTTTGGCTATAACTATGAATTCGATGGCGGTTTTACTGTCGGTGTTGGATTCACTGGTTATTACTACACTGGCGAATTCGATGACACTTACGAAGAAGTGAACTTCAATTTTGGCTACGGACCATTAAGCTTAGAATACTCAGTCGGTGAATGGGAAGGATTTGGAGCCTCAGAAGATTATGATTTTCTTGCGATAACCTATACCGCTGACAATGGCATCTATGGCACTTACGGTACATTCGGCGACGACTTCGATGGCAACTATATTGAGATCGGCTGGGGAACTACTATCTCCGAAATCGACGTTGGTATTGCTGCCATCTTTTAGCAGTGATGAGCTTTCGGACCAGTTAAGCTCACAAGGTCTGCCTGATGAAAGTGAAGCGATCGTTTTTTCAATCGGTAAAACATTCTAAGCAATCTCTCCCGACTAGCTTAAACCACTAGTCTGTCTAGGGCTCCATCCGGAGCCCTTTTTTATTTGCGACTAAAAAGCAGGCTCTTTCCTGTTGATTCCCTGATAAAATAAATCTACCGTAAATACATGTAAGAAATTTCGGGGGCTCCGGAAATGAAACAAACTCAGCCACTACTAGCGATTATTGCTTCACTAATAGTTTCTCCATTATTAGCGCAGGACACCTACGTAGCACCAAGAACCGAATGGGGCGCACCTGACTTGCAGGGAGTTTGGAATTTTTCATCTAACGTACCACTGCAAAGACCAACCCAGTTTGGTGACAGAGAATTCATGACCGACGATGAAGTCACACAACTAAGAGCAAGGTTGTCTGCTGCCGATGCAGCTTCAGATCAAGCGGTTCCAGGAATCGAGAGTGAAACTAATCCTGGTGGATACAACGATTTCTGGGTTGAGAGTGCTGGGATTACGGATCAGATTCGGACTTCCCACATTGTTTATCCAACTAATGGCAGATTCCCAGATTTAGTGGAAGGAATTCGACCGATTGCCGGTGGGCTTGGACCAGATGTGCAAGGGGATAGACCGGTGCGATTTGTTGTTGGTGGCATAAGTAAAAATGGGCCAGAAGATAGAGGTCTGTCCGAACGCTGCATCGTAGGCTTTAATGCGGACCCGCCATTTCAGCCGAGCTTATACAACAACAATTTGCAGATCGTACAAAACAAAGACTACGCGGTGATCTTAATGGAAATGATTCATGACGCTCGCATAGTTCCAATCGGCGAGCGTCAACAGTTAGATGACAGCATCAAGCAATGGTCTGGAGACTCTCGTGGCTATTGGGATGTCGACACATTAGTAGTAGAAACAACCAATTTCACTGGTTTTACCCAGAGCTATCCAGGCTTCGGAACTGCTGAAAATAAAAAGCTAACAGAGCGATTTACTCGAATTGATCCATTCACGGTGAACTATGAATGGACAATAGATGATTCTTCTACTTTTACCGATCGAGTCACTGCAATCATTCCTATGACGAAAGTCGCTGGCCAACTCTACGAGTATGCTTGCCATGAAGGGAATTACGGCATGATTAATATCTTGCGTGGTGCAAGAGTCGAAGAGCGATTAGCAAAAGAGTCGAGTCAATAAGCTAACACTCGCGAAAAACCGGAGCATTGCTCTGGTTTTTTTATTTCTCTATTTTTCTATCTTTTATTCAGACCAACCACGCCAACCGGGTCCGCGCACCACTTGTCCGGGCAAAGCACCGGTATGTTCACCTTTTCTCAGTACTACTTCCCCATTTACGATCACATGCTGCATACCAGTAGCATACTGATGGGGTTGTTCGAAGGTCGAATTATCCTGAATTCCATAGGGGTCAAATATCACAATATCAGCGAAATAGTTTTCTCTAAGTTCACCACGATCCCTAAGTTTCAAATTTGTTGCCGGCAATTTAGTAAGTTTGCGGATTGCATCTGGTAGGGTAATCACTTGATCATCACGCACATACTTTGCTAAAACACGGGCAAAGTTTCCATAAGCTCTGGGATGAGTACTCTGCTTTAGAAAGCTACCTTCTGCAGCCATCGAAGCCGCATCGGAACCGAAGCTAACCCAGGAAAGCGCTACCCCTTTTGCCACATTTTCTTCCGACATTAAAAAGTAAACGACTTGTACTCTACTGCCATCAGCAATAACTAAATCAATGGCGGTGTCTGCATAGCTTTGTCCCCGCTCTTCTGCAACTTCAGCCAATGTCTTGCCGATGTAATGACGCAGGTCAGGATTGCGAAAGCCCACTAAGAGTGTTCCCTCAGGTCCTGCTGACAATAGAAGGTTTTCCCATTCATCAGCGGGCGTTGTCATTTCTTCAAGAACTTGAGTGCGAATGTCTGAATCCTGTAAACGAGATCGCCAAGATTCATAGCCTCCCTCCTGAACCCATGGCGGCATACCTGCATCCAATCCAGTAGAGCCAGCAGTGTAAGTGTAAATGTCTGCTGTAATATCCAGTCCTTCCATTCGCGCTAACTCTACTCTCTCAACTACCGCATCAAACTTATCCCAGTTCTGTTGCCCTGCCATTTTCAGGTGATAAATTTCAGCGCCAACATTGCCCTCTCGAGCGATGCGAATAAGTTCGTCAACCGATTCAAGTAAACGATTGCCCTCGCTGCGCATATGAGAGATATACATACCATCGTATTGTCCAACTATTTCTGCCAATGCAATGAGTTCTTCTGTATCTGCATAAAAGGCAGGCGCATAAATTAAGGAAGAACCCAAACCCAGGGCACCATCCTCCATTGCTTCTCTCACTAGATTTTTCATACGCTCTAGTTCAGCCGCAGTAGGTGGTCGATCTTCATAACCGATTTCATGCACGCGCACCGAAGTAGCACCAATAAAAGAAGCAACATTGGGAGAGACTCCTCGCTCCACTAAGAATTCCAGGTATTCATCCAGGGTGGTCCATTCCACTGGCCACTTGATATCTCCTTGTGTGGCTATTGCCTGCTCACGCATAGCTTCATTAAGCGGGCCTTCTGAGCGGCCTTCGCCAAACACTTCCAGTGTCACCCCCTGGCGAATATCTCCCTGACTACGTCCATCGATTATGAGTGAGTCTGTGGCCCAACTCAGCATATTGATAAAGCCAGGAGCGACGGCGAATCCCTCTGCATTTATTAATTCGTTGGCTGAAGCTCGTAATTGTCCGATGGCGACTACCCGATCCCCATTGACGCCAATGTCAGCAACATAAGCTTGTCCGCCGCTGCCATCGTAGACAGTGCCATTCTCAATCAATAGGTCATAGTGAGTGACCGTTGTGTTGCAGGTGCTGATGAAGAGAACTATTGCGCAGAGAAGTGCTCGGTTTTGCATAGTATTACCTAATCTTTTACAGCTTTTGTGAGATGCAAAGTAACTGAAAGGGCATTGATTTCGCCACTTTTATTTCCATTCCATATTGACAACTTGCTTATGTAAAAATACTGTATATATATACAGTATTAGATCATTATAATGGACCCTATATCTCTGGCGAAAACTGGGCTCAAGCCTCCCTTTGAGCCTGCGGCTCTACCTCTGCCTGACTATGCAGAGCTGCACTGTATTTCCAATTTCAGCTTTTTACGGGGCGCTTCTTTTCCAGAAGAACTAGTAGAACGCGCGGATGAGCTTGGCTATCGTGCGTTGGCTATTACTGACGAGTGCTCACTCAGTGGTGTAGTGCGAGCCCATATTGCAGCGAAGCAACGGGATATTAAACTCATTATTGGTAGTGAGTTTGTTATGGATAAGGGTTGCCATCTGGTTTTAATAGCATGCAATCGCAAAGGTTATGGCCACTTAAGTCACTTAATATCTTGTGCCCGCCGGGAAGCCGAAAAAGGCAGTTACTTCATCAATCAGGAGATGGTGGAACATAACTTGCCGGAGGATTGTTTGGCATTGTGGCTGCCTGATCTATTAAATGAGCCAGAACAACTTGCTTGCCAAGCGGTTTGGTTAAAGCGGCAGTTTCCAAACGGACTCTGGATTGCTGCGGAGCTATTACTCCGTGGTAACGACCGTTTAAAATTACAACGCTTGCAAGAGTTGGGAATTCAATTCGATATTCCCCTGTGTCCTGCCGGTGGTGTCTACATGCACGATGCTGATCGTCGCATCTTGCAAGACACAGTTACGGCTATTCGTTTGATTAGACCTATCGATGAGTTGGGTTTGGATGCCGAGAGTAATGGCCAACGTCATCTACGTACTCGCGAGCAACTTCATAAACTGTTTCCTGCTGAACTTATGGCGGTCACTGTTGAGATTGCCAGTCGTTGTCATTTCGAGCTGGACGAACTGCGGTATGAATATCCACGGGAATTAGTCCCACCTGATTACACTCCCCATGGCTGGTTAAGAGAATTAACAGAAGCTGGCATTCGTCAACGATGGCCCAAAGGGGCGACGGCAAAAGTTCGTAACATCATCGAACATGAACTGACTTTGATTAAAGAACTTAATTACGAGCACTATTTCTTAACTGTGCATGACATTGTTGCCTTTGCCCGCAGCCAACATATTCTTTGTCAGGGTCGAGGTTCGGCGGCGAACTCTGCCGTATGCTATTGCCTGGGGATTACAGAAGTGGATCCTGCTCGAGTGGAAGTTTTATTCGAACGATTTATTTCCAAGGAACGTAACGAGCCACCGGATATCGATGTGGATTTTGAAAATGCACGGCGGGAAGAAGTTATTCAATACATCTATAACAAGTATGGCCGTGGTCGTGCCGCTATCGCTGCAACTGTTATTACTTATCGCTCCCGCAGTGCTATTCGTGATGTGGGCAGGGCCTTGGGTCTCAGCGAAAAACTGTTAGACCATTTAACGAAATCGATTTACTGGTGGGGGACTTCGTTGAAAGAGCAACTAAGTGATTCGGATATCGACTATAGTGATAGGAAAATCCAACAACTAGTTTTTCTCGCTGAATCGTTAATTGGCTTTCCGCGTCATCTCTCACAACACGTAGGTGGTTTTGTCATCAGTCAAGGTTTGCTTTCCCATCTGGTTCCCATCGAGAACGCCACCATGGAAGATCGCACTGTTATTCAATGGGGGAAAGATGATCTGGCATCTCTTGGCTTATTAAAGATCGATGTCCTGGCCCTGGGTATATTAACTGCTGTACGGAAATGTCTGGACATGATTAGCGACTACAGTCGTGAGTCATTAGTTATTCAAAATATTCCACCGGAAGACCCCAAGGTTTACGACATGATAGGCAAGGCTGACACGGTGGGCGTTTTTCAGATCGAGTCCCGTGCACAGATGAGCATGTTACCGCGTTTGCGACCATGCAGTTATTACGACCTGGTAATTCAGATTGCAATAGTGAGGCCTGGTCCTATTCAAGGTGACATGGTGCATCCCTATCTGAATCGACGTAATGGTAAAGAGCCGGTGTCTTATCCCAGTAAGGCGGTTAGAGATGTATTAGATCGAACCTTGGGGGTCCCCATTTTTCAGGAGCAGGTTATGCAACTGGCCATGGTAGCTGCGGGTTTTTCTGGTGGGGAACCCGACCAACTCCGCAGAGCTATGGCAGCCTGGAAATGTAAAGGAGGCCTAGAACCTTATCGCGACAAACTGGTCAGAGGCATGCTGGAAAGAGGTTATGAAGAAGACTTTGCTGAGAAATTGTTTAAGCAAATAAAAGGCTTCGGTGATTATGGTTTTCCTGAATCCCACTCCGCCAGCTTTGCTTTGATTGCTTATGTGTCTTCCTGGCTTAAGTGCTATCACCCTGCTGCTTTCTGTTGTTCTCTACTTAATAGCCAACCCATGGGATTTTATCCTCCGGCACAACTTATCAATGACGCACTCCATCATGATGTGCCTATCTTGCCGGTTGATATCAACCAGAGTTTTTACGATTGCACACTCGAGTTCGATAATGATTTTAAAAGATTGAATTCCCCCTGTGACCAGACCTGGATCCGGCGCTGCGCATTGGATTCAGATTAGTTAAAGGACTGTCTGACATCGGTGTGCAAGCCATTACTGAAGCGCGGCGGGGCCGGAAAGTTTACGACTATTCAGGAATTAGTTTTTCGCAGTGGCATTAATAAGAAAGATCTGGAGTTTTTAGCCGCTGCTAATGCTTTAAAGGATTTAAGTGGTGACCGCCATCTGCTTTTTGGCATGCATCCGGTGTAGATAAAGCTGCAGGAGATGGCGACGATTACTCTTATAGCTTCTTCGCTGACCAGGATTTTGCTGACGCCGACTTCGGTGTCGATGTGTTATTGCCAGTGGCTAATGAAGGTCAGAACATTATCGGTGATTATGACTCCACCGGTTTTACTCTGCGCCGACATCCCCTTTCCCTATTCCGTGAACATTTAGACCTGTATCAGGTTTCTCCAGCTAGTGAGCTATCCAATATCGATAAAGAAGCGCAGGCTAAAGTAAATGGCCTGGTTACCTGTCGACAGCGACCCATGACAGCCCGCAGGTGTCACATTTCTAACTTTGGAAGATGAGAGCGGATTTTTTAACGTTGTGGTTTGGCCAAAAATCGGAGAATGCTTTCGACCTATTGTACGCCAGGCAATGTTAATCGGAGTGGTCGGTCATATACAGAAAAGCGGAGGAGTGATTCACTTGATTGCCCGGAGCTAGTGGATCTTAGTCATTGGCTAGGGTCGATGGAATTGCCATCAAGAAATTTTACCTAATACCTACAAGAATTGTTGGCGTAGAAACATGATTCCGCTGGCAATTTACGCGAAAAAGCCATGTAAAAACCAGTTATTTTCATCACCACGTTCACGGTAAAACCAGAGGGCGGCTACCGTTTTTTTCTAGCGCTATATAATAATCTCGACGCACATCCTTGCCAGACCACCAAAAGGATTCATACGCTCAGGACCGCTAATAATAGTAATAGGTTTGCGGTGATAGAGTTCACTGTTTTTAAGAACCAGTTGTTCCGGTTCTTGCAATAATAGAAAAGGACGGAGAGTTAGGGGAACTGATGCATGATAGCCCTTTGCTCTGTTTTCCATTTCGTCATAAACCAATTGCTGAGTAGCATATTCTGGACAATGCTCGGCAACAGTGCTGATACTGTTAACGAAGTGCCCTCCTAGTCTGGCTTTTAACTGTTCCGTGAATTGATTCAGATTGTTGTTATTGTATTGACGCCCTGCGGGTTTATATTCCGCTAATAATGATTCGCTATAACTCGTAAAAGCATCGAATTTTTTAACTTCCATTTTTACTGCAATCACCGGCGCTGGAATCATGAGATTGCTGAAGTGAGTTTCTAACAACATTAATAAGTGTTTACTGCAGCGGCTAGACTGTCGCAAGCTCATATTAATGTCGGTGCAATTTAGCTTTTCATGTTTCAAGAAAATACTAAATGGCTAGTACTTAAATCTCGCCTTTGCAAGAACTCGTGGAGCTGATCCAGCATTTTTTTGGCTACGGACAACAGTCTACCCAAGGCTTTCTACTTCATAAGGTAAGTCGTAACTAGTGGAAAAAACAGGCGGAGGAACATAATTATGGGTTAGCTCGGAAGATTCACCTAAGGATTTCTTAAGCAAGTTCATAAACTCACTACCGAATCTTTTATATAAACCATCAGTAGGAAGGCGCCATATGTCTCTTAAATGACGTACACCCATATTATATAGGCGTCGATTTTGCTCTTTATTTAAATGTAAAACTTCAGTACTTAGTTGTCCCAATGCAGAACGAAGATTTTCTTTTCGATAGATCAAACTATTATTCCTGATCGTGCTAACAATAGACTGCCAGTAACGGTGGGGCAGGCGGCGTAAAGAAAATAATCCGCTAATGACAATTGCTTAAGTGCTTCACTAAGTGGCTCATTAACTTTGTCATGAATCGCATCGATGTCACCGAAGTATTTCAGTCCGCTGCGAATTTCGCAGATCAATGCCTGGGGATGAAAACTCACGGTGGAGCTAACACTCTCTAACACTGAGCTAGCTCATTGAGATATTTCTGTTGTTGCGATTCGCTGAGTTCAATTAACTGTGGGAAGTAAACGGCATACCAGAGACTGTCCGGCTTCTTTATCTGTCCTTGTTCAGTTCCTTTTTTTCCAGAGGGGGTAGTTTGTTCTGGCAGAGGCAGTTTAATGACCTCGGCCTTGGCGCCGAACGGGGGCGGAAGAGAGAGTTGTGCTGTGCTTTCTGGGTCTTCCAAGCTTGGCCCTCAGATTATATGCGGGCGTGATGTTGATAGAGCTGAAGTCGAATAGTGAGGGGTTGGAAATTCCCTCGCGCCTTAATGACTGTGACCTCAGCCTCTTTAAAACTACCTTTTATTTGATGTGGGACCCTTTATTTGCAATCGCATACGAGATGGTGAGTACTTACTATCTCGATGCTTAAAGAGAATGCCTAGGGTATTTCCGCTTTCCCCCCGCCAGCTGCAGGCGTCGCAGTACTTTGCCGGGGAGCCAGGTCTGCCAGGCCAGCACTAGGCCGCAATTCTTGGTTTGTAGGGCCTTTTCCATGCTCCACAGGGCATCCTTGCAAGAGGTATCAAGATTCACTACCAATATCTGACCGGTATCGATACCTGCCTGCCTAATGCCGGGGCATAGAGCAGATGGGGCGGGGAGATCCATAGAATCCATTGGCCTTGCTTGATTACTGAACGCATTAAGGGAATCAGTAATTGCAGCTCTCCCATACCCCATTGGGGGTTGATGATTTCAAGCAAACCATTTTGTGGCCAACCTTTTCCCCGGCAGGATGTCATCAATTGTGGGTAACCGGTGGTGCGACCATGCATCCCTGGCCGGCTATGTCACAGCCGAGCCAGAGATCAGCATTGCGCGGAGTAATTCTTCGATGCTAGGTGCGTCTGAAAGACTATCTTGCTCAGTACCATCGATATGGCTGTATGCGCTACCAAGCAAGGACTCTGGGTCCTTCGTTGAACTTTCCGAATAAGTTTTCATGGTTAGTTATTGGTTTATTTAATGATCGAGGAGATCAAATACTGTTTTTTTTATACAGTATTATAGAGAGCATTTGGGAAATCAAGAATAAATCTCTGCGTCATCAGGGGAGGTCACTAGAATAATGCGGCCTTAAGCCAAGGTTACATTAAGTATACATTAAAAAATTCACTAGCCTGTTGTTTTTTTTAGGAAAATTAGGCCTAAAGCTTTAAAAAAGCGGGCCGCTAAGGCATTAGTAATTAGAAACTGCGACGGAGAAGGACATGAGTAAGAAGCCAGACATGGTCATGGTCGTAATCACCCTGTTTGTGGTGAGTGTATTTGCCAGCAGCGTCGCTCAAAGCGCCTTAATGTAAGCAAGCGAAGAATTACGGGACTTTTTTGGCTTGGTTCCCAGATAACAATAAAGGAAAGCTTCACCATGGATAGGTAGTGAAGTAGTTAATATTCCGCCCTATGCAGTATCGGGGGGGTATATTTTTCTCGCGGTGATCACCGCATCCAATCTCACATCCCAACTCGCGGGCGGAAATGAATCTGTCAGTTGGCATTCGTGCGCCAGACCAACTAGCAAGGGCGGCTGTGACGATTAAAAATTTTGAAGCTGAATGTGCGGTCGTAGAATCCTTTGCCCATACCCAGGCGAAAGCAGTTTTCATCGAAACCAACCAAAGGCACAAATACCACATCAAAATTAGTAGGTGATATTTCTTCATCGGGAAGCGTCGGCTCGCCTATTCCCCAATTGTTTTCAGTTAACTCGGTGTCATGATCATAGGGTGCGAACGACATCTGGCCAGAGCTGTCCTTCGATAAAGTTGGTAAATAACAGCTCTTTCCTTCCGCCAGTGCTTTGTCTAATAACGGCTTAGGATCTATCTCTCCATCCATACCCTGATAGAACGCGATATGAGAAGCATTCATAAAGAAGTCTTGCTCCGCCACTAGATCATGCAGATTCTGGGCAGCCGCAGATTGTTCATCGGGATTAAGATCTAGGCGGGCTTGCCGAAGCGAGTCCCGTAATGCTTGACGTTCTTCTTTGTTCATAGAGTGAGTTAAAGCGGAGGTCAGGCGAATCGAATCAAGTCCCCCGGAACACCGCTATCAAACTTGCCCTGAACCCAAAGGTTCAGGTGGTGGCTCCCGCGATGCATAAGGCTTTCCGACTTGCGGACATGCACACCAACATCTGACGAGTTGCCTCCGGTTACTACGATATCGGCTCAAGAACACTTTTGATTGGCAAATGTCCTAGGGAACTCTGCGATTAGTATATATCGCGTTCTAGGAGTATGAAAGGTGAACTAAATCAATAGCTTCACTTATAACAACGGGGACAGTGACACATTGCTGTGTCACAAAAACGTAAATGTAAGAGAAATTGGAAGTGACTATATTTCTAACTGGCGAGAGGTAGCTAACGCCTGATCGATTTTATCTGCCAATCCTTTAACCTGTTGCGAAGTGACATGACGGGTTTCGTTGATTAAGCGATTCTTTCTCAACATGTCATGAGTGATATTTAATGCTGCCATAACTGCAATTTTTTCTGCACCGTGAATGTTGCCTCGCCCTTTAATCTTGCGCATATTTTCATCCAGATATCGTGCTGACTTCAATAAGGCCTCTTGATCAGAAGGTGGACAATTAACCTGATACTCTTTGTCCAGAATTTTTACTTGTACGGTTGAAGATTGATCACTCATTGCTGGGTCCGGAATAATTTTAAGAGTTATCCATGGCTTTAAGTCGAACCAGAATCGATTTCAACTTGGATTTAGCTTCTTGATTGCGCTCTAAAAGATGTTTGCGTTCAGATTGCCAATTACTTTGATTAGCTTTAAGCGCTTGATTTTCACGTTTCATTTCCGAGAAAAGTTCGATTAAATCATCGACTTTCATATTCAAGGAATCGAAATTTCCTTCGCTAATTTCTGCCATTTTTAGTGTTGTATTTCTTCTGTCTAAAATTCAATAGCCGCAAAGGACTATTGGAATAAGTTTAGGATTTACATTAAAAGTGTCGTAACTATAGAGCCGCGTTTAAAATCGGTCAATAATGGATAGAGAAAAAATGGGGCTTGGTTCCCTAATCAGTCCCCTATATCCTTATGCGCTTAGGTTTTAGTCTCATAAAAGCAAAGACTTACAACACACTTGGCAATAATTACGACGAACAAAGATTTTTCAGATAAGAAGGGCAGTATGAGTATCAGAAATCGTGAATTCAGTAAGCGGAGAAAAGAATTAATAGCGCAAATGGAAGCAAACAGTATTGCTCTATTGGCTTCTGCACCACCTCGCTTGCGCAACAATGATGCTGAGTATCAATATCGACAGAATAGTGATTTTTATTACTTAACTGGCTTTACTGAGCCCCTTTCACTACTCGCGTTAATCCCTGGAAGAAAGCAGGGGGAAGTTGTTCTCTTTTGCCAGGAAAAAAATAAAGAAAAAGAGTTATGGCATGGCTGCTTACTTGGACCGGATGCAGCTATAGAAGAACTAGGTGTTGATGACGCTTATCCGATTGATGATGTCGATGACATTATTCCTGGACTTATAGAGGGTCGCGATCGTGTTTATTATTCGATGGGTAAGGACGACAACTTCGATAATCGGGTCATGGACTGGGTCAAGGTTATTCGTAATCAGGCAAAGATCGAAACCCATCCACCCAGTGAGTTTCAAGTACTCGATCATCTACTCCATGAATTAAGGCTGCATAAGAGTCCTGCTGAAATTAAGCTAATGGAAAAGGCGGCAAAGATATCTGCCGAAGGGCATAAAGCCGCCATGGCTTTTTGTAAACCTGGAATTTATGAATACGAATTAGAGGCTGAACTTCTCTATGCCTTTACCCGAAACGGTAGCCGTTCACCAGCTTATGTGTCCATCGTTGGAGCGGGAGATAATGCCTGCATTCTTCATTACGATTCAAACGATGCGAAAGTAAAAAAGGGAGACCTGGTACTTATAGATGCAGGTTGTGAGTATGAATATTATGCTTCGGATATTACTCGAACCTTTCCTGCGAGCGGGAAATTCACATCGGAACAGAAAGTCATTTATGAAATTGTGTTGAAAGCTCAAGAGGCTGCGATTGAAGCTGTGAAACCTGGTGCTCCCTGGGATGCACCGCACAATGCTTCGGTGAAGGTCATAACCCAGGGCCTGGTTAAACTGGGCTTAATGAAAGGCATGCCGGCGCAGCTCATTAAGAATGAATGCTACAAAGACTTCTATATGCACAGGGTAGGTCATTGGATTGGCATGGATGTCCATGATGTAGGAGATTACAAGATTGATGACCATTGGCGTCTTCTGGAGCCAGGAATGGTCACTACTATAGAACCGGGGATCTATATTTCGCCTTCAAACACTAAAGTCCCCAAAAAATGGCGTGGCATTGGTGTGCGAATTGAAGATGATGTGCTGGTCACCAAATCAGGCCATAAGATCCTCAGCGCTGGGATTCCGAAAACGGTACAAGAAATCGAATCCTATATGTCAGCCGTCCGCTAGCTAACTTTTATGATTATCAGCTCTCCCGAGAATAATTACGATATCGTCGTCGTTGGCGGTGGGATGGTAGGCGCCAGTTTTGCCCATATTTTAAGCAAGTCTCTGATATCAAGCTGCCCCAATATACTCGTTGCAGAAGCGACAGTGCCCAAAACAGATATCTCCAACCAATCCAGCTTCGATGCAAGATCTACTGTGCTTTCTTTCGGCTCACGACAAATATATGAATCGATAGGGCTGTGGGAAGAAATCGAGGAACAAGTTTGTCCTATTTTTGAGATCCAAGTTTCCGATCGTGGTCGTTTCGGGTCGACTTGCCTCACAAGAGAAGAGCATGGAGTAGAGGCTCTGGGTTATGTTGTTGAAAACACTGATCTTGGGATCGTGCTCAATACTCAACTTAGCCAATCAGAATCTATTGCCCATCTAGCTCCAGCAATAATCGAAAAAATTTCTCCAAAAGAAGAAGGGATGACGCTTGAAATTGTTGCTGGAGAAAATCGATTTGAAGTATTGGCAGGATTGGTTGTGCTAGCTGATGGAGGACATTCTCCGATCTGCGAGCAACTGGGCTTTGAGCAATTAAAAGAAAGTTATAACCAACACGCAATTATTACTAATGCTACCTTTGAACTTCCTCATCAATTTTGTGCATTTGAAAGATTCACCGACACCGGACCATTGGCCGTTCTACCATTGCGCGAATTTAATGGAGAGAATCGTTGTTCATTAGTTTGGACTGTAAGCGCAGAAGAAAGTGCTGAATATATGAAATTTGACGATGATGAGTTTATTGCCAAGTTGCAGAATAGTTTTGGTAATCGTCTCGGTAAAGTTATACAAGTTGGAGAAAAGTTTTGTTATCCGTTGAGTCTATCTTTGGCTAAGGAGCAGATAAGACCATCGTTGGTCCTATTGGGCAATGTTGCCCACACCTTACACCCCGTTGCCGGGCAAGGGCTTAATCTAGCACTCAGAGATATCGACGCATTGGTTTCAACATTGAGTAGTGCGGTCACTCAAGAAGAACCGCTTGGAGACATGGCTACTTTACAAAGCTACATTGAGGAGCAGGATTTTGATCAACAAAAATTTATTCGTTTTACTGATAGCTTGACCAAACTTTTTTCCAGCAACAACCAATCAAATGTAATTACACGTCAACTAGGATTACTGTCACTGGAGTTAATGCCAGCAGCAAGAAAAACCTTTGCCGAGCAGGCAATGGGGCTGGTGGCCAGATAGCTAAATAGCTACTGAAGTAATTCTCGAATACCTTCTATTCGGTTTCGATTTGCGCCAAGATCACTATAGCCAATCCTGGACGCTGAACGGACATGAGTGATTCCCGTACTTTGATCGTAGAGAAATTCAACATCATCGATGTAGCGCATTAATCGACTCGTAAATTCTGCATATATATAGTTCTCTGACGCACTCACAATATTGGCTTCATTTAGACCGATGAGACCTGCTCAATCTGCTCTAAGTTCGCAGCTAGTGGCTCTATGCTATGTTCTTCGTCGGATTCAAAACTTGACACGCAGTTGGGAGATTCAGGGCAGGGCGCAAGCCGATTTTCAGTTACACCAATATTTTGTGGTGGCTCACCGGCACAAGCGGAAAGGAAAGGAATTAAAGTGAGAAAAAACCTCTTCATGGACTTACCTAAAATCGTGAATCAAATAATTGTTGTGTGTTAATAGCATGAATTAATCAGGCTAGTACACTCATTCCCAACCATTCTGCAATTAGTGCTGGTTTTTCTTCGCCTTCAATCTCAACAGTTACATTGTGCTTAAGTAGATAGTGATTAGGCTTCTTCTCTTCCGCACTAATCAGCTCAAATCGAGCGCGAATTTTACTGTTCACCTTCACTGGGTTAAGAAAACGCACTTTGTTGAGTCCATAATTAATTCCCATCACTGAATTTTCCAACTTAATTCCGCCGCTCATGGAGCTCAGTTTACTCAACAATGAAAGTGTTAAGAACCCATGGGCAATGGTGGCGCCAAATGGAGTTTCGGCAGCCCGTTCTTCATCCACATGGATGTACTGAAAATCTCCAGTAGCTTCAGCAAAGTTATTTATTCGTTCCTGATCAACTTCAAACCAATCTGTAAGCCCTACTTCTTTTCCAATATAGCCGACTAATTGATCGGTGCTCACAAAATTACTCATTATCTTGTTCTCCAGCTTTGGCAGTATTGGCATTGCCTCCAATTGAGCGCAGCAGTCTATCAGCACAGGCTAGGGGTAAACAATGGGAGCTAGGGACTTTTCCCGATGCCGCTTATAATGGCGGGCAATGAATGCTTCACAGGAACAAAGTTTCGATATTGTAATCGTAGGTGGCGGTATGGTCGGTGCTACCATGGCTTGTTTACTGCGGGATCTAGATTTGAATATCGCATTAGTAGATAGGGTGGAATTCGATGTCTTGAATGCTGAAGTTACCAGAGACAAATTCGATCCTCGAGTAAGTGCGGTAACTGCAGCTACGAAAAAAATGTTCGCTGACTTGAAAGTTTGGCCAGACATTGAAGCTGCCCGCTGCTGCAATTATCTGGATATGCATGTTTGGGATGCAGATGGCACCGGCAGCATCAGCTTTTCTGCAATAGATTTAAATCAATCGGAATTGGGCACCATAGTTGAAAATTCCATATTGGGCAGTGCTCTATATAAACAGATAAGTAATCAAGAAAATCTAAATTTGCTTGCGCCAATGAATATTGCATCGATGGAAGTCAATGATGGAGGCACACGTTTAATTACAGATAAAGGGCAACAAAAAATTGCAAAACTGGTAATTGCAGCAGACGGCGCCAATTCTAAAATTCGCGAACTGGCTAAATTTCCAACTCGGGAGTGGGATTACAACCACAATGCAATAGTAACTACAGCAAAAACTGAATTAGCCCATCAACAAACTGCGTTACAACGGTTCATTGATACTGGTCCTTTGGCTTTCTTGCCTTTAGCTGCTGAACCAAATGATTCAATACAAAATTATTGTTCTGTCGTTTGGACGGCGATACCGAAACACGCAGAATACTTGATGCAATTGTCAGATAATGATTTTTGTACGAGCTAACTAAAGCAATAGAAGGACGATTGGGTAATATCGAATGGTGCGATAAGCGTTTAACTTTCCCCTTACGGCAAAGACATTCCGTCGATTATGTGAAAAATAATGTTGTGTTAATTGGAGACGCCGCTCACAGTATTCATCCTCTTGCCGGACAAGGGGTCAATCTAGGATTTCTCGATGCCGCAGTATTAGCACGAGAACTTCATCATGGAATCGAAGTAGGGCGTGAGCTGGCAGATCCATCTGTACTTGGCCGTTATCAGCGCAAACGCAAGGGGCATAATTTGGGAATGATGTGGTTAATGGAGGGATTCAAACACTTGTTCGCCGAACAAGCACTACCGATTCGATGGCTGCGCAATATCGGTATGAGTGGAGTCGATAATATTTCAGTGGTAAAGAATAATTTGGCTCGAAGGGCGATGGGTCTTGATTGGTAGTCTAGTGATGACTTTCAGTGTGCTGAGTATTTAAGATCGTGTTAACTGCCATCGTTAGGTGATTTCGAATAAGTTCTTCTACTTGCTCTTGACTAACTAATGAACAAGCTTCCGGCCAGTCCTGGTAATTAACCGTTGCCTTAATTATTTCAGATTTTTTCAGTGCAACTACCGCGTGTAACTGTGTCCATAAAGCAATGTTGTGTTTACGACATTTTCTTCTGAACAAGGAGCTTTGTACTTGTCGTAGATTTTTAATACCAACTTGTGGGTTCTCACTAGCGTTCGACAGGCAATTTCTACCATTTCAGGGGGGCGACCACTCCTTTGGTAGGATTGAGCTGAATAAAAAGTGGAAGCGTGAAGGATACTCTTGTGAAAAATGACAGTAAGCCAAGCAAAGTTCTAGAAGATCCTGCTCTGGATCACCGGAATTACTGGATCGATTCTCGAAGAACTTATTGAATTCATCGTAAATGCGAATTTTAATGGCCAGCATTAATGCATTTTTATCAGAGAAATGGTTATACACGGCAGAAGGAGTTACCCCTATTTCTTGCGCTAGACGACGCAAGGAAAGCAATTCCACTTCATTGGATTCAATGATTTTTCATTCCTACGTCAATAAGCGCCTCCTTGACGTTGCCGTGGTGGTAGGGGCCGGGTTTTTATCTTCTTCTGTCAGCATCTCTTAATTACTCGTCAGGCGATTCTTATAACTTATTCAACTAAAAAGCCACACCAAGTTGAATCCCCTTTTTCTATCTAAAGGGGCCGCACAGACTGACGTCGGAGGTACTTCACTATCTAATTCTTGATATTCCACTTTTTGTCAGCGATGTTTTAGAAATTTCCTGAAGCAAAAAAAACGTGCGAAATTTACAAAATTTACCAGACAGTTTAATCCTACATATGAACTGCGTAAAGTTAATGATTTTTCATATATATTCGATTGCTTATAAATCGAAAAAAATTCCTTTTTTTTAGAAATTCTTATGAAGATTTCTTAAAGTCAGTCGATACTATCTTTTGCGAACTTTCCCCCCCCCCTAAATTCGTGTATTTCAGCAGTATGGAGCGGTATTTGGCATGGCTAAGGAAAAAAAATTTTTCCCTTCGATCTGGACCTTAGTAATCTGGATACGGGAAGTATTACAAACATCCTCAATGATATTGAGCAGCACATGCCATTAATGGGGGGACGGGGGGTGACAGATCACAACTTCTCCAAGTAAAGAAGTTCTTCGAAGAAGAGTTGAAAGCTGCTAAACGTCTGCACTAACGGTCCCACACTTTCTTTTCAATTTCCAAATCTCTAATTCAGTCGTTAGAAAAACCACTTCTCATCGAATTAGGTGTACTCGACTATTTGGCTTGGTTTATTCTGCAAAAACCGTTTTTCAAAAAATAATATTCTCAAAAGAATTCGCGAGAACTCTTGGGGGTACTCAAGCTGAATAATCAACATAAGGGTTTTGGTATATGAAAAAATATTCTTTCACTAATAATATTTTGTCTGGCTTGTTCAAATGCAGTTGCTCAATTAGATACAGCTGCGTTTTGAACGCGCGATGGAAAACCCTGATCGACCAGCAGCAGATAAAGAAAGAGGGCGCGTCCCCGCAAAGCGCCTCAAGTGCTTGCCTTTGCCGGTCTGGAACCTGGAATGACAGTTTTTAGACATAATTGCTGCCGGCGGTTGGTATACCGAAGTGCTTTCCTATGCGGTCGGCGATAGCGGCAGAGTAATAATGCAAAATGCCGGTGCTATGGCTGAAAAGTTATGGCGAACCCATGGCTGATAAGGAGAGTCGTCTAGGTAACATAGAACTGCTTGAAGATAATGTTGGTAACATTGCAGCGAGCTCAGTGGATTTTGCTATTACTGCACTAAACTTTCACGACATACATAATTCAAATCCTCAAGCGGCCCAAGGTCTGCTTGGCCAGATCGCAACGTCGCTAAAGCCGGGTGGCACCTTTTTGGTGATCGATCACGAAGGGACACCCGGTGCTGATAATGCGTCGTTGCATCGCATAGCTTTTGATGAAGCAGTTAGCGCGATTGTCAATAGCGGCCAATTTGCACTAGTTGGTGCAAGTGATGCTTTAGACAATACTACAGACGATCACACGGTTGGACCGTTTGATCCAAGCCTGGGTAGAAACACCGATCGCATTGTTTTGAAGTTTGTAAAAATTTAAAAACTTCCAGTAAGCTTCGAGTATGAAACCCGGCCTTAGCAGGCTGGGTTTTTTATTGTGCTAAACTCTGCGGTCGCATTTTGTTCGTAATAAGTTTGTTAATCGCTACATATCAACTCATTTGCCTTGAAAAGATATAAGTTTTGGATACACAAGAATCAAATAACTCCGTTCATAAATTCCTGTCAGTTTTTCAATATAGCAAAGTTGCACTGGAAATAGTTTGGAGTACTAGCACGGCTTTGACAATTGTGATGGCAATCTCGACTTTGGTTTCCGGAGTATTGCCCGCTGCAATCGCGTCCGTCGGAGGATTGTTCGTGGACGCAGTAGCTTCGGCTTTACAGCAAACTGGCGAAGTCGCAGAGCAAGCCCAAAGTGACCTTTTATTTTATGTGTTTCTTGAGCTTGGTCTGGTTGTCATCATGACTGGCGCACAGAAATTGAATACTGTTTGCCAATCGATATTACGCGTGCTGCTAGGCAATAAAGTTAACGTCATGATTTTGGAGAAAGCCCTTACCCTTGAGCTCGCCCATTTCGAAGATGCGGAGTACTATGACAAACTAGTCCGAGCTCGCAGGGAAGCCTCAAGTCGTCCACTCTCCTTGGTTATTAAAACCTTCGATCTAATGAGAGATGTAATTTCATTGATTGCGATTGGAATTTTTCTGTTTCAGTTTTCAGTTTGGGCGGTAGCACTCTTGGCGATAGCTGGAGTACCAGCATTTGTTGCAGAAGCAAAGTTTTCCGGAGAAGCGTTTCGAATACATCGGCGGCGCTCAGCAGAACGTCGAATGCAGATCTACCTGGAAATGGTGCTAACCCGAGAAGATGGAGTGAAGGAAGTAAAGCTCTTGCAGCTAGGCAAGCTCTTCTTGCAGCGGTATGTCGATATTTTTCGCAATATATATAAAGAAGATAGAAACCTGGTATTAAGGCGCGGTCTGTGGGGATATGTTCTGGGTTTGCTTGCAAGCGGGGCATTTTATTTTGCTTATGGGTGGGTAGGATTCGCTGCTATCGCTGGCGCAATCACAATTGGGCAGATGACGATGTATATCGCTCAGTTCCGACTTGGACAGAATGCAGTTACGAATAGTCTGACTGCAGTCAACGGAATGTATGAAGACAATTTGTACCTATCTAATCTTACAGAGTATCTGGAGCATAAGATTCCTGAACAGACTGGAAACAAAACTATTGGTCCAAATCCAGAGGATGGGATTCGATTTGAAGAAGTAACTTTTGTTTATCCCGATAGCGAAAAGCCTGCCTTAAATAATGTATCCCTACATATTAAACCGGGCGAATCCCTGGCGATTGTTGGAGAGAACGGCAGCGGCAAGACAACACTAATAAAACTTTTAACACGACTGTATACACCTGTAAGTGGGAGAATATTTTTAGAAGGGCTTGAACTTAAAAAATGGGATATAGAAGCACTGCGAAAAAAAATCGGAGTCATCTTTCAAGATTTTGCTCACTATCAGTTAATAGTTGGAGAAAATATAGGGATTGGTGATGTCGATGAAATTGAACAAGAACCTCGTATCGAAGAAGCGGCACAGAAAGGCATGGCAGATGTCTTCGTAAAAGATTTACCTCAGGGTTACAAAACTCAATTAGGTACCTGGTTTAAAGATGGTAAAGAATTGTCAGGAGGCCAGTGGCAAAAAATTGCCTTATCCCGCGCTTTTATGCGCAGTAAAGCGGACATATTGATTTTGGATGAACCAACCGCCGCGATTGATGCTAAAGCAGAAGCCGAAATTTTTAACCATTTTCGCGATCTTACTGCTAATAAGATTTCAATAATTATTTCGCACCGATTTTCAACGGTGAGAATGGCGGACCATATAATTGTTTTAGAGCAAGGAAAAATACAGGAAGAAGGAAGTCATACTGATCTGCTCGGCAATGGCGGTCAGTATGCGACTTTGTTTAATCTTCAGGCCCAGGGCTATCAGTAATGATTTCCATAATTCTCTAAATGGATAGTTAATTTCTATTTTTTTAATTGTATTGATTCCCTGCTTTATTGGAACCATTTCTTTTAGTGCTCTAGGGATTAGTTATTTCCGGTGGTTATTTAAAAACTCACCTGAAAGAGGGTAGTCAACTGATTAATCGTGTTTTGGCTGGAATTTTGCTTTTTATTGGTCTCACTCAGAGCTGGAATGCGCTACGCACTCTCGCTATCTAAAGCCTTAAAACTCTAAAACCCGCTATACATTAGTCAAAAGCTTGATTAGAGTTGAGGCAGCTTTAGCGCTAGGAAAAGCAGGATATTAATGAAATCCCATGAACCGCAATCGGAAGAACACAGTGATACCCTAGTTATGCCGAAACATCGCAGTAGTCCAGATCATCAACCTTCTATCCGTAAACTTTATAGAGCTCGTATCAGGCTTATCGTTTGTCTCTGGACGCTTCCAGTTTACATATTAACAGTCTGGATACTGCTGAGTAATAGACAACCAATCGACCTGTTTATGTTTTTCTATTTTGCACTCTGCGCAGGATTCTGGTTAGACGTGGCATGGCGCCGTTGTCCCGCCTGCGCAAAACAGTTTTATGTTAAAAACATATTACTCAATCTAACCACGCAAAAATGTGTGCATTGCAGTTTAGATATTGTGGATACCAAACCGCCTGGAGAAGATAAAGTAAATTTTTAGTACTTGGCTCGAACCAAGCGAATCAATTCTAAAATCTTCGGCGGTTGACCGGTTCCCAATAAGCCTAGCTTGAAAACTTTTCCTAACCCCCACAGCACTATCAAGATTCTCGCCACTAATAAAATTGCCGCCCGACAATATCTATCATTGGTAAATCAGCGAAAGTGCGATGTATTTCAGAAACCAATTATAGCGCGTAGTGATTTTAACTGATTGTGTTGTTACAAAATCCACCAGAGTTTTTGTGATTAATCCGGCAACTTTTTGATACTCTCTGCTCGAAGCAATAGGAGAAATTAATGTCATCAGATAGCAACGATGCATTTGATCAAGTTCATGGTTATCTATATCGGACCCAGACCAGTTCTGGGGAAATGCCGCTGAAGAAATTCATTGGTATACGAAACCCAGTAAGGTTTTGGATACCAGCGAAAGCCCACATGGAAAATGGTTCGTAGATGGTGAACTAAATACTTGTTTCAAGCGGTGGACCGACACGTAGAAGCAGGTCGTGGTGACGACATCGCGCTTATCTACGACAGCCCGGTAACCAGTACAGTTAGAAAATTCTCATTTTCAGAGTTACAAGATTTAACCGCGAAGTTTGCCGGTGTTCTGAAAACCAAAGGAGTGGAGAAGGGTGACCGCGTCATTATCTATATGCCAATGATTCCGGAAACGGTAGTTGCATGTTGGCTTGGCCCGAATTGGTGCGATTCATGGCGTGGTATTCGGAGGCTTTGCTTCTAAGAGCTCGCCGTGCGAATCGATGATGCTGAACCAAAAGCAATCGTAACCGCAAGTTGCGGCATCGAAGTCAATCGAATCATTCCTTACATGCCACTACTAAATGGCGCCATCGAATTGCTATACATAAACCCTCTTCAGTAATCGTGGTCGAACGACCAGAAGCAACCGCAGAGCTAATTGAAGGCAGAGACGTAAGTTGGAACAATGCGATGGCAACGGCTGAACCAGCGACTGTGTCTCTCTAAAATCTACTGATCCGCTTTATATTCTTTACACTTCTGGAACTACTGGAATTCCGAAAGGCGTGGTAAGAGACAATGGGGGTCATGCCGTTGCACTTAACTGGAGCATGAAAGCGATATACAACGTCGAAGCTGCCGATGTGTATTGGGCTGCTTCCGATGTTGGTTGGGTAGTAGGTCATTCTTATATTGTGTATGGACCTTTATTAAAAGGATGCACAACGATTCTGTTTGAAGGCAAGCCAGTTGGTACTCCAGACGCGGGCGCATTCTGGCGTGTTATTGCTGAACATAATGTAAAGTCTTTGTTCACAGCGCCAACCGCCTTTCGTGCCATTAAAAAAGAAGATCCCGATGCAAAATTACTTAAGCAATACGATCTAAGTAAATTTGAAATTCTCTTTTTAGCGGGGGAGAGAACCGATCCCGATACTTTGCACTGGGCAGAAGAGAAACTAAATAAACCAGTAATTGATCATTGGTGGCAGACTGAAACTGGCTGGTCTATCGCGGCTAATTGCATGGGACTAGGCATGCTTCCTGTAAAAGCAGGCTCACCAACTAAACCCGCCCCGGGTTGGCACTTAGAAGTGCTGGATGGGAATTGCAGACCTATTGCAAGCGGAGAAGTAGGCGCACTCTGCAGCAAATTACCGATGCCACCCGGTTCGATGCTGACGCTATGGAATGCCCCAGAGCGATTTGTAGAAAGTTACTTCACAGAATTTCCCGGTTACTACAAAACTGCCGATGCGGGATTCATCGATGAAGATGGTTATGTCTTTGTTATGAGCCGCACCGACGACATCATCAACGTGGCTGGACATCGTCTCTCTACTGGCGGTATGGAAGAAGTGCTCACGGGTCACCCTGATGTCGCCGAGTGTGCTGTCATTGGTGTAGCCGATCAATTAAAAGGACAACCCCCGGGTTTGGCTTTCTTGTTTTAAAAGCTGGGGTACAAAAAGAATCGGAAGACATTGTTGCCGAATGTGTACTGTTAGTAAGAGATCAAATTGGTCCCGTAGCTGCATTTAAAAAGGCAGCAGTCGTGACGGGATTACCAAAAACACGTTCAGGAAAAATTCTGCGAGGAACAATGCAGAAGATTGCCGACAATGAAGAATATCGTATGCCTGCTACTATTGATGATCCAGTAATCTTAGATGAAATAGATGAAGCGCTGCAGAGTTTAGGGCTTTCTAAAGCACGATCTTAGCTTTCAAGATAAGTGTCTATTGCAGTTGCCGCTAATCGACCTTCATCGATTGCACGAACGACTAGTGATTGTCCGCGACGGCAATCGCCAGCAGCAAAAACTTTTTCATGTGAAGTTAGAAACTTGCCGTAATCAGCTTTGTAGTTGGAACGCTTATCTAGTTCCAAATCTAATGGTTCACTGATGTAGTGCTCTGGGCCAAGAAAACCCATGGACAACAATATCAAATCTGCATCCCAGAATTTCTCAGTACCCTCTATAGCTTGAAACTCCGCATCCACTTCAATTGTGTTTATGCCTAAAAGTTTTCCTGATTCGTCCCTTATAAATTCTTTGCCCGAAATTGAATATACTCGAGGGTCTTGTCCATCACGAGCCGTAGCTTCTTCGTGGCCATAATCAACACGGAATATAGCCGGCCATGTTGGCCACGGATTATTGTCCGCTCTATCTTCTGGTGGCTTGGACATAATTTCGAAATTGACTAGTGATTTACAGCCATGGCGCAGCGAAGTTCCAATGCAGTCAGTGCCGGTATCACCACCACCGATAACAATCACTTTGCGATCCTTAGCAGAGATGTAGTTACGATCTTCCAGATTCGAATCCAAAAGACTCTTGGTGTTCTTTAAAAGATATTCCATGGCGAAGTGCACGCCGTCACCTTCGCGTCCGGGAATTTGTAAATCTCTGGGTGTGGTTGCACCGGTTGCTAACAAGACTGCATCAAAATCATTTATGAGTTGTTCGATAGCGATTCCGTTTTTACTACCGCCACCAATGTCGGTATTGACTCAAAGTTGATTCCTTCTTCCTTCAGTATGTTTACTCGGCGATCTACTATTGTCTTATCAAGTTTCATGTTGGGAATGCCGTACATCAAAAGCCCGCCGACGCGATCGTCCCTTTCATAAACGATGACTTCATGTCCGGAATGATTGAGCTGTGCTGCAGCTGCTAAGCCGGCGGGACCAGAACCAACAATTGCTATGGTCTTACCAGAGCGAAAGTGGGGTGGATTTGCTACTACCCAACCTTCTTCGAAGCCTTTGTCGGCAATGGCACATTCAATATTCTTAATTGTCACTGCGGGTTCGTGAATACCTAAGACACAGGCCCCTTCACAAGGAGCAGGACAGACGCGACCGGTAAACTCAGGAAAGTTATTGGTTTTATGCAAGCGATCCAGAGCTTCCTTCCAACGCTTGTTGTAAACCAGGTCATTCCATTCAGGAATTAAGTTATAGACGGGGCAGCCATCGGCAGATTGACAAAACGGTACGCCGCAATCCATGCAGCGGGCACCTTGAGTAGCAAGATGTTCTTCGTGATGATCAGTGTAGATTTCTTTGTAGTCGACTAAGCGTTCCATCGCGTCGCGATAGGGTTCAGTCTTACGTTTAAATTCTTTAAATCCAGTGGGCTTGCCCATCTATAGTCCTACGTTTTACTCTTTAAAATTTTTATGATGGTCAATCCACTAAGCAGCTGCTCGTTCTTCAAGCACACGTTTATAGTCAGTCGGCATGACTTTTACAAACTGCACAAGAGAAGCTTCCCAATTTTCTAAAATTTTCTTCGCAACTGGTGACTCTGTGTAATCTAAGTGATTTTGAATCAGAGACTTTAATTGCAATATGTCGTTTGTGTTTGAAACAGATTCCAACCCAAAGGTTTCCATGTTGCATTGCTTGACAAAGGTCTTGTCTGGATCCCAAACAAAGGCAATACCACCACTCATACCAGCGCCGAAGTTTCTTCCGGTCTTACCTAATACGACAACACAACCACCTGTCATGTATTCGCAGCCGTGATCACCAATACCTTCAATAACTGCGCTGGCACCGCTATTGCGCACTGCAAAACGTTCCGCCGCGATACCGCGAATATAGGCTTCGCCACCAGTGGCTCCGTAAAGGATCACATTGCCGGCAATAATATTTTCTTCAGCCTTAAAAGTGCTCTCCTTCGGAGGGTAGATAATGATCTTGCCGCCAGATAATCCCTTACCGACGTAGTCGTTAGCATCGCCTTCAACCGTTAGTGTTATACCTTTCGCTAACCAGGCGCCGAATGACTGTCCCGCCGAGCCGGTAAACTTAATGATAATCGTGTCATCAGGCAGCATTTCTTCTTTCCAATGTTTGGCAACTTCATTGGAGAGCATAGTGCCGACTACGCGATTAGTATTGATGATTTCATGTTCGAAAGAAACTTTTTCTCCTGATTCCAAAGCGGGTTGAGAAAGGCGGATGAGTTCGTTATCCAATGCCTTGTCTAAACCATGATCCTGAGGTTGATTACAATAGACACCGGTATTTTCGAAAACTACTTTTGCCGGTTCCAGGATTGCAGATAAATCCAAACCACTTGCCTTCCAGTGTTCGATTGCTTCGTCCGTATCAAGTAAATCAACCCGGCCAATCAATTCATTCACTTTACGCACACCTAGCTGTGCCATGATTCCCCGAAGTTCTTCTGCCACCATAAATAGGTAATTCACTACATGTTCCGGCCGGCCTTTGAATTTCTTACGTAGCTCAGGATCCTGGGTAGCAATACCAACTGGGCAAGTATTCATATGACACTTTCGCATCATAATGCAGCCGATAGTAATCAATGGCGCGGTTGCAAAACCGTATTCTTCTGCACCTAACAATGCCGCTACAGCTATGTCTCTTCCAGTTTTCAGCTGACCATCTGTTTGCAAGACGACTCGCGAACGTAAATTGTTCATTACCAAGGTCTGGTGAGTTTCAGCAATGCCGAGTTCCCACGGTAATCCAGCATGCTTGATGGAGGTCAGTGGAGAAGCGCCAGTACCGCCATCATGTCCTGCGATTACCAGGTGGTCAGTTTTTGCTTTTGTTACACCGGCCGCAATCGTGCCTACACCAATTTCTGAAACCAGTTTGACACTAATGCGCGCATCACGATTCGCGTTCTTTAAATCGTGAATCAGCTGTGCGATGTCTTCGATGGAATAAATGTCATGGTGTGGCGGCGGACTAATCAGTCCAACACCAGGAGTTGAGTGTCTTATTCGTGCAATTTGTTCGTCGACTTTACGGCCGGGAAGCTCGCCGCCTTCTCCTGGCTTCGCTCCTTGGGCAATCTTAATTTGTAATTCGTCCGCATTGGTTAGATACCAGGCAGTAACGCCAAAGCGACCAGAAGCAACCTGCTTAATAGCTGAGCGTTTGGAATCACCATTAGACATTGGATTAAATCGCGCGGGATCTTCACCGCCTTCCCCGGTATTTGATTTACCACCGAGACGGTTCATAGCAATCGCTAATGATTCATGGCTCTCCTCAGAGATGGAACCAAAACTCATCGCACCGGTTGCGAAGCGTTTGACGATTTCACTCGCTGGTTCGACTTCATCGATAGAAATAGATTCGTTTACATCAGTGCGGAATTTCAGGAGTCCACGGAAAGCGCATCGGCGCGTCGCTTCTTCATTAGCGTGTTGGGCAAATGCTTCATATGCCTCAACGCTGTTGTTGCGCGCAGCCACCTGCAAATTAAATATCGTGTTGGGGTTCCACATGTGGGTATCACCACCGGTGCGCCAATGAAAATCACCAGGGTTGTTAAGCACAGGAATCAGATCACTTTCTTTTGCTGGGTAACCCATGGCATGCCGGCGATGGGATTCTTCAATTAACACATCGAAGTTAACGCCTTGAACTCGACTGGCAGTTCCAACAAAACACTTGTCGATGATTTCATTCGCGAGTCCTACCGCTTCAAAAATTTGCGCGCCCTTGTAGGATTGCAATGTAGAGATACCCATCTTGGCCATTACTTTAAGCATGCCTTTGGCAATACCTTTTTTATAACCAGTTACCAGCGAAACTTCATCTAGATATTTATCTCCTAATAATCCTTCTTGGTTTGCTTGCCACAAAGCTTCAAAAGCTAGATAAGGATTAATTGCATCTGCGCCGTATCCTGTAAGCAAACAATGATGATGCACTTCTCTTGCCTCGCCGGTTTCTAGAACGATACCGATTTGTGTACGTTGTTCATTTTTCACAAGGTGGTGATGGACTGCACCACAAGCTATTAGGACACTTAGTGGAATATGTGTCTTGGAGATATTTCGATCGGAAAGAATAATGAATGAGAAACCATCTTTAATTGCAGCAGTGGCCTCTTCGCAAATTCTTTCGATAGCATTTTGATAAGCGTTTTCTTCACCAGCATCATAGATAATGTCGATCACTTGGGATCGCATTCCTTTGTAATCCATGTGCTTAATATCAGTGAGTTGCTGATTTGAAAGTATCGGGTGGTCAATGCTCAAACGATATGCTTGTTCTGGCTTTGATTCTAGTAAGTTCCCTTCTGGGCCGAGGAAGCAACGCAAACTCATTACCACTTCTTCTCGGATTGAATCGATAGCAGGGTTGGTTACCTGGGCGAACAGCTGTTTGAAATAGTCATATATCATGCGCGGCTT
Source organism: Gammaproteobacteria bacterium (assembly GCA_019654215.1). Taxonomy (GTDB): domain Bacteria; phylum Pseudomonadota; class Gammaproteobacteria; order Pseudomonadales; family Pseudohongiellaceae; genus UBA9145. Next base: position 34,287 of record BPDI01000011.1, on the reverse strand, counting down.
ATCAGACAAACAAGCCAGTGCAGAATCATTGCCCATTGAACCCAAAGGATCCCGAGCTTCCGTAACTAAAGGAATCAACATGAACTGCATTGTCTCGGTGGTATAGCCGAAGGCTTTCATGCGATGCAGTGTATCTTCTGAGTCTAAAGAGTGTGCCGCGTTACTGGATGCAATATCAGCCAAAGAAACTTTGTGCTGTGCCAGCCATTCGCCATAAGGACGCTTTTTGCAAATTATTTGTTTAACTTCTTCATCTGGAATCAATCGTCCCTGATCGAAATCAAGTAGGAACATTTTACCTGGCTGTAAACGACCTTTGGTTTTTACATTAGCTGGATCAACCTGCAGTACACCAACTTCTGAAGCCATGATGCATTTGTCATCATGGGTGATGTAATAGCGTGAAGGACGCAATCCGTTTCGGTCGAGCACAGCTCCGATATATTGACCATCGGAAAACACGATAGATGCGGGGCCATCCCAAGGCTCCATAAGCGCTGAATGGTATTCGTAAAAATCTTTTTTCTCCTGCGCCATATTTTTATCAGACTGCCAGGCTTCAGGAATCATCATCATGGTTGCTTCTGCTAAAGAACGACCAGACAAGAGCAGAAATTCTAATACTGCATCGAAGCTGCCGGAGTCGGATAAGTCATCATCGATAACAGGAAATATCTCATTGAGTTTTTCGCCAAACACATCCGTAGCAACTTTACCCTGACGCGCTGCCATCGAATTCACGTTGCCACGCAGAGTATTTATTTCGCCGTTGTGACTCATGAATCGATTTGGTTGAGCGCGGTCCCAGGATGGAAAAGTGTTAGTGCTGAATCTGGAATGCACCATAGCCAAATGAGTTTCAAACACAGGATCAGTTAGATCCTTATAAAAAGGAAATAACTGACCCGGAGTAAGCATACCTTTATAAACAATAACTTTAGTTGAAAGGCTGCAGGCATAAACTTGCTTTCTTTCGGTTAGCAATTCGTCATTGCGTAACAAGTGAGTGAAGCGTTTGCGAATGACATAATTCACCCGCTCGAATTGATCATGATCAAGCCCATTTTCAGCAGCTATGAACAACTGACTAATATATGGCTGGGCCATTTTTGAGGCCGGGCCAACGTCAGCCCCTTCTGCATCGATTGGGACTTCGCGCCATCCGACTAATTGCTGACCTTCTTCCGTAATAATCTGATTGATAGCTTCCTGACAACGTTGTCTTTCATCTTCTATCTGCGGCAGAAAGATATTGCCCACTGCGTAGTGACCCGGTTTGATGTCAGTAAAGAAGTTTTCTTTGGCAATTTTTTGGAAGAAGCTGTGTGGTAGCGCCATTAAGATTCCGGCGCCGTCACCGGTGTTAGCTTCAAAACCACAACCACCACGATGATCCATGCGGGAGTTGATGTGATATGCATCCAGCATGATCTGATGGCTGGGCTGACCTTTTATGTTCGCGACAAAACCGACTCCACAGGAGTCTTTTTCCATTGCGGGATCATAAAGTCCGGTCTTTTCAGGAAAACCGAACTTCAACGGCAATTTTTTCATGTCGTTCATCAATCAAAAGGTCTCTTATTCGATTCGCTATCCAGTTGTTCTTGGCTCGTTAGCCGAAATCACGGATTTTTTCCGTTATTTCCCATCCCATCGATGGCATTGCCTCTTGGGTCTGTCGGCGTAACGCTGCTGAATTTTGCCTGATAGGACTTGGCGAATTACTCGTTTCCCAATCCATTTTTTGGGCTTAGCTGAGCTCATTGGAGAGGGCCGCTCAAAATAGCATTACGACAGAATATGTCAAGGTTTACGGGGGTTTCCACAGATTCTTTGGTGACCTAAGTGTCTGATTTTTATTCGCTTGTGAATATTATTGCGTAGTAAAAACTGAAAATTACTTGTCATGTTCAAGTTCGACTTCGAGGTGATTTTTTGTTCAAAATTTAGCCAATTTTGTCCTCAAGAATTCATTTTTAAAAATTTTCTTTGAATACATTTAGTGAAAAATTCTTAGAGAGAAACCTTATTCGGTGTAGGAAAACACACGGCAATTTGGACAAAAAAATACCTTGCAATTACGTACTTGTGACCGTGCTGAAACAGCCAAAATACGAGCTATTGCCCGAGGTGGCTTGCTTGATTCTGTACTGGAGGTGATTTACTCTAACCTACTGTATGTGCTGTAAATATTTGTGATTTGTTGCAAACAATTCTCATTTAGATTTGCAGAAGTTTACGACATATAGCAAGACCAATAACAAGAATTAATGTTCTCCAACAAACAGTTATAGATTTTTTAAAAGCCTACTCAAGGAGGCGACTAACCCGTGAACCCAAAACTAACCCGACGACGCTTCATCAAGGGGGTAATTGCCTCTGGTGCAGCTGCGACTACCACTGCTGCGTGGTATTCCGCAACTGGCCAGGAAAGACCCTCCGGATTTGTTGAGCGTTTAGTTCGAATCAATGTAAACGGCCAGGTCCGTAATGTTGATGTTGAGCCTCAGGAAACTTTGGCATCGACGCTACGTTATAAGCTTGGCTTAACTGGAACCAAACTCGGATGTAACCGCGGTGAGTGCGGTGCGTGTACCGTCTTAGTGAACGATGTTCCTACCTACGCATGTTCAGTACTGACTCATTCTTTCAAAAACGATCGCATCGAGACTGTTGAAGGTCTTGAAAGTGCGAACGGAGATCTGCATCCGGTGCAACAAGCATTCGTGGAAGAACTTGCTCCACAGTGCGGTTATTGCACACCAGGACAAATTATGTCTGCGGTAGGATTGCTTCGTGAAAATGCAAACCCAACCAGAGATGAAGCGCGACATGCCTTAGCTGGCAACATTTGTCGTTGCGGATCTTATGACTCTTACCTCGACGGCGTGATGCGTGCAGTCGAACTAATAGGATAACTATCATGGCATATATGCATATTGGAAAAGATTTTACTCCACCAGATGTGCCAGGTAAGGTCACTGGTCGTATTAAGTATGCAGAAGACTACACCCGCGAAGGGATGGTCTATGCAAGATTACTAACAAGCCCAATTCCCCATGCACGTGTACTAGACATCGATGCTTCTGAAGCATTGGCGATGGACGGGGTGTTCGGCATACTCACCGCGGATGATGTTTATCCTGACGGTGAACCACAAAGCACTGGTCTAAAAATTCTCACCAATGAACCTACTCTGGTTGGTGAGCCTATTCTTGCTCTGGCTGCAGTGGATGAAAAGACAGCCGAGACTGCAATTGCTGCAATCTCAGTTACTTTTGAAAGACTGCCTTTCGTATTAGATCCATTGGATAGTCTTGCCGAGGGCGGTGGCAATGCCTACCCGGGTGACACTAACACTTTCGTATTCCGTCAGGGTTTTGCTACTGAAAAGTGGACAGCAGATCAGGTAGCTAGCTTCCGTGCTGGTAATGAACCAACTGCTGAACCACAGCAAACTGTTGAGTACGGAGATCTGGAAGCTGCATTTGCAGAATCAACTTATGTTTACGAAGGCACTTTTACCAACGCCGGTTATCCACACATGTCTATGGAGCCGCGTTCTGCATTGGCCTATTGGGAAAATGGGAAGCTTTATCTTCATGGCGGTTCTCAAAGTTTGACTGCGTTCGCTGACGGTATTGCCGGCATCATTGGTGTACCAAAAGCGGATTTGGTTTTCATTAATGAGGCAACGGGTGGTGGATTCGGGCAGCGAGCTCGAGCTGGATCGGTTCCGGTTTATGCGGTACCAGCTAAGCTTTCACAAAAAATTAATCGACCTGTAATGATGCGTGCTACCCGAGAAGAAGAATTCACGATCGGTGGTGCACGTCAAGGTCTAACCGGTTGGATCAAGGTTGGCTTTAAGCCCGACGGTGTCATGGCAGCCTGCGACCTTTGGATAGTTTCCGATAATGGAGGTAAAGGTGGAGGTGCTGATGCTTTCTCAGCAGCTGATTGTATTAGCGTGCTTTACCAAACTGATGCAGTTCGTTTCCGCGGTACTGCAATCGGAACTAACACTGCTCACCGCGGTGCACAACGTGGTCCAGGCCAGAACCAAATTGCTCCAATCATTTCTCCAATCATGGACGTTGCAGCTGATGAGTTAGGCGTAAGCCGGTTTGATATTCGCAAAATCAATACTCCAATGACTGGTGATGTTGGTGGTCCACAGCGTATTCCATTCACTTCTGCTTACATGCCGGAAGCGTTGGAAATGGCCGGGAACAATTTGGATGGGATGAACGTCAATCACGTCGTCGTCAGCAAAACGGCAGCAAAGTGGTAGGTCTTGGTATTGGCCAGGGTTATCACAATGCAGGTCGTTCTGGCATGGATGGAATAGTGATGATGGGTCCAGATGGCCGTCTTAAAGTTCACAACGGTGTCGGTAACTTAGGTACATATTCTTATGCTGCTGTTTCACGGGCTGCAGCTGAAGTACTTAAGATGCCTTGGGACCGAGTGGACATTATTACTGGTCGCACTGACCTACATCTTCCAATTACTTCGCCTCAAGACGGTAGTAACTCAATCTTTACTAACACTCGTACCTTCTACGGTGCAGCACAAGACATGTTAACGAAGATGAAAGAGATCGCAGCAAACGATCTTGGCGGAGCGCCAGAGGATTACGATATTTCCAATGAGCGCGTGCATCAGATTGCAGATGATTCTGCTGGCATGACCTTCGGAGAAGTTGCGGCTCGAGGCCTCGAATTGGGCGGTAAATATACTGGTGAAGCTGAGCTCCCGGAAGAACTCGCCGAATGGACACAGATTGCAGCGGATCGATTAGCTGGAACTGGTTTCATGGGAATCTTCCATGACCCGCGCCACGAAGGTAATCCTCCCGGATTCACTGTTACTTGTTGTGAGATTGAGCTGGATAAGGAAACCGGCAAGATCGAAATTCACGACATGATCAGTATCGGTGAAGCTGGAACCATCATGCACCCGAAAGGAATGGATAACCAGTTAGTTGGTGGGGCGGTTTGGGGTATCGGACTCTCTGCATTAGAGCGTCACTTATACGATCCTCAAAATGGTATCCCAGCAAGCACTGGTTACTGGCAGAGTAAGGTTCCAACTTATCTCGATTGTCCATTGAAGATTGATACTGGTTGGGTGGATCTACCAGATCCGGAAAATCCAGTCGGTGCACGCGGTATTGGTGAGCCATCACAAGGCTCCGTATCTGCTGCTCTTACGGCGGCGATTACAGATGCATTGGATGGGCACATTTTCGGTGCTTCCCCAATTACTACAGACATGATCCTTAACCACATAGCAGGAACGTCGGAAGAATCCGTACCTCTTGCTCAGAACAATTACCGAGGTTGATATGGTAGCCACATCACATGACGTAATGCCTGATATTGAGCTTTATCAGCCAGCTGATGAAGCAACAGCTCTGGACTTGGCATCCAGATTGGGTAACGAAGGTTGGCTACTTGGTGGTGGTCAGGATACTTACGGTTGGTTGAAAGACCGCAATAAGAATCCTTCCGCCATGATCGAGCTGACTCAGATTGATGCCTGGAAAGGCATCACCGAAACTGTCGATGGAATCGAGATTGGTGCGGTCACAACATTGACCGATATCGCCAGAGATCCATTGATCCAATCCCGCTTCGGTTTGTTAGCAGAAGCTGCTGGTATCGTAGCCAGCCCCCAAATTCGCAATGTTGGTACTTTAGGCGGTAACCTGATTCAGGATACTCGCTGCTGGTACTACCGTCGTGGTTTGGACTGCTATCGCGCAGGCGGCAACATTTGCTATGCAGACTCTCCTGAAGGGCTGAATCGTGAACATGCACTATTCGGTGCAAGCCGATGTGTCGCGGTGACTCCTTCTGATACTGCGCCAGCATTAGTTGCATTAGACGCCACTATGGTTATTTCAAGCACGAGCGGTCAGCGTGAAATCCCTGCACAGGATTTCTTCGTTGGTCCAGATCGTGACATCTTGAACATGACTGTACTGAATGAAGGTGAAATTCTAACTGCAGTAAGAATTCCAAACACCTGGGCTAATGCCGAGTTCTACTTTGAGAAAGTTGCTGATCGGAACGTGTGGGATTTTGCTCTCGTAAACGTTGCGGCTGCATTCAGAACTTCTGGTGAAAACATTGAAGACGCGCGCATCGTTTGCGGCGCTGTTGAATGTGTGCCAAGGCGTTTGCAAGACGTCGAAGCCGCGATTCGTGGTCGATCACGTTCTGACAGCACAGCAAATGCAGTAGCTGATATGGCGACCGCAGGGGCACGTCCTTTGAATTACAACAACTTCAAAGTGCCTTTAATGCAAAATCTGGTTAAAAGAGCGATCCGGGGCTAAGCCTCGGATCTTCTCCGTTAGCTGAGAAAAACTAATTAGAATAAGAGGGGAGTACAGTGGGAGAAATAGTCCGCTTTAAAAGAGATGTCTGGGGTGAAGAAGTAATCCTGGGTGTTTCTTGGGATTTACTCTATGTGGTTTTCATGGCCATTGTTATTTTGTTGATTGCTCATGCAATCGTAATGGCAGCTTTGGCTAAGAAAAATTTAGAAAGACCAACAGGTGAAGGTCGTCGCATTGTTAGACACGAATCAATTGATCGGTGGTTTCACTGGTTAATGGCGGCAAGTATTCTGGTGCTAATTTTCACTGGTGTAGCACCGATAATTGGGCTACGAATAGCTTGGCTAGATATTCACTGGATCAGTGGCCTGATTCTTACATTCCTGGTGATCGCACACATTGTTCGTGCTTCGTTCTGGCAAGACTTTAAGTCGATGTTGTTAATGCCGAAGGATTTTGCCGAGCCATTCGACTCTGCTCGTAAGCCTGGAAAGTATTACTTCGAGCAAAAGGGTATGCATTGGGCAGTAACAGTGGTGGTATTAGCAGTTATCGTAACTGGCGTTCTAATGTTCATGCAAATCGATTCGCCTTTCTGGGAACGAACTAACAGCATGCCGGAAGATCAGCTTGGACTAGTGTTTTTGTTGCATGGCTTATCAACTCTAGCGCTGGTGGCGTTGGCAGCAACCCATATTTATTTCGCATTACGACCAGAGAAGATTTTCTATACTCGCTCAATGATTTCTGGCTGGATGTCAGAAGACGAACTAGCTGCAAACCATGACCCTGCGAAGTGGTCGCCGAAGGAAGCAGACTGAACGGATAAGATAACTTTTCGGAAGCGGTAAAATATGGATATCGAAGAAAGTATCGAGACCATCGAGTCGGGTTACGAGTTCTTGCTGGCCTACGCGGCACAAGGCAGACCTCCTTCCGATGAGACCGATGGTCCCGGCCCTCATGCAAGGCCCACTATTGATGGCATGGCCTCAGCGATGAATTTCCTCTCAGAGGCTTTCGCTAATAGTGAAGAAGATTTTGAACGACTGATTGCTGATGATTGTGTAAAGGCAAGTGCAGCACTTTCCTTTATGTTGAAACAGAAAAAAATTGGATCTGAAGTCATCGATAACCTTAATGCATCGATCCATTTGCGGGCAGTGCTCACTAATCTTTTTCTTTACAGCGAGGCGCTACGCCCTCTGGCAACGGAAGAAGAGAGCGGCGTGATGGCATACGACGCAATGAAAAAGAGTGAATAGGTATTATTCCTCACCCACTCTGGATTTTTAGAAAAGAAGAGGGAGTTTATACTCCCTCTTCTTTTTTTACATTGTAAATATGAAATATCCAAATCGACTCAACTTAGCCAATCTCCCGACTCCATTAACACCATTAGAGAGATTCACCATACCGAATTTCGACGTTAAAATATGGGTCAAGCACGATGAGCTCACAGGCATGGAAGTGTCCGGCAATAAAATTCGTAAACTGGAATTCACTATTGCCCATGCTTTGGACGAAGGTTGCGATGTCTTAATAACTTGTGGAGGTGTGCAATCTAACCACTGTCGTGCCACTGCAATTCTCGGAGCGCGGCTTGGCATAAAAGTGCATCTGATTTTAAGGGGAGAAAAACCAGAGCACCCCGATGGCAATCTCTTAATGGATTACTTGGTGGGCGCAGAAATCTCATTCCTGCCGCAGCGGGAATGGGGTAAACATGTCGAGCTGGCACATGAGTTGCAGCAGCAATATCATCAGCAGGGTTCAAAGGCCCATTTCATTCCCATTGGTGCCACCGATGAGATTGGGCTGTGGGGATATATTGCCGCGAGCGAAGAATTAAAAAATGATTTCGAAACAAACGGTATTTCACCAGACTATATTGTTCCCGCGACCGGTTCCGGTGGGACGCAAGGTGGTCTGGTTGTTGGCTCAAAACTTTTCGATCTGCCAGGTCAGGTTGTGGCATTTAACGTCTGTGATGATGCGGAATACTTTGATAATAAAATCAGGGAAGATGTCGCTTTCTGGAAGCAAAGTTACAATATGGAGTTGAATGAAGACGATCTAGATATTTGCACCATTGAGGGCTATGTCGGACCGGGTTATGGCACCGCTGATAAGGAGGTCTTTAAAACAATCGCCGAACTTGCCAGAATCGAAGGCCTATTCTTGGACCCAGTCTATACAGGTAAAGCGTTTCATGGCATGGTAAATGAAATTCAGAAAGGTGCAGAAGGCCGGCTACCAAGGGCAAGCAATGTGGTTTTTGTGCACACTGGTGGCCTTTTTGGCGTATTTCCACAACAACAGAATTTTAAATTTGACTAATTAACTGCTAGTTAGCAGCGGGTATGAGCGATGAGATCTTTTATACACAATAGCCTAGTTTCGATTGGTGTATTTTTATTACTGTTTGTTCATGTAGCCAGTTTGGCGCAACCAGATGGTGCCGCCGGGGCCACAGGGGCAGCAATAGCGGAAAGGAGTTGCAGGAGCCAGCGGTTACGTTGAGCCAACTGGCCCTGAGATGTATAACACTGAGTACGAAGCGGAGTTATTGACAGGTACATATCAGTTAATCACTGACAGCCTGCGTTCTGGCGAAGGTTATTTTTCAGCAGATGGCGAACTGTTTATTTTTCAAAGTGAAGTGCCAGGAGACAATCCTTTCTATCAGATCTTTCTGCGAGATCTAGATACAGGTGATACTCATCGAGTTTCTCCAGGCACTGGGTTGACTACTTGTTCTTGGGTGCATCCAACTTTAGATAGAGTCATGTTTTCTTCGACCCATGAAGATCCAGACGCATTAGAAAAGCAAGCAGAAGAAATTCGTATACGAGAAAGTGGAATCGATAGGCCTTATGGCTGGGACTACGATCGTCATTATGAAATCTATGAAGCTAACGCTGATGGCGCAGCCATCGTTAATCTGACAAACAGCGATGGATATGATGCTGAAGGATCTTATTCCACCGATGGTTCGAAGATATTGTTTGCTTCGAATCGTATTGCTTACAACCGCACACTGACCCAGGCAGAACAAAAACTGTTTGACGAAGACTCCGCTTACTTCATGGACCTCTACATAATGGATTCTGATGGGTCCAATGTTAAACAGCTTACTCATTCACCAGGTTATGATGGCGGACCCTTTTTCAGCCCAGACAATAGCCAGGTCGTATGGCGTCGGTTTAATCCTGATGGTATGAGCGCTGAAATTTGGACTATGGATATAGATGGTAGTAATCAACGTCAGCTAACCGCTGATGCCATGGTGGCATGGGGACCCTATTTTCATCCGAGTGGCGATTACATTATCTATTCCAGCAATATACTCGGTCATTCCAACTTCGAGTTGTTTATGGTGGATCCAGCAGGTGCGAATCCCCCTATTAGAGTAACCAACACCGAAGGAACTGACATACTTCCTGTGTTTTCACCGGACGGTAATAGCCTCGCCTGGAGTACTACTCGAACTCCTGACGGCACTTCTCAAATTCACATGGCTAATTGGAACCATCAGCGCGCCCTAGAGTTATTGGGCTTCGAATAGCTTTAGCGAGCACAACCATCATGAAGCGCTTTGCCACAATCTTTTTTCTTTATGTGATTCTGTCTGGCAGTGCTCTTGGGCAGCCACCAGGGGAGGTTGCAGAGCTTCGGGAACCAGAACAACCGATTCACCATAGCCTTAAAATTTTCCTGGATCCAATGAATCGTGCGATTACTGTTGAGGAAGTATTAGCTTTCCTGAAGAATTCCACTCCACATCGGTAGACTTTGAACTTAACAGTAACCTGTCTATTTCCAATAACTCTGGAACCTTACAGCAGCTAACTGGCAATGCGCCGGACACAAAAGTTGGTATTAATGCCACGGGTGGCCTAGCAGCGGGAACCAACGAATATTCCTTAAGTCTGCCTGCAAACAAAAATGGCCAGGCATTGCTTATTTATAGTGGTTCTATTTATGACCTCGCTGAACAGTCCAGCCCAGAATACGCCCAGAGTTTTTCTGAGACTTCTGGGATTATTGGTGAACAAGGCGTCTATCTAAATTATGGCAGCGCCTGGTTTCCAATCTTTGGTGGCCAGTTAGTGACCTTTGACATGGAAGTGCAATTCGCCGACACAGCGTCGACCTGGAAGGCAGTGAGTCAGGGGGATCGGTTTGGTGACAGCGGTTGGAGTAGTGCCGATCCCATGGAAGAGATCTACTTAATAGCTGCGAGTTTTACCGAGTATTCGGTACAGGCGGACGATGTAGAGGTGCTGGCATATCTGCGCACGCCAGATTCTAATCTCGCCACTAAGTACATGGATGCCACGGAAAGGTATTTGAAACTTTATGAGCCGCTGCTAGGTGACTATCCATATAGTAAGTTCGCCTTAGTCGAAAATTTCTGGGAAACCGGCTACGGTATGCCTTCATTTACTTTGCTTGGCGAGCAGGTCATTCGTTTCCCATTTATTCTGGAATCTTCCTATCCCCATGAAATTCTCCATAACTGGTGGGGCAATGGAGTCTATCCAGATTACGAATCTGGAAATTGGAGTGAGGGCCTTACTGCCTACTTAGCAGATCACTTATTCCGAGAAATGAGTGGCAGCGGCAGCCAATATCGAAAAGATATGTTGTCACGCTATAAAAACTATGTTGCTGAAGAAACAGACTTCCCCTTGGCAAGATTTACTTCCCGCAATTCTGCTGCCACCCAGGCAGTTGGTATGGCAAGACCCTCATGCTATGGCATATGTTGCGACTCGAATTAGGTGATGAACTTTTTCTGGAGGGCTTAAGAAAACTTTATTCTGATTACAAATATCAACGAGCTTCTTATTCAGATATAGAAAGGCTCTATACAGAATTAAGCGGGGTCGATTTATCAAAATTTTTTCAGCAGTGGGTGAATCGAATCGGAGCGCCACAATTATCCCTTTCGGTGGAAGAGGCGACTGGTAATCGTGCCCGCATAATGTTTGCCCAGACTCAATTTGGTGATCCCTATTTGTTAAAGGTGCCAGTTGCTCTCTATTATGAAGGCGAGGCCGAGCCGCAAGTCTTCGATATTAATCTATCTCAGAAACTGGATGCTTTCTTTGCCGAAGACTATGAGAGATTACAGGGAGTACTGGTAGATCCTTACTTCGATGTGTTCCGTCAATTGGACCGAGAAGAAACGCCGCCTACCGTAGGCGAGCTATTTGGGGCGGCACAAATAGCATTCGTTTTCCAAATGCAGACCGACAGCATTGGGCTCTAATGGCAGAAACATTCGGTAGGGTGCTGAGAGTGAAATACTTTATGCCGACCAGATTGAATCAATTCCGCAAGATCGCTCCGTTTGGATATTAGGTAAAGACAATCCATTTATGGAGCAGGTTGTTTCCTCCACTGAGCTCTATAGTGTAAGCAACACCCCTAACGGTATTCAGATCGGTCCCAAATGAACTGGAGTACGCGAATCGCAGCACCGTAGTAATTGGCCGACATGCTGCAAACCCGGAACTCGCAGTAGGCTGGATTCATGTGGAAGACATGGTGGCCATGCCGGGCATGATTGAAAAGCTTCCCCACTACGGTCGTTATTCCAATTTAAGTTTTACCGGCAGTGAACCAACTATCGATGTGCGTGGTGTATGGACCAGTCCCAATTCTCCGATGCAATGGAAGAAGCCTAACTTAGTCGCTGAACTGCAGTGGGATAATCTGCCCTCAGTGGAATTATTAACGACTCTCCCCCCTAAGTACTTACCTGAACAATTACTAAGGCATGTTAACCAACTCACCAGCATCGAAATGGAAGGTCGCGGATTAGGCGGAAAGGGAATCGATAGAGCAGCTCTATATATTGCCGAACAATTTAGAATTGCTGGCTTGCAACCGATTAATGGCACTTATATTCACCGTTGGCGCGATGCGGGACCGGGCTTCAGAAATTTAGAGTTGGCTAACGTGGTTGGCATTATTCCCGGTGTGAACCGAGATGTGAGTGCAAAACCGATTGTCATTGGGCCCATTACGATCATCTCGGCATCAATAGTGACGGAGAATTACATGCTGGGCTGACGATAATGCCTCAGGTGTTAGCGTTATGATCGAGGTGGCCGCGAAAGTTGCCAGGGCTTTTACGCCACAACGGCCTATTATCTTTGCCGCTTTTAGTGGTGAAGAAAGCGGTTTGCTCGGTTCTGAGTACTTCATACAAAACCCACCTGGGCCATTCGAAACTGAAGATTTATTCGCAATGATTAACTTGGATTCAGTCGGTCGCTTAGAAGGTCGCACCTTACAAGTGTTTGGAACGGAGTCTGCTTACGAATGGCCGTTTATGGCTCAAGGTATCGGTTTCACCATCGGAGTTACCTCTGAGTTCCCAGCAGAAACCATCGCGAGTAGTGATCATGTAAGTTTCCTAAATGCAGGAATTCCTGCTATTCACTTGTTCGCGGGAACCCATCTGGATTATCACCAACCAACCGATACTGTGGACAAACTCGATGCTGCAGGCATGTCAGAAATTTCCTTATGGCTCGAGGAAGCAGTTGTTTATCTTGGCGACAGAACTGATCCTCTAAGAGTTAACCTGGAAGGAACTGAGCAAGTCGAAGTTGCTAGACAACAAGGTGAGCGTTCAGCAAGCTTAGGAACGGTTCCTGACTTTGCCTATTCAGGGGAAGGTGTTCGAATTTCTGGTGTCACTCCCGATAGCGCTGCAGAGGAAGTTGGACTGCAAGCAGGCGATATCTTACTCAACTATAATGACGAATCAGTGACTGACATGCAGACCTATTCCAATCTGTTACGAGAGTCTGCTCCGGGAGATTCCGTGATCATCGATGTACTGCGAGAAGGAATGAAATTTTCAATTTGAAGTCACACTTAAAGCACGTTAAAAGTCACATTAACAAAACTGCATGCTTAGCGCACTGCACTAAAAAAAATCGCCGCAACCACAAATAGAATGGAAACGTAAACTAATTTTCGGTTTACGCTATTTCTTGCTGTGGCCCAGTTATAACCCTCTTCATCTTCAACAAAAAGTACGTGTTGGGATTTCTTATTCCACTTCACCGATAGCGTCCAATTGATATTCGGTAGCACCTATTTAATCGCAATAAACTGGAATCTTTGGGGCCCAGGAATATGGCGAAGTGATGGAGAATAATGACGAATCATGGCGGGCGAGCACATTTCCCCACTTTTAAACACATGAGCCCGGCTCAGTTAAATGCAATTAATTGTTTCCTCTAAAGAAAGGCTAATCAGATTCCGGTATATTGCGAAGCGAAATTTTCCAGTGATTAAAAGTATTCATGAAGTCCTGCTGCATAAAATATTCAAACTCATGCCGTTAGTTTGCTTGCAGCTCTTATCTATAAATAGCCAAGCTCAAATTTCACTACCGCAGATAACTCAACTTGACGAAAGTAACGTAAATATTTTGCTCGATGGCTTCATTGACGAAGCGGTTTGGCAGAGTCTTCCTATCATAGATAACATGAAAATTATCGATCCGGACACACTCGAAGACGCACCCTACAAGACGGATATCCGTTTCTTTTACACACACAAGGAATTTACTTTGGTATTGTAAATCACCAACCTGCAGAATCTCTTATTCCCCGGATTACAAACCGAGATGATTCCCCTCTTTTGCCCGTGAATGATGGAATAGGAGTGGTAATCGATGCCTCTGGAGATGGGCGCTATGGTTACGGTGTGCGTATTGGCCTTGGTGACAGCATGACCGATATGTCTATGCTCCCCGAGCGCCAATTGAATTTACAGTGGGATGGTGCTTGGGACGGCCGTACACAAATTATCGAGGAAGGTTGGAGTGCAGAATTTTTCGTCCCCTGGTCAATGATGCCCCTTCCACAAGTGAAAGTACGCGTAGGATAGGCATGGTTTTCATACGCAATGTGATGGAGCGAGGCGAACTTTGGAGTACGCCACCGTTACCCCGTACAGAGAATGTTTTCTTAAGTGGTTTTCAAAAATATGAATTGAATGAAATTGAGCCACGTAGGCAGCTAACAATTTATCCCTTTGTTTCAACAGACTTTGACGGGGTTGGGCATGACACTGATAATAAAATTGGTACGGATATATATTGGCGGCCAACTACTAACACACTGTTATCTGGTACCTTGAATCCAGATTTTGGGACGGTTGAGTCTGATGATGTAGTCGTGAACTTAACAGCTTTCGAGACTTTCTTTCCAGAAAAAAGGACTTTCTTTCTGGAAGGTCAAGATGTCTTCAATACTAGCCCCCGATCGATAGCACAAAATTTTAGTGGTCCTAGTGGCCCAATGACTATGCTAAATACAAGGCGTATAGGCGGTGCCGCGAGATATCAGGTTCCTGCTGGTATGGTGGTTAAGCCTACAGATTTGAGTCAACCGACAGAGTTATTGGGAGCAGCTAAATTTACCGGTCAAAACGGGAATTTGAGATACGGCGCTTTGGTTGCTTCGGAAGATGATTCTGAGATACGGGGTGTTCTATCAGATGGTACTCGCGCGAATCTTCAGGCTACGGGACGAGATTTCACAATTGGTCGACTCTTGTATGAAGACACGAGTAGTGGTGGTAGGCGATCTATCGGGTGGATGGGTACAGATGTTTCTCACCCTGATATTAACTCAACGGTCAATGCTATTGACGCCCACTATTTTTCAGCCGATCAGCGTTGGGTTATAGATGGCCAGTTTATGCACAGCGATGTTAATGGTGTAACCGGATCAGGCTTTTTGGGTGATATCAGCTATACCCCTACCCAAGGAGTGCAGCATATTGTTAGGGCTACTTATATCGATGACGAATTTGATATGAACGATGTTGGTTTTCTAGCACGGAATTCGCAGATGAATTTGGATTATAATTTTGTGCTCACCGAATCTGATGTGCCAGGTATCACATCTAGAACAACCACGATATCCTCAATTAACCAATATAATACTGATGGGCGGCCGGTGCAGGTCGGTCAATCAATTGGAAGGGCCTGGAATTATCTTAACAATGACAGTTTTGATTTAATGTTCCTTTATCTTCCACCGAGGGTGGACGATAGGCTTGGCAGAGGGACGGGAGATTTTCGTATTCCAGAACGTTTTAACTTGCGTTCTAACTTTAGCTCTGATCCGGCAAATAACCTTGCTTGGTCTTTAAACTTGGAGGCTAGCCAAGAAGACTTAGGCCCCAAAGTAATTACAAGCGGAGCAGGTATAATTTGGCGCCCAAATGACCGGTTTTCATTCGACCTAGGGCTGAGCTATACCGACACGGAAGCCCTGCTGGTTCATCAAGGGGGAGGTAGTTACACGAGTTTCGAGGCCCATCAGTGGGCGCCTAGGTTGGAATCGAATTATTTTATTTCTTCAAAGCAACAATTTCGAATAAGCATGCAGTGGAATTCCTTAAAAGCATTTGAAGATCGTTTCTGGCAAGTTGATCCTGAGAAACTTCAACGCCTGCGTCCAGTGACTAACCCAGACAACGAACGAGATGACTTTGTTATTAGTCGGTTAACCTTTCAGGCTCGCTATCGCTGGGAAATAGCGCCCCTATCTGATCTCTTCATTGTTTATACTCGTGGCTCCAACCTTCCCGGAAACAGTTTTTTCACTTTTCAGGATTTGTTTGAGCAAGCCTGGAATGATCGCATTGTGGATTCTTTTGCTATTAAGCTACGTTATAGATTTGGTAGCTAAGAGCTAGTTTATTTCGATCCCGCTCTGTAAACTGATTATCATCAATACTTGTTAGTGTCCGTGCTTAATAAGATGATGGTGATCCCATGCGAAAACCCCTTACTTTTTAGTCTTGTTACTGCCCTAGTGATGTCTTCAACTCAATCCCTGGCAGACAAAATTGTAATCGCCCATCGTGGAGCCAGCGGCTATTTCCCAGAACATACCCTTGAAGCAAAAGCTATGGCCTACGGTATGGGCGCACATTACATCGAGCAGGATGTGGTTATGACTAAGGATGATCATTTAATCGTTTTGCATGATATTACTCTTGATCGAACTACTGACGTGGATGAGCAGTACCCCAATCGAGCACGAAACGATGGCCGCTTTTACGCAATTGATTTCACTCTGGAAGAAATTCGCGGACTTAAAGCCAGCGAAGGTTTCCGAATAGAGAATGGAGAAAAAGTACAAGGTTATTCGAATAGATTTCCAATGGGATCTTCCTTTTTCCGTGTACCAACTCTGGAAGAAGAAATTCAACTAATACAAGGAATGAATAAATCTACAGGAAAAGATATTGGAATCTATCCTGAGATAAAAAAAACCAGAGTTTCATCGTAACGAAGGCAAAGATATTAGTACTGCCGTGGTTAACCTTTAAAGCAATACGGCTATGCGAGCAAACAAGACAAAGTCTTTGTGCAAACATTTAGTTTCGCGGAACTGGAAGTTATCAAAAACGACATTTTGCCGGCAGCCGGAATAGATATTAATTTGATTCAGTTAATCGGCAGTGAATCTTCCTATCCTTTGGATGTTTGAAGCTGACGGCATGAATACTCTTGCGGAATTTGCCGATGGCATCGGTCCTGAAAAAGGATTAGTAATCAGCCGTTCATCGTCTCGTGGCAATTTAGAAATTAGTCCGTTAGTTGACAGAGCTCATGCGGCCGGATTACAGGTCCATCCTTACACCTATCGTATGGACGCTGGCCAGGTTCCTAGCTACGCCGAAGATTTTGAAGATCTGCTTCGATTACATTATTTCGAAGCAGACGTGGACGGACTGTTTACTGATTTTCCCGACAGGGCAGTTAGGTTTTTGCAAGCGAATCAGTAGACGAGCTCCTTTTTTCTTCTATTAATTTAACGACTTTCAGCCAATCTTTCCCTATATAGAGCCTCGCTATCAATCCCCATTTTGGTTTAAACAACTTTTTCATCGCGGATTGCTGAGTGTTTAAGTAATTGATGATTTTTTTCACTAACTGCTCTTCGTCGAAACCAGTCCATTCTCCGACGACAGTTAGCAAATTCGGCATGCAAACAGGCGCAACTTCGCTGTAAAGCATGTCAGTTATTTCATCGATAGAAAAATCTGATTTTGCGCAGACATCACTTATGCGTTCTAAGCTTACAGAAATGTCAGTATCTAAAAACAGATCGGAGAGAGTACACCAGATTTCTCGTTTATCGTTTGAGCTCAAAATAAAGTCTCTAATAGTCGATAAACCACCGCAGCGAGAATAGATCCTAGGATTGGCCCAACAACTGGAATCCAAGCATAGCCCCAATTACTGTCTCCTTTACCTTTAATGGGGAGCACAGCATGGGCGATTCGAGGTGCCAGATCACGGGCAGGATTGATTGCATAGCCAGTTGGACCACCTAAGGACATCCCGATACCGAATACCAGCAAGGCAACTGGAAGCGCAGATACAGCGCCCAGGCCAACTTCTGGTTCCGCGATATAGAGCACTCCAAGTACTAAAACGAATGTGCCAAGAATTTCGGAATAAACGTTGCTAAGTGTATTGGGAATAGCAGGAGCTGTGCAGAACACACCTAACTTCGCACCTTGATCTTCTGTGATATCGAAGTGATCACGGTATTGAAACCAGACGCAACATGCAGCAAGGAACGCGCCAATAAACTGCCCTGCAATATACATAGGCACTAAGCCCCAATCGAAATTACCTGCAGTTGCTAATCCGATGGTTACGGCTGGATTGATATGAGCGCCACTAATATCACCGGTAACAAACACTCCTACAAAAACCGCAATGCCCCAGCCCCAGGTGATTACCAGATAGCCGCTGTCGAATCCTCCAGTATCTTTAAGAGCCACGTTACAGCAGACGCCAACACCAAGCGTTATCAATAGAAACGTCCCTAGTACTTCCCCGATAAACAATTCCATAATCTTGCCTTTTCTTCTTATTTCTTAAAAACCTAACCACGATCTCACAATCGAGTTCAATTTACAGTAATCATTTTACAATCGTGTTGAAATTATCCAAATATGTCTACGTAGACCGGCAAGGTGGCCCGAATGATCCCCATAAAATTGATTTTCCACCGGAATCAGAACTATTGCTCCTGCTTAGTTGATTGCTAGTCAATACCAGCCTGCTGGCGCACCCACCTGGCTGCCTCTTCATGTGTTCCGAACCAGACATTGCCTCTTGCTTTGATGTGATCGATTAAACCTTCCAACGCGACCATGCGGGATCGATGGCCTATTACATGTGGATGCATAGTTAGTAAGAACATTGTGCCTTCTTCCCAGGCAACCTCAAATTCATCAATCCATACTTGCATGACATCGCGGGGATTCATGTAACGCGCACCTAAAGGGTTAAACAACGGAGCATCATCCAAAATCCATTCCACTGGTAATTCAACCAAGCCAGTAGGCTCACCATCCTGAAGTAATTCATAAGGCCGATCATCTGCCATTAATGAACTCTCATAAAGAAACCCTAACTCTCGTACTATGCTTAATGTATTTGGACTATGATTCCAGGATGGTGCTCTGAATCCTACGGGCTTAACACCGGATATTTCTTCTATTGTTTCCATAGATAAACGCAGCAATCTTTCTTCTGTTTCACTATCGAGCGCGGTGTTGAGTTCATGAATCCAACCATGCACAGCGATTTCATGAATTCCTGAAGCTAATATAAGTTCCGCTTGTTCCGGTACAATTTTTAAACTCCATGCAGGAAAGAAAAATGAAGCTGGAATATTTTCTTCGTCCATTAAGCGGACGATACGCGGTAATGCAACGCGCGAACCATATTCGCCCTGAGATAAGGAGCCAATGTTGATTTCACCGTTGCGCAATCCTTGAGTGGTTTCGTTATCTACATCGTATGAAAGTAGAACTGCCACTCTTGCTCCTCCAGGCCAGGATTCGGGAGTTAGATCACGGCCGGCACGAACCTGGTTTACTTGGCTTAGCACATATTCCTCTGGCCAATTCCAGGGTTCATCAGGATTTATATTCTGAGCATGACCTATCGGTAAAAACGAAATTGAAAGAACTACCAGTAGGAAACGAAGAATGTTTGCAAAGAGATTTTTAATACTCATAAGCACCACCGTAATCATTTGCTATGTTCTGGGCAGTATAATACTGTTGATTCATATAAAGCACAGTTCCATAACAACAAAAAAATGCTCATGGTAAGGCGAATCCTCTTTTCTTCACTAATTACTATTTTTGTTGCTATCCCAGTTATTGCAGTGGGACAAGCTCAAGTGGAGTCTAGTTATCAAGTTCCACTAACCGAATACGGTCATCCTGATCTGCAAGGATTATGGACAGATCAAACCCGTACACCACTTCAGCGCCCGGTTGCTCTGGGTATGAAACGTACTTATACGCCGGAAGAAGCAGCTGAGTTGGAGCAAGCTGCGTTGATAGGCGCAACAGCTGCACAACAGCCTCTAGACCCGAATCGACCAGCGCCCGCGGTGGGTGGTACTATTACTCAGGTAGCCGATGTGAATTTTGCGCGGTTTATTACGAGATATATTCCCGTAAAAGGCGAATACTTAACGTCTCTTATTGTTGAGCCGGAAAACGGCAGACTCCCCTTCAAAGATAATCCACCATTGGATATTTTTACAAAACGCACCAATGCAGGATTCGAACAATTTGATGGACCCGAGATTCGTCCCGCTAATGAACGTTGTCTTGGCAATCCGGGGCAACTGCCGTTAATCGATCCACTATCTATTGATGGTCCCTGGCGCAATATGCAGATAGTACAAAACGAAGACTATGTTTTGATTTTCGGTGAGTATCATGTTGTTGCTCGAATAGTTCGGCTTAACAAACAACATCATGAACCGTCCTTTCCAAAATTTTATGGCGACTCCGTTGGCCAATGGGAAGGAAACACTTTAGTAGTTCACACAAAATCGTTTAAACCCGACCAATCCACTTCCCGTATACCTTCAAGTAGGGCTTTGGAAATCGTCGAACAATACACGCGGGTTTCAGAATCCGAAATATTTTTTGAGTATCAAATTACTGATCCGGAAATTTATACTCAAACTATTACTGCGCAAATGACATTAGTAAGCATGCCGGTAAACGAAAGACTCTATGAATCAGCGTGTCACGAAGGAAACTATTCTTTGTCGGGTATTCTCGCTGGCGCACGCAGGCAGGAAGCTGACGCACGGCTATCGCAATAACTATTCAATATGGGCCAACAATCTCTTCCACTTTCCCCATATACCGTTCTCGACTTAACCATAGCGCGAGCTGGCCCTACTGCTGTTCGACTGTTGGCTGATTGGGGAGCAACCGTAATTCGAATCGAAGCACCAGTCGAAGGCGATATTGCTGGCAGTCGTCACGGCGCTGACTCACAAAACTTGCATCGGAACAAACGCAGCCTCTGTCTTAACTTAAAAACTGAAGAAGGCAAAGCAGTTTTTATGGACCTGGTTAAAAACGCCGATGTGGTAATGGAAAATTTTCGGGTGGATGTAAAATATCGGTTAGGTGTGGATTATGACTCAGTAAAGAAAGTTAATCCTTCTATTATTTATGGAAGCATATCTGGCTTTGGTCAGGAAGGTCCTTATGCAAAACGGCCTGCAGTGGATCAAGTTATTCAAGGCATGAGTGGACTCATGTCTATTACTGGGGAACCTGAGCGGGGCCCGATGCGAGCTGGCATTGCTGTAAGCGATACTTCCGCTGGCATGTTTCTCGGTCAAGGTATATTGCTTGCTCTATTGCATCGCGAGCAAACCGGCCAAGGGCAGTGGGTACATACTTCTTTATTGGAAGCCATGTTGTGCAAACTCGATTTTCAGGCTGCTCGTTATACTATGAACGGAGAAGTAGCAGGACAGGAGGGTAACAACCATCCAACTCTGTCACCCATGGGAGTGTTTCACACCAATGACGGCTTAGTTAACTTGGCTGCAAGTACGGATAAGATGTGGAATGCGTTTTGTGAAGTTACTAATGCGGAAGCATTGGCTAACAATGAGAACTACAAAACTGTAGAACGTAGACTAGATCACCGAGAAGCAATATGGCAAGAGGTGAATAATATTACATTGCAGCTAACGACCAGTGAGTTAACGGAGAAAATGAATTCGGTGGGAATTCCTTGTGGGCCGATTAACACAATCGGTGAAGCGTTTAGTGATGAACAAGTTAGTTTTCTCAATATGACAAAAACAGCAAACCACACTGAGCTTGGAGATTTTGAATTACTCAGGTCGCCAATTAATATGTCGAACTTCGAACAGGGTGCTCAGTTTGAAAAGCCTGGTCCAGAACTTGGCCAGCATTCGACAGAAATCTTGCGTGAACTAAATTACAGCGAAGAAAAAATTGCGGAACTAAAAGCTTACGGCACTATCAAGTAAAACACTAAACGAAGTTTAGGATGAACATGTATATCAATTCGCCAACAAAAAAAATGTTAGCAACTATCGAAAATGGAATCGGATGGATTACTTTTAATGCGCCGGATCGCCACAATGCGATGTCTCTAGATATGTGGCAGGGGCTTGCTGAAATACTGCGGCAGATGAGCGAAGTCGATTCACTGAGAGTGATCGTACTTAAAGGCGCGGGCGATAAAGCTTTCGTCTCTGGAGCTGATATTTCCGAGTTTGAAGAAAAGCGTTCAAGCCAGGAAGACCGTGAAATCTATGAGGCGGCGTTCGACGATGCTCATAAAACACTCTCAAGCTTCCCAAAGCCGGTAATCGCAATGATTCAGGGATTTTGTGTCGGAGGCGGTTTGGCAATTGCCCTCAATGCTGATATTCGTATTGCCACTGACAATTCTGTGTTTGGTATTCCTGCGGCGCGATTGGGATTGGGTTATGGCTTCGAAGCAATAAAAATTTTGGAATCAATCGTTGGACCGTCCCATGCCAAAGATATCTTGTTCACCGCACGCTTTCTCAACACTGAAGAAGCTTTACGAATAGGCCTGATAAACTTCGTTGTCAGCTACGAAGAATGGGAAAGTACCATAAACGATTATGTGCATAAAATTGCTGCCAATGCGCCATTAACGATCAAGGCAGTTAAAGCAACAGTTGCAGAATTAGTCAGAGATCCAGGACAGCAGAGTCCTGAGTATATCGATAAACTGGTTAATGACTGTTTCCTCAGTGATGATTATAAAGAAGGAAGAACTGCATTCTTAGAAAAGCGTAAAGCAAACTTTAAAGGATCATAGCTGAAGTATGGTGAGATTATTCAAACTACTTCTTTGTGCGCTGACTTTAAGTGTTGGCAGTAACTCTGTCTCCAGTCAGGATCTATCAATAGAACAAGTAATTGTGGCCTTGCAAGAAGGTGGATATATAATCTTCATGCGCCATGCCATAGCTCCCGAAGAACTTCCTACAAAAGCAACAGCCGATGAAGGAAACGATCGTTTGGAACGGCAACTTAATGCGCAGGGCAAACGCGATGCTGCAAATTTTGGGGAGTCGATACGCCGTTTAAACATTCCACTGTCCTCTATTGAAAGCAGTCCTACTTTTCGTACTCGCGAAACAGCAAGGCTTGCTGGATTTACTAATGTAATTCTGCGTGAGTTTCTCTTGCAAGAAACAAGCGAAATGCCAGAAGCAATTGTGAGCAGATTAAGATCGGAGCTTAATATTCGACCGGAATCGGGTAACAGACTATTTGTCAGTCATTCCGGCAATATTATGGCGATTTTTCCTGATCTCTTTCCATACATTGAACAGGGTGAGGCACTCATAGTTGATCCCTCAGGAGCTGATATTGCGCTCCTTGCAAGAATTCTTATCACAGAGTGGGAAAATTACTAAAAGGCTAAGCGCTTTCGAAATACTGTTTTAACTTAGCCATTCCTTCATTAATGTCTTCAACACTAATTCCAGAATAAGCAAAGCGCAGATACTGATTAGTTTCGTTTTCTAGCATTCGACCAAAGTGTTTTCTGGTGCAAAATGAAACGCCCGTTTCCGTTAGGGCTTCTGTCATTAACTGATTTACATCAGTTAATCTTTTGCGTTCCATGATTTTGGTGACATTAGGGAACAAATAAAATGTGCTGTTTGGTGTATTAATAGAAATACCGTCAATGGCATTGAGGCCTTCCACTGTCGCATCTCTTCGTTTACGTAATTCATCTAGAATTGCATCGGGACCAGAAGTATCACCGCCAATAACATCGATCATGCTGCGTTGGATAAAGTGCGCTGTGCAAGATTCGATGTTGGTATTGAATTTACTAAAGGCATCCATTGCTTGTTTCGGCCCTATGGCTGCTCCAAGTCTCCAGCCAGTCATGGCAAAGCGTTTTGAGCAGGTGTACAGAATAATCGATCGTTCCTGCATGCCCGGAAGGCTTACTATTGATTTCGGTGTTCCACTGTATTGAATTTCGAAGTAGGCCTCGTCACTGAGTACCCATAAATCATTCTTGATGCATAGCTCCGCCAGTTCTTCCATTTCTTCTGAAGAAGATTCGGCACTATTCGGATTTTGGAAGTTGTTATAAATAAGTGCGCGCGTTTTAGGCGTAATAGCGCCTCTCATTGCGTCCATATCGAGACTAAACCAGTATCGGTTTCAATGAAACCCGTAGGGTACTGCGATACCACCTTGATACTCTATCTGGGACTCATAAATTGGGAATCCTGGATTGGGATAGAGTACTTCATCGCCCGGATTCATTACCGTTGCGATAAATTTGTTGATTACTGGTTTTCCACCGGGTTGTATTGCTATGTTTTCGGCGCTGTAACTTAAACCGCGTCTTGCTCCTGTATCTCTGGCGATAGTATCCCGTAGCTCGGAATACCGGGGGCCCGGACAATAGCCTGTATAGCCTTTAGCAATGGCTTTCTGCATCGCTTCGACGATATTGGCCGGAGTCGGTAGATTGATATCCCCTAGGTGAAAGGGATAAACCTTATTGCCTTTCGCGCCCAGGCTGCGGCCGCACCAGAAACAGCGAATGCTGTTTCAGTGCCGAGATATTCTAGCTGCTTTGCTAACTCCAAAGGAATTCCTTTCGGTTTTAAAATCTATAACGAAAGCCGACAAAGGCCGCTCTAGGTGGTGCCGCACCGAGGAATATTGGTACTTCCAAGTCCTCAATAATTGGAACTTCCACTTCTCCCGGTTCTTCCCTAACAAGCCGAATGTTTCAAACTCTTCGTCAAAAAGGTTGTGTACTTCGCGAATACTTCGAGGTTGTCAGTAATCCGATACCGAGCTCTCAGATTTACTACAGTGTACCCGTCAATCTCATCCAGCTGATTGGATTCATCACCCCGAAGGTGCTGGTCGCTATAGCTGGCAATATCGATTCCGAGATTTAGTCCATCGATAGGCTGGTAGTTTGCTAAAACCTTAAACTGGTTTTCAGGAATACCAGGAATATTGTCACCACTACGAACCAGAATTTCGTCTTCATCATCAGCGAAGTCATGATTTGGGCTTAAGACATTAAAGCTATCTTCAAAGGTAGCCTGAACATGGGTATAGGCGACCATCCAATCGAAGTTCTGAACCTGACCACTTAAAGATCCTTCAAAACCACTTCGACGGGTTTTATCTACGTTAGCAAATAAACCAGTAGATCTACCGGTAGTTTGAAAAAGAATGTCGTCATGATTCGCAGTGTTAAAAAAGCCTGCAGCGTAACGCATGGCATTGATGTAACCACGACTGCCGATTTCAAAACTCTTCGCCACTACGTCATCCAATGGTGGATCTGCAAGAAAGGCATTGGGTAGTCGACATTCGAGATTTACATCATCTGGATCTTCACCGTCTTCGATTGCGAATTGCACCGCCAAATCAAACACTCCTTCGTTGCAGGCTAGTTCTATAGGTGTTGGTGCACGGGAAGATTCGGAGTAAGAACCGTAAAGATTCAGATTTTCATTGTACCGCCAGGTTAAACCAATGGCTGGATTAATACGTGTAAAGCGGTGGCTACCGTTTAGTTCCGGCCTTTCTCCAGATCTGTCGCGCAAATCTACTTCGGTAATGTTGCCCCGAGCAGAAAGTGTTAACGCCACAGAGTCTGTGAGATCCAGAATGTTAGAAAAGTACAAACTGGTGGATTCAGTTTGAGTAGAAATCGAAGTAGCTTCTTCGTCTACAAATGTGCCAGTACCTAGTCCAGTAGTCAGTCGCGTCAGCGGATCGATTTTTGCCAGCTCCAAGACTGAGTTAAACTTAGATTCGCCATTAAAGTATGCGCCACCCACAACAAGTTGCCCTTCATAACCAAAAAAATTGCCAAGATAGGTCCACTGAAAATCGGCACCGGTGCTTTCCTGATTGCGATTACTCAGATTATTAATTGCTTCATCTGAAAGAATACCTGTCCCTGATAATTCATCAGCTTCGAAACCTTCAATCTCGAATTCTTCATCTTCACCCATGTTCATGGCAGTAATGTTTAAGAAGTCTTCAAGGTCATTAACTTCGCCAAACTGAGATTCGCAAATATCGTCGTCATCGAGACCTAACTCTTCCAGGTCATCTTCTTCAATTCCTTCTATAAGTGTATCTATTCCACCAAATTCACAAATTCCGAATTCGGTACCGTCTCCATTAAAAGAATCAGTATCGTTTTCGCGATGAAAAATATTGCCGCTAAAACTTATGCTTGAACTTACTTCATGGGAGAAATCGAAGCTGACCATATTCATGTCGTTCTCGGTAATATCTGGCCCGGTAAAGATCGCTTTTCTATCGAGATCGATCAGTTCGATTGGAGATGAACCATTACCGATAAGTTCCGATTCGCCATGCTGATAATTTAAATTGATCTGCGTGTAATCGGAGCGCCAGCCAATACTAGCGTAAATATTAAGAGCATCTGACTCGGAATTATCGCGCCAGCCGTCTTCATCAAAGTGTTCGATGTTGAGGTAGTAAGCGAGTTGTCCATCATTGCCTCCAAACTGAATATTGGAAGTGCGGCGTCCAAAGGAACCAGTACTGACTTCTAGATTAGCCCCTTCAAAATCAAAGCCATCTTTCATGTCTATCGCTAGTGAGCCGCCAAGACTATTCAATCCATAGAGTGGATTGGAACCACCACCGAGAGAAATTTCCTGAATAGCTGATTGAGGCATTAAATCCCAGTTTACTGCATCTCCAAGTGGCTCATTGATTCGTACTCCGTTTTGATAGACCGCAATGCCCTGGGCGAGACCCAACAAAGGTGATGCCGTAAATCCACGATACTGTAGATCCGGTTGCAGCGGATTGTTCTGTGCATCATTCAATGAAATGCTGGTAAAGCTTTGTCGCAGGAAGTCTGCGATGCTGAGTGCAGCGACGTTCTCAAGGTCTTCTGCCGTGGCAGTTTGAACCGGGTAGGCGAGCTTATTCGTTTCTATGCTAAAACCCGGGCCCGGGGTACTACTCCGATTACAACAATTTCTTCTACTTGCTGCGCAGAAGCACCTGTAGATACTGCTAAGCTTAACAGCAGCAAAGCATTGTTTTTCATTTTATTTGTGTCCAATTTTTGTTTTCAGCGGTCTTTCTCTTAGATAGCGGCGCAAAAGTATAACAAGGGCGGTCATTATTCATAAGACTGTAGCTCATTGCGAGTGGAGGCTACAAAAAATTACCAGTTGCTCTTTTTAGCTGAATGGAGCTTTGACGGCGAGCAAGCTTTGGCAGGTAGATTAGCCTTCTTTTTGTTTAGACCTGCTTATATAGACCCATTCTGGAGTAATTATGACCACTGTCTTAGTCATTGGTGCGAATCGCGGTATCGGCCTGGAATTCACCATGCAGTATCTAGCGAGAGGAGATAATGTTATTGGTACTTGTCGAGATGTTACCAGTGCTAGTGCACTCACTCAATTGCAAGCTGAAAACGATAATCTGCAATTATTAACCCTCGATGTTTCCAGTGATGATTCCCTTGCTGCATTTCCAGCTCAACTTGGAGGCAGGGCAATTGATATCTTTATCAATAATGCAGGTGTTTATGGTCCGCGGGATTCTGTATTTGGCAATGTGGATGAACAGAACTGGTTGCCGGTTTTGCGAATCAATTCCATTGCTCCAATGTTGTTAACTCAATTAATTATCGACAATCTCAGAAAAGGCCAAGATAAGAAACTTCTTTATGTTACTTCGAAAATGGGTTCGATTGATGACAACAAAGGTGGCGGCTCTTATGTTTATCGCAGCTCCAAGGCAGCGCTCAATGCGATTGTAAAAAGTATCGCAGTCGATTTGTCTTCAGAAGGATTTACTGCAGCGGTCTTACACCCTGGTTGGGTCCAGACCGATATGGGTGGACCTAATGCACTCATCGATACTCAAACAAGTGTGTCAGGCATGATGAGTGTTATCGATCATTTGTCTGACAATCATGCTGGCCGTTTCTTTAATTATGATGGCAACATCATTCCCTGGTAGCTAAAACAGCAAGAATGAAGATTATTATCAATTCACAACTACGCCTTTTATGTATTGGTGTAATGACATTATCGGTTTCGAATTCCGTTGTAGGTCACGGGGGTGTGGCATTTGAAGAAGACCTTTGCGTAATCTCAATTAACTTTATGCAAGCACATTTCACTGTGTTCCAACCCGAGACAAGCCAAAGTGACGAATTTTGTGAAGACATTCCTGATATAACTAATTCAGTTTTTGTCATGGAATATTTGCACGATTTACTTTATGAAATGAACATTGATTTTCGTATAGTCAGAGATATTAATAACGCAGGCCAATATGCGGACTGGCAAGATATTCAGGGAATCGATGATCTGGAAGCTGCAACAGTTTACTATCAACAGCCTTCGATTGAATCCGGTGGTTACTACCGTGCAAGTTATGCCTTTGAAGAGCGAGGGACTTATATTGGTGTTGTAACTGCATCCCATCCATTGGAAGATCGTGACTATAACGCAGTGTTTTATTTTCAAGTGGGAGGCAGAGACTGGGGAAGCATTCCTCTTTTTATCGCCTTATTGGTACTTGCCCAAGGCAGTTATTGGTACTCAAGTGGTGGCTATGCAAAGTACAAAGAAAAGCGAAGTGAATCTGGTCTCAGTGCATAAATAGAATCTTTCTTCTAATTTTTGATCGCCCTGTAATAAATTGGTAAGACTTTTAGTGATATTTCTTTTGAAACTAATTGTAAGTTTCAGGGCTTGTTGATTGCGCAGATAAATTTTATGTATAGAATTTGAGCAATGATTGCTATCACAGGTTGTTGTGCATGAATGCCAAGATTCTGCGATTGAATAAAGCTGGTATACCCGTAAGCTGGCTTACCCGAGAAGAGACTGCGACGCTCATGGTTAAGGACCTCGTCATCTGGTCCTTGGGTAATACTGTTATGGAGATTCGCGGTGGTTACAATCGTATGGGTGTTCAGTCCGTACTTAAACTCCCCAGCATTGTTGCCTGCGATGGCAAAGTCCACAAAGAAAACTTCGACCCTCCGTTGGAAAACAAATTTCTGTTTAGGAGAGATAAAAACATCTGTCTTTATTGTGGTGGGCAATTCAGCGTCTATGATTTGTCTAGGGATCATGTGTTGCCACTTTCTAGAGGCGGCAGAGATGCATGGACTAATGTAGTGACTTCATGTCGTCGTTGTAATAATCGCAAAGCGGATCGGAGCCCAGAAGAATCAAATATGGAGTTACTGGCGATTCCGTTTGTGCCGAATCAATATGAGTTTCTTTATCTATCGAATCACAATGTGTTGGCGGACCAGATGGAATTTCTGAGTGCGCGTTTTTCTCGACACATCAAACTTTCTTAGATTTTCTAAATCGCCGAAGTATTAGTAATTAATAAGCACGCTGTGTGCTAGCATGCATTCCCGCTTTGGCCAGTATTATCTGTTTTATGAGCGAAAGTAATCAACATCACATTCGAGGATTCTTCTTATCTCTTATAACAGCGGCGCTATGGGGAATGTTGCCTGTTGCGCTCAAAGAATTGCTGTCAGGAATGGATGCCTGGACAGTTGTTTGGTATCGCTTTTTAGTTGCGGCAATTGTCTTGTTTGGTTGGTTGTTTGTGCGTAAAGAGCTTCCAAATCTAATGTTGGCCAGTAGCCGTACTCACTGGTTTTTATTTTTTGCCGCGGCAGGTTTATGTATTAACTATTTTACCTTCGCTGATTCCCTTAACTATGTGAACGGTGAAACAAGTGAAGCGGTAATTCAACTTACTACCTTATTTCTTATTTTAGGTGGTGTGATCTTCTATAAGGAACCTTTTGTTGGCATTCAGAAAATAGGAACCTTGCTTATTATTGTAGGGCTATTGTTGTTCTTCCATGATCGTATGGCAGAGTTTACTAGTTTCGAAAATAGTCAGACTGTTGGTGTATTTATTGTTGTGATTTCGGCTTTCGCCTGGACAATTTATGCATTATTACAAAAGCAGTTGTTGGGATCTTTTTCTTCGCCGCAAATTCTCCTTCTTATATATTTATTTTCTGCATTGGTGCTAGCGCCATTTGTAGTTCCTTCTACTCTGTTTGCATTAACTCGGATCGAGCTACTATTACTACTGTTTTGTTGTGTAAATACCCTCGTTGCCTATGGCTGTTTCGCTGAAGCATTGAAACTCTGGGATGCTTCTAAGGTCAGTGCGGTGCTGGCACTGGCGCCGTTGTTCACAATGGAACATTGAAAATTATTGTCTACTTCAATCCGGGCTATGCTTTTTCCGATCGACTCACTGGATTTCCATCGTGGCGCCTTGTTCTGGTAGTAGGGTCATACTCACAGCCTTGATGCCGGTATAACTCAGAAGACAAGGGAACCTCCGGGGATTCCGGGGGCACAGCGAATTAGAGCTACGTAAGCCTTGACTAAGGGGGAAATAGGGGGGAAATCGCCTTTTTTCTTAACAACAAGTTGGCAGGCTAATACTTTTCCGGCATATAAAAATAAACGGCGAATATCCTATGTTTTTTCTCAAAATTCAATCCGCGACCTAAACCTTTTCTGGCTATTAGCCGCCCAATTTCCCTGCAGAAGTAACCGATTGAAGTTACTGGGAGGGACCTTGTCCGATAATGCAGTGGATTTTTTTTACAAAGTCCTAACCGGAGTCCTGCATTTCACTCTTGACCCATCGACCCATCGAATTCCGCTATTACTGATATTCGGTTTGCGCCTACAAATAAAATGGCCTCGTTGAATATTCGGCAGATTTTAAACTTGTAGTGCCGGATGACTCTGTTGCCAATGGTGGTTTGCTGTACATGGTGAATAATCGGGTCGTGGTGCAACACCTCCGGAAAACTCACTACAGAATCCATTAACTGGTTTGGGTTACACCTATTTATTGACTGGTTGGATTAATGAAATAACCGAGCGTCCAGGAATTCTTCGTTTGAATGCACCAATCGTTGGTAGCGTGAGTAATCCTATTACTGGTGACGTTCGCTATGAAGTGAGTGTTAGTTTGCCAGCGAATGACGTGAACATTGCCGGTGGTGGTCATCTTGCTTATGAACCCACCGATGCGGGACTTGATAAAGCAAGTTTGAGCGAACGCCTTTACTTAACTGATCCGCGCGTACCAATTGAAAGATCGCAATTCAATCTCGATGTCAGTGATTCTGCAAACAGCAATCAGAAAGAAATTATTCTCAGTATTGATGGTGGTTTTAAACCTGGCTACATCTATGAGTTAATTTATCAAGCTAGGAATCCAGTGCTTGCTGGTGCCGGCATGTCGGCCATTCGTGATTTGGTATCACTGATTCGTTATGGCGGTGAAAACAGTGATCAACTGAATCAATTAGATTTACCGGAAATAGAACATACGGTTGCTTATGGTTTCTCACAAAGCGGTCGTCTACTGCGTCAGTATATGTATGATGGATTTAATGCCGACCTTGAAGATCGACAAGTTTTCGATGGAGTTGTTCCTTTTATCGCTGGTGGAGGTTACGGCATGTTTAATAATCGCTTCGCTATGCCAACTAGAACTAACGGCCAGCACTCCAATTATCTTTTTCCCAATGATTTGTTTCCGTTCACTTATGGTGATAGCACCGATCCATTTACTGGTGTCACCGATGGAATTCTAAAGAAGGCTAGCGCAACCAATACCGAACCTAAAGTTATGCACATTCAAACATCCAACGAGTATTGGATTAGAGCTGGATCTTTTCCCCATACCAATCCCGAAGGTACGGCGATGCGCCTTTACCTGACGGGGTGCGTTTCTACACAATTGGTGGCTCACAACATGGATCCGGCAATGGTATTCCGCGACGGGCAACGTCAGGCCAGTTGCCTCCAAATCCTGGCATGTGGAATCCGATTGGCATGTCATTGGTTGTGGCGATGTACGATTGGGTTGCGGAAGGAAAGGAGCCGCCGGCTTCTCGTTATCCTCGCATTGA
Organism: Gammaproteobacteria bacterium; assembly: GCA_019654215.1. GTDB lineage: Bacteria > Pseudomonadota > Gammaproteobacteria > Pseudomonadales > Pseudohongiellaceae > UBA9145. The sequence continues at coordinate 2,536 of BPDI01000011.1, read as the reverse complement.
TGATAGTTCTTTAGTCGTTTCTCACGTTGAAGGCAGAATAAATCGCGCTGCCTGGAATCGTTTGAATGGAATCTCCCATCCGTCTGAGATTTATCGCCCGAGTCACAACAACTATGGTAGCCGATGGATTGAAGAAAGAATAATCGATGAACATCCAACATCATCTGATCATTTTTACAACCCATTGGTGCCTGCAGTTGACGCAGACAATAACGATTTAGGCCATAGCACCATCTTGCCGCCGGCAACCGCAGTTCCACTTGCGACCTTTACTTCTTGGAACATGCGTGCTCCTGAAACTGGAGCAGAAAGATCTTTAGCGCGTTTGGCAGGCGGTTATATTCCTTATGCGAAAGACACAGTGAATGCGCTTGCTAACAGAGATCAACGTAATTCAATTGGTGGTCTCTATCGCAGTTATGATGATTACTTGCAGAAGTACGGGGCAGCAACAGATCGGTTAATCTCTGATGGTTATCTTCTTCCTGGTTTCAAAGAAGCCTATATGAATATCGCGCGAGCGATGGAAAACGTATTTGAGTAATAAGCTTGCTTTAAAAAAGGGGAGCAATAACTCCCCTTTTTTACTTAGGAAGATTGATTCCGTATTGAAGGTAGGCTTTAAAGAAGGGCTGCAGCGCTTGAAATCTCTGGATGTGCGCTATTTTCAGTACTTCCATGAGCCGGATTCAATTGGGAGGCTTATGCGGAGCCCCCTGCAAGCTTTATAAGTCGCTTGTGGCCGGATTTCGAGAGCTCTTTAAAATGTTAGTCGTCCCCAGGGAAATCTAATTCTACCGGTGCGAGTCTGGGTAAGTCGCAGCTATGTGGCGCTGGATCATAGCTGACATCGCTTGGATCGTGGCCACCTTTCAGATTAAGGAAAGAGACTTCAGCGCCCAAACCGAGACAGATGATGTTTTCACCGGAGTGTCCTTCTCTTACTAAGCCACCCCAAACTATGTTAGGCGTATTAACCTGAGCTTCTTCGTACCAGGCCATTAACAAGCGATGTCGTGGTGCAGTACCGCCGCCGCGGTATGTATTATCGTGAATAAAAATCTGTTCTGGATAAGGGTCGTAATTAGGATCACTAATAGTGCGACCGCCCAGAGTAAAACTGTAAACCATGATGTTTACATTACCGTTATCCCAGAATTCATTTTCGTAAACTTCGATATTGTCGTTTGCTAACACAAGAAGACCTGTGCCTGGAGGTACATTACCTACAATGGCTCCTTCAGGTGCAAAGTTTTCGGTATTGTTGCGATAGATCTGATTATTGAAAACACGAGTGGCTTGACCACCCTGTACTTCAAGGTTTGGTAAATCGAAAACTAAAACCCACCGGTATTATTTGTTGCCACGTTGTCATAACTCAGCGTATGTTGAGTTTTCAATTTCTATCCCGCAACGTTATATTCAGCACGAGAGTTACGCACAAGATTTGTGTTGATGACCAACATAGATGCCTGCATCGCTGCGCCAATTGCAACGGAACCATCAATTAAAATATTGCGTGACTGGACCGGATATTTTCCGTATGCGCCGTTCTCGGAATCGGGACCGTTAGTCCACTCGGTTCGCACTCGACGAATAGTTACATTAGTACTTTCATTAACTTTTAATGCATCACCGACAGTGTCTTCAATTGCAAGGTCTTCAATCACGAAGTCATCTGCTGTGACTAGCAGTCCTTCGGCACCTTGAGCCTGACGTGCAAAGGACAGAATTGATTCATTCATACCAGCGCCACGAATTGTCACGCCAGGAACAGTCAGGGATAGACTTCGAGTGAAATTATGGGTGCCTGCTGGTACTTCAATTACATCGCCAGGTTGCGCTTCAATTAATTGAATCTGAAATGATTCTTCGAAACTCAATTCAGGTGCGGGCGCAGGCATTTCTGAATCACCACAGCTTGCCAGTAGTCCAGCGCCAACTAATGGAACGAATAATCTGATGATTATTTTCATTGTATTTCTCACTCTTTAAGGCGCAGCCTGCCCTTTAACAATATGCCTATGATGACACGAATAACACGAAATCGGCATCCCCGAGTATCGAAAAATCTTAGGCCAGGAAGCTTATCTGGGAACCACCTCGAACATCCAGGTATCGCCATTGGTAACAGTTTCTGCTCCGGTAAATGAATCATCTCCAGTTACTCCGGCTACAGCGAAATACTTACGGAAAAGTTCTGAAAGTACGGGACCACCTCAGGCCTTCCATGATCCTTTCTAGTCGCTGTTCATATAGATTGCCATCGATACGCAGAATGATGCGATCATCATCTTCAGGTAATAGGGCCATTGCTTCCAGATAGCGCCAGGAACTGAATTCATATAGCCGCTAACAATGAATAAACGGCGCTCATTACTGCCAACCAAACTGTTCGAGAGCGAGGTGGATCCATGGTTTGAAACTCAATCAAGTCTCTGTCGACTAGATATGTCCAATCAGCAGGAGCAGCGGCAGGTGTGCCAGTGCTAAATGGACCGCCGGTAAAATCTCTATTGGCCCCCCGGTGAAGCGC
>BPDI01000010.1 GCA_019654215.1 Gammaproteobacteria bacterium | reverse complement strand
GCCCCATCTAAGCGTGAGAATGGGTAGAACCAACGTCCTCCAGAATAGCCTGCCTCATAGGTGATGATATTGCCGTCCGGGTAGTCCCAAAGTAACGTCAAATGCTCGAAAGTACTCTGTGGCTAATTCGCCATTTGGCCAAAAAATAGCCTGATCGCCATGCATCCAGTGATAAGCCATTACCCGACCATTTGGATAGTAAATAGTAGTATTTTCACCGGGTGCTAGAAAAAACATTTGCCCGTTAGGAAAATACCAAGGATCGTAATAGAGATCCGGAGAACAGTGTAACCGTTGTTATAAGTGCTGTAGCCTCTGGTGTAACCGGTCAAAATTACCGGTTGGCATACCAGCCTATTCATTTCCATTAGCTGATATTCCATGTCCTCTAATTCATAAATGTCATCTAAATTATGGGGCAGCATGGCATTCAACGTGACCATCTTGGCCATAAATTCCAGGGTCGCACAGGCGCTGTTGACATTAGCCGAACCAGATAATGCATATATTGATTGAGAAAATCCAAGAAGCGCTAGAAGTGCTAATAGTGGTAAGCGTTTCATGATCAACCTCCAATCTGACGAGTAAGAAATCCTCATAATGGGTTATTTTGTCGGGATGTTAGCGGATGAAATGTGAATGAAGGCTTAACAAATGTGAACTTTCTACACACTCTTGTTAGGCTTCATTTTGGCTTGGTCTTCGCTCAGAATATTAGATAAAATGCTGGCCGTATGCGGCTTGGGTGTAGCTGAAACTGGACTGCCGAAAGCTTAATCCGATAAAAATGGATCCGAAAAAAAAAAAGATAAGGGCCTGACTTAAGGAGAAATTGATGGACTGTCCTAAGTGCAATTTTGAAATGCAAGAATTAAAAATCGAGACCCTGCACGGTCAGGTGATTATAGATAAATGCGATAGCTGCAAGGGGCTATGGTTCGACAACGGTGAAGCAGAGCAGTTAAAAGGTGACTGGATGGCTGAATTTGTGGACAGCGGCGATTCTAAAGTTGGCAAAACTTACAACACTGTGCGAGATATCAAGTGCCCTCGTTGTGATAATGCAATGGTGAAGCTAAATGATCCTAAGCAAAGCCATCTAGAATATGAAGCTTGTGGAGAACACGGCATGTTTATGGATGCGGGTGAGTTCACCGATTTCAAACATGAAACCTTGATAGATATTTTTCGTGATGTAGTTGCCGGCTTAAAACGCAAGTAAGAATTATAGCTTTATAAAGGATGCCATCTGGGATGATTCCAGATGGCATTTTTTATGGACGAAGAACTCACCTGAGGATATTTTCCGATATCTGTCCAATGAGCTTCTACATTATGAAAATCTGAACCAACCGAAACATATAGAGAATGTTTTTCTGCTAGATTTTCTAACTTTTTTTGCATCTTTGGTTGAACCGAGCCATAACTAACTTCGATAGCGTCTCCTCCCATTTGTTTGAATTGATTAATTAATAACTCAAGTTTCAGTCGACTTAATGGATATCTGCCAGGATGGGCAATTACTGCGATGCCGCTAGCCGCTTGGACCGTTTTAATTGCTCTCACCATCGATTGCCACTGAAATGGCACATAAGCTTTACCGCGTTTACCCAAAAATTGCTTAAAGGCTTTCTGTTTGTTTTTAACTTTTCCGCTGCTAAGCAGAAAATCGGCAACATGACTGCGGGTAAAAGCTTTGCAGGGAAGTCGATTTAGGTAATCTTGCAGTCCGTTGATGCCATTTTTCACAAGTAATTCGTCCATTGCCTGCATGCGGGAATATCGAGCCCTTTGTTGTTGCTTCAATAAACTGATTAATTGCGAGTTTTCATGCTCAATACAAAGGCCAACTAGGTGTATTTCTTGTGTTTCCCATTCGCAGGAAATTTCAACGCCTGTAATAATCTGAATTTCATAACAGTCATCCATTGGTTTTATCAGAGCCTCAATGCAATCGTGATCAGTAATAGCTAGGTGTGTAACTCCATTCTCAATTGCACGTCTACAAAGAAAATCTGGTGAGTGCGCACCATCTGAATAGTAGCTATGACAATGGAGATCAGGTTTCATTGATCAAAAATAAGTTTTGGTCTGTTAATTAGTGGGAAGCTACAAGCTGCAGTCATAATGAAAAGAAATTCCCGGAGCGTTCAATATCCCCGCGGTTTTGAGAGGTCTTAAATATAGTATAGCAAAGTGGGGTTTGCGCTCGCCGATACGCTCACTTAGTAGAGCTGTAGGTGGTGTGCTATATTCGCATTAAAGGTGCAGTAAGTTCTTGGGCTGCATTGTGCCATAGCAGGCGGCAATGGTCATTTGATGAAAAATTCTAGGGCAATAGATTCCCGTCATGAAAAAGGGCAGCTTGCAGATCAATTAATTGATGGTTGTCGTCATTGCGTCAAGCAATGTGAACAGATATTGGAATTGCTGGATCAGGATTCCTATATTTCTTGCGGAGAAGCGACATCTTCCATCGGCGCGCACATGCGCCATATTCTCGATCGCTTTCAATGTTTCTTTACTGGCTTACGATCAGGGGTAATTGATTACGACCAACGCGAGCGAGACAAGTCAATCGAGATTAGCCTGGAAGCTGCGTCATTCGCGCTCACTTCTATTAGCCGCAGTATCGACTCAATGAATCTAGATGAGGTACTTGGTAAGAGTATCGAAGTGCGAGAATCGGTCCATCATGAAAGCCCATTAGCAGAGATCCCCAGTACCTTTGGTCGCGAGATCATGGGGCTTATTAGTCACTCCTCTCACCATTTGGCTATCATCGCCTTGATTGCCAAATCTTTGAGCTTTGAAATCGATGATGATTTCGGTAAGGCGCCATCGACCTTAGCCTCCGAACGTGGCTAACTATTTGAAAAATAATGACTTAATACCTTGCAAGGGCTTGGTTTTTCTAAGCCCAATACTTGACTATTTTACTTAGGTATTCGATAATTTACGACACTGATCAGACTTGATACAGGCTATTTCATGCGCCTAACTACTAAAGGCCGCTATGCGGTGACAGCAATGCTGGACCTCGCGCTGCATAAGAGTGAGGGTCCAGTCAATCTAGCGGATATTTCACAGCGGCAAGCGATTTCTCTTTCTTATTTAGAGCAACTGTTTTCCAAGTTAAGAAAGAGTTCTCTAGTAATCAGTGTGCGCGGTCCTGGTGGGGGCTATGAATTAGAGCGCAGGTCAGAATCAATTTGCATCGCAGAAATTATTGATGCGGTAAATGAATCCGTTGACACAACAAAGTGTCGAGGATCTGGCGATTGTCAGGGTGGTGAAATTTGTTTAACCCACTATCTTTGGGAAGATTTAAGCGAGCAAATTCATACCTTTCTGGAAGGAATCAGTCTTGCTGACCTAGTAGCGAAAAGGGAAGTAAAGCGCATCGCTGAAAATCAAGATCGCAAGCAACTCCTCATGGCTGATATGCAGGAGCTGCGAGATAAAGAATTACGACTTCCAGCAACCAGCCTGTAAAGATGTAAAGGCGGAGAAAAGTATGCAATTCCCGATTTATTTAGACTATTCATCCACTACTCCGGTCGATCCGCGTGTCGCGGATAAAATGATGGAGTGTTTAACCCTGGAGGGTAATTATGGCAATCCCGCTAGTCGCTCTCACATGCTGGGATGGAAAGCTGAAGAAGCAGTAGAAACTGCGCGTCGACAAATCGCCGATCTAATCAAAGCCGATCCGAGAGAAATCGTTTGGACTTCTGGTGCTACTGAAGCGGATAATCTGGCTATTAAGGGTGTTGCTCACTTTTACAGTAAAAAAGGCAAGCACATCATTACATCAAAAATCGAACATAAAGCGGTGCTTGATAGCTGTCGACAACTAGAGCGCGAAGGTTGCGAAGTCACCTACCTTGACCCAGACGATAAAGGGCTAATCTCACCACAAACTGTTGCAGACGCTATTCGCGAAGACACCATTTTGGTTTCCTTAATGCATGTAAATAACGAAATCGGCGTCGTCAATGATATTGAGGAAATTGGCAAAATTACCCGTAAGAAAGGTGTAATTTTCCATGTTGATGCAGCCCAAAGTACTGGCAAGATAGACATCGATTTAGAGAATATGCAAGTCGATCTAATGTCGCTAACTGCTCATAAAACTTATGGGCCTAAAGGTATTGGCGCGCTTTATGTCCGTCGCAAGCCACGAGTTCGAATTGAGCCCCAAATACACGGCGGTGGACACGAACGTGGTATGCGCTCTGGTACTCTAGCTACGCACCAGATTGTTGGTATGGGTGAGGCTTACAGAATCGCCAAAGAAGAGATGCATCAAGACCACGAAAGAGTTCTTACTCTGCGTAATCGCTTGTTAGATGGATTAAAAGATATAGAAGAGGTCTATGTTAATGGAGACATAGGTAATCGTATTGCAGGTAATTTAAATATCTCCTTCAATTTTGTGGAAGGTGAATCTTTAATGATGGCCTTAAGAGATTTGGCCGTTTCATCTGGTTCCGCCTGTACTTCGGCAAGTCTGGAACCATCTTATGTATTGAGAGCGCTAGGACTTAACGACGAACTCGCACATAGTTCTTTACGTATTACCGTAGGACGATTCACAACAGAAGAAGAGATTGATTATGCAGTAGAGAAGATTCATGAAGCAGTAGCCAAACTACGCGAACTTTCTCCTCTCTGGGACATGTACAAAGATGGGGTCGATTTAGATCAGGTACAGTGGGCGGCCCATTAGATATTAATTTTAAGATAGCTGCGAACCCTTTGGGGTGTATGAGGAAACCATGGCTTATTCAGATAAAGTATTAGATCACTACGAAAATCCGCGTAACGTTGGCAAGTTGGATGATGATGACAAAAACGTTGGCACTGGCATGGTGGGCGCACCTGCCTGTGGTGATGTCATGCGATTACAAATTAAAGTTGATGACAAAGGTGTTATCGAAGATGCGAAGTTTAAAACTTATGGTTGTGGCTCGGCTATTGCTTCAAGCTCGCTGCTAACTGAATGGGTTAAAGGTCGATCTTTAGACCAGGCGACTGAAATTAAGAACAAAGACATTGCAAATGAATTAGGTTTACCGCCTGTTAAGATTCATTGTTCTGTTTTAGCAGAGGATGCCATTAGAGCAGCTATTGCAGACGTTAAATCTAAACGCGGTGAAGAGATAAGTGAGGGATCCGAGTAATCAGGTATTTAGATTTATGACAGTTTCCATTACCAAAAACGCAGCTATGCATGTCGCGGATCAGCTAGAAACCCGCGGGCATGGATTAGGTATCCGAGTAGGAGTAACTACCACTGGTTGTTCCGGGATGGCCTATGTTTTGGAATTTGTTGATAAGCTAGAAGTTGGTGACCAAATATTCGAAGACCGGGGTATTAAAATCATAGTGGATCCCAAAAGCCTGGTTTATATCAATGGCACTGAAATGGATTTCGTAAAACAAGGCGTCAATGAAGGATTTGAGTTCAAAAACCCTAACGCTAAAGGCGAATGTGGTTGTGGAGAGAGCTTTAGCGTCTAGGAAAGAGCCTCAACGACTAAGATATGTTGCGCTAGTCTCAATTCCAAAGCACTCCTAACTCAATTCATTAACGCAACCCGCCTAATCGTGCAGCGACTTAATCAGAATTTTTTCCAGTTGTTTGACCTGCCTGAATCTTTCTATTTAGATGTTGATAATTTGTCTGCGAAATACCGAGATATGCAAACCGAAGTCCATCCAGATAAGTTCGCTGCAGCGCCGGAACAAGAAAAAATGCATGCCGTGCAAATGACCAGTTACATAAACGAAGCGTACTCAACCTTAAAATCACCAATTAAACGTGCTGCCTATATTTTAAGTCTGCAAGGAATGGACACCGAATCCGTAAATCAGAATGATTTAGGTATGGATTTGCTGACGGAACAAATGCAACTGCGAGAATCTTTGGATGAGCTACCGAAAGATGAATCCGCATTGCCAGAATTGGATCGACTTAAGAAAGACGTAAAAGAAAGATTATCGCTTAAACAGAATGGTTTTGCCTGTGAAATTGAACAAGGCGAATACGTATGTGCTAAAAAAATATTTCATGAGTTGCAATTTCTTCACAAACTTTTACTAGAAATAGAAGCTGGGGAAGAGCAAAGGCTCGATTACTAAGAACAAAGTCATGGCGCTACTGCAAATATCAGAACCAGGTGGGAAATCTTCGGCACCAGCCCATAGAATTGCCGTGGGAATCGATCTTGGTACGACAAATTCCCTTGTCACTGCAAGCTGCGGCAGTGGTGTCGAGGTATTGCCCGGTGCGGATGGTTCCTATTTATTGCCATCCGTAGTGGATTATTCAAATTTAGGTTCCCCGTTAGTAGGCGGGCGGCCAAGGCTCGGATCAGTGAAAGCCCTCACAACATTTTTAGTTCTGTCAAACGATTACTTGGAAGAAGTCAATCTGAAGTTGCGGAGACTTCGCAGTTTCAAAATTACGATTTTGACCAGACTAGAGCGGATGGGGCTCCCGCGATAATCACCTCAGCAGGTGTAAAAGATCCGATACAGATTTCAGCGGATATTCTGCGCACTCTGGTAGATCGGGCAGAAACTTGTTTAAAAGGAAAACCGGAAGGGGCAGTCATCACTGTCCCTGCATATTTTAATGATGCTCAGCGGCAACAAACCAAAGATGCTGCAAAGTTAATTGGCTGAATGTATTACGATTATTAAATGAACCCACTGCTGCAGCGATAGCTTATGGCTTGGACAGAATGATCAGGGCAACGTGGTGGTTTTGATCTTGGTGGGGTACTTTTGATGTTTCCCTATTGAGTTTACAGAGAGGTGTATTCGAGGTTCTATCCACTTGCGGTGATACTGCTCTGGGTGGAGATGACTTTGACCATCTGCTTGCAGGCTGGATTAAGGGTGAGTAAAACTGGAACAACTTAGCCATCACAAAACGCCCAATTGCTAAACTATGCTGCTTCAATCAAACATCAGTTAAGTGATTCCGATGAGGTCCCATTAGAGTTTCTCAATTGGTCCGGAACTATTAGCGCAGAAGAGTTCGCCCATCTAACAGATGATTTAGTTAAGCGCACTATACTCACCTGCCGTCGTGTACTCGTGACGGAAAAATGGAAATCGACGAGATCGATAATATTGTTATGGTAGGTGGATCTACTCGTATGCCAGCTGTGCGGACTGCTGTTGCCGAATTTTTTGGAAACAACCATTAACTGATATTGATCCTGATAAAGTAGTTGCAATTGGTGCGGGAATACAAGCGGACGTACTGATCGGTAATAAATCAACTGATGATTTTCTTTTATTAGATGTAACACCATTGTCCCTGGGCATCGAAACTATGGGGAGTTGGTGGAAAAAATTATCCCGCGTAACACAACCATCCCCGTGGCTAAAGCGCAGGAATTCACTACCTTTAAAGATGGGCAAACCGCTATGACTTTGCATATTGTTCAGGGTGAGAGGGAACTGGTAAGCGATTGTCGTTCTTTGGCCGGTTTGAATTGCGAGAGATCCCGCCGATGGTTGCCGGCGCGGCGAAAATACGCGTTACTTTTCAAGTAGACGCTGATGGCCTATTAAGTGTAATGGCAGAGGAGCTTAACACAGATAAAACTGCTGAGATCCAAATCAAACCAAGCTACGGCCTTGATGCAGAAGCTATCGAGCAAATGTTGCAAGCTTCTCATGACAATGCAAAGGCCGACTTGGAGATACGCGCACTCCGCGAAGCACAAATTGAGGCGAGACAATTAATTGATGCGATTAATTCCGCCAAAGACGTCGATGGGCCACTCCTAATCGATGGAGAAGCAGCGCGAATAGATGTGGTAATCAGGCAGATAGAATCTGTGATACAAACAGGACCTAGTACTCGAATTCATGAGTTAACGGAAGAATTGAATAGAGTAAGTAGCGATTTTGCTGCTAGAAGAATGGATCTTCATATTGGTAAAGCGTTAAAAGGCGAAACCATTGATGAAGTTCAATAGAAATCGAAGAGAAGTAAAGGCCTATGCCAAAGCTCAAATTTTTACCCCATGAAGTAATATGTCCGAAAGGTGCTGAAATTGACGCAGACACCGGTGAGTCGATATTGAATGCGGCCTTGGCGAATGGTGTTCATATTGAACATGCTTGTGAAAAATCCTGCGCTTGTACTACTTGCCACGTTATCGTAAGGGAAGGTTTTTATTCTTTAGAAGAAGCCGAAGAAAACGAAGAGGATTATCTGGATAAGGCGTGGGGACTAGAACCTGAATCAAGACTAAGTTGTCAGGCATTAATTACCGAGGAAGATCTTGTCATTGAAATACCCAAATACACTATTAACATGGTATCGGAAGACCACTAAGGAGGCGTCTTATGAAATGGACGGATGTCTATGATATTGCCATGGCTCTGACAGATCAGTATCCTGATACTGATCCCCAGTATGTTAATTTCGTCGATCTCCACGGTTGGGTCTGTGATTTGGAAGATTTCGATGATGACCCGAATCGCAGTGGTGAGAAAATTCTGGAAGCTATACAGGCTGCCTGGATAGAAGAAGCAACAGACTAGACCGCTAGTAATCTATGAAGTGGTTTAAAACCCTGAAATACCGGGTTTTTCCTTATTTTTATTGATTCTGAAACGTACAAAATTGCAGGATACTCACGTATAATGCGCGCTCTTTTTTGGATACTGATTTGGGAGTGAAGATGGCGGTCGAACGTACTCTTTCTATTATTAAACCGGACGCGGTCGCTAATAACGTAATTGGCGAGATTTATAGTCGGTTTGAGAAAGCTGGGCTAAAAATCGTGGCTGCGAGAATGCTGCAATTGAACGATGAATCAGCTGGTGGATTTTATGCCGAACATAAGGGCAAAGGCTTTTACGACGATTTAATCGCATTCATGACCTCCGGCCCGGTAGTGGTTCAGGTTCTCGAAGGTGAAAACGCCGTCACATTGAACCGTGAACTTATGGGTGCTACTAATCCGGCGAAAGCTGATACAGGAACCATTCGAGCAGATTTTGCTAAATCTATCGATGCCAATGCAGTTCATGGCTCCGACTCAGCAACTTCGGCAGCAAGAGAAGTTAGCTACTTTTTTAATGACCATGAAATCTGTTCTTGAGATTTCCAGATAGTTTCCATTTGTATGCTCTCGGCTAAAAAACAAAATTTGCTTGGACTGAGTAGAGCAAAACTCAATACCTTGTTTAATGAGCTCGGGGAGAAATCTTTCCGAGCCGATCAGGTTATGAAATGGATTCATCAGCGTGGCGTCACGGATATCGACGCTATGACAGATATCAGTAAATCCCTGCGCGAAATTCTTAAAGAGCGAACCGAAATTCGACTTCCGAAAATTGTTGAAGACTTTCCCTTCCAGAGATGGAAGTTGCAAGTGGATCATAGAAGTTGAATCAGGCAGTAAAGTTGAAATGGTTTTTATTCCAGAGTCTGGTCGTGGCACTTTGTGTGTTTCGTCTCAGGCAGGCTGTTCGCTTGATTGCAGTTTTTGTGCAACCGGGAAACAAGGTTTTAACAGCAACCTTACGGTTGCGGAAATTGTAGGACAGCTTTGGTGGGCAAACAAAAATCTGGGTGGCTATAAGGACAAACTGGATCGACCAGTTAGTAATGTCGTTATGATGGGAATGGGGGAACCCCTTGTTAAATTTCAACAATGTCATGGAAGCAGTCGAAATTATGATGGACGATTGCGCATTCGGATTATCAAAACGTAAAGTAACAATTAGTACCTCTGGTGTAGTTCCAGCAATTGACAAAATGAAAGACTACACTGATGCATCATTAGCGGTATCTTTACATGCGCCTAACGATGAGCTGCGGAGTCAGATAATGCCAATCAATAAAAAATATCCGATTGCTGAATTGCTGCGTTCGGTAAAAGATTACATGGCCAGCCTGCCGGACAAACGACTGCCAGTAATTGAATACATTTTAATAAAAGGTGTAAATAACCATCGCCAACATGCGAGAGATTTGGCGAAACTTCTGAAGTCGCTTCCTTGCAAGATTAATCTCATTCCTTTCAACCCCTTTTCCTTGAGTGATTATCAGCGGCCCAGCGGTTCTTCCATAACAAACTTTCGACAAATTTTATTAGATGCAGGTTACACGGTAACTGTAAGAACGACCCGTGCAGACGATATTGGGGCGGCTTGCGGCCAGTTGGTTGGCGATGTTGATGATCATACTCTGCGCAGTGATCGGCACAAAAAGCGGGCTCAATACAAGTCAGGAAAAGTCTTCGACGAGGCTGATAATCTGGCCGTAATGGTCGACAGACTATAGAGTAAAGTAGATCGTTAGGTTGATCAGGAGCGAATCTTGTCTTGATTCTTGCTAATCTTAATCAAGATTCTCCTCAGTAAAAGGTCTATCAAAGGACAAGTAATGCAAATTGAACAGCCCACAGAAGATTTCGCCGAAGATTCGGTAGAAAATGTTTTGCCATCTGTTGGGGAAACCCTGCGACAGGAACGCAAGCGCCAAAATCTCAGTAAAAATGAAGTTGCAGATAAACTATATATCACCAGGCATTACGTTGCAGTTATTGAGTCCAATAGTTTTGAAAAATTGCCAGGTGCAGTATTTGCCAAGGGGTACGTTAAAAGTTATGCAGAATTTTTAAAGCTAGATCCCAATGATTTACTGCGACTTTATGAGGCTTACAGAAGCCGACAATTAGAGAATGAGAAAGAGAAAACGTTTATTCAAGCTCGACGGCGTCGGGATAAAAATCTACCCTGGGTGATTCTATCTATTGTTGGTTTTGTAGTCGGATTCGCCGGGCTGTGGGCTTACAATAATTTCGGAGCTGACGAGTCAGCAGTTTCCGCACCTGAGACAGTCAGCTCTGCTGTTGAACAAGAATCTTTAAGTGAAGAGCCTGCGGTACTTACGACAACTATTAGTCAGGGTCCTGCCCTGATTACACCAACTAATATAGAAGCAGATACGGCAGCACTGCGAACAGTTATCCAAAGAGTAACATCAACAAGTTTGAACGACGTGGTCCAAGAGGGAGATACTAATCCAACAGTTACTGCAGATTTCGTTGCCACTCTATCTACCTTGACAAACGAAACATGGCCATCAGAATCTGACGGAGTTGAAGAGATACAAGATTTTTCTACCGCTTTGAGCGAATCCTCTGAACCCTTAGATCATGTCATTGAAATCACGGCTGTGGGCTCTGATATATTGAGAATTTCTTTCTCAGGTGAAAGTTGGATCGAAGTAAATGATGGAGCGCAGAATCAAATTTACCGCGATATACGTAGTTCTGGCGATGTGCTTGAAATTACTGGCAGTGCTCCATTCAGTATTCTCCTGGGAGACGCGCCTTTTACCAGTCTCACCTTCAATGGCACTGAAGTAGATATTTCAGATGATATCCGAATCGACAATTCTGCACGCCTCACTGTAGGATTGTAGTTTCATGAAATCTAATGCCCTCATAAAGCGTCGCAAGACAAGACAGATCATGGTGGGTGACGTCGCTGTAGGTGGTGATGCCCCAATTTCTGTCCAGAGTATGACTAATACTGAGACCACTGATATCGAAGCGACCTCGGAACAAATCGGCCGCCTTGTTACCGCGGGGGTGGATATCGTTCGGGTTTCGGTACCTACAATGGATGCGGCAGAAGCTTTTAATCAAATTCGCAGTAAGGTTTCAGTTCCATTGGTTGCGGATATTCACTTCGATTATCGTATTGCGTTAAAAGTTCTTGATTATGGCGTCGATTGTCTACGAATTAATCCAGGTAATATTGGCAGTGAAGAGCGAATTAGAGCAGTAATCGATTCAGCAAAAGACAAAGCGATTCCTATACGCATTGGGGTTAATGCGGGCTCTCTTGGAAAAGCACTTTTGCGCAAATATAAAGAACCTAACGCTGAGGCTATGATTGAATCGGCGCTTACTCAAATTGATATTCTGGATAAGTTAGATTTTCCCGATTTTAAGATAAGTTTGAAATCATCTGAAATATTCATGACCTTGCAGGCCTATCGTGGGCTTGCCTCGCAGATTGATCAGCCGTTTCATATTGGTATAACTGAAGCAGGTGGCCGGAGATCAGGAACTGTTAAATCTTCCGTTGGTCTCGGCACCTTATTAATGGAAGGTATTGGCGATACGATTCGTATTTCCCTGGCAGCGGATCCTGTTGAAGAAGTTAAGGTTGGGCTCGATATCTTAAAAAGTCTTGGTTTAAGGCATAAAGGCGTGAACCTGGTAGCTTGCCCAAGTTGTTCGAGGCAAAACTTCGACGTTATTTCAGTAGTAAATGAATTGGAATCACGCCTGGAAGACATCACCACTCCTATTGATGTCGCAGTAATAGGTTGCATAGTTAATGGACCGGGCGAGGCAAAGGTCGCAGAGATCGGGTTAACCGGCGCCAGTCCTAACAATTTGGCCTATCTTGATGGAGTGCCCGATCATAAAGTAAGTAATGCGAATCTAGTGGACGAATTGGAGTCGATGGTTAGGCAGCGGGTCGCAGACAAACAGGTGGCGGCTAAAGATATTATCGCTTCAAGCTAACCAATAAAGCGTAATGGCAAAACTACAAGCGATCAGGGGGATGAATGACATCCTTCCGAAAAATTCTCTAATTGGCAATACCTTGAGTCGACCTTTCGGCGAGTGGTGAAACGATTCGGCTATCAGGAGATTCGTTTTCCAGTTCTGGAACACACCCAACTATTCAAGCGCTCGATCGGTGAAGTAACCGACATAGTCGAAAAGGAAATGTATAGCTTCGACGATCGCAATGGTGACAATCTTAGTTTGCGCCCTGAGGGCACCGCAGGTTGTGTGCGAGCAGCAGATCAACATGGTCTACTTTATAACCAACAACAACGTCTCTGGTATCAAGGACCAATGTTCCGCCACGAACGTCCGCAAAAAGGTCGCTATCGACAATTCCATCAATTTGGTGTTGAAGCATTCGGCATGCCAGGACCTGACATCGATGTGGAGGTATTGCAGGTAGCTGTAATGCTTTGGCAGGAACTTGATCTTTCTGATTACTTAACATTGGAACTTAACAATATAGGAAGTGCAGTAGACCGAATGAATTTCGGCCTAGCATTAACTGAGTATTTACAAACCAAAGAAGATCAACTAGACGATGACGCTCGTAATCGAATCCATACTAATCCCATGCGCGTGCTTGATAGCAAAAATCCTGATGTGCAAGCGGCTTTAGTTGATGTGCCGTCACTCGAAGACTTTGTTAACGAAGAAAGCAAACAGCATTACGCTGAATTACAAGACTTACTGAATAGTGCCAATATTGGTTTTAGAGAAAATCCGAAGTTAGTTCGGGGGCTGGATTACTACAATAATTGTGTTTTCGAATGGACTACCGATACGCTCGGTGCCCAAGGAGCGGTATGTGGCGGTGGTCGCTACGACGGGCTGGTAGCACAATTAGGTGGTCGTGACGTTCTTGCGTGCGGGTTTGAAATTGGAGTCGAACGATTGGTTTTAATGTTAGATTCCCTGGAGAAAGTTCCTCAAGACGCAATGCAACCAATCGATGTTTATGTGACTTGTATAGGTCAGAATGTAACCGAACAAACATTAGATCTTGCTCAGGCAATTCGCGAAAGTCAGCCCCAACTAGGTGTTATTAGCCATTGTGGAGGAGGCAAATTTAATAGCCAACTAAAGCGTGCTTTTAACAGCGGTGCCAAAATTGCGGTGATTCTGGAGCGAGATGATGGAGAAAGCATTCTCGAAAGCGCGAAAATTCGACGTCTCGATGACTCTGCCGAGACTGCAAGTCACAAAATTACCGAAATCCCTCAGAAAGTAGCCGAATTTCTCAAAAATTCAACAAGCTAAAGGCTTTTAAAGGCCACTAGAAGGGTGTCTCCAAATGAACAAACCTGTAAAATTGCGGTCCAATTAGCTCGGGTTGGATGACAATATTCCGAGCCAGAAGTGATGTGAATAGAGTATTAAATAGGAGTAAGTCGTGGCCCTAAACGCGGCAGAAGAAGAGACTATAGAAGCCCTCAAAAAGTGGTGGGATGAGAACGGCAGGCAACTGGTACTTATTGTGGTAGCAGTGTTGACCGGCTATACCTCTTGGATACTTTGGCAAAACAATCAGTCAGCTACCGCCGAATCTGCTTCTGACATGTATGAAGAAATCCTGGCGCTAGCTGCAACTGAACCGGGAGTCGTAGTAACTGAAGAAGAGCGGGCTGAAATAATTGAGCTATCAAATCAGTTAATTACTGATCACCCGGATCGATTTATGCGCAATATGGCGCATTGTTTGCTGCACAGCAGCATGTGTCTGACAACGATCTGGACGAAGCGGAAAATTCATTGCAATGGATAATCGATAATCCTCGTGGTGGATTATTCACTGACGATGATGAAGGGTTAATGCTTGCTGCGGGTTTGCGCCTGGGAAGAGTAGTTTTGGCAAAAGGTGAAGCGGAACGGGCATTAATTATTGTTAACAATCTCGACCCGAAAGCATTTGAAGCTGGCTTTGCAGAATTGCGTGGTGATATCTATGTAGGAATGGATCGCTTTCTCGATGCCAGAGACTCTTATGTTGCAGCCCAACAAGCCGGGTCAAATAGCGATTCATTGAGAATGAAACTGGATGAACTTCCTGACGAAAGTTAACAAGGACCTTAGCTCATGATTCAAGTTCATTCTAAATCTCCATTCTTTTTTAAATTATTGCAAAAAGGTCTTATCGCTGCGTTGTGTTTAATGTCTTTTAGTTGTTCAAATTTCAGTTGGAATCCATTTAGTTCGGACGAAGATCCGAATCAGCCGGTAGAACTCACAGATATCGAAGAGGAAGTAGATCTTCAGCGGGAGTGGAGGGTAAATGTTGGCAATGGTCAGGGAGATAACTATACAGAAATTACACCGGTTTCTGATGGTGGTTATATTTTTGCAGCGAGTGAAGATGGCGATGTGGTTGCAGTTAACTCACTTGATGGTGATGTGGTATGGCGCGAAGAATTAGAAGTTAGTATCACCGGAGGCGTTGGTGCCGGTGATGGTATCGTAATGGTTGGCACTCAGGATGCGGAAATCATTGCTCTCTCGCAGACTGACGGTGCTCTAATTTGGCGTTCACGCGTATCCAGTGAAGTTCTTTCGCAGCCAAAGACCAATGGAAATGTTGTAGTTGCACAGACTATAGATGGAAAATTAGTTGCGCTCGATCGTGAAGATGGCTCGCAACGTTGGACTTACGAAACGACTTTGCCTGCGTTAACGCTGCGGGGAACCTCATCACCAATAATAACTACTGATGGATCGGTTATAGCTGGATTTAGTAACGGCATAGTTGTTTCGGTTGCGGCGGAAGACGGTGTATGGAGTTGGGAAGAGCGAGTGGCAGTTCCAGACGGTGAATACGATATTGAAAGAGTAATCGATGTTGACGGCGACTTACTCCTTGATGGGACACGAATTCTGGCTTCGAGCTACCAAGGCAATATCATGGCTTTCGATATTCTAACCGGTCGTATCGTTTGGGGTATGGAGGCATCAAGCTATCACGGCTTAGATCAGGGATTCGGCAACATCTACTACAGTGATGATAAAAGTCATTTGGTTGCGATAAGAGATAATTCTGCCGATGTAGTTTGGGAAAACGCAAATCTAGAGTACAGATCCATTACCGCCCCAAGAACCATAACTAACTATGTTGCTGTTGCTGACTTCGAGGGTTATTTGCATCTTATCTCTCAGATTGATGGACGTATTGTAGGTCGAACTCAGATAGATAGCGATGGAGTACGAGCAAATCTTATAGCCGACAATGGTAGACTCATCGTTTACGGAAATAGCGGCACACTTACAGCTTTATCATTACGATAAAGCATTCCACCCTTATTAGGCAGATTCGTCATGAGGCCAGTTATTGCCCTAGTTGGTCGTCCCAACGTAGGAAAATCAACCTTATTTAATCGTTTAACTCGCAGTCGCGATGCAATCGTTGCGAATTTGCCGGGTTTAACTCGCGATCGCCAGTATGGGAAAGGATTACACAATGGGAAGTCCTTTATCGTTATCGATACCGGTGGAATTACCGGTTATGAGGGAGGGATTGATTTCGAAATGGCGTCCCAATCACTCCTTGCAATAGATGAAGCTTCTATCTGTTTGTTTTTAGTTGATGCGAGAGATGGCCTCACTCCTGATGATGAAAAGATTGTCGACTATCTGCGCAAGAGTAATAAGAATAGTTATCTGGTTGTAAACAAAGTTGATGGTCTCGATGCAGATCAAGCTACCGCCGATTTTTATAGTCTTGGTTTAACTCAGATTTTTTCAATCACCGCAACTCAGGGCAGGGGAGTAAACAGTCTACTTAAAGAAGTTTTAAGTGGTGCAGAAGATGATGAAAACGAAGCAGAGGTGGCTACTGGGATCAAAATTGCTATTGCCGGGAGACCGAATGTTGGTAAATCGACTCTTGTGAACAGAATGTTGGGTGAGGAGAGGGTGGTAGTTTATGACCAGCCTGGAACTACCAGAGATAGTGTTTATATCCCTTTCGAGCGGCACGGCAAGAAGTACACGCTGATCGATACTGCCGGCATTAGGAAACGAGGCAAGACTAAAGAGACTGTAGAGAAATTTTCTGTGGTTAAATCTCTACAAGCTATCCAGGGCGCCAACGTGGTCGTTTTGTTAGTTGACGCTCATGAAAGTATTGTCGAGCAGGATTTACATTTACTCGGCTATGTCATTGACAGTGGTCGAGCTTTAGTTATTGCCATCAACAAATGGGACGGTATGGAAGACAGTCAGAAAGATACGATCAAGTCGGATATTCGGCGCCGTTTTACCTTTGTGGATTTTGCTACGATTCACTTTATCTCAGCATTGCACGGAACGGGTGTCGGAGATCTTTACAAGTCAATTCACAAAGCTTACAACTCCGCAAAAAAGAAACTTTCTACGAATCAACTTACTCAAGTTTTGCAACAGGCAGTTACCGATCATGTGCCTCCGATGGTTAACGGTCGCAGAATAAAATTGCGCTATGCACATCCGGGCGGTCAGAATCCACCAACCATTGTCATACACGGTAAACAAACCAAGAAACTACCTGCTCACTATAGCCGTTATCTCGAAAAAACTTTCAGGAGCTTGCTTAAATTGGAAGGTACACCGGTTCGAATAGAATTACGTAGTGACGAAAATCCATTTACTAAAGACGAAAAAAACCTATCCCAAAGACAGGTGGCCAGAAAGCGCAAAATTAAAAAGAATCGCCAATACCTTAAACGCTAACCATGACAGTAACTATCGAAACGATTGAAGCGGCAGCGCGAAGACTTCAAGGCGTAGTCATTGAGACTCCACTCCTGATCAATCGCTATCTCAACGATAAACTTAACGCCAAAGTTTTTATAAAGCCAGAATGCTTACAACATATTGGAGCGTTTAAATTTAGAGGCGCATACAATCGCTTGAGTCAATTGAGCGATGAGCAAAGAAAACTGGGCTGTGTCGCATTTTCTTCAGGCAATCATGCTCAGGGCATAGCATTAGCAGCCAAATTATTGGAAATGCAGGCAACCATCGTCATGCCAAGCGATGCGCCGCAATTAAAACTTGATGGTACCGAATGCTTAGGTGCAACTGTCCGGCAATATGACCGGGCTACAGAATCGCGGGAAGACATAGCAGCACAAATTGCTGTGCATACCGGTGCAACCCTAGTTCCAGCTTTCGATGACTGGGACATTATGTCTGGTCAAGGAACGGTAGGCTTGGAATTAGTTAATCAGCTGAAGCAACAAGGTCTAACGCCAGATGCAGTGCTAACCCCATGTGGTGGTGGTGGCCTGTTGGCGGGAACTTCAACAGCTGTGAATGCTCTTGCGCCAACTACGGCAGTATATGGTGTCGAGCAAGAAAACTTCGACGATCATTTCCTCTCTAAGCAGGCCGGTAAACGAGTGAAAATTGCTGGGGATATGCCAACGATGTGTGATGCACTCATGGCAACCACACCCGGAGAGCTAACCTGGTCAATCAACAGCAAAACTGTAGATGAATTCTTAGTAGTAGATGAAGAAGAAGTGATGATGGCAATTGCCTATGCCTTTCGTTATCTAAAGCTCGTAGTCGAGCCTGGTGGCTCTGTTGCACTTGCTGCTCTCTTGAGCGGTAAATTGGATATAACTGGAAAAACTGTCTGTATTGTCTTATCGGGTGGCAATATAGACAAAGAAACGTTAAATAGATGTATTGAAAAGTACCCTGATTAATAAGAACGTATCTCATAATGTATCACGGCTGCGACCTTGGTCTATTTTATTCCGAGAAAGACACGACACGTCTTGGTGGCGAAGAATTCAATCAGCAACGCGGTTCGCGAGGTATTATGAGGTAGATTCTAAAGCAGAGGATTATTATGAAACTCAGATTTACGAAATTGATTCTTTTTTTAGCGGCATGTCTGCAATTAAATACATTGGCACAGGTCGGTAGTGACTGCGTCGACTCATTAGAGTGTGAATCTTCCTGGATTGGGCTATCAGAAGCTGAGCAAACTGCGGTATTTCAATTTGCAGAAGATTACAAAGCATTTATTCATCTTGCTCGGACCGAGTTAAGTTTCGTTAGCGAAGCCATTACTTTTGCTGAGGTAAATGGATTTGAAGAACTAACCCCATCTACTGTTTTAGAGCCTGGTGCAAAAATTTATGAGGTCAATAGAGATCGGACCATTAGCTTAATGGTGATTGGCGAAGACTCGCTGCAAAACGGTTTTCATGTGATCGGGTCTCATATTGATTCTCCAAGATTGGACTTAAAAGGCCGCCCACTCTATGAAGATAGTGAATTTGCATTATTTCAAACTAACTATCACGGTGGTCTGAAATATCACCAGTGGACTAATTTACCCTTAGCCCTACTGGGAAGAATAGACAAAAAAGATGGTAGTGTTGTGAATGTCTCGATCGGCTTGGATGTAAATGATCCTATCTTCATGATTCCTGAGTTATCTCCGCACGTTGATCGCAACAGAAATTCTCAGACACTAGGAAATTTTATTGAACCAGAAGATTTAGACCCTGTAGTTGGGCATATACCAGACCATATCGACGATGGAGACGTGGTTGACCATGTTTTAAATTTTCTCAGCTCCGAGTACGGGGTTACCCGTGCTGATTTAGTTTCTGCTGAATTAGCATTGGTTCCAGCAGGCCTACCTCGCGACTTGGGATTTGATCGGGGGTTGATTGCAGCATATGGACAGGATGATCGACTCGCTTCCTATGCTTCGATGCGAGCAATTACAGAAATCGAGAATCCGCAAAAAACCACTATGGCATTCCTGGTTGATAACGAAGAAGTCGGAAACCGCAACAACACTGGTGCGAGGTCGGATCATTTCGCTGATTTGTTATCACGACTGTTATATGCAGAACTGGGTGATGATTATCGCGAACCATTGTTTCGCAGGGCGCTACGTAATACTAAATTCATCTCTTTTGACGTCAATCCTGGAATAAATCCGATGAATCCAAGTGCCTGGGAAACTGGCAATGCTCCTAAGCTTGGCTATGGTGTGAATCTAAAGTTGTATGGTCAGGGCAATAATGCCAATTCGGAATTTGTTGCCTGGACTCGAGCGCTACTTGATGATAACGATATTCCTTGGCAAACAGCTACTTATAGGGTTGGTAGCGCTGGCGGAGGTACTATAGGCGGAGAATTTTCTCGACAGGACATCGAAGTAATCGATTTTGGTGTGCCACTGTTATCGATACACACACCGTTTGCAGTTAGCTCGAAGGTTGATGTCTATAACCTATATAGAGCTGCCTTGGCCTTTTATGCCTTTGAGGAATAGTTTTAATCGGAAATCGAGAAGAAGCCGGCACTATAAACTGGCTTCTTCCATTTTTTTCTTGCTTTCTCTGCTGCCGCATTTCTTATAAGCGATTAACTGATTGTGCCGGGCCCAGCAAAAAAAACAATAAAAAACGTCGAAAAATTCATCGTCGCCAACTCGCGGTTATTAAGACCGACAAGCCAGGTTTAATGAGCGATTAAACCCGCCATAAGCACTCGAAATAAGAGCCGAGCTAAACCTCCAGTATCCTCGCGTATTTTTCTAACGAAATTATTCAATTCATGAATCATGGCAGCCCTCTTTAAGTTAGGCTGGTATCATCTTTTTCCTGAAAGGAAGAAACGCAAGATGCAGCATAATGATTAAACCAATACTCATTATTAAAACTGGCAATACAATCGAAAGTCTCTTAGCTCGCGGAGAAGATTTTGAGGGTTGGTTTGTGCGTGAATCGGGTTATGGAAAGAATACTTCGCGGTTAATTCTTTGCATGAAAATGAAAAGCTCGACGCTATCGATTCCATTTCAGGGATCATCATTACGGGGTCGCCTTCTTATATCACCGACGAAGAGCAATGGAATTTTGTTGGCGCTGATTATTTGCGAGAAGCCCATGCGCGTCAGATTCCTATCCTCGGTGTTTGTTATGGTCATCAGCTAGTTGCCTGGGCCTTCGATGGTGAAGTGGCTTTTCATCCTTCCGGAAGAGAAATTGGCACGGTGCCCATTACGCTAACTGAAGCCGCTCGAGAAGACCCGTTGTTCTCTGAAATACCCGAGCATTTCAACGCCCAAATATCTCATCAGCAATCTGTAATCCGATTACCATTAAATGCTCTGAGACTCGCTGCCAATGAATTTGAACCTAATCAGGCTTTTCGCATTGGCGACACTACATGGGGGATACAATTTCATCCGGAGTTTAGTGCTGAAGTGGTGAGAGAATATATCATTGCACGCAGTGAAGCCATTTCAGCAGAAGGATTAGATCCGCAACTACTATTGAATGCAGTCAAAGATACACCTCACAGTGTTGAGGTATTACAAACTTTTTGTGGGTTGGTATTTGGCGACGACTGAGTTTAATCGCCGATGGTTTCGTATTGCTCGTTTACTACTTCCAGAATTCGCGCCCGACTTGGATTGGCGAGTAAGCGGCCGTTTATAAACACGGCTGGAGTCGATCTTACTCCGGCGGAGTTGCCGCCACGCTGATCATTCCTAATCTTGCTAATTACTTCTTCTGATTCGATGTCTGCATGCAACTGATCGATATCGAGGTTGAGTTCTAGCGCGTAGCTATCGAATTCTCCTTCAACATTATCCATGCCAGCCCAGATGGGTTGGGTTGCAAACAGGTAATCATGCATTTCCCAGAAACTATTCTGTCTGGAGGCAGCTTCGGCATAGAGCGAAGCCGTCCAGGAATTTGGGTGTTGGGTAGTAATCGGGTAGTGGCGGAAGATCAACTGAGCACGATCGCGGATCCTTGGCCAGAGTTGAGTCATAGCTTGATGTTCGGTTGCGCAAGCCGGACATTGAAAATCTGCATATACTACGATTGTCACCGAATTTTCGGCCGTACCACGAATATGATCGCTGTCAGAAATCTCGACAGGAGAATAGGTGGGACCCTGGGTAAATAGTGTATACAACACGAGCACAAGCAACGCGGGTGCAATAGCAAAGGTAAATACTTTCAGTCCGATCTTTTTAGCTCGATCTCGCTGCTCCGCGGCAGCCTGTTTCTGTTCCTTTATCTTCTTCTGTTGTTCTCTTTTACTCATTACCAACTCTTTTAATTACTAAGCTATAAAATAACTGCACAACCATATTAGTGCAGGGTCAATACTATACAAAGGTAAAAGGAGGCAAGCTAGCTCTTCCGGATGATTTTACTTCCGGCTGCAGGGACGTCGGGATATTGTAATTTTAGATTAGAGTGCTGAGGCTGTGTTCCTTATCATGAATTTTATCGTTACGGTTCTTGCCAAAATCCATTGCATCGGGCTGTGGAATAAAATTTACAAGGGCATGGCTGAGCAGCAACATGAATAAGTTTTTAACTAGCGATATTTAACTTTTCTATAGCAAGAAATTTGTGGTTATAAAATATGAATAGCCAAATTTTGGGCGAATTATTTAGTATCATCTGTGTTAATAGACTTGACCGTTGATTCAATATTGCCTTTTTCCAGAATGGAAACAACCGTGCTGCCTGCCTTAACATTTTCCGCCGAACGAATTACTTGGTTGTTATCGTCATAGGTAATGCTATAACCACGAGCGAGAGTGTTAAGGGGGCTTACCGCGGAGAGACTACGGGTAAGTTCAGCTAACTGACTCTGGGTCTGGCTTACTGCTTTGGTAATAAATTGTTTAAAATCTTCCGTAATTTTTTGTAACTGTATCGATAGTATCTTGACTCTATTGATGGGAGAGTTGCTGAGCATACTCTGTTGCAGATGCTTTAACTCTCCATTTTGTATGGTGATCTGATTACGAATAGCCAGTTGCATCTGATTTTCAAGGCGGTCCAGGTTTTGCGCATGTTCCTGTAATCGGCGATCCGGTCTTTTTAATTGTTTTGCTAGCCAATGTAAATTCTTTTTGGCTTGAAGCAGAATCGTTTTTAACCTGCTTGTTAGGTCCGCTCGATAGGCTGAAAAGGTATCGAAGTACTCAGCTTGGTCGGGGCTCATTTGCTCTGCTGCAGCTGAAGGAGTTGGGGCGCGCAAGTCGGCAACAAAATCAGCAATAGTGAAATCGATTTCATGACCTATTGCGCTGGTAATGGGTAGTTTGCTGGAAAAGATCGCACGTGCAACTGATTCTTCATTGAATGCCTGCAAATCTTCCAATGATCCGCCGCCGCGACCCACAATCAATGCTTCTATGCCAAGCTTCTGTTGATGTTGATTGGCCAGCTCGATAGCACGAATGATTCCACTTGGTGCGTCTCCACCTTGTACTGCTACGGGAAACAAAGTGATCTTCGTTGCTGGGAAGCGTCGCTCAAATACAGAAAGAATGTCTTGTATGGCGGCACCGCTTGAAGATGTGACTACGCCGATGTGGTCGTAATAAGAATAGACTTCCTTTTTATGTTCTTCGCTGAATAATCCTTCGACCTGCAGTTTCTCTTTTAGTTCTTCAAAGGCACGACGCAGCGCGCCATCACCCGCTTCTTCCATGGAATCAACGATGAGCTGATAGTCGCCACGACCTTCATAAATACTCAACTTGCCCCATACGATAATTTGATTACCGTTTTGCGGTTTGAAGCGCACAAAGCGATTTCGCCCTGCAAACATGGCACAACGAAGCTGTGAGTTTTTATCTTTAAGAGTTAGATACCAATGGCCCGATGCTGGTGTGGCCAGATTCGAAATTTCACCGTTGACCGCAACTGCCGGGAAATTACTTTCCAGCAATCCTCTAGCCATTTTGTTGAGGCTACTGACAGAAAGGACCGCTTCCTTTTGATCTACACGTGGATTGGATAAATCGATGTCAAATAAAGTCATGAGCTAAGTCTACCCTATGGCAATGGATTCCGATAATTACTGAGTTTACTTGCTGTAGGAATTAGAGGCCTAAGACGACTTCTTTCAGTTTGGTAAAGCTTTCGCTGTTTCTAAGTTGAGTCATTAACATTGAATGTAGTCACATCGATATGTTTTCCGGCTAGCCTTAATGGAAATGTTCCTTTTACTAATACCAAGCTGCAGGCTTTAGTAATCAATCCTCTAGTAAATGAGACAGTGAATTGATCCGGGTTGGAACCTTGTTGGATTTTTTTTTACTGCCGAAATTTGGCGATTAAAGCGGAACAGGCAATGTTGGCAGTTACATTCGCCGTGGTAATAAACATGTCAACGATAAGATCAATGGCGATGAGGATACCGATGCCTTCTACCGGTAAGCCCAGGGATAAGTAAACCGGTGCCATGATTAGTAATCCGCCACTTGGGATACCGGGAGAATAAAAACTCAATAAGCCTATAGATAAAGCTATAACGAATAACTCAAACACCGAAAGATCGATACCGTATAGTGCAGCAACAAAATAGGTGCCTGCTGTCCTTGCAAATGGCGACGCATACTTAAACAGTGTTACCGCGATGGGTAGAACGATGCCGGTAACCCTTTCTGGGATTCCTAAAGCAGCAGCTGCCGCATAGGTCGCAGGCATTGAGGCTAAGGATGAGCGAGTGCTGAATCCAATCACCTGCGCAGGTGCAGCAGTGCGAGCAAATCTAGCCATTGGTATTCCAGCGACGCTTGCAACCAATGGATAAAGTATCAATGCCATTACGGCGAGCAGGCCACAAACAATAACAATGAATGAGCCCAAAACTGTGATGGCGGAGACACCGAGGGTGGCGGTAAGTGGAAATACTAAGGCAAAGATTCCAATCGGTGCCAATAGCATGATCCATGTAATGATTACGAACATTGCCGATTTAATTGCATCAAAAACCTCGACAATAACCTTGCGCTGTTTTTCTTCAATTCGGAGAAGTGCAATCGCAAATAGTCCAGTAAAAATTAATAGCGGCAGAATGGCGCCGTCGGCTGCGGCGGCAAACGGATTGTCAGGGATTAATGAGACAAACCATTCACTGAAGGGCGGCAACTCATTAGTAGCATTAGCGCCGTATCCGGTTGATTCTAATAGACTGGCACTAGCCTGAGGATCAATGGTTAATAGAGCCAACAGTGGAGGAACCGCAACGAACGCAAAAAGAGAGGAGAAAAGAATGATTAGGATAAAGAGTCCGATTGTTTTACCTCCTAGTTGTGCAACTTTAGCTCCGCTCGTCTGACCCGCTATAGAAGTGACTAGCAATGCCATCAATAGCGGGATGACTACCATACGAATTGCATTTACCCAAAGCGTCCCGATTGGCGCAACAAAATCTGGAAGAGATGAAATTGAATTGTTTTCTATCAACGAAAAAACAATTCCAAAAAACAGGCCCAGGGCCAGGCCAATCAGAATTCTTGGAGAGCTAGATAACTTCACTGCTTTTATTCTTGTGATTCTTTGATTGTTCTATTCTAGCCAAAATACGTGATTATTAAGTTGATATGCAAGAGGAGGGCAAGAATCCAGTCGAATGTGTCTAAATGTCTCATACCAATGGTGAGAGCTTCTTTCATAGCGGTAAAGCCTTACCAGAGATTTAAGGGGTATATACAATTATCAGATAAGAATATATTGTGAAAAACGAGTAAATAATAAAGAGGTGTTCTTCACATGATCAGAGGCCCATACAAAATCAATAACAGGCTAATGAGCATAGCGCTGGTTCTAACTCTCATTGCTCCGGAACTACAAGCGCAGTCCGGGCGGAATCCTTACCGACCTGCAGATGGTCTGCAGGCGGGAAATGGTCCAGGTCTTATTGGCAATGCCTGGATGTCATTACCAAATAATAGGCCTATGGGTTCCCCCGGCGGTGTAAACATTGATGCTGATGGTGAACATTTATGGGCCATTATCCGTTGCGGTGGTGATGCTCCTCGTGGCAGTCAAACCTATTGCGATGATTCCGATCTTAATCCGATACTGAAATTTGATCCTCAAGGTAGTGTGGTTGAGGAGTTTGGTAGCCACATGTTTGCTTGGCCCCATGGTTTGCATGTAGACAGTGGTGGGAATGTCTGGGTTACAGAGGCAGGTAGCGG
Organism: Gammaproteobacteria bacterium; assembly: GCA_019654215.1. GTDB lineage: Bacteria > Pseudomonadota > Gammaproteobacteria > Pseudomonadales > Pseudohongiellaceae > UBA9145. The sequence goes on along the minus strand of BPDI01000010.1, from coordinate 57,805 downwards.
AGAATCTCCTTCCGGAGTGCCTTTCGGTCATCAAGTATTTAAGTTTTCACCCACCGGCGAATTGTTAATGACTTTGGGTGAAGCTGGGGTTTCTGGCAATGGACCTAATCACTTTACTGCTCCAAGTGACGTAATTACGGCACCCAATGGCGATATCTTTGTTGCCGACGGGCATAACCAGGATGGCAATAACCGTATCGTTAAATATTCAGGTGATGGAACTTACCAGATGGCCTTTGGCGAGACTGGTTATGGTCCAGGCCAGATGCTTGGACCCCATGCTTTAGCTATGGCACCGGACGGTAGATTATTTGTTGCGGACAGATGGAATAAGCGCATTTCTATTTTTGACCAGGAAGGCAACTTTCTCTCCCACTGGACGCAGTTTGGAATGCCCAGCGATATTTGGATTTCTGAAGATGGCAGGATTTATGTTGCGGATTCTGAGTCGGACATGACGCAAAATCCTGGCTGGGAAAAAGGATTAGAATCGGTGACGTCAAAACAGCCTGGGTGGATTATTTTATTTTAGATACCGGCGACAACCCCCCAATCACCCAGGGTGGTAGTGGTGCTGAATCGATTACTGCCGATCGTCATGGAAGTATTTTTGCTGGAGAACCACGCCCCAGGAGTTGCGAAAGTACATAAGATCCGCTAATTCATCTGCAACATAAAAAGGGCGTTCATTTCAGAACGCCCTTTTCGTTAGGCTGGTTTTTTTAAAAACGCGAACTGGAAGGCCAAGGGGCGCCATCCTGAATCTGCGACAATGAAGCCATGCCTTGAAATACAAATTTTTGTGTACGTTTGCCTTCGTAAGTTTCGGTGGTGTAATATTGCCATCTGAATCCGTAGCAATGCTGTGAGTACCGAAAAACAACCCGGGCATTCTTCCGCCATCACCAAAGCTGTAAAGGTGCTCCAGAGATTCCCGATCAAGAATATGTACTTGCATGTTAGAACCATCAGCAAGGTAGAAAAATTTCCCTGGTCTTCATCTGGTGAGAAAGAAATATCCCAAGTAGAACCTGAGCCCAGTGTTTCTGGCATGACCTGACCTTCTTTTACAAAGGTGCCGTCAGGAGGGAAAACCTGGATGCGATCCGCGCCACGGTCACAAACATAAATCAAACCATCATTAGAAGGTTCTGCACAGTGCACCGGTCCACGAAATTGTTGTGGAAGTGGTTCACCGGGTGTGTACGAGTCATCAGCGTCATCGTCTGGCGTATTACCGTATGCACCCCAGAACCGTTTAAGAGCGCCAGTTCCCACATCAACAACTGCAACACGCTTATTGCCATAACCATCGGCCAAGTATGCTTCGCTAGCACCAGGATCGATAGCGATTTCTGCAACGCGGGAATAATGAAACTCGCTATTGCTATCTACGCCGTTACCTGGTTCACCAATGGTGCGTACATATTGACCGTCGCGAGTGAACACTACGACGTGAGAATCACCCCACCGTTACCGCCGATCCAGATGTCGCCTTAGGTGCACTTCCAATCCGTGATTTGAAGCAGGCCATTCATACTCGCCGTTAGGAGAGGGCCACCCCAGGCGTTTACCAACCTACCATCTTGATCGAATTCTAGAACTGGCGGGCTGCGTACAACAGCTGGCAAAGCCTCGATCTAGTAACAATTCCTGGGAATGGAAAACATCGTCAGTGTCGCGATGAACGATAAAAAAGTGATCTCTTTCATCGATATCGATACCGATGGTGTTACCCATTACCCAATGATTAGGTAATGGTTGTGGCCAGAAAGGATCCACTTCAAATCTGGGTACGGAACGACCGCTTTGAGCAACGGATTCATTGCTAAGCTGGTCCTGCCAAACACCTAAGACAAAAAAAAGATGCTACGAACAGAGAAGGGATTACAATTTTTCTTATTAGTGACATGGTTGCTCCTTAATTGAAGCTGTTTTGGAATTTGTTAATTAAGTTTAAACACTAAAGTGCGTTATGACCATCGGGACTTACTAGTTCCGGTGCGAGAAAACTGCCAATGCGCCAGGGACTTCCACCTAAACGGCCGGAAGTGAATGCGACATATTGTTCGCCATCGATGGCGAAGGTAACTGGGAAACCCTCTACTGAAGTCCCTAGTCGCGAGCGCCAGAGTTCTTCACCAGAATCCACATCGTAGGCATGAACGTATCGGTCGTAATCACCAATAAAGATTAGTCCGCCTGCTGTAGAAAGAGCAGCAGTTAAGAAAGGTGCTCGTTGTTCGACACTCCATTTCTCATCTAAGGAATCCACTTCATAAGCAGCAAGCTTTCCGAATTGTTCATTAGTCCCTGGCATCGGGAACCAGCGTCGATCCGCCATGCTGCCGCCGCCGCCAACTTCGAAGGTAACTTCTCTGGGGGACATTTCCATACAGGATTGGCTCAACGGAATAACGAGTTGTCGTGTTGGTGGATGGTAAGTGCTGGATTGCCAGTTATGTCCTCCGGCAGTGGAAGGGCAAACTGATAACCATTCACCTACCTGCATATTGCGAATATCTTCGCGATAGCGCAATTGTCCAGTTTCTAAATTGACTTCAGAAAACACGTTTTGAAATACAGTTTGCTGCAGTCCTTCGAATTCACCTGTGCGCCGATTCAGCTTCCACAAAATACCGCTTTTACCAATGGTTAATAGATAGGGTTCGTCAAATAGATCAACTAGTACCTGCTCGAAAGACTCATCCATGTCCAGAGATTCTCCCGGCACATGTTGGCGATGCCAGACTATGCGTCCGTCGTCAGGATCTATAGCCAGAGTTGAATTGGTGTAGAGAGTTTCATCTTCTGTTGTCAGGCCGCGACTCGCAGCCATCCACGGTTTGGCTTGAGCTACACCGAAGAATACAAGTTCCATTTCAGGATCCCAGCTACCGGTAATCCACACATCACCACCGCCTCGGTATTCCAATGGAAGGCTGCCCCAGGTGTCATCACCGAACTCACCAGGTTGCGCAATAGTGTAAGTTCGCCACAATTCAGCCCCGGTACGAGCATCGTGTCCAGTTATGAAGCAACTCTGTTCAAAAAAACGTGTGCATCCGGTAATGCCATTAATGACCTTGCCGTCGGCTACAATGGGACCACTGGTATTGGAATAGCCGAGAGTATCATCGGCAATCTCGACATCCCAACGCACTGCGCCAGTACGTGCATCAAGTGCAACAAGATGAGCATCGGTAGTGGCGACGTAAATCATGTCTTCCCACATTGCTAATGTCCGTAATAGACCACCTTGCCGACTACCTTCAGGAAATTGTCTCTGATATTCCCACAATAAGGTGCCATCTCGCCCATTTATTGACTGAATAACATTGCCGAAGTTGGGTATATAGATAATGCCGTCGCGAACTAGTGGGCCGGGTTGACTTCTGCCGGGTTCCATACCCCATACCCAGGCCAGGCTTAATTGGGCAACATTCTCTTTGTTAATCTGATCAAGGGGGCTATAGCCCTGACTCTGAGGAGTTCTACGCCAGTAAGTCCAGTCCGCCGGCGCGGGATTAGCTAATTCTTCTGTTGTTACGTTTTTAAACCCTTCAATGGCGACATAAGAACGTGTAATGCCTCGCTCGCTTTGATAGACCGTAGCTATATCTGGTACAGAATCACGGGTACCAGGTGTTGGGATGGTGCCAGCACGGCCAGGCACTGGAATTCTCTGCACTAACGGAACTTGGTCATCGTTGCCGTCACCAATAAACACTACCGCGTTGGTTGCAGTAATTAAATCCATCGATCCGCTGGCGATGTCGTTCGCACTAAGTAGGTAAGCGGTTATATCAATATACTGCTGTTCTGTGAGAGATGCGGGTGCCTGCGGTGGCATGGTTTGTCGCAACAAGTCCACCAACTCCGAAACATTGCGATTGGTCCAGTTACCTTGAAAATTTGCGTCGTTAAGTGCGGGTGCTTCAAAAGAACCGGTTAAATCAGGCAAATGACATGCAGCGCAGCTTTGGATGTAAAGCGATTCCCCGGACTGGGCTTGTGAATCGGTATAGCTCGCCTGCTGTAATTGCTGACCGTGTAGCAAGGGTGTAAATACTACGGCGATCAGCAATAACAATCTGGGTTGCATAGCTTTCTTCTCTATTCGAGTCTCAAAGTTTCCTGAAGCGCAGCAACCGTTTTTCAGCTAAAGCTTGGGCAAACTGCTCTTCATTTATATAGGTAATACCTACCCAGGCATGACTCATTTCATCAACTCCGCGACGACCGAACACAACCCACTGCTCAGGATCAGGATTAATTGGATTGTTCGCGGTGTTATCGAATACCGAAGTGAACTGAAGGATAGTGCCAGTTGGCAATAATGGTTTTGCATCTTCTTCATAGATGTAGGCGATCTGCCAATTGTGATCGTATTTATTCACTTGGTTTAAAACTTCCTTTGTGCCATCGGGGAAAATCGCTTCCATCGTCATAACTTTGCCGCGCATATGCAGATGCGGTCGATAACTATGAATAACTGCTGGTGAATCCAGTCGATGAGTTCCAGTTAGCACTTGATAGCCATGAGGCGGGATTACGATATCTTGTCCCCGTGCCATACCTTTCAAGCCGTCTACACGGAATAGCACTTCACCAACAGTTTCTCTTTCTGGTGTTTGTCCTTCCGGATAAAACCATAGGCCAACTTCAACAACGTCATCAGCTCCCTCAGCACCAACCGGGAAGTAATGCAGGTTCCAGGCGATAGTGCCGTCAGTTGGAACACGCATACCAGTACCTTCTGGGAAAATTTCCCATGACTTACCAACCCCATATCGGGCAAGGGCAACAGTGCGGCCACCATCTTCTGGCATCAAAACCGCGTGACCGTGGTGAACAACTTTCTTACCTAATGGATAACTAGGTTTAAATTCTGCAGCTTTCAAAAATCGTTCCTGATCCAGTCCTTCGAAAGGAACATTTGGCATCCACCATTGATCCTGTCCATTGGCAATAACGTCATAAGGACTAGACTTAACAATTAAATCCGGTGGACCAAGCTGGTCTGCAAGTTGCCATTCTGCGCCGGATGGAAACTCTATTGGCGCTGGAAGATCTGCAGGATTGCCTTCCGGAGCTCCTGCTTCAACCCAGGCTTCAATCGTATCAATCTGCACATACTTAATGAGGCATCGTTCTTAAACTGCTGAATACCAATGCCTGGATCCACATGCCAGGGAGGCATGATGCGTTTGGAGGTGCGATCGTGAATTAATGTTGCAAACGGTCTTACTTGATCATAAGTCATCAGAGGCATTGGACCTATGCCTTCAGGATTATGACAGTAAGCACATTTTTCCTGAAGTATCGGTGCAACATCTGGAATAGGTTGGCGATTCCTGCGCTATGCTTGCGCCGAGAGCAGGCCGAAAGCACCTAAGGTAATAATAATTGAACGATTTTTTTAAGTTGAATCATGCGCGGCTCCTTTAGTTGCTCACGTTGATATGAAAATAAGCGTTGGTATGACAGCAGTAAAATTCAAATGCAGCAATTGTATCGATGGTTTGCATGCGCACTACATACTCACCAGGCTCGCTAAAAGTTGCTTGCACTTCAGCGACTCCATTAATGGTTTGAATTTCATATTCTTTGTTATCGAATTCTACCTTACCTGCACCACTGTGGTGTGACCATCCGACCCATACTTCTTCATCGGCATGTTCGATCCATGCTTGTAATTGTATGGATTCGCCTCCCTTTGGGCGCTCACAGAATTGGTTGCGTGAATTCCGGTTCTCCCGCGGACTCCTTCGCCATTTGGTGAGAGCTTAACTATTGGGGCGATATCTCCACGGCCCCGGACGCTGGCTCATCCAATACATAAGGTGGGTTTACTTTGCCTGGGTATTTAAATCAAATGGGTTACTAGAGATTTTCCAGGTGACGCGGTGAGTAGAATTAAATCCTTCGGGGACATTAACGGTAAAAGAGCAGAAAACATGGCGATAGGCCCGAGGAAAACATCGAAATGAGTTGGAACATTAGCAGTACTCAGATCGAGGTTTGGATAGTCGGTTTCGAGGTAATTGTCTTCTCCAATAGGGATATCGAAAGACTCTTCAGTGTTCATTTGAAATCCCAAAAAACAGAGGGTTTTTTGCTCCCCCACCCCCTATTGGGATACCAGCCATCATAGAGGGGGATTAGGGCCTGGCCGCTAGGTTTTAATAACCTCGGCAGACCAAGATTGCTGGTTTAAAGGCCCGATCTGCTGAGCGGAGGATTTTCCAAGCAGAGAAACCAGGCCTAAGCAGCAGAAAATTTGTGTCTTCACCCTTAATTGCATCTTTTGCGGTTTTTCCCCAAGCTCTTTGGCATTTTTTTGGGTTTGCAAAGATAGTACTTCAATTTCAATAGGATGTCTCTTTCTCGGGCCCGATGTAAGGGGCTCGGAACCCCCGCGGAATATGCTAGACTGCTGATCGAAATCTGATTGCCGGACCACTATAAAAAAAGGGAAAAAAACAATGAATAAAATTTTCCCTGCCTTTTTTTCTCGTGGCAGCCTTCCTTAGTTCATCAATAAATGCTCAGCAGGGCGCTCCTAATGGGGAGTGGCCAACCTATGGTGGCGATCTCGGCCATACGCGTTATTCTGGGTTGGATCAGATCGATGCTACCAATTTTTCGGATTTAACTGTTGCCTGGGAATTCAATGCAGCCAATTTCGGCCCCAGTCCCGAATATCGTTTTCAATCTACACCTTTAAAGGTGAATGGGAAAATTTATTCTACAGCGGGGTCTCGACGCTCGGTGGTTTCTCTCGATGCACCCACTGGCGAACTACTCTGGTTTTACAATCTTAACGAAGGAGAGCGGGCCAAAATGCCCCGCGTCAACTTTCTGGGCGTGGCTTAGCCTATTGGAGAGCTGGTGATGAAGAACGAGTTGTGTATGTGACACCTGGTTACCAGATGGTTGCACTGGATGCCGCTACAGGAATTCCAGTAAGTGAATTTGGCAATAATGGTATTGTCGATCTCAAGCAAAACGCTGACCAACAAATAGATCTGGTAACAGGGGAAATTGGATTGCATTCAACCCCTATCGTTGCCAAAGATGTAGTAATCGTTGGTGCTGCCCATCGCACTGGTGGCAATCCACGCAGTCGTGAAAATGTAAAAGGTTATGTCCGTGGTTTCGATGTAAGAACTGGGGAACGCTTATGGGTTTTCCATACGATTCCCTTGCCCGGTGAATACGGTAATGAATCCTGGTTAAACGACTCTGCTTCATACACTGGTAATACTGGAGTCTGGGCACAAATTTCTGTTGATGCAGAACTAGAGACGGTTTACCTGCCAGTAGAAGCAGCAACCGGGGACTATTACGGCGCGTATCGACCGGGCGACAACTTGTTTTCGGAATCGCTAGTTGCTGTGGATCTATACACCGGTGAACGCAAATGGCATTTCCAGCTAGTTCATCATGGCATCTGGGACCATGACATTCCCTGTGCTCCAATTCTTCCCGACATAGTCATCGATGGACGGGTACGCAAAATAGTTGCGCAACCTACCAAGCAGGCTTTTCTTTATGTGTTTGATCGGGAAACCGGAGAACCCATCTGGCCAATCGAAGAAAAACCAGTTGAAATCGGTGACGTCCCGGGGGAGTGGTATTCACCTACTCAGCCGATTCCAACAAAACCCCCAGCCTATGCCCGGGCCAAGGGGTTCAGAAAACGATTTAATAGACTTCACTCCGCAGTTAAGAGCTCGTGCTCTTGAGATAGCAAGCTGGCACAAAATGGGTCCGCTTTTTACGCCACCGGTTGTAAGCAATATAGATGGGCCACTTGGCACCTTAATGGCGCCGGCAACAGGGGGAGGTACTAACTGGCCCGGCGGTTCCTATGACCCAGAAACCAATATGTTGTATGTTATTTCGAATAGTTCGGTTGTTAGTCTTGCTGTGGTTGAGCCTTATCCTGGTCAGTCTGATATGGCGTATATCCAGGGTAACGCGATTTCTGGTCCACGAACTTCTGGGGGTGCAGGATCTTCCGCCGGTGGTGGGCGCACCGAATTTTCAGCCACCCAAAGAGGACGTCCGGTTTCAACTCGTGGTAATCCTCCGCGAAATTTATTAGTGGATCGATTGCCAATATTAAAACCTCCCTATGGTCGTTTAACTGCTATAGATTTAGAAGAAGGGGAAATCGCCTGGCAGGTACCCCACGGCCAAACACCGGATCGCATCGCTAATCATCCGGCCTTGGTAGAAATGGATTTACCGAGAACAGGACAGGGCGCTTCGGTGGGATCAATGGTAACCAAGACACTGGTTATAGCGGGTGAAGCGGAATTAACAACCAATGAAGATGGTGAACGCCGCGCTATGTTGCGGGCTTATGATAAAAGTACCGGTGCAGAAGTCGGAGCAATTCGTTTACCTGCACCACAAACTGGATCTCCGATGACCTATGAACTGAATGGCGAACAATATATTGTCATCGCAGTTAGCGGAACAGGAGTTGCAGGACGTCTGGTTGCTTACAAACTTTGACTTAGACTGCGTAGAAATACTTCGAAGAGGAATCTTTATGATCGCTGTAAGAAAGTTTAGAACGCTCGTTGTCGCCAGCCTCGTGACAGTTGTCCCTGTTTTTGTCTCTGCACAGGCAACTATAGATAGCTACAGCAACGTTACTGACGCGCGCTTAATAAATCCTGAAGAACGCAACTGGTTGTCTTACCGTGGAAATCTTGAAGGATGGGGATTTTCTACACTTGATGAAATAACTACGGACAATATTGCCAATCTGGAACCGGTTTGGACTTTTTCCACAGGTGTTTTAGGTGGGCACGAATCGCCGCCAATAGTAAACGATGGAGTTATGTTTGTTACTACGCCGGGAAATCTTCTCTATGCAATCGACGCTGCTAGTGGAGATTTGCTGTGGCGCTATCAGCACGATCTGCCTCAAACCTATATTGCGTTTCACCGAACTAATCGCGGCGTAGCCCTTTACGGCGATAAAGTTTATATGGCAACCCTGGATGCCCGAGTAGTTGCCCTCGATGCGGCTACGGGTGAAAAGATTTGGGATACCGCAGTGCAGGACAATTACTTTGGTTATTACATCACCACAGCACCTTTGGCCGTCGATGGAAAAATTATGGTGGGTACTTCCGGCGGTGAATTAGGTATTCGTGGATTTGTTGTGGCACTGGATTCTGAAACAGGTGAAGAAGCCTGGCGAACCTATACCGTGCCCGGCCCCGGAGAACCTGGCAATGAAACATGGCCTGGAGATTCCTGGCGAACTGGTGGGGCAGCTGTCTGGATACCTGGTCACTACGATGCAGAATTAGGACTGGCTTATTTTGGTACTGGCAATCCGGGTCCATGGATTGGCGATCAACGTCCTGGCGACAACCTCTATACCAATTCTGTAATAGCCCTGGATGTGGAAAACGGCGATATACGTGCACATCACCAATATCACTGGAATGGTTCTTGGGATTGGGATGAAGTTTCCACGCCAATCTTAATGCCAGTGGAACGAGCCGGAAGAGAATTCAATGCGTTGGTGCATCCTGGTCGTAATGGTTATCTATGGACCTTGGAAAGGCAGGCAAACCGTATTGGTTTCGTCGATGCTGAACCTTATGTTTATCAGAACGCTTTCCTAAGTATCGATCCGGAAACCGGTCGACCAACTTACGATGCCGATCATACACCTGCAACTGGGGAAGCAGTGGATTTTTGCCCATCTCTTTGGGGTGGTAAGGACTGGCCGCCAGCGGCATACAATCCCGAAACTGGGCTAGTTTATATTCCGGTTAATGAAAACCACTGTGGAGTAATTGAGGGCAGGGAAGTTACTTATATGCCTGGCAGCTCCTATACTGGTGCGCGCACTGAATTCACCTTGCGCGAACCGGAGGGAAATATTGGTGAAATCCAGGCCTGGGATATGAATGCAGGTGAAGAAGTGTGGTCGGTAGAATTTCAATCGCATAATTGGGGTGGTATTTTAACCACCAGCGGCAATCTGATCTTCAGTGGTGGCACTAGCGATCGCTATTTCCGCGCTCACGATGCCAGCAACGGTGATGAGCTATGGCGCTTCCGCACCAACTCCGGAATCATCGGGGTTCCTTCTACTTACTCTGTCGATGGCAAACAATATGTAGCCGTGCAATCTGGTTGGGGTGTTGATGCTGCTGGAATGACTGCACGAATTGATCAGGTTAGAGGTACTCGAACCTTTGTTCCTCAGGGCGGAGTTATTTGGGTATTCGCCCTTCCAGAATAAGGCGCGCGGACTGAAGGAGCACTTTATATTATCAAAATGCCTTCTCCAGGTTATTGGCAGGGGTGTTGCCGTACCTCTGTAAACAGAAGTTCAAGGAGAAATTCAATCCACGCTTATAACGATTTGTTACTGGACTTTCTCCTAATTAGCCGGCGGCAATAACCAGTGTTCTTCAGTTGCCAGTGGGGCACTTAGAGTTAAAAGTAATTCTTCTAATTGACGAAATTGCACCGGCCTTAATTCCAATGGTTTCGCTTCGTTATGACTTAGCATTGACACCGGTGCTTCATTATAGTGTTCGATAATTTGGGGCCCAGAGTAGTCATCTGGCCACCATGCATATAAGGCGCTGTGTCTGCAATTTTCGTAGAGTTGGTGTTTTTTGTGCGCCTACTAATTCATTGGTATCTCGAGCAAAACGCAGTTCTATGCATTCACTTCTACTCGCCTCGCTATATAGTCCTAAACAATTAAACGGATCTTCTCTGGCTGACGAATTCCGTCATAACGACCCATTGATGGTAATTGCCCACTGATAGCCAGCACACCAGTGTTATGAAACTCATTATTGGTCAGTAGTGGACCGTTATGGCAGGTCACGCATTGTGCATCGCCTATAAAAAGCGCCAAACCAGCGGCTTCGGAAGAAGAAAACATTCCATTTTCGTTTGAACTAGATTGACCAAGTGTGTCGATATATTCATCAAAACGAGAACGGCCGGGAATGATCTTGCGCTGATAGGCAGCAATTGCTTTACCAACATTGCTAAAAACTTGATTTACATCTTTTTGCTGAGCGGGGCTTAATTCCGACCAGGCAGTCCGTTGTGGCTCATTGCCTAACGGCGTTGCTGAAACTGGTCTCAGGGGAATAGTTGGAATACTCCCAAAGACAGATTCATAGAGATCTCGGTACCGATCGTCTTCAGCTACTATTCTTGTAACGCTTAATCGATCGGTGTTGTGTTCGTGGCTTGTTTCTATTGGGGCCAGAGCTTGAGACCATTGGCTATCTTTACGCCCATCCCAATAAAACCATGGGCTGTAGGCGATTCCTACCAGGCTTGGAGTATGCCTCGGCCCGATATTAGTGCCTACTGCCAGCGATAGACCATCTGTAAACATCAATTCTGGCTTATGGCAGCTGGCACAAGAAACGGATCCATTGCCGCTAAGCCGCGTGTCGAAATACAGCGCGTGTCCCAGTTCCGCTGCTAATTCTGAATCGGCTACCGTATTGCTCGGATCTGCGGGTAACTCCGGTAAGGCGCTTAAAGATAGCGAGGCGAGGAGTTGCCGCTGTTCATCGGTCCAATCAGGTTGCAGCGGTATGGAAAAATAATTCCAGGCAGCTAGACTGACAAATAGTGTTGACAAGCCGGCAATTAAAATCCTTTTGTTCACAAGCGAAAATCCAAAGTTGTGCTTGTAGTCTGGCCGTTAATCTCAATAGAAAACAACATCTGCCACGCACCGGGCATGTGAAAGCGAATCCCTTCAATCAGATAAACACCGGGTCTAATCTCTTCGGTAACCATTGGTTGAGTTGGTAAGCCATGATCGTGCTCGGGCATGCCCCCCTTAAGATTAATATTTGCCCCTTGCACAGCCCCTGCTGCATTGCTCAGTTCCAGATGCCAACTATGAATTTGGTTTATGACTAATGGCTGCAGCTGACTGTGCAAGTGTAAGTAAAGATCATTCCCAGCTTCTAATTCAAAGTCAGGATCTTCACTACCAAGGGCAGCTATTAATGGAAACAAAGAAAGAGCAGTAAGCTCTATTCCTAGACAAAGGGAACGTTTCAACATGGTAAGAATCGATAAATCAAGGAAGAAATTATAGCAGAGACTAGCACTATGCAGCAGGCAGCAATGCTTGCTCGAAGTTTAAGAAGTGATCTTCTTTTTCAGCATTAACTAAATTCGATTTGTTTGCTTTTTCTTTCCCTGCCTAGTTATCTATTCGCGATTAAAAACTAACTCGCCATCTACATAAGTTTGTTCTACTTCAATACCCATTATCTGGTCTTCGGGAACAGTTAGGATATCGGCAGAAAGCACAATCATGTCCGCAAATTTTCCTGGCTCCAATGATCCTTTTAAACCTTCTTCGCGATTCAAAAACGCACCGGTCGCGGTATAGGCTCGTATCGCTTCTTCACGGGAGATAATTTCATCAGGACCATAAACCGTTCCGGTCATACCCTTGCGGGTTGTGGCAGCGTAAATACCAACCATCGGTCCAATCGGCAGAATATCGCTAGATATCGCAACGGTAATGCCATGATCCATTGGAGACCGCAACGGATTATTGTGTTGTAAGCGCCAGCCATCCAGATTTTCTGCGTAACGACCTTCTAGGGTGTAAGTAAAGTTTGGTTGCTGAGTGATGTGAATTCCATGTTCTGCCATTAGCTCCATGGTTAGATCCGGTGGACGCATGGAGAAATGGTTCAAGTAATGACGATGGTCTTCTCGTGGGTTTCTTTCCAGCGCATCTGCAAGGGTATTGACCACCAAGACGATTGCAGCATCACCAATTGCGTGAATACCCATTTGCCAGCCTGCATCGTGAATTTCATTCAGATGAGCCACTAGCTCTTCTTCCGGCATATCCAGATAACCGCGGTATTCACCCTGATTGCGATAGGGTTCCAATGTGTATGCCGCTGGTCCGGTAAAGCCTCCATCTGCGAACACCTTGATTGGTCCAACTTTAAGAAAATCTGTGCCGTCACCGACTCGAGCTTTTACGTCGTTAATACCATCTACATCAAACCATTGGAATTGAAGTTGCGATCTTGGTAAAGGTAACTCAGCGTTCTCATAGAGCTCTTCCCACATTGCGAACTCGCTGGGAGGTTTGGATGCGTCGGTAATTGAAGTAATACCCATGCTTAGTAAAGCATTGAGATTTATTTCCAGACTCGCGATTAGTTCGTCATAGGTTGCATCCGGAACCAATCGGCTTACGATTCCTTGGCGTTCACGAATTACTCCATTAAGTTCTTCGTCTTCGCCTCTCTCGATTACACCGCCAGCAGGTTGAGGTGTTTCCAATGTCACGTCTGCTAATTGCAGAGCGAGACTATTTGACACAGCGCTGTGGCCACCGGCTCTGGTTAATATCACCGGATTATTTGGCGCTGCATCGTCCAAGTCATAGCGAAGCGGTCTTCGACCTTCATCCAGCTCGTCCTCTGACCAACCGTATCCAATAATCCACTCTTGCTCACCAATTTCATCAATTTTGGAGCGAATTAGATCTTGGATTTCTATAATAGATGTCACATTGCCTAATTCGATATAGCGTTGGGGGCGACCACGAATATGGGTATGAGAATCATTGAATCCCGGCATTAAAACTTTGCCGCCAAGATCCAAGATATTATCGCTTTGGTAACGAGAGGCGAGGTCTGCTTCACCGGTGGCAACAATAAGTCCGTCGTTTACCACGATGGTATTGTGAATTGAAAACTGTTCATCAACAGTTAGCACTTTACCGTTAGTAAGAATCAGATCGACATTTTGACCATCGGATCCTGCTGTATTAGATGAATCGTCCTGACCACAGGCCGATAGCAAGGCGCAGAATAGTGCAATGAATGACTTGTTAATAACTTTCATGCTAGTTCACTCGTTTAAATGATTTATGACTTTAGTAAGCCTTCTTTAGTTACGTGATCAAGAGTTGCTTGTAAGGCTGGATTAAATCTCTCAATCATTTCATCAATTTGTTCAGTGGTAATTATCAATGGCGGGCAGAAAGCAATAGAGTTTCCACCCACTGCACGAATTAAAAGGCCATTGTCCTGGCACGCTTGTTTGGCAAATGCCCCAACAGCACCGCCTTCAAAACTTTGACCAGTTTTCTTGTTCGCGACTAATTCTATTGCTCCGAGTAGTCCATGGCCGCGCACTTCACCGACTATAGGGTGATCAGCAAACTCGGCTAATCGCTGCTGCATATATACGCCGATTTCTCTTGCGTGATCAAACAGTTTATCTCTTTGATAAATTTCCAGGGTTTTCAATGCTGCTGCACATGCTGCTGGATGTCCGGTATAGGTATAACCATGGCCAAACACGCCTACCTCGGCACTGGGTTCTACCATGGCTTCATACATATATTCTGGAATTACACTGGCACTGATTGGAAGGTAGGCGGAAGAGAGTTGTTTTGCCAAAGATATCAGCTGCGGTTTGAACCCCATGGTCTGGCAGCCGAAGTCATTGCCGGTCCGACCGAAACCACAGATAACCTCGTCGCTCCACAGCATAATGTCGTATTTGGTTAACAAGGTTTCGACTCTAGGAAAATAGCTGTCAGGGGCAACGACTACTCCACTTGCACCACCGACTGGTTCCGCAATAAACGCAGCAATTGTTTCTGGTCCTTCCCGTACAATGAGTTCTTCTAGATTGTTGAGGATCCTGCTACAGAATTCTCCTTCCGATTCTCCGTCTTGTCTGCCGCGATAATAATGTGGTGAATCTGTGCGCAAGATTCCCAATGCATCAAGGGGCAGTGAAAAGTGTTTATGGTTAGCCTCTAATCCGGTTAATGCGGCTGAGGCCACTGTTACTCCGTGATAGGCACGTTCTAAGGCAATAATCTTTTTCTTTTGTGTTCGCCGGTTACATTAAAGTAGTAACGCAACATTTTCATATGTGAGTCGTTGGCTTCACTGCCTGAATTGGCGAAAAAGACTCTAGCATTTTCGATAGGCAAAATTTCACCAAGTTTATCCGCCAGCTGCATAACAATCTTATGGGTCCTTCCGCCGAACATATGTGAATAGGATAGAGTTTTTAGCTGCTCGGTAATTGCATCAATCAATTCTTCATTGCCATAGCCTAATGAAGCGCACCAGAGACCAGCCAACCCTTCTAAGTATTTATTTCCAACATCATCGTAAACGTAAATTCCTTCACCTTTAACAATGTTTAACTGCTCGACTTGTTTCAGATTTGTTGTGGGATAGATTATCGAGGTCATAGTTTTGTTTTTCTGCGCTCCTAATTTAAAAGGAAAAGGGAGACACCGTCTCCCTTTGATATTGAAAATATACTCATTCAGGCTTTCGGAACTTTAATACCCAACGGTCTGTATTGCCCCTAACACCTGGAGTGCCTACTTCTTTAGTCAGGTCATCCTCAGGGTGATAATGCATGTCGCTAAAATCAACGAATTCGAATCCTGCATCGATCATTTCTTTTAAAACCCTAGCACTGGATCAAGTCTGCGCCCGTTTTGCAATTCGCGTGAAGTGGGTTCTATATGGCGACGGGTATGATCAACCGTGCCGTAAATTCCGCCAGGCTTAAGCGCAGCGAATACCGCTTCATTCATATTCTTGCGACCTTCAGTGGAAGGATTGTGTAAGTTCCAAAAGGTTAAAACTATATCGAATCCATCGTCATCAAAGCTAAACGGCGGAATTTCCTGAAGTCTCACACTACCGTTGATAGCCGATGTGCATTCGAGGCCGTCTAATGACATTACATCACTTTGAAAGCTCTCGCTAACGCTAACTGAGAATACGAGTTCTCCACCATTACCGCATAATGTTGGTCCAATAAATTTTGACCAGTAGCCGGTGGCAGGTGAAATTTCCAGAACTTTCATGTCATCTTCCAGTCCAAAGAACTCTAGAACTTCAGCTGGCTTCCGGTTGGAATCTCGAGCAACTTCTGCTGCATCGCGAATACTCCCCCCTAGAGCCTGTTCGACCTTGGCTCTAGTTGCTGCGGTATCGGCAGCAATAACTTGAGAACTCACAAATAAACTAACAGTCGCTACTAAAACTTTTTTCATCATTTTTCCTCTTATTAGATATTTCGAAGATTCGTCGTGTTTCTATTGTCGTGCTTTTAGCCACCACCTCATTGTTGTTGTTACCAAATCGGCGGCATCCTGTTGAACAAAGTGATTAGCAGTGGGGGCTGAAACAATCGTAGTGTCCTTATCATTCCAATCCCAGGTGTTATTCAATCCATCCGAATGTAATGCTGTATCTTGTAGACCATGGAAAACAAGAAGCGGAATATTTAACTGTGGTGCCGGAGGTGGGGGAGGTGTGTCTGCCGATGCCCGGGGATAGTTCTGCTTATAGTATGCAAGCATGCCAGCGAAACTGGATTGTTCAAACGCTTCAACATATTTCAATCTTGCATCTTGGTCCGCCACCCAAAATGACAGGGTTTCCGCAGTCATCGGTCCACCAAAAAGAATATCAGGGTCAGATGGAGATCCTTCGATAAACGTCCGCGCATACCCACTGTTTTGTTGTTGTTCTACATTTGTAGCAAGTTCTCTTCCGAGACCATTAGGATGAGGAAGATTTAAAATAACCAGATTCTCGACCATTTGTGGGAGATTAAAGGCGAACTGCCAGGAAACAATGCCACCCCAATCGTGGCCGATAATCGTTGCTTTTTCTTCATCTAGGTGTTGAATAACAGCAGCAACATCTTCTACCAGGTAACGCATGTTATAGTTTTCATCACCCTCAGGTTTATCGCTCAAGTTATAGCCACGCTGGTCAATAGCAACAACTCTAAAGTCATCTTTTAGTCCTTCCATTTGGTGACGCCAGCTATACCAAAAATCTGGAAATCCATGAATCATTATCACTAATGGCCCTTCACCGATGGTGGCATAATGGATTTTTACGCCATTGTTGTCGGCATAGCCGTGTTCGACTTCGTCCCAGAGGTCGGCAAAAGCGTATGAGGAGAATAATAGAAAGCCAATTAAAGAATTTCTGGCACTAGAGATAAATGTCATATCAATATTCCTAAAATAGTCAGATCATTTAAGTTGCCCCAGCACAACCAACTCCGTGGCTTTTTTGAGGAGTACAAGCGAGCCACGATTAAATCAGATTTGCGGCAAAATGTTTAATTAATTCAGTATCTATGGGCCTTGGCCTAAGCAGAGATTCGCTGCATCAATCCTGTCGAAACCGGTTATGATTGATGCAGATCAGAAGGAAAGTTTAGATTTTTGTCAAAATCTCAATTGGTGAGTTAATTCAGGATTCGAAATTCATGAAAAAAATTAACATTTTCATTAGCTTAGCTTTTATTAACATGTTGGCCCTAACGTCTCCATTTGCGCAAGAGTCTTCACAACCTTTATTAACTGTGAAGGAAATAATGAACGGAATCATTACTCCAACAACCACCACAATCTGGGGAGCTTACCAGTTACAATCTGAAGCCGAATGGCTGGAAGTTCAGAATGCCGCCTTAGCTGTCATCGGTGCTGGAAATCTACTAGCTCTTGGCGGAGCAGCGGCTGGCGAAGAAGCTACTGCGCAGGAGTCAGACTGGATAGAATTTAATAATAAGATGATCGCTGCGGCGCGAGAAGTATTAGCTGCCGTTGAAGTTAGAGATGAAGAAGCATTATCTGAAGCGGGAAATAATTCATTGTATCCTCCCTGTGAGTCTTGCCACCAGCGCTATCAAAATCAATAAGGGGTTGCTCCTATATCGTTCAATACTTTGTTTATTGGTTCTAGAAATATCTGAGTACTTGCTGTGTACACCCCGTTTTCTCAAACGCAATTGCCTCGTCCTACTCAGATGATTAAGCCACACATGTCTGCTAAATGTAAGTTCTTAAACCTCAAAATAGTGCGATCGAGTAAGCTTTAAAAAAACTCAAAACCGCGGTAACCATCCGCGGCAATCTCATTGCACTTCTCTACATAGGATGGGTAACCCAAATACGGCATAAAGATTTTAGGTTTGCCTGGAATGTTTGCGCCGGTGTACCAGGAATTACATCCCTTGGAGAACAGAGTTTGATCTGCAATACGGTTTACCAACCTAACCCAGTTTTCTTCCGCATCCGCATTTGCTTCAACTTGAAGTTTATCTTTGTTTTGCATAAAGCTGAGCAGGTCAGCAATAAAATCTACATGCTGTTCTATTCCGACCATCATATTTGCTAACACCGATGGGCTTCCCGGTCCGGTAATCATGAATAAATTTGGAAACCGGTTCATAGATAATCCAAGATAATTAGCAGGTCCGTCCTTCCAATGCTCCGATAATGTTTTATTTGACCTACCGCGAATATCAATTGCGAGTAGGGCACCGGTCATTGCATCGAATCCAGTTGCCAGAATTAAAATGTCGAATTCATATTCCGCATCTTTTGTTTTTAATCCTTTGTCTGTAATGCGTTGAATAGGAGATCGGTTTAAATTTTTTAAGACAACGTTTTCGAGATTAAAAGTTTTGTAGTAATTAGTATCTACGCAGAGACGCTTACATCCTATTACAGTCTTTGGGCAAAGCAACTCGGCAATGTCGGGATCGTCAACCGCTGATTTAATTTTCCGATGAATAAAATCAATCGCAGTTGCGTTCGCTTCTTCATTAATTCCTAAGTCATTAAAACTGGCTAGAAATGGTAGGCCTCCTTCTAGCCAACGCTCTTCGTAAATAGCTTCTCTTTCTTCTTCGGAAACTTCCATTGCGGAGAGATGGCTGGGATTGTTGTTAAGGGCCGCGTACCTTTGTGAATTATGCGCTCTGAATTCTTTGTAATTGGATTTGATCTGTTGCTCATACCCTCTATCCATTGGTGCGTTGTATGCGGGAATCGAAAAGGTGGCAGTGCGTTGAAATACAGTTAACTGAGCAGCATCTTTGGCAATAATTGGAATTGACTGGATTGCAGATGAGCCGGTACCGATAATGCCAACTTTTTTACCGCTGAAATTTATGGGTTGGTGAGGCCATTGCCCGGTATGCAGTAATTCTCCTTGAAAATTATCTATTCCTTCAAAGTTTGGAATGTTGTGCTTGGAAAGGCATCCTGTTGCCATTATGCAAAACTGCGCACAAAACTTTTCACCCTGTTCCGTAAGTCCGAACCAGAGACGTTTATCCTCATTAAAATTCAATTTAGTGATTTTGGTGTCGAACTGAATATCTTTAATTAGATCAAAACGATCAGCAACATGGTTTGCATAAGCAAGAATTTCAGGCTGAGGCGAGTATCTTTCTGACCAGTTCCACTCTTGCTGAAGTTCTTCGGAAAACTGATAAGAGTATTCGAGGCTGTTTACATCGCAGCGGGCGCCGGGATAGCGATTCCAGTACCAAGTGCCGCCGACGCCGCTACCAGCTTCGTATACAAGCACTTTTAAACCGCGAGAGCGAAGTTTGTGAAGTGCATACATCCCGGCGAAGCCGGCACCAACTACTACAACATCAAGCCGCTTCTTTCGACTCATTAAATGACAACTAGAGCTGGAAGTCTTTCTAAAAACCAGAACATAGCAATACCGCCTAAGCCATATGCGAGCCCACGTTGCATACTGGGAACAAGGTCATTCGCAAATCTGTTAAAGAAGGCATTTGCAGCGAGAAGTATACATATGAATGCAACCTGACCCCCTTCGACGCCCAGATTGAAGAAGAGAAGGGCGAGAGGTATGTCCGCATCACTTAGGCCCAGCTCTCCCAGCGCGCCAGCAAATCCGAATCCATGAAAAAGGCCAAACACAAATGCCACAATCCAGGGTTTGGAGTGCACCAAAGTTAGTTCGCCTTTCTGACCCATAATTACTTCCCTGGCTAGAAAAACAATGGACAAGGCGATAAGTACTTCTATGGGTGCGTTGGGAACAGGAAAAATCCCAAGTACGGCAAAGGCCAGGGTGATACTATGGGCGATGGTAAAGGCTGTAATAGTTTTTATTAATTTCCAGAAACCCGTTAGCAACAATAGCAATCCCAGCACAAACAGTAAGTGGTCGATACCAAATAGGATATGTTCTGCACCGAGGATTAAGTATGTGCCGCTAGACTCGATATCGAAGCAGCACCCGCTTTTAATTGAGTTAATGGAACTTCTACAAAACTACCGTCACCCGGAAAGAAACTTGAGACATCGCTGCCATCGATCCATTGTGAAATAACAACAACGCCTTCGAAGCCCCAAAGGAAAAGTAATTTGTCGTCGACATTTAAGGCTGGCTGGCACTGAAACTATAGCTAAATCTGTGGGCTCTAAACTATCCAGCGTTCCGGTAGGACTCTTTCAATATTAAAAAGCGGTGGGACCTGTTGATCCACAATGACATCTGATATTGATTGTTTGTCTGTTCATACAGAAGTACGCGCGCAACACCAGTGACATCAACATCATGACCCTTGAGATACAAGTGGCCAGCAAGTATGAATGCCAGCGTGAGCCAAATGCTATTTTTAATGTTCTTCTTCGCCATCGGTCACAATGATGTGTATTGACTCCAGAGTTCGTCCACTTCTGCCTGAAGCAATCCCTCTTCCTCTTCAGCAATCCAATCGAGACGAACCCGGTCAAGGATTTCTTCTAATGGAGGCAGTCTTGCTTCACTCCGTTCAATCACCATTAACCATGTTGTCCGCGATTACTTGGAAATGGTCCGACCCACTATTCAATTCAGAGCTGAAAACAGCTTCGCTAAACTCTGGGCTGAAGATGTTGGCTAAATCTATTCGGTTTACATTAGGGAGAGGGGCATTGTTGCCTGGCGAAGTTGCGAGAATTATTCCTGATTCAGATCCGTTGTCCAGTAAGATCTGAACATCCTCGGAAACTTCGTCTCTTGTGTTCAAAACTAATTCGTCTAAAGAAACTAAAGGCAGGCTTGTGTAGCGCTCGATATTCCCTGGTAATAAGATTCTAGCTCTAATTCAGTAGGCTGAATTACATTACCGCTTAAAACGTGCCGCATTTTTTGCGCCAGCATATCGTGAATGCGAGCATCGTTATCCAATCCCAGAGCTAAGGCTTCTTGTACTAGAATTTGTTCTTCTACATAGATGGTCGCAACAAGTTGACGCTGTTCTTCGTTAGAGGTTGGCCTGCTGTCATCTCCTGATGAAAATCCGAGCATCGATTTCACGCTGATCAAGTTCCAGTATGTTCTCATTACTCAATTGAGTCAGACCATATACAATAAAGATTACAGCTGCCATTGCAAAAAAATGGGCAGTTGGTTCCTTTAAAAGTCTGCCTGTCAGAGATTCAGTTGGTTCTGTATCGCTCATTGTTAAGTACCCAAGCTAAGGGATGATAAGTTTGGAGATAGATCCGTTGAGTTGCAAGACCTTCAGTATAAAGTATTGCAATCATCTAGAGGATAAGATTCTATTACTAAATCAGCAACCTACGGAATAGTATGGAAAAACTTTTCCATAGTTTTGGAACTTTGCCGCAGAGATAAAGGTAAATTATTGAAGGGCCACAACATGGCACGCTTCGAAACCTTTGTCGATGCAGCGTTTGCTTTCGCATTCGTCATGCGGGTTATCAGTATTGAGTAGATTCCTCAAAGCACTCAAGAATTGTTAAAGACCTCCAAAGATATTCCTGATTTTTCTTTCTCCTCGGCACTTAATGTAATAATTACTAACAACAATTATGCGTCGATCTCCGGTTTTATAAATGCGGCCCTGGGAATAAACTTCACTTTAGTCCGCCGCATTTATTAAAGGTCAACTTCTGCAGGCACTTCTGATTAAACTTCGTAGTTAGGTCTCAACTGTACATACCCAAGTCGCATCTGTATAATCCGGTTTTTGCGGATAGTGGTAATCTTATGTTACGTATTGCTGAGGAGGCTCTAACATTCGATGATGTTCTGCTTCTGCCTGCTCACTCCACCGTTCTTCCGAAATCTGTCAGCCTAGAAACCAATTTAACGCAAGGGATTGGGTTGAATATTCCATTGGTTTCTTCTGCTATGGATACCGTTACTGAATCGCGTTTGGCGATTGCAATGGCACAGGAAGGTGGCCTTGGTGTAATCCACAAGAGCATGAGCATAGAAAAACAGGCTCGCGAAGTTCGCCTCGTAAAAAAATACGAAAGTGGTGTGGTAAAAGACCCTTTCACCATTCCTGTCGATGCAACCATTCGTGATCTGGTTGCACTAATGAAAGAAAACGATATCTCTGGAATGCCTGTGGTGGATAGTTCTGGCCTGGTAGGTATCGTCACAAGTCGAGATGTTAGGTTTGAAGCAAATCTTGATGCGACTGTTGACACCATCATGACATCAAAAGATAAATTGGTAACTGTTGGTGAAGACTTTGAGCTTGATGAAGTAAAAGAATTGCTCCATCGCCATCGTATTGAAAAAATCCTCGTGGTAAATGGAGGTTTTGAGCTTAAAGGTCTCATTACTTTAAAAGACATTAGAAAGTCAGAGGATTTTCCAAATGCTGCCAAAGATGAGCTCGGGCGATTACGCTCTGCAGCCGCTGTAGGTACAGGTGCGGATACTGCAGATAGAATAGATGCAATAATAGAAGCAGGAGTTGATGTAGTTGTAGTCGATACTGCTCATGGCCATTCCCAAGGTGTAATCGATCAAGTTAAAGCGATTAAAAGTAAGTATCCGTTAATCTCTATTGTGGGAGGTAACATTGCGACTGCAGATGCGGCAAAAGATTTGGTTTCTGCGGGAGCTGATGCAGTGAAAGTTGGAATTGGTCCTGGTTCAATTTGTACTACACGAATTGTTACCGGTGTCGGCGTTCCTCAAATAACAGCAGTGGCGAATGTGGTAGATGCTGTAAAAGACACAGATGTTTGTGTAATTTCAGATGGGGGGATTCGTTATTCCGGAGATATCGCAAAGGTTATTGCAGCTGGAGCTCATGTCGTAATGGTTGGCAGCTTGTTAGCTGGTTCAGAGGAAGCTCCTGGTGAAGTTGAGCTCTATCAAGGGCGCAGCTACAAAGCCTACAGAGGTATGGGTTCACTAGCAGCCATGTCGCATTCTCAAGGATCCGGTGATAGATATTTTCAAGATTTGGAGACAGGAACGGAGAAAACTGGTTCCTGAAGGTATTGAAGGGAGAGTGCCTTACAAAGGACCAATGTCTGCCATTGTTCATCAGTTAATGGGGGGGTTACGTTTTTCCCATGGGTTATACCGGATGTGGAAAAATTCTGAGATGCGGAACAAGACGCAGTTTGTAAGATAACGCCCTTCAGGAATTTCAGAATCACATTTTCCACGACGTAAGTATTACAAAGGAGGCCCCAAATTTAAAGGGGTCTCTTAAAACGATGATTCCCCTTTTGCAAAAAAATTCTTAAAGCCTTGTGCAAAGGAAAATCATTTTTAATGAGTTGACTTCTAATTCCTTAGATAGCCAATTAAGTTTTAATCTTTTCGGATTTTTGTTTTTATTAAATGCCAGCAGCCAACATTCACTCCCAGAAAATTTTAATTCTGGATTTCGGCTCTCA
This sequence comes from Gammaproteobacteria bacterium, assembly GCA_019654215.1. Taxonomy (GTDB): domain Bacteria; phylum Pseudomonadota; class Gammaproteobacteria; order Pseudomonadales; family Pseudohongiellaceae; genus UBA9145. The sequence goes on along the minus strand of BPDI01000010.1, from coordinate 34,245 downwards.
ATACACTCAATTAATTGCCCGACGCGTTCGCGAGGCGGGAGTCTATTGTGAAATTTGGGATTATGAAGTTGCCGGGAAAAAACCCCAAGGAATTTGATCCTCAAGGGGGGGATTTTTTCTGGGGGCCTGAGTCAGCCAATCCGAAGTCTCGCCTCAAACAAAACTCTCATGTCTATAACTATGGCGTACCGATTCTTGGTATTTGTTATGGCATGCAAATTATGGCAGAAAAGTTTGGGGAAAAGTTGAAGCTTCCTCTAAATCAGAATTCGGTTTTGCTCAGGTAAATGTTACTGAGAAAAAAAACTTCTGGATGGTATTGAGGATCGATTCATGGAAGACGGCAGAGCGCAGCTCGACGTCTGGATGAGTCACGGCGATAAAGTCACTGAAGCCCCCGATGGTTTTCGCTTATTACCAGAACTGATAGCGCGCCAATAGCAGCGATGTGTAAAGAGTCACGGAATTTTTACGGCATTCAATTTCATCCTGAAGTTACTCATACTTTGCAAGGGCAGGAAAAAATTTGAGCGCTTCGTCCATGGTATTTGCGGATGTGAATCGCTCTGGACACCTGTAAGTATAATTGAAGATGCAATTCATACTGTGAGAGAAAGAGTCGGCCCCCACAATGTCTTGTTGGGTTTGTCCGGTGGTGTAGATTCTTCAGTTGTTGCGGCACTTTACATGAAGCGATTGGTGACCAGCTTACCTGTGTGTTTGTTGATAATGGGCTCTTGCGGTTAGATGAAGGGGACCCCGGTAATGGCAACCTTTGCCAATACTATGGGGATTAAAGTAATCCGAGCAGATGCGGAAGAGCGATTCCTTGGGAATCTAGTTGGTGTTGATGACCCTGAAGATAAGCGGAAAAAATTATTGGCAATACTTTTATCGAAGTTTTCGATGAAGAAGCTGAGAAGCTGGATAATGTTAAGTGGTTAGCACAGGGCACTATTTACCCCGATGTCATTGAATCTGCAGGATCCAAAACTGGTAAAGCACATGTAATCAAGTCGCATCATAACGTTGGTGGTCTACCTGATGATATGAGGCTGGAATTGGTAGAACCTCTGCGGGAATTATTTAAAGATGAAGTAAGAAAGATTGGTCTTAAGTTGGGTCTTCCATATGAAATGGTTTACCGTCATCCGTTTCCTGGTCCTGGATTAGGAGTAAGAATATTAGGAGAGGTGAAGAAACACTACTGTGACATCTTGCGTTTGGCAGACGCAATATTTATTGAAGAATTGCACAAAGCAGATTGCTATCAAAAGTAAGCCAAGCGTTCGCAGTGTTTTTACCGGTCAAGTCTGTAGGCGTTGTAGGAGATGCACGGCGCTATTCTTATGTCATTACACTTAGAGCCGTCGAAACTATAGATTTTATGACGGCACGCTGGGCGAGGCTTGATTCGGAATTACTAGAGACAATTTCTAGTCGAATTATGAATGAAATCGCTGACTTTCCTCTTGGAGTTTGGTTTAGGGGGAATTTCCGGGGCCAAACCCCTTCCCGCAACTATTGAGTGGGAATGATCGGTACAAAATGAATATAAATTTGAAGGAACTAAATATTTGCGAGTCCCACTATGGAAATATGATCTTTCCGCGAAATGATCTGGTGGTTGGAAAAAGGGTTTACCTTTGTATGGGGAATGGTCAGAGGGCGAAAATATTGTGATGTCTCGGTTTGTAAATAATGGTGACATTGTAATAGATATTGGTGCAAATATTGGAACAACAGCAATTTCATTATCAAGATCTGTGGGAGAGACTGGTAAGGTCTATGCATTCGAACCCCAGCAAATAATGTCACAGTGTTTGAGTGCTAATGTATTAATAAATAATATAAAAAATATAGAAGTATATACTTTAGCTATTTCATCTAAATCTGGTTGGGTTTATTTAGATAGTGATGAACTAAGTTCAAAAGGAAGGTATGGATCAGTAGGTGTTGCCGAAAAAGGGGTCATCAAGTTAAAGCAATAAATTTGAATGAATTTAAGATTAAAGAATGTGGTTTTATAAAAATTGATGTAGAAGGTCATGAATGGGAGGTAATTCAGGGGGCAGATTCTTTTCTTAACTTACATAAACCAGTTGTATATTTTGAAGCAAAAAAAAAATTATCTAGTACAAGAGAATGTATTAAATGGTTTATGAATAATGGGTGGGATTGTTATTGGCATTTTGCTTTCTGGTTTAGAAAGAATAACGGGAAAAAAAACATCAAGAAAATATTTTTGGAGCGACCGGAGATATGAATATACTGGCAGTACCTAGAACAAAAAACAACCAAATAATCTTCCTAAATTACAATCGGAAAACGAATCATGGGATGGTGATTCATACCAAAAAATTTTTTTCTGATAATCAAATACCATTAGTTTAAATCTTTGTTTTTTTAAAAGAAATTCTATTTTTATAAACTACTACACACTTTCTTTGTAACCTATTGATTTAGCTACCACAAAATGTTCCATGTAAAATAATTGATTTTCAGGAAGGGTTCTTCCGACAGGGGCAAAGTACTGAGAGTTGAGATCCTTCAAAGTCACGTTTTCTTTTATTGAATAACCATTTTGCGAAAGTACGCTTTCTATTTCTTCAGCACCGTAGAAAGATATCCAAGGCTCACCGGCTTTCGCTGATAAGTTTGTTATTAATTTAGCTCGTTTTGCAGGGGTTTTTGGGTAACCCTTACCAAAGCAAGCCTCAGGATTTTTTTTGAGAAGTTCGTTGACATACGATATAAAAAAAAATTTAACTGGGGTTTTTGAGTAAGCGTAGCCATTTCTTTGATCGTTGAACTGACAGCCTCTTTAGTGACGTACTGCGAGACGCCTTCGAGCGTAAAGACAGTGGACTTGCTTTGATCAAAACCTGCTTTCCCTAAGTTGCTTAGTTAACGACTGGTTAGTGAAATCAACAGTCACATAAGTGACATTTTCTGAATTGGGTAATTCTTTGGGAAGTTTAGAGCGTTTTCTAGCCTGAACTTCAGGCTGGTCTACTTCAAAAATTCTTAGTGAAGATGGAAGTTCAAGCCGATGAGCCGGGAGTCATATCCCGCTCCCCGAAGGACATATTGCTCTGCCCCACTGGCAGCACTTTTTTTAATTAGATCATCGATGAAGCGCGTACGCGAAACTAGATGTTCGTGAAAACCAGGTGCAAACTTTTGAGCCAACCAAACGTTGAGCTTATGTCCCATCAGTTTGATAATGCTAGGGACCTATTACAAACCTATCGGCGTAAGGATCGTTTATGATACGTTCATCGGATTTGGATAGTGTTTCAATCAAGCGTTGTTTGGCTACTCCCTGGGCTGTACCATCTTTTGCTCCAGTCCAATTACTTTTCCAAGCTAATGTAAAAATTGATTTACTCATAGGTGCCCTCATTCCTTTGCTTTAGCTTTTTCTAGAACATTTATAATATCAAATTGTGCTAAAAATGAACTTACACAAAAGTTACTACATACTTACTACATAGTAGGGAAATACCATTGTAAATTATTGAATATTAATAATATATTTTATGTCTATTATTGAGTGGGAATGATGCCCGCTTAAAATTATTTCCCACCATTAAACACTAACGATGCATTTTTAACTAACGTAATAATTTTATGAAAGATATATTTCCAACCGAAGGTGCATCTGTGATCGTATCTGATGACATGTGTGATATGAATGGACATATGAATGTAAGATTCTACCAAACTATTCCTATGGATTATGATAGCAATTTCTATAACAGTCTTGGTTTTGGGGAAGATTATATTGCCAAGGGTTTTTCATCTTTTACAGCTGAACAAAATATTAGATATCTGAAAGAATGTTTAAAAGGTGAAAAATTAACACCTAGATTCAGAATGCTTAACGTAAATAAAAAGTTATACCACTACGTATGTGCAATTTGTAAAGAATCAGATGAAGTGGCAGCTCTGGTTGAAACTGTTGAAATCCATATTGATATGTCTATAAGAAAATCTGCAGAAATATCAGATGAAATCTTTGAGACTATGGTAAAGATGCAAAAGGAGCATGAATCATCTGGTGATTATCCTTTTGAAACAAAGCTTAAAATTAAATAAATTATTTTGGTTTAAATAGTGGCTTTATAAAAGGTTGTCTAACCTTTGTTTTTATTGGGGTTTTTCTCATGTCTACTATTGAGTGGGAATAACTGGTTTAAAGATGAAATCAGGGCAATTGAAATAAATCTTCAACAGAGCATTTGAGAGTTTTAGCAATTTTTAATGCAAGAACAGTGGAGGGCACATAAATTCCGTTTTCAATCGCATTAATACTTTTTCTTGATACTTCTGCACTCTCAGAAAGTTCTTGTTGAGTTAAACCAGAAGATTTCCTAAGTTCTTCAAGATTGTTTAAAAGTTTTTTGTGGTTTTTGCCCACTTTTTATTTCTCTTCAAATTTCTCAACAGCATTGGTTAGTTCTTCACTAGTATTTGGGTAGAGATATCCAGCAATCATAATACCTACCCCTATGGCACCAACTAAAAGCCCAACCCCTTCAAAGAAAGATCCCATCGCAGCAACACCAAGAAGATAGATACCAATACCTACAAAAATCGTTATTACTCCTCCTCTTCGATAATCTATCGGTTCTTTTTTTCTTTCGTCGAAAATACCTAGTAATTCCTCCACTTTAGAAGGATCGTCCATGTGTTTAGCTATCTCTAGTGCAGTTTCTCTCTTGCCCTTTCCTTCATAATATAGCCAGATAAATACCGATACGGGGATAATGATTCCTGTCAGTATTCCTAAAATTGGAATTAGGGTAGTCATAATTTTCGCCTAACTTAGTTATGTAACGTAAACTTATCATGTAAAGAAAGAGAAGTAAAGGTTACATTGATCGAAAAGTAAAATCATTACTAATGATGTTAAAACGTTAAATTGATAATGGTGGAAGGGAACAAAAGTTACTACATAGTAGAAAAATAACTTTGTAAATTATTGAATGCTATCAATATATTTTATGTCTATTATTGAGTGGGAGTAATAATGAGCGTAAAGATAAGACTTGCTAAATCAGAAGATCAGCCGCGATGCTCGGAATTACTTAACGTTTTGTCTAAGGCTACATCTGATCAATATGAAACTTTTGATTCAGATACTTTTAATAAACTAATTTCCAACGAGAGAGGTAGTCTAGTTGTTGCGGAGGAAAATAAAAAAATTCTAGGAATGGCATCCATTTCTTTTAATCTTGCGCTGAGATATAACGGAGAATACTGTCAACTAGAGGAATTAGTTGTTGATCAAGATGCTAGAGGGAAGAATGTCGGAGGGCTGTTAATCGAAGAAACTCTTATATTAGCCAAGAAAAGGGGTTGCAAAGAATTTGGACTTTATATACTTGAATCTACAAAACACAACCAACCTTTTTATGAAAAATATGGTTTTGTTAAAATTGGTGAAGAGATGAGGCAATCTCTGTAGATAAAAAGTTACACAAAAGTCCCACAAAAATAATCACTTGCCTTAAAACAATTGATTTTACTGGGGTTTTAGATAAGGTAATTATTGAGTGGGAATGAAAGTTTTTAGATGGGGCTCAAGAGCTTTGGACATGTTTCCAGAGGATACTGCTCTGCATAAAACATATAGCTATGAGGGAAAAGTTATCGTTATAGGCGCTGGAGCTTCAGGGTTAGCTGCAGCAAAAATATTACAAACAAATAACATTGACTATCTTGTACTTGAAGCTTCCAACAGATATGGCGGAAGATTGAAAGAAAACAAAACTTTGGCTGATTTCCCAATCGACTTGGGGGCAGAATGGATACATCATCTGCCTGCCGTTTTAAATCGCCTTAAAGGTAAATCAGGAGATCTAGTTGAAGAGGAAACCGTTCCTTATAACGCTTTTTACAAGTTTGACAAAGACTTTGGTTATAGTTCATATGGAAAAATTTTCACCTGGATAAATTCTTCCTTATTGAGACTGCTTTTTTTCTTTAGGTTTAAATTTTTTCCTGAATTTAAGTTTAAGAATTCTTCATGGTTTAATTTTTTAGATAGAAATTTTGCGGAAGAAGTGAAACACAAGATCGAATTTAACTCCCCTGTTACAAAAATTAACTACTCTGAAGATAAAGTGGATGTAATAACTAGATCAGGGAAGGTTTATAAAGCGGATAAAGTACTGGTTACTGTATCGATTGGAATCTTGAAATCTGACTATATCAGTTTCATTCCAGATATCAGTAAAGAAAAGAAAGATGCAATTGAATCTATTGTCTTTATGCCCGGTTTTAAGTTGGTTATGAAATTTTCAGAAAAATTCTATCCAGATATTATTATGTGCAAGGCTAAAACAGGAGAGAAGGAATATTATGATATGGCTTTCAAGAAAGAGACTGAAACCCATATTTTAGGTTTACTTGTTCAAGGAAGCTCTGTTGAAGATTTTTACTGTTTAGAATCTGAAGAACATATAGTTTTAAAAGCACTGGAAGAGCTAGATCAAATTTACGAAGGAAAAGCATCTAAAGCATTTACCGGAGAATATGCTTTAGAAGATTGGGGACGACATGAGTTTACTCTAGGAACTTGGATAGAATCATTTCAATATAACCAATCATTAATTCAAACTCTAAATGAACCATTAAATGGTAAAGTGTTTTTTGCAGGGGAAGTTAATGATTTGAACCATCAACTAGGTGTTCCTGGAGCTATAGTCTCTGGATATCACTCTATTGATAAGCTTCTGACGAATCTGTAGTCATGGTAAGAGAGTTATACAAAAATAATAACTTGCCTTATAACCATTGATTATACTGAGGTTCTAGATAAGGTAATTATTGAGTGGGAATAAAATCAATAACATACCCCAAAGCGACTAAGCTAAGAAAGCTATCGCAAAAGTTGCTGTTCACCCTAAATTTAAGTTCCTATGCGAGGCTTCACAGTCGTTTTCTTAACCCGGCTGCATAGGTCTGAATCCGACCTAATGTCCCCTCTGTGAAATAATGCAGGCGCTCTTGCACCGACACCAAATGCATTAAATTTACAAACTAATTAGTCTGCAATTACGCTTCTATCTGTCATAAAAACATTGTTAGTCTTAGAGCTTGAGAAGCTGTTCTTAAAATGCTTAGATACAGAAAGGTCGCACGTATAAGTTGCATAGTAAGTTGCTGCCAAAATAATACTAACTAAGGAAATGACTATGAATATAGATAAACTCGCCCCTATCGCTGCGGTGGTTGTGGCTGTTATAGCAGTATTCGTTGTTGGAGATGTTGAATTTATACCGTTCGCGGAGGGGGGTGGTTACGTCCTTGACGGAAGTGCCCAATGGTTCGTTCTGGTACTTATGTTGATTGGGTTGGTACACGGATTAATGAGTCCGGTTACAGATCATGCCTCACAGGCTATGGTTATAGTGGCTGCATTTGCGTTCCCCAGGTTATCGGATGCGTTGGACTCAATCCCCGTAGTTGGGATGTACCTCGATCAATTCATTGATCACTTAGCCATTGCCATAGCAGGTTATGCAATTGCTGCCCTAATCAATGAAACCAAATCACGCATTATGGCTGATTAAAAGCTCTCATTCGCTAAAAGGCTAATCCCAGGACTTGCCTTAGGCATGAAGTTGCTTTTATTAAGATACTAACTAAGGAAATAACTATGAATATAGATAAACTTGCCCCTATCGCAGCCGTGATTGTGGCTGCTATAGCAGTATTCGTTGTTGGAGGTGTTGAACGCATACCGTTTGACGGAGTTGGGGGCTATGTCCTTGATGGAAATGCCCAGTGGTTCATATTGGTACTTCTGTTGATTGGGTTGGTACACGGATTAATGAGTCCAGTTACAGAACCGGCTTCAATAGCCTTCATAATAATAGCCGCATTTGGATTCCCCAGATTGGCGAATACCTTGGAGTCGATCCCCGCCATTGGAATGTACCTCAACCAATTCGTTGATCAATTAGCCATTGCCATAGCAGGTTATGCAATTGCCGCGCTGATCATTGACCTAAAATCACGAATTACAGCTGATTAGAAGTATCCGTACGTTAAAAAGGTGAGTCATTAGACTCACCTTTTTTTTGTTGTGTCTTAAAGTCATAGGGTTCCCTTGATAAGTAAATTTTTAAGAGAAGATTTTGATCATGGTAGATAAGAAGTTACACAAAAGTCACACAAAAAATAATAACTTGCCTTGAAACCAATGATTATACTGAGGTTCTAGATAAGGTAATTATTGAGTGGGAATGATAGAAATAGAGACACAAAGGCTAACGATAATTTAAGAAACAAAGGAGAATGCTATGAATAAACCCACAATACTTTTTATCTTAGTACTTACGCTTTTTGGTTGCGCATTTGCAGGAGAAGGGACAACCTACTTTAAGAGTGAAGTTGCTGGACAAGATCTTCCGTTCAGTGATGCTGCTTTGGTTGGAAACACTTTATATGTTTCTGGTAAAGGGGGTGTTTTGCCGGGCACTCGGACGGTTCCTGAAGACCCGAAAGAAGAAGCTCGTTTACTAATGGAGGATTTTAAAACGACGCTAGAACGAGTGGAAATGACAATGGATGATTTGGTTTATGTGACCATTTACTGTACGGACTTGAACTTGTACTCGGATTTCAACGAGGTTTATAGAAGCTACTTTTCAAAGGATTTTCCTCCCAGAGCATTTATTGGTTCAGGACCACTTCTATTTGGTCTGCGATTTGAGATGCAGGGGATTGCGGTCAAAGACTAATACAACAATTTACTTTTTATACACGATTGAAGGAACGAAAGAAAAAAGAGAAATTCACTACATAGTAGAAAAATACCCTTGTAAATGTTTGAATAATAAGGTATTTTTATGTATACTATTGAGTAGGAGTAATGCCCCTGATGTTTGACAGTCTCATAGATTGGTGTTTTGAAAATCCGAGATTGTTCTGGACAATAATTATTATTGGAGGGATTGGCGACTTGTTTTTTTTTTCCCTTTTGGTATTTTTCTTAGTGGGGTGTAGTGATGGAGCCGAATTTTGATGCATTTCAGTTAATGGGAGAAATAGCTCTAGGCATTATAGGTTTTTCAGCAATATTAATTGGTTTGAGTAGAAGCTCAGATGGGTTTTCAGATCCAGACAACTTTAGGATACAGCTGTTAACTTATTCTGCCTTCGGCGCTATGTTTGGATCAATTGTTCCTTTTGCTGTATTCGGTGATAAAAATTTCGAATTTGCTTGGTTAGTTTGTTTCTGGATTATGAGCCTTTATTGGGCAATAGGGTTGATAATATTTCCCAGGAGAATGATTCATCTGAGAAGATTAGGGCATGAAGATATTTTTCCAATTAAACTGTATCTATTTCAAACAGGAATCTTATCAACCATATTTATTCTTTCATTATTAATGATAACCAGCAATTTTTATGAGCCATCTCAGATATATATAACTTGTTTGGTCCTTTATTTAATTCAAAGCTCAGTGGCGTTTATCAGGACGTTATTTTTTAGAGTACATTGAGTGGAAGTAAGCGGTAATTTAGCCTTTAATCAGGGTTTTTCTGTTCCACCAAAATATAAATGGGACTATTAATGCCGTTGGCAATACCCACCAAACACTTTCAGGCCTAATAAGTAAAGGTTGACCCTATAAAGATGAGAACGCTTTAAAAGTGCTTAAAGCAATAGATATTTTCGGAGAATGGGCCAAAGAAGGCAGGGATGTGGGTATGGAAAAAGCCCATGAAATATCTGTCAATGAAATGATAGATTTTGCCTTGGAAGAAAGAGCAAATATTGGTGAGCGCTTTAGCTTTTTCGATTTAGGATGTGGAAACGGATGGGTGGTCCGGAAGGTTGCGAGAAGTAAACTATGTAACAAAGCGGTAGGTATTGATGGTGCTAAACAAATGATCGTTAATGCTGAGTCAAAAGGCGGTGGCGCCAAATATATTCTTGCGGATATTAATTCTTTCCATCCTTCAGAGAAATACGATGTAGTTCATTCGATGGAAGTTCTGTATTACTTAGATGATCCTTCAGAATTGTTAAAAAGAATTTCCGATTCATGGCTAAATGATGGAGGAAGATTGATTATTGGTATAGATCATTATTATGAAAATATAGATTCCCATTCTTGGCAGGAAAAATTGGGTACTAAAATGCTTATGCTAAAAGAAGTCAAATGGATTCAAATTTTCAAAATAGCTGGATTAAATGAAGTTGAAAGTTGGCGATCGAATAAAGAGAAAATTGGGCAGGAACTTTAGTTATAACTGGGAAAAAGTAAATATATTTGCCGTTTAAAATATAGTGAAATTGTTGTCTGTAAAAGCTGTTCCGAGAGTTTCGTGGAGCTCCGAACATCCTCTTAACTTTAAGCCGAGAATATTAACCCTCTCATTCTTTGTGGGGGTTTAATTATATTCGGTATCGGAGAAGCGCTATTAATTGCCGCTGGGGCAGGAGTCAGTCCTTGGACAGTCCTTGCTCAAGGGATTGGGCTCGCAACTGGATTATCCATTGGCTGGGCAACTTTCTCAGTCGGTATCGCAGTACTTCTTACTTGGATTCCTTTAAAGCAGATTCCAGGAATAGGCACCATTGCAAATGCAGTGATTATTGCTGCCCCATTGAACTTTTTCTTCCCTATTTACCTGTTCCGGAGAGTTAGGATTGAAAATAGTAGAATCAGCAATTGGTATATTAAGGGTTTGGGTTCGGAAGTGGACTTTACTTGGTCGCTCATCTGGGGCCGGGACCCAGAGATGGTTTGATGACAGGCCTACAAAGAGTAACCGGATTCCCAATTGCCTGGGTACGTATGTCTATTGATTTAAACCCGTAGTGGCGCTCGGTTGGCTGTTGGGTGGCACAGTAGGATTGGGAACTCTAATGTTCGCTCTGGGAATAGGTCCGGCGGTTTCGGTTGGTTTTTATACTGTTAAAAACTTTCAAAAACGTAATGTGAGTCATGACCGCTTATTTGAAGAAACAAGTTTAGAGCTCCATGAGAGGGGGATGCGTCTCGCATTAAAGCAGGCTGAAGAGGCGGGCCCCGAATGATGAGGTGCCAGTTGGCGCCGTATTGGTGGACACGAAAAGCCAAGATCTAATTGCTTCAGGAAATAACGACCTATAAGGAGAAAGATCCGACAGGGCATGCGGAAATTGTTGTCTACGGCAGGCTTCACTGTCTCGCAACAACTATCGACTGCCGGGAACAGTGCTTTATGTCACTATTGAGCCTTGCACGATGTGTGTTGGTGCGCTCATGAAAGCGAGGATTGAAGCAGTAGTTTTCGGCGTTAGAGAGCCTCGGGCGGGTGCTTGGTAAGTCAGCTGCAGCTGGCAGAGGCGGAATTTTTTAATCACCGCCTGACATTTATGGAAGGAATATTAGAGAAAGAGTGTAGCGAGATAATGCAAGACTTTTTTAAGTCCAAGCGATAACAAAAGATCGATAATAAAGAACAGCACTTATAACTTAGGGAACGTGCCTGGTCCAGGACATAACTGGTTACTTTTATCGAGGTTAGGGAGGAAGCGTGGTCTCGCTCCGATCTAAGTCTCGGTTTTTTAAAATTTCAGTAGTTTTTTCTGAATTCCTTTGTCAAATGGATTATCATAACGCCACGTTCACGGAGCGCTATTTCTCAGTAACTCCGGTGTAACCCGGACTCGTATTTTTGGACTAGATCTAGATGCAAGCATTGTTTGGAGCAGCAGCTCTATCTGCTTTCAAATCTTCAAAATTACTCTGCACTCTACAAGCCTCTAATTCAAACGTAAGCGATCTGCACGCGCAATTTGTCCACTTCGTCGATTGTGACGATGGTTTCGTGGCAGCCGAATCAGCGCAACTCAACCTGTTGCTTAAGTACGGAAATCCAGCTGACCCGATAGAGGAAGGCCAACAAAGTGCTGTTAAGCGATTAGTAATCCCACGTCCAGGAACAATATCCCCTTGGTCCAGTAAAGCCACCGATATCTTGCACAATTGTGGTTTAACGCAAATTCGTCGTATTGAGAGAGGCACTCTCTTCGCTATCGGTGTAAAAAATTCTCTTAGCGAGACGGAGTTAAGTTTACTAGACCAGAATCTCCACGACCGCATGACTCAGGTTGTAATTGCTGAGCTACCGGATGCGGCCAAGTTATTCACTTCGTCTGAGCCTCAGCCTTTCAAATCTGTCGACTTATCCCTAGGGAAAACGGCCTTGGAAGAAGCGAACTCAACCATGGGGTTAGCATTGGCAGAAGATGAAATTGATTATTTGTTTGAGCAGTTTAAGAGCCTGGGTCGGGCGCCAAATGATATTGAGCTGATGATGTTTGCGCAGGCCAATTCTGAACATTGTCGCCACAAGATTTTTAATGCGGATTGGGCTGTCGACGGCGAAGAGAAAAGTAGATCACTATTCTCAATGATTCGTCATACTCACGAACAGTCTCCGGGAAATGTTCTATCCGCATACGCTGACAACGCGGCAGTAATGTGTGGCCATGAAAGCGCCAGATTTTTTCCCGATGGTGAATCCAAGCAATATGGTTTTGTGGATGAGCCCGTCCATATATTAATGAAAGTTGAAACCCATAATCATCCAACTGCTATTGCTCCTTTCCCCGGTGCATCAACTGGGTCTGGCGGTGAAATTCGTGATGAAGGCGCCACCGGCAGAGGTGCAAAACCAAAGGCAGGTTAACCGGATTCAGTGTTTCCAACTTGCGTATTCCTGATTTGCCCCAGCCCTGGGAAGAAGATTTAGGAAAGCCGGCTCATATAGCTTCAGCTCTCGATATCATGATCGAAGGTCCCATAGGCGGTGCTGCATTTAATAATGAATATGGTAGGCCGAATTTGTGCGGTTACTTTCGCAGTTTCGAAGAGAATGTGCTCAATGAAATCGGTGAGTTAGAAACCCGGGGTTATCACAAACCAATAATGATTGCCGGTGGTATAGGCAATATTCGTGAGCCCCATGTGCATAAAGGCGATATTCCAGTTGGTTCGAAATTAGTAGTGCTTGGCGGCCCTGCCATGTTGATTGGATTGGGTGGTGGAGCTGCCTCTTCAATGGCATCCGGCGCTGGCAATGAAGATTTAGATTTTGCTTCTGTGCAAAGAGATAACGCAGAAATGGAACGACGTTGTCAGGAAGTTATCGATCAATGTTGGCAACTAGGCGAAGCAAATCCAATTGTTTTTATTCATGATGTAGGCGCTGGAGGTTTATCCAACGCATTACCTGAACTGGTGAAAGATGGTGGCTGTGGTGGATTGTTTGAGTTGCGCAGGATTCCTAATGCTGAATCGCAAATGTCGCCATTAGAGATCTGGTGTAACGAAGCTCAAGAACGCTACGTGCTTGCAGTTGCTGCCGATGATATCCAGCGATTCGATGCTATGTGTCAAAGAGAGCGTTGCCCTTATGCCGTAGTAGGCGAAACAAGCGCAGAAAAACATATTCGCTTACATGATAAACATTTCGACAACGATCCAATCGATATACCCATGGAATTATTATTCGGAAAGCCACCGAAGATGCATCGTGATGTGAAGTCTGGTCAGGTTAACCCAGCAGTGTTTGATAGCAGTGGAATCGACATAAACGAGGCTGTGCGTCGAGTTTTGTCTTTACCAACCGTGGCGAACAAAACTTTTCTGATAACTATCGGTGATAGAACGATTACCGGATTGGTTCACCGTGATCAAATGATTGGACCCTGGCAAGTTCCGGTTGCAGACGCGGCAGTCACTTCTACTTCTTACAATTACTATACCGGTGAAGCTATGTCCATGGGGGAGAGAACTCCATTGGCTTTGTTTAATGCTGCAGCTTCTGGTCGAATGGCCATTGCCGAAGCCATTACCAATATCGCTTCCAGCGCAATCGACAAAATAGGTGACATAAAACTGTCTGCTAACTGGATGGTGGCCGCGGGGCATGGCCATGAAGACGCCAAACTTTATGCCACAGTAGAAGCTGTGGGTATGGAACTCTGTCCTCAACTAGGTATCTGCATTCCGGTTGGAAAAGATTCCATGTCTATGCGAACAGTCTGGAATGATGGTGATAAAAGGCGCAGTAATACAGCCCCCTCTATCTCTAATCGTTTCTGCTTTCGCTCCGGTAAGCGACATAAGAAAAACCTCGACGCCGCAATTGCAGAAAAACAGCGATCAGTCCACTTTGTTATTTATCGATCTTGGCCATAGCAAAAACCGATTAGGTGGATCGGCACTGGCACAAGTTTATCGCCAATTAAATGCAGAAGTACCCGATCTTGATGATGCTATGGATTTAAAAAATCTGTTTGCATTCATTCAGCGTTGTCGCCAAGACGATTTAATCCTCGCTTATCACGATCGCTCCGATGGGGTTTGTTACACTTTGCAGAGATGTGTTTCGCGGGTCATTGGGCGTGACTGCAATTACAGGGGTTGGCTGAAGATCTTCATTTTTTTCCAGTTTGTTTGCGAAGAACTCGGTTTTGTGATTCAAGTTAAGACAAACTTTGGGAAAGCTGTTACTGCTTTGGGGTAGAGCATCATCTAAAACCTTTTCCATGTTATTGGAAAGTTGAATCAATCTGTTTTAATTAATATCAGTATTGGTGAAGAACAATTTTTTAGTAGTAGCGCGTCGAGTTGCAGCGATCTGGTGGGAAAACCCACTTACCACATGCAAAGCATACGTGATAATTCTGATTGGCGAAAGAAGATTTTGACAAATATTACAGACCGATGATCCTGGATGAATGTTGTTCTCAGCTTTGATTTAAACGATGACATAACAACTCCCTACATAAACGTGGGTGCCCAACCAAAAGTTGCGTGCAAAGAGAGCAGGGAGTAAATGGCCAGATAGAAATGGCGGCAGCTTTTGATCGGGCTCGTTTTACTGCTATTGATGTCATATGACCGATATATAAGCGGGCGAGTCACGCTGGAGAAATTTAATGTTGTAGCTGCCTGTGGCGGTTTTCCTACGGTGATGTATTGGGAGCTGGAGGGGGTTGGGCTAAATCGATTTTATTTAATGCAGTACGGCGAAACTTTTCAAGTTTTTTGAAAATCCCAATACTCTCACGCTTGGTGTGTGCAACGGTTGTCAGATGGTATCTCTGCTAAAGGATTTGATTCCAGGAGCAGAAAATTGGCCCCGTTTGTAAGAAATCGTTTGACAGTTTGAAGGTCGTTTGTCGCTGTGAAAGTGGAAAACTCCCCTTCTTATTTTTTACTGATATGGCTGGCGCACAATTTCCAATTGCTGTAGCTCATGGAGAGGGGCGCGCATTGTTTGCGAGCGCAGAAGATCAAGCAGTATTAATGAAGGCGGCCTAATTAGTGTTCGCTACGTCGATAATCACGGTAATGTGGCATCAATTACCAGCTAACCGAACGGCTCACCGGAAGGAATCGCTGGTCTCTGCAGCAAAGATGGAAAAGTTACTATTATGATGCCTCATCCAGAGCGAGTATTTCGCGCCAGTCAGAATTCCTGGTATCCCGCGGATTGGAATGAAGACGCACCGAGTATTCGCTTGTTTCGAAACGCCCGCAAGTGGTTGGATTGATAAATGAGTGACGCTTTATTCAAAATTGAGATTTACATACCAGAGTCTCATCTCGAACAGGTCAAACTTGCCATGCTTGATGCTGGTGCCGGGCGAGTTGGCGATTATGATGCCTGTGCCTGGCAAACTTTAGGGCAAGGACAGTACCGACCCTTGGAAGGCAGTCAGCCATTTATAGGAACAAAAGACAAAATTGAGACCGTTACGGAATATAAAGTTGAATTGGTTTGCGCAGAACAATTCTTAGAGGCTGTAGTCGAGGCTATGAAGGCCTCTCACCCTTATGAAGAAGTGGCTTATTTTGTGATTCGCATGGAATCGGTAGCGTAGGCGCGGGGAACTGGCTTTTCTTAATCGCGAACATTAGCCGCTGGAGATATTCTGGAAACAGTTGCCTTTGAACCATCAAATATGCACTTCCGTTGCATAAAAAAAGAAAACCTGAATTACTTCTATATGTGCAATTCGGAATGCAAATTTTTTAATGCCTTTTAAAAACCAAATTCAATTCTTAATGCTTATTCTAGAAAGTAATAAAATGATCTTTCCTTTTTGTAGAAGGTATTCCTACAGTTCTGAATAGTATTTCCATGAAATTGTGAGGCCAATCAAACTGCCTAGTGTTTTTCGACAGGCTAAGGCTAACAAAAAAGCGAACTCTAATTTTATGAGCTACTAAGACTTATGAGTCGGGTGGTAATGGTTCGATCTTCTGCATGATGAACATCGAACATGCGCACTGGAAAGCGGTTGGTTTTCAAATCCTGAAAATAGTGGTCCAGAGTGATCTTAACCACCGGAAACGCGATTTCAGTCCATGGAATTTCTGCCTCTGAGAACAGAGCAACCTCTTCGGATTCTGGGCCAGGATGAAATTCCAAGTCTGCTAACTCTGGCGAAAAAACATGTACACCTGATTAATACTTGGCAGATTGAAAAGAGTATACAGGCTATTGTTAGTTAGGATGACATTTGCGCCGGCTTCTTCTTTAGTCTCCCTGATTGCGCCATTGAGACTGGATTCTCCATTTTCCATGAAGCCAGCGGGCAAAGTCCACTTTCCAACTCTGGGTTGAATAGCTCGTTTACAAAGCAAAACTTTTCATCGTGTATAGTCAAGGTTCCGACCACATTCTTAGGGTTTTGATAAAAAATAACATCACAGTCATCGCAACAATGGCGAGGTTTATCATCGCCTTCAGGAACGCGAACAATCAATGGCGCAGCACAGTGATGGCAAAACTTCATAAGTACTCAGCTAGCTTGATACCGAAATGGATAATCCGAGGATCAAAAAAAGCTATTTCTAGGTCAAATACTTCACAGATCTGTGAGGCTAATTGATTTCTCTCTTTAGCTTCTAGCACTAATTGTCTAATTCTCAAATCTGAGCCTACAAAGCGTCTGAAACTTCTGTTTTTTTTATAAAAATACAAAATCCAGCATCCGCAAACATCTTTTTCATGCTATATAACAATTGCAGTTATCCAAAAAAATTTCGTTTGCTGGTTTTTCATTCTAGGTGAAACATTGGTTCTTGATAAGGTTCTATACTTAGAAACTAATAGGAAAAAAATAATGGAAGCAATAATTGTTCAAAAATCACCATATGCTATAGAAGTCGAAAGTGGCTCATCCTACTATTGGTGCTCTTGTGGCAAAAGCGCCAATCAACCTTTCTGCGATGGTTCGCATAAAGATTCAACATTTGTTCCCATCAAATTTGAAGCAGAAGATACTAAAACGGTTTACTTCTGTGGGTGCAAGCACTCGTCGACAAAGCCATTTTGTGATGGAAGTCATTCAAAGTTATAAATAATAGAGTATTGGCATGGAGATTTAAGATCATCCAAGCCAATACCCGCATGCGTATTTATAAGACTTAATCAAAAAGAAGATTAAGAAATGTCAAACCGATCAAGGTTCATTACCTTGTTCCAGGCTGCAATAAAATCTTTCTTAAACTTCTCTTTTGAATCATCAGCCCCATAAACCTCACAGATAGCTCGAAGCTGAGAATTAGAGCCAAACGCAAGATCTACTCTTGACGCTGTTCTAACTTTTTCGCCTGTAGAACGATTCGTTGCCTCGTAGGTATTACTATCTATGGCTTCCCAAGTTAAGCTCATATCGAGCAGATTAACAAAAAAGTCGTTGGTTAATTTATCTTGTGTATTAGTGAAGATACCATGACCATTGGCACTGATACCTAATCCTCTTAGGCCTCCTACCAGCACTGTCATTTCTGATGCTGTTAGCCCCAGCAATTGGGCTTTATCAAGCATCATCTCTTCTGGGCTAACTGAAAACTCTGCCTTTTGATAATTACGGAAACCATCAGCAACCGGTTCCAGAACGTCAAATGACTCTACATCTGTTTGCTCTTGTGAAGCATCACCGCGCCCGGCAGTAAATGTAACATTCGCTCCCGTTGCTTGCTCAATACCAACATTACCGGCAAGAACAATTACATCCGCAACGGATGCTCCTGAGTCAGACGCTATTCCTTCGAGAACGCCCAAGACGCGGCTAAGTTGCTCTGGATTGTTAGCTTCCCAATCTTTCTGCGGTGCTAGACGAATTCGAGCACCATTAGCACCGCCGCGCATATCTGAGCCACGGAATGTTGAGGCACTAGCCCAAGCCGTTTCCACCATTTCTTGAACAGTTAAGCCGCTTTCTGAGATGCGAGATTTAACAGCATCTACATCATAGTTGGTATTACCTGCTGGAATGGGATCCTGCCAAATAAGCTCTTCTTTAGGAACTTCAGGGCCCATGTAACGGCTAATCGGCCCCATATCACGGTGAAGCAATTTAAACCACGCTCGAGCAAAGGCATCAGCAAACTCGTCTGGATTCTCATGAAAATGTTTAGAAATTTCTTTATAAATTGGATCTTCACGTAGAGCCATATCCGCCGTTGTCATAAAGGTTGGGACTCGTTTTGACGCATCTTCTGCGTCTGGAGCAAGATCTTCATCCTTTGGGTTAATAGCATGCCATTGGTTAGCACCTGCAGGACTTTTAACAAGCTCCCATTCGTAGCCAAATAATAGATCAAAATAGCCATTATCCCATTGGGTAGGATTAGCAGTCCAAGCTCCATTTAAACCACTTGTGATGGTATCTCTTCCATGGCCGGACTCGTGTGCACTCTTCCAACCAAATCCCATTTGTTCAAGAGGTGCTCCTTCTGGCTCAACGCCAACGAGATCAGCATCGCCAGCACCATGAGCCTTACCAAAGGTATGACCGCCAGCAACTAGCGCAACTGTTTCCTTATCATTCATCGCCATGCGTCCAAATGTCTCACGAATATCCTTTCCGCTTGCAAGGGGATCTGGAACTCCATCTGGGCCTTCTGGATTAACATAAATTAACCCCATCTGCACTGCCGCAAGCGGGTTTTCAAGGTCCCGTTCACCTGTGTAACGTCTATTATCTAACCATTCTTCTTCAGCTCCCCAATAAATGTCTTCTTCTGGAGCCCAAATATCTGTTCGCCCTCCGCCAAAGCCAAAGGTTTTACCACCCATTGATTCGATAGCAACATTACCCGCTAGAATTATTAAATCAGCCCAACTAATTTTATTACCGTACTTCTGCTTAACAGGCCAAAGAAGCCTTCGAGCCTTATCTAAATTACCGTTATCTGGCCAGCTATTTAGTGGAGCAAAACGTTGCGCACCAGTGCCTCCACCACCTCGACCATCGCCTGTCCTATATGTGCCCGCTGCATGCCAGGTCATACGAATAAAAAAAGGACCGTAATGTCCATAGTCTGCAGGCCACCAATCTTGCGAATCTGTCATTAGATCATTTAGATCTTTTTTTAAAGCTTCATAATCAAGTTTTTTAAATTCTTCCCGATAATCAAAATCTTCATCCATTGGGTTAGATTTTTGATCATGCTGATGAAGAATGTTTAAATTTAATTGATTCGGCCACCAGTCTCGATTTGATGTGCCACTAGCACTATTACTAGTCAAACCCCCATGCATTACTGGGCATTTACCCTCTGTATCGTTACTCATGTAATTTACCTCCTACCACTACGAGTACCTCAATTTAGATTTAATTTTCAAAATTTGCAACCAGACTAGTTGAGAGATTGATTTGCTCAAAAAGTCTGAGCAGACAATTGTTACCCTCACTTAATTTTCATGTTTTCTAGCATGGCTCCCATTTTCTGATGTAAAGCATTCACACCCTGTAAAGGTCTTATAAATACTTTGAACTCGGTTATTTTTTTATCACGATTCCATGTTATCAAATCCACTCCATTAACTTTTATTCCATCCAATTCTAATTCAAACTCCAGTGAAGCTTCGTTTTCTTTGATGAGTTCCCTGACATAAGAAAAAGAATTACCTTCAAAAATCTCTGCCGCTGCTGATAAATATATTTTGGTAATTTCTTTCCCTTTTTGAGGCGTAAACACCACAGGCGAATAAAAAATCACAGTATCATCCAGTATCTCTTCTAGTAGTTGATAATTCTTACTGCTTACTACCTCATGCCATTTAGTAATTGGCCCCACCTCATTTCTCCTTATTTCAGCTACAAGTTTTCTGGTAAAACAAAGCTGCTATTAAAGCCTGATCAAATGCTACTATTTGGGTCATGCAGAAATAGAGACTAAGTTTGGATTAAATTCAGTAATGAAAGTTTATACGGTTTCCGATTTGCACGTGGATTATCCAGAAAACATGGACTGGATATTGTCACTTAATTCTACTGCATATCTCGAGGATATCTTGGTTCTAGCTGGCGATGTCAGTAATGATCTTGAGGATCTTATTCGGGTGTTCAATTCTCTCAAATCTAAATTCAAGGCAGTGCATTTCATTCCTGGTAACCATGAGCTCTGGGTAGAGAAGGACAAACTAAACTGTTCTCTCGAAAAATTCGAGGCGGTGAGGGGGCTTTGTGACTCCCTCGATGTTGAATTAAGGACGGTGCATTACGAACAGCTCAGTGTTGTGCCATTATTCAGCTGGTATGACTTTTCCTTTGGTCAGCCAGATAGACATCTTACATTAGCCTGGCGCGATTTCAGAGCCTGCTCATGGCCGGCCCATCTGGAAAGCTGTGCAGATGTTAATGATCATTTTCTAAATTTGAATCGAGAACAACTAGATATTTCAAACGAAGTAGTAATTAGTTATTCACATTTTCTCCCGAGAATAGACGTTATGCCTTCTTATATCCCTGAGGATCGCAGGCGAATTTATCCGGTACTAGGCAGCGATTTGTTAGGTGAGCAGGTAAAACAATTAAATCCTGATATTCATATTTATGGCCACAGCCATGTCAATCAATCAGTAGAATTAGAAAACATTCGTTATGTAAACAATGCTTTCGCTCGCCCCACTGAACATCAAATTGCACGTAAGCAACTTCATTGTGTTTTAGAGTTGGATTCTTAGATGTTGAGCTTGCCCCAAAACGAAATTCATCTCTGGCATGCAAATCAGGCTGAGTTTGATGGTCCTGAGTTGGAATCGAATTGTCTATCTTGGCTGACAGAGTCCGAAACTAAACGCTACCATCGCTATACCTATGATTATCATCGCAAGCAATTTCTATTAGGCCGAATGTTGATTCGCAATAGTTTAAGTAAATATGCAGAGATTGAACCGCAGGACTGGAAATTTGAAGAAAATGAATACGGAAAACCTGCCATAGTTTCATCGCAACAAGCACAACCTCTGTTTTTTAACTTGTCGCATTCCAGTGAACGATTAGTCTTGGCAATTTCAGCCCATGCAGGTATCGGTGTAGATATCGAATCCAGCAATAAACCACGGCGTGTGGTTAAGATTGCCGACCGTTATTTTTCACCTACAGAAGCGGAAGAGTTACTGGCTTTACCGGAAGCCGATCAGCTCACACGTTTTTATGAATTGTGGACCTTAAAGGAAGCTTATATTAAGGCTTGTGGTTTAGGTTTAGCGATTCCTCTGCGGCAGTTCAGTTACAGTTTTCCTTCCGAATACAGAGTGCTGATAAATTTTGCCGAGGGTCATAATGACGATGCGTCACTTTGGCAATGTTGGCAAATTGAAGTGAGCGGCCCATCTAAAATGGCTCTTGCTGTTAAGAGCGGGAATGCGGCAGTAGATTCAATTCACTCTAGAAGGTTTTTGGCACTGGATGAAGTGATGAGCATGGATACTAAAATTTTGCGAGACCATTAAATGACAGATTCGCGCATCTTTACTCTGCAGATAACTGTTGCTTGCGATTTTTACGCTTAGGGAAAATTGAAATAAGCGCCTTAATAGGTTGGATGGAAAAATACAAGCGATTGTGAGTGTTAGCCAATGATGTATTCGAGCACGAATTTTGAACCGTAAAACCCGATGATAAGCAGGCCGAACCTTCAGAGTGCCACGAATAGCAGTAATTCCGCGCCAACCTTGTTGATGCCGTCCCCAGAGTAAGACTGCGAAAACAATCCAGGCCAACACTGAGAAAAATGTTTTATGAATAACGCCATCTATGCCCCAAATGTCGTCCATAAAAACTAATCCCGCAACAATTCCTAAGCTGAGTAATAATTGACCTGCCCACAATAGCTCAAACAAAAATGCTTCCATGTCTTGCAGAGGAGGGAACTTAGAAATTAAGCCCCCTGCTTGATGATTCTTCAGCTGATGATTTTGGTAAGCAAGAAATCCGGCTTGCACCGCCGCAATAGTAATAAAGCTGTAGGCCAATATAGAAATTAATACGTGGATGGCCAGACCTAAACCGAGGCTTGTTGTTGGAGAATCACTACGAATAGTTAGCGAAGCAATAATGGTAATTATTGCCAGTGGAAAAAGACCGAGAAACAAATTGTCTAAGGGTTTTCTAATGCTGCTGAGTAAAACTAATAGTGAGATGGAAACGGCAATTAAAGTAGAAATTTCAAAAAAGCCGAAGTGATAACCATTGGTTGTGCGAATTACTCCATACGCACTAATAGCATGGGCAATTACAGCGACAGCACCGAAAGCAAAAACCTTGGATTTAGTATCTTTATTTGAGGTGAAATTCAAGCCTTGAAAGACAGAGCCCATCAAGTAGCAGAAAACAGCAAATAATCCTGAAATTACAGTGACTGGCATAAGAACTAAGCGAGTTAGACTATTGAGTTTCGCATATACCTACTATCGGTTGAAGCGATATTTTATTCAATTTTACCTGCTTCAGTAGGCAATAAATTCAGAATTGTAGCAAATGGTTTAGGCTCTCTGAATTGGCTATAATTCGCCGCTTATTGCATCAGGTAGAATTAAATCGTGTTTGATAACTTAACAGAAAGGCTAGCGGGAACCTTTCGCAAGATAGCCGGCAAGGCGACCCTCACCGAAAACAATATTGAGGAAGCGTTACGGGAAGTCCGGCGTGGATTATTGGAAGCTGATGTCGCTCTTCCTGTAGTCAAAGAATTTTTAGATCGCGTAAGCCTGCGTGCAGTTGGACAGGAAGTTACCAAGAGTCTTACTCCCAGCCAGGCTTTTATCAAAGTCGTACAGGCAGAACTCGAAGCAATTATGGGTTCAGCCAACGCAGAACTGGATCTAAAAACAACCCCACCGGCAATTATCTTGATGGCCGGTTTACAAGGTGCTGGTAAAACGACCACCGTAGCAAAGCTCTCCAAGTTTCTGCAAGAGCAAGCTAAGAAATCCGTAATGGTTGTTTCTGCTGACGTGTATAGACCGGCAGCCATTCAGCAATTGGAAACTTTGGCTAAAGATGTAGGCGTTGAGTTCTTTGCAAGTGATAACGCACAATCACCAACTGAGATAACTGCGGCAGCGCAGGCGGAGGCCAAGCGTAAATTAGTCGATGTGTTAATTGTTGATACTGCAGGTCGACTCGCCATCGATGAAGAAATGATGAATGAGATTCGGGCGTTGCATGACCAATTGAATCCTATTGAAACTTTGTTTGTTGTTGACGCCATGACTGGTCAGGATGCAGCCAATACCGCTAAAGCCTTTAACAATGTATTGCCGCTCACCGGTGTTGTGCTGACCAAGGCAGACGGTGATGCTAGAGGTGGTGCCGCACTTTCAGTTCGGCATATTACCGGCAAGCCAATTAAGTTTATGGGTGTGGGTGAGAAGACTGACGCACTGGAGCCTTTTTACCCCGATAGAATCGCTTCGCGGATTCTCGGAATGGGAGATGTGTTATCCCTGATCGAAGAAGCCGAGAAGAAAGTTGATAAGCAAAAGGCGGAGCGACTCGCCAAAAAAATTTAAAAAAAGGTCGCGGATTTGATCTGGAAGATTTCAAAGAACAGCTTACCCAGATGAAAAACATGGGAGGAGTTGCCAGATCATGGATAAGATGCCGGGATGGGAGCCTTGACACCAATGCAGCCGGGAGGTGGACGATTCTCAATTCAGCTGCATGGAAGCCATCATTAATTCCATGACCATGCGGGAGCGGGTGAATCCGGATATCCTTAACGGTTCCCGCAAACGCCGATAACGGAGGGTTCCGGAACCCAGATTCAGGATTTGAATCGACTACTAAAACAGCACAAACAGATGCAAAAGCTTATGAAAAAGATAAAGGGTGGCAATATGGCGAACATGATGCGGGGACTTGGAGTAGGCAGGGTCCCGGCGTTGGCGTAATGCCGCCATTTCCTAAAGGAAAACCACCTAGATTCTAGCTAAAAATTAGACGGTCTCGCTTCCTTTGAACATTGCTTGTAACCCGCATAGCTCGGGTATTTCCCGTTTCGAAATAGCTGCCATTTCACTTCCAATAAGCGGCTAATTGCCTTATGATACCCGCCTTTTTATGTCGGGGCTCAAATACTCGGGGCTAAGGCACTTAAAGGGTCCGAACCTAGTAGAGACTCGAAATTTATTTAGGAATTTATTTATGGTGACGATTCGCTTATCGCGTGGTGGTGCTAAAAAGAAGCCTTTTTATCACATCACTGTGAGTGACAGTCGCAAGCCTAGAGATGGCCGTTTCATTGAGCGCATTGGATTTTTTAACCCAATGGCCCGTGGTCAGGAAGAGCGATTGCGATTAGATCTCGAGCGTATGGCCTATTGGCAAAATCAGGGCGCACAAGTTAGCCCTCGCGTTTCAAACCTTGCCAAAGATGCTGCCGCCGCTACTACTGAGAACTTAACAGTTCCATCTAAAACTGCGACTTTCAATGAGCGCGGAGATAGAAACAATGCGGGTGGTGCTGGGTCAGATTGGCAAGGTTCACGGATTAAAGGCTGGCTCAAATTAAATTCCTTTACTACACCACCAGAAAATATTCTCGACTACTCTCAATTTTTTGCAGAAATCGAAGAAGCCTGGCAGATGTTGGAAATCGATCAGCACAAGCAACAAGCAAACAGTCTGATAGTACATTTCCGGGGATACGATGATCCTGAAGTGCAAAGAAGCTGACCGGGATCGAACTAACGGTAAATTCTGAAGACTTACCAAGTTTAGAAGCTGGAAGTTTTTACTGGCATGAATTGGAAGGCATGGAAGTAATAAATGAAGAAGGACAGCTTTTTGGAAAACTAGAGAGACTTCTCGAGACTGGTGCCAACGATGTATTAGTAGTTCAGCCCACCGGTGAAAGTATTGATAAAAGAGAAAGACTGATTCCCTACATCAAGGAAGAAGTAATTAAGAAAATCGATACCATGGCAGGGAAGATTTTGGTTAATTGGGAAGCAGACTATTTGGAATAGGGAGAGCTATACCCTTACTCAGAGGTGAACGCAATGAAACTCAGTGTAGTCACCCTGTTTCCAGAAATGTTTTCTGCGTTAACGGATTGGGGAATTAGCGGTAGAGCAGTAAAAGAAGGGATAGTAGTACTGAATTACTTTAATCCGAGAGGCTATGCAAAAGATAAACATCGCTCTGTAGACGATAAACCATTCGGTGGTGGACCGGGCATGCTATGAAGACGGAGCCATTGATTGCTGCGATTCAAGCAGCGAAGCAAGGGCTAGGAGGCGAAAAGGGAGTAGCAAAGTAGTCTATCTGTCTCCCCAAGGCAGACTAATTCAGCATGATGACGTTGTTGAGTTAGCTACAAGACAGAGCATGGTTCTAGTCTGTGGGCGTTATCAGGGAATCGATAACAGAGTTATTGAAAGTGAAATCGATGAAGAAATTTCTATTGGTGATTTCGTATTAAGCGGCGGAGAGTTGGCTGCGATGGCATTAATTGATGCCATGATCCGTTTTCAACCGGGCGTGCTCGGTGATGAGGATTCAGTTCAACAAGACAGTTTTACCAATGGTTGCTGCACTGTCCTGAGTACACCAGGCCGCAGGAATATGAGGCCTGGAAGTACCTGAAGTTCTCTTAAGCGGGGACCATGAGCAATTGAAATCTGGTCTCTCAAGCAGAGTTTGGGGGCGACCTGGATAAAGCGACCTGATTTAATTAATAAAAATAAATTGAATCAGGAACAGAAGAATTACTCGAACAGTTTATAAAGGAATATCAGGCACACGATTGACTTAAAGAGTGTGGTGAATTCAGGAGTAGAAAGATGAGCAAGAATAAAATCATCCAGAAGATTGAAGAAGAGCAGATGACAAAAGATCTGCCAGACTTCGGTCCGGGTGACACTGTAGTTGTGCAAGTAAAGATTAAAGAAGGTGAGCGCGAAGGGCTGCAGGCATTCGAAGGTGTTGTCATCGGAAGAAGAAACCGAGGTCTGAACTCTTCTTTTACTGTGCGAAAAATTTCCCACGGTGTTGGTGTTGAACGAACCTTTCATATCACAGCCCATTGGTAGATAGCGTTCAGCTGAAGCGTCGGGGTGATGTTCGTCAGGCTAAGCTTTATTATCTGCGCGAACTTACTGGCCGAGCTGCCAGAATTTCGAAAAGTTGGATAAAAAATCAAAAACGTAATCTGATTTGTTCATTAATTCTCTAGAAAGCAGCATTCTGCGCTTTCTTCTGTTCTTATCCTTCAGAAAAATGATTCCATAGTTCCGGAAATCCCTCTAAAGCTGGGCTCAATCGTCACAATTTATGACAAAAGTGAATTGCTTTGACTCCTACCCGGTTTTTTTTTTCGATGGTAAAACGCAATAGACTCACAAATCAGTTCCTGGAGACTAAGATGAAAACACTCGCTACTCGATTACTCCTTTAAATTTGTAATGGCTCCGCTCCCCTCGCTATCAGGCGCAGGACTATGCGGGTCCGCAGACTTTGCACGACAAACTTGAGGCAGCTATCGTGACTGCGTCTCAAGGGCAGTTGGAAATTTTAGGAATAAAAGGACTCAGCTTGAAAAATCTTTGAAGTGGAATTAAACACCGGCGAGTTACTCTACAGTGATGTTTCCGGCGATTTTCTCTTTGCTGGTGATATGTATCAAACCACTGACGCCGGTTAATGAATTTGTCTTCCGTACACGCCAAATTCGAACCATGGAGCGTGTTGCCAATATTCCGGAAGACCAAATGATTATCTTTAGTCCTGATGTTGAAGTGCAGGCTACTCTAACTTTTTTACTGATGTGGATTGCACTTATTGTCGGGCGCTGCATCGTGACATGGAAGACTTATTGGCGAGAGGAATTCAGATTCGTTACTTGGCCTATCCGCGGGTGGTGAACAGCGGGATCTTATGACAAGATGATTTCTGTTTGGTGCTCCGACGATCGTCACAGGTCTTTGACTCAAGCAAAGAACGGTCAAAATCTGCCTGCACGAGAATGCGAAACACCGGTTATGATCATTATGAGCTAGGCAATCAGATAGGCATCTCCGGAACCCCAGCTTTAATTTTTCCTGATGGCAGAGTGATACCGGGCTAATGGAGTAGAGAGATTAGTAGCTATGCTCAATATCAACTAACTCTACGCAAGATTCAAAAAAGCCCGCAACTAGCGGGCTTTTTTATTCCCACTATACTCTTGTGATGCCCGGGGTTAGGGGGTTGGAGTCACTGGGTTTATAGGCTAATTCCAGTATAATTCGCGGTTTGTTCAGCAAGGTTGTTTTGAACTCAGTCATTTAAAGGAAGAGGCAGTTGAGCGAAGTAGCCAATAAAACTTTAAACATTGGTATTTGTGGATTGGGAACAGTCGGCGCAGGCACCCTCGCTTTGCTCACTGATAATGGAGACGAAATTAGAAGACGGCTTGGCAGTGATATTAAAGTCACTCGTATTGCCACAGAACTCTCATGGCAAAGACCTGCATGGAATTGAGACAGTAAGCACCGATGTATTCGATGTAGTAAAGATGCCGACATCGATATCCTTATTGAGACCATCGGTGGTTATGACCCTGCATTAGAAGTCATAAAACAGGCTCTTTCCAACGGCAAACATGTAGTGACTGCAAAAAGGCATTAATTGCTGAACATGGCAATGAGCTTTTCGAGATCGCCCAACACAATAATGTCGTGCTTGCTTATGAAAGAGTGTTGCCGGAGGCATACCAATTATTAAAGCACTACGGGAAGGGTTGGCAGCAAATAGCATTAACTGGTTGGCAGGAATCATTAATGGCACTGGCAACTTCATTATGACAGAGATGGCGTCAAAGCAACGCCAGTTCGAAGATGTGTTAGCAGAACCCCAAAAAACTGGGTTATGCCGAGGCGGATCCTACTTTCGATGTCGAAGGCATAGATGCTGCTCATAAGCTAACTATCATGGGGTCCATAGCGTTTGGCATTCCCCTTCAATTTGATAAAACTTACCCCGAAGGAATAAACCAATTACAGCAGAGGACATTAGTTATGCTGATGAACTGGGTTATTGTATAAAGCACTTAGGTATTGCTCGCCGCTCCGATAAAGGTATTGAGATGCGAGTACATCCTACGCTGCTTACTAAATCTCGTTTTTTGGGCCCAAGCGTCGGTGGAGTGGGTAATGCAATCCTATTTCCACGGCAACAAAGTCGGTGCAACGCTTTATAACGGGCGGGTGCGGGGCCGAAGCCACTGCTTCACCCGTTGTCGCAGATCTAATGGATCTTTCTCGCCATTTAAAAAGTGGTGCTCAAGTTCCAGTTTATCCCGCTTTAGGCTATTGGGAGATGGATGAGGAAATTCCAGTCTAGATATTGAAGATATTGAAGCAGAATACTATCTAAGAATTCCAGCTGTTGGGTCGGGTAGGCGTGATGGCGAAGATATCTTCCATTCTTCAAGATCATGACATAAGTATTGAGGCAGTTATTCAGAAAGAAGCAATTAGTGAAACCATTCCAATAATAATTCTTACCCATACAGCGGAAGAGAAACAGCTAAACCAGGCCATAGCGGGGATTGAAGTATTAGATGACGTAACTGGTAAGATAAATCGCATTCGGGTAGAACCATTTCACGGTGAGGCGACTTAGCGCTAAGAACAAACCATGAAATATGTAAGCACGCGCGGTAGTTGTGACCCCCAAAGCTTCGAAGAAGTCTTGCTGACTGGACTGGCTCCTGACGGTGGACTGTATGTGCCACAAAGTCTACCTTCTTCTCCATTGAACAAATGGAGCGGTGGAAGGATTTTAAGCTACTCAGACCTGGCGTTTGAGATAATTACTCCTTTCATTGATGGCGCGATTCCTAAACAGGAACTAAAAGACATTATCGATGCCAGTTATCAAGAGTTCGATCATCCTGATGTAGCTCCTATTTCTCAACTAGGCGAAAACGAGTATGTGCTTGAACTATTTCACGGTCCAACTCTAGCGTTTAAAGATTTTGCCTTGCAAGTGTTGGGTAGAATGTTGGACTGTGTATTAAAGAAGAATCAACAAAAATTTGTAATCCTAGGTGCACTTCCGGCGATACAGGTTCGGCTGCTTTAGAAGGCTGCGGCACTCTGATTATGTCGACATATTTATCTTGCACCCTTATCAGAGAGTGTCTGATGTGCAGCGCAAGCAGATGACCACGGTACCGGGTGATAATGTTTTTAACTTGGCTGTGAAAGGAAACTTTGATGATTGTCAACGTTCGTAAAAGCAGCGTTCGCAGATCAGTCTTTCTTACCAGATGATCGGCAATTAGTGGCAGTTAATTCCATTAACTGGGCCCGCATACTCATGCAGATCGTTTACTATTTTTATGCAGCCTTAAAATAGGTAGTCCACGACGGAAAGTTTCTTTTTCTGTGCCTACCGGAAATTTCGGAGACATTTATGCAGGATATCTCGCAAAAAGTATGGGGCTTCCAGTAGATAGGCTAATTGTTGCCACTAATAAGAATGACATTCTTCACCGGTTTATTAGTAACAACGAATATTCAATAGCGGACCTTACTAAAACATTTTCTCCAAGATGGATATTCTGGTTTCTTCGAATTTCGAACGGTATTTGTTCGATCTGTTCAATCGTGATGGTGCTGTACTTGCAACATTCATGTCTCGTTTTGGTAAAGAAACCTTGAGTGTGTCTAAAAAACAGTGGCAATCTGTTAAGGATTGCTTTGATAGCGCCAGTGTTGACGATGAGGTTACCTGTTCTATCATTGCTGAAGTATTCGACGATCATGGCAAACTGTTAGATCCTCATACAGCGGTAGGTTTAAAGGCTGCGCGAATATGCAGTGAGATTAAAGACAACACAGAAATACCAATGATTACTTTAGCTACAGCGCACCCAGCTAAATTTGTCGAAGCCATTACTGCACCCGGACTAGATAATCCAGAGCTTCCACAACATCTAGCGGACTTGTTTGAGCGGGAAGAATGCTACACCGTCGTTGCCAATGATCTCAGTGAAGTAACAGATATTATAAAAGCAAAGGTCTGATTCCCAAAGTCCATGCTGATCAGCGCAGAGTAAGAAATCCAGATCTCAGTTTCGCTGATTCCGTTCATCCCTTACTGCAACAATTTATAGAAAACGTTCCATTCAATCCCCAGATGAACTTGAACTGGGTTTATCCAATCTCTTACCACCCGATGGTTTTAAGGACATGAATAAGGCGGTCGGTTTGTTACTCGATTGTCTTCAGAATAAAAAACGCATTGTAATCGTTTCAGACTTTGACGCTGATGGAGCAACCGGTTGCGTGTTGGCTATGAATGCATTACGCCAGATGGGTGCTAGTCATGTCGATTACATCGTGCCTAATCGTTTTCAGTTCGGTTACGGATTAACTCCCGAAATAGTTGAGCTCGCCAAACATAAAGAGCCCGACTTGCTTATAACAGTCGATAATGGGATTTCCAGTATCGAAGGGGTAAGGGCAGCAAATGGGTCAGGTATCGAAGTCATAATTACGGATCATCATATTGCGCCAGACCAATTGCCGGAAGCTCAGGCAATTGTTAACCCTAATCAAGCTGATTGTGCTTTCGCTAGTAAATGTATAGCCGGCGTCGGCGTTATCTTCTACGTGATGTTGGCATTACGATCACAACTGCGAGAAATAAATTGGTTTGAAGAAAATAATATCGAAGAGCCCAATCTTGCATTGCAATTAGATCTGGTTGCTCTTGGCACTGTGGCAGATGTAGTTGCCTTGGACCGAAATAATCGTATTTTGATTGATGAGGGATTGAAGCGAATACGCATCGGAGTTGCTCGCCCAGGCATATTTGCCTTGTTACAGGTGGCCAATCGACAGCCAAATCGTCTTAGTGCTAGCGACCTTGGTTTTAGTCTTGGCCCGAGACTCAACGCAGCCGGGCGATTGGAAGATATGTCCACTGGTATTGAGTGTTTATTAGCAGAATCCGCCAGCCGAGCTCATCCACTGGCACTGAAACTAGATGGAATGAACCAGGATCGAAAACAGATTGAAGCTGAGATGCGTGATCAGGCATTTGCAGTGCTTAACGAGCTATCTTTAGAAGAGGCATCACTACCTGCTGCCATCTGTTTATACGATGAACGCTGGCATCAAGGTGTAGTTGGTATTGTGGCATCGAGAATTAAAGACAAGTATTACCGTCCGGTTATCGCTTTCGCACGACTTGATGAAAATTTGGGAGAATCGATTGAATTAAAAGGCTCGGCTCGTTCGGTGCAAGGTTTTCATATTCGTGATGCGCTGGATGCTGTTGCCACTAAGAATCCAGGATTAATCACTAAGTTTGGTGGTCACTCCATGGCGGCGGGTCTTAGTCTTGACTTGAATAACTTCGAAGAATTTCAGAAGGCTTTTGCTGCAGAGGCAGCTGCTTTACTTTCTGATGATCAACTACAGGCAAAGATTCTCAGTGACGGTAGGGTTAAGTCTGAGTGGTTTACCTTAGAAACTGCCGCTGCTATCGATGAGGCAGGGCCATGGGGTCAGGAATTTCCAGAACCACTTTTTGATGGTCGATTTAACCTAGTTCAACAAAGAAGAGTCGGTGAGCGCCATTTAAAAATGGTGTTAAGCCCAATGCAAGATTCCCAGCGATCTATTGATGCGATTGCATTTAATGTTTCCAACGAAGATTGGCCCGCGAAATCAGTAAGCGAAATAGAAATTGCCTATCGGATGTCAGTGAACGAATTTCGCGGAGTAGTTAACTTGCAGTTAATGGTGGAACAAATATTGGCAAGTACCTAAACGCTCGCATTAAGTCAGCTAAATCGTTACACGAAATTTCCTTGGATTAGCTCTTTTAATGCTATGAATGGCGTGGCTTCTTCGACTTAAATTCCCTTCAGAGAAACCATGGAAATGCCGAAACTGTCTATGAATTGGCATGACAGTAATATGCATAATTTGTTACCTTTTGGCACAGTCTGAACCTGCGGTAGCGAGTAAAATTTGCCCTAGTTCAACAGGAATCCAACATGTTGAAAGCTTTGCATAACATACTGATATTTATGAGCTTTATTGTCTTAGCTACGAACAGCTACGGGCAAGTTCATAGTACTGATCAGATAGAAGTTGAGCTGGTTTCGGAAACGATGAATGTCGTTCCTGGAGAAACCTTCTGGCTGGGCGTCCGACTGGACCCGATCGAACACTGGCATACCTATTGGAAATTTGGCGGTGATAGTGGTGTCGAAACCTTCACCAGCGAGTGGGATATTCCAGAAGGAACTGTAGTAGGCGACATAGTCTGGCCTATTCCAGAATGGACTCCATTCCTTGGCAGCGAACTGGTTACCTTCACCTACGAGCGTGAAGTATTTTTACCCTTACCTATTAGTGTTCCTGGGGATTATGATCAATCTACTTTTGATCTAACCATGAAAATTGATTGGCAGGTCTGTGAAGAAATCTGCATACCTGGAGATGCGATATTTTCCCTTTCGCTTCCTGTTGGTGAAGCGTTGGAAATTGATGAGAGATGGGTAGTGGGTTTTGCAGAAAGCAGAGAATTAACTCCTGCTTCATTAGATCAACATAGTCTTTTAACTCAGTTTAATGCGCATGACGATAAAGTGAATGTCATGACTCAGGCCTTTAATGGCGAGTTTGAAAACGTCGACGAAGCTTACTTCTTTCCAACTGAAAGGCGCATAATGAAGTATGCGCCTTATCGCGAAGTGATGATTGATGGTGACAGAATTCAAATATCCACTGAACAACACCGTCGATACCCTGCAGGATTAAATGAATTAGTTGGAACTTTAAAACTTATCGATGATGACGGTTCCTGGCGCGCATATGATATTGCATCACGTTTAACTAACGTTGCCTGGGATCACAGTATCGAAGTTGAGTTTATTGCGGAAACAACAAACATCGTTCCCGGCAAGACCACTTGGTTAGGGCTGCGTCTCGATCCTGCAGAACACTGGCATACCTATTGGAAGATGGGTGGGGATAGTGGTGAACCTACCAACTTGAGCGAATGGGAAGCGCCGGAAGGAACTCAAATAGGTGAGTTGAAATTTTCCCCACACCTAATGGCTGCCATTCTACGAAACCGATTTGGTGAATTTCGGTTACGAAGAAGAAATACTGCTACCAATTTCGATAACCATTCCCGAAAACTATATAGGCGATACAGTAGAGCTAAGTGCGCTGGCGTACTGGAATGTTTGTGAACAGATTTGTATTCCGGGTGAGCAAAGATTAAGTCTCAGCTTGCCTGTTGCAGAGGTTGCTGAATACGATGCGGTTGCTGCAGAAATGTTTAACGCCACCCGCGAGAAATTACCGGGCGCTGATCACGATATTAAATCTATTATTGCGGTTGCGGGTGAGCGAGTAAGCCTTGGTTTTGATTCCCCTGAGCCATTGTTTGCAAACTATACTGATGCGTGGTTCTTTCCTGAACAGCGCCGTGTCATCAAACCCGGACCATTACGCGATGTCACCATTCAGCAGAATTTACTGCAGATAACACATCAGCAACCCGACGAATGTTGTCAGATCTTAGTGAAGTGTATGGCGTATTAGTTTTAGAAGACGTAGCCGGAGCACGCACAGCTTATGATTTTGTAAATCCGGCTGAAGATGCAAACCTCACAACTATAACACCATTAGCTGCGGCAAATAGCGATAGCAGCAGTGGTCAAGGTAGTGGCGGTATTCTGGTTTATATGTTGTTTGCCTTTTTGGGCGGCATGATTCTCAACTTGATGCCTTGTGTTTTCCCAGTGCTTTCAATTAAGGCGCTTAGTTTTGCGAAGAACATTGGTGAGACTCAGTTTAAGCAGCGGATGGATGGGATCGCTTACACCGCTGGAGTAGTCGTTGCTTTTGTTGTTCTTGCAAGTGTGCTTATCGCATTACGCGCTGGGGGGGAAGCCA
>BPDI01000009.1 GCA_019654215.1 Gammaproteobacteria bacterium | reverse complement strand
AGTTGGTCTCGCTGGCGGCGTAATTTGCTACTTCGCTACTACTTACCTTAAACAGCGTATGAAGATAGACGACTCCCTTGACGTTTTCCCCAGTGCATGGCGTCGGCGGTATGGTCGGACCTTCCTCGCTGGCATTATGGTTTCAGCAAACCTTGGAATCTTTAGTGGCAATGGTTTAGCCGAAGGCATGACTATCGGTTCTCAAACAGGGGTGCAGGTAGTTGGTATTTTTCCCAACGGGAATCTAACGCGATTGCGACTTTTATATTAGTTAAAGTCGTTGGTGCTATTACTTCTGGAATTCGGGTAACCGATGAACAGGAACAGATGGGTTGTGACATTACCGATCACGACGAGAAAGGTTACTCCATGTAGTCTTTAAAAATCAATTAAACCCGGTTGCTTTCGAGTTGCCGGGTTTTTTATTTCGCTATTGGCCCTTTTTTAAAGTGGTAATGGCGTAAACAAGTTTGTTGCCATCGAGTCAGTAAAGGTTGTAGCTACTAAACAGGTAGACGCCCATCATTTATAACTTCTCCTTTAAGCAGGAATCTTGGCCCATACAGGTGCGAAGTAATCGATACGCATATTGACAGTACTCGACCACTTAAATTGATTTTGTTCATTAAATAAAGTTCGAGCCGCATAAAGGGAAATCATATCAACGTAAGTCCATGAAATCCTCCGAACAGTTGATTACGAGGATTTAGTAAGTGGTCAGGCAGATGTGCATCTACTTCCACAAGCCCGGGTTTTTTCCCGCAGAATCTTCCATTTTGGAGATTCCACTAAGTCTCCAGCATTATGCCCAGGAGTAAGAAAAATAGGTTTAGAATTAGAAGGAGGTTCACTCATTACTTCCCTGCAGCGATTTACGCAAAGTGGTGGAGCATGAAGTAATTAGGTTTTCTGGTCAAATTTGCAGCATGTCTCTATACTCGATGCCATCATATTAATGCGAGGAATAGTTCATGATTTCCTTCTTAGTTAGAAAAATAAAAACGAGAGAAGCGGATGGTGTTTGTGGGTAGTGCTTTTGCCCTATCTACTTCAGCGTGGGCCAATGGATTGCCAATGGGCCCGTCCAGAAAGTGTAGGTATATCAAGCGAGCGGTTAGAACGCATGTCGGGTGCCATGCAGCGCTATATCGATGCTAATCAGCTTGCGGGCACGGTTTCTCTCATTTCCCGCAAGGGACAAGTAATTCATATGGAATCGCAAGGTTGGAAGAGTAAGGAGACCGGGGAAGAAATGACCGGTGACACGATCTTCTTCATTATGTCTATGACAAAGCCAATCGTCTCCACAGCATTGATGATGCTTTATGAAGAAGGTCATTTTCTGCTGACTGACCCGATTTCAGACTGGATTCCGGAAGTCGCTGACAAACAAGTTGTTGTCGAAAACGAATTTGGTACCTATCGAGTACCAGCCCATCGACCGATAGACTTTCGTCACGTGCTTTCACACACTGCTGGTCTAGATCCAAATCGCGACGCTCTCAATGCTGATGAATTAGCTTTGTTGGGGCGCAGAGACAATTTGGAAGACACCATTATTCGTCGTGGACCTCTTCCGCTCGCCTTCCATCCAGGAGATGAATGGCAGTATGGTAGTTCAACAGATTATGTTGCGCTGCTGGTTGAGAGAATTTCAGGCGAAACGTTAAAGGAATACCTTCAAAAAAATATTTTTGATCCACTTGGTATGGAAGATACTTTCTATGCAGTGCCTGAAGAAAAGCGTGATCGAGTTGCTTCTGTTTATAGTCCAACTGGTCCTGGTCAAACCATCGAACTATCTCGTACTAAGGAATACTCCAATACGCCATTCTTCGGTGAAAACTATTACGGTGGTGTGGCGGGACTATTTTCTACCGCATCAGATTACTGGCGCTTTAGCCAAATGTTATTAAATGGCGGCGAACTGGATGGTGTCCGTTTACTAACCCCCAAAACTGTGAGTTTGATGATTTCTAATCACAGTGGCGATGGTGACGTTTATGTGCGTGGGCCGGGTTATAATTTTGGCCTAGGCTTCGGCATTCTCAGCGATGCAGGCAAAGCCCGAGATCCGCTTACTCCGGGTTCATATACCTGGGGCGGCGCGTGGGGCACAATCTTCTGGACCGATCCTGTAGAAGAAATGACTGGTATCATGATGACTCAGATTACTTCTTACAGTCATCTAACCGTGCGTCAGGATTTTGGGGTGACTGCGATGCAGTCAATCATTGACGCCAACACACCGATTCTCGGTTATCCTGTATTGGATTAGTGATGCACTATAAGATAAAAAAGGGGCTAGTTGGCCCCTTTCTTATTCTCTAATAATCTTACCT
Organism: Gammaproteobacteria bacterium; assembly: GCA_019654215.1. Classification (GTDB taxonomy): domain Bacteria; phylum Pseudomonadota; class Gammaproteobacteria; order Pseudomonadales; family Pseudohongiellaceae; genus UBA9145. The sequence continues at coordinate 83,753 of BPDI01000009.1, read as the reverse complement.
TTCGTCTAATAGCTCAAAAATCCGTCTTATTGCCCTCGGGTCAACTCCGGGCCCCTGAATCTGTGGGAAATTTGCTGAGTGATTAGTCATATCTAATCGCTCTGCTGCTTCTTCCCAACCAGCACTGCGACTATGCATACCTTCGGCTTTAACCCAAAGATCGAGTAAGTATTCCTGAAAGTTTGAAATCTGACTTTTATCGCGCATTACCGGACCATGGCCAGGTAACCAAGCATCGAAATTCAAATTCTTAAGTCCTTCCAGTGCGGCTGGCCATTCATCTACATGTCCGTCACCCATGTAGGCCAATCCTGGTAGCATCATGTCTCCAGTAAAGGCGATACGTTCCTGCGGTAAATAAACAACCACATCGCCACCAGTATGAGCGCGACCGAAATGCAGCAATTGAATTTCACGACTGCCTCTTGCCACAACCTGAAACAATGTCATTTTTTCAGCCAAAGTTATATTTGGAGGAGTTGGATTTACTTCAGGAATAGCGTTCATGTAATCAGTCTGCACCCGAAGCTGTTCTTGTAATTGTGCTCTGCGACCACTATCAGATTCTTCTTCCACCTGCCTTTCTAGATTTGACACTATTGAAGGAACTGGATCGGAAAAACTTCTGAATGTTCTTTCTTCCAGCACATTGCCTATATCACCGTTTAATTTCGCTCGTGTAAACTCATGGCCAATGATTTCTACGCCATCTGGGAATGATTGATTACCATGGGCGTGATCGAAATGATAGTGGCTGTTAACCAGGTATCTAACCGGCTTGTCGGTGACCACCGAAAGTGAATCTATAAGTGCTCGTGCTGCCACCGGTGTCACATGAGAGTCGACAATTAACGTATCAAATTCACCCACTAACACCATAGCGTTACTCATGGTATGAATCGTTCCATTGCCACTTACATGCCAGACACCTTCTGCGACTTCTTCGAAACGATGAGAATCTGATTCCACAACTCGTTGAGCCATCAAGCTGGCTGGCAAAACTAAGAATGATAGAAAGAGAGCCAGAATCGATACATTGCGAATATTGTTTTTCATCTTATTGGTCCTATAGAAATTACAACTTGCTTTGCGCCGACATATATTTTTGTTGCTATAAGTAGTAACCAATCGCTATCCGGCAGCATCTATAACGGTATAAAGCTAGGTAAAAAAACACATTAGCGCATAGCCTATACCCTGTAAAGTTATGGTCAATATTACCAATCTAAATGCAACAAACTAAAAGCGGGCCAAAAGCCCGTTTTTTTCCCCGTCAACAAGATTTCTTATTCTTTACGTTCGTAATGACCCATTAGCATGCCAGTACCGAGCACATGGCCATCGATAGCTTCTAATAAAGCCTCTTTATTTAAACCAGGCTCAAGATCTAAATCTGCATCCAGTGCATAGATGCGGAAATGGTAAGCATGTAACTGACCATTCGCTGGTGGACGGGGACCGAAATAACCTGGTCGACCCAAACCGCTATTACCATTAACCAATCCGTCTAATCCGCTGAGATTAGGTACGGCATCAGCTGGCATACCACCGGGCAGGCCAGATGCACTTGCCGGAATGTTGTATACAACCCAGTGAACGAATGGGCTTTCCATCATACCTATATCTACAACAATAGGATCATCGCAGATTAATGCCAATGACTGAGTACCTGCTGGCAGATCTGACCAACTTAGATCGATGGAAGTATTGGCACCATAAGCAGAATTTTCTTCTGGCACCATTCCATGATGATCAAAGATAGAACTGGTCACTGTAATTGTGTCTTCCATGTCCTGAGCAGAAATTTGCACAGTGAATACCAATGCAATTGCCACAGTTAGTGTAGTAAAGAAGTTTTTCATTTGTATCTCCTCAAGCTTGATTATTTGTAATCTTATCTTTTTAATATATATTCGATTTTTTTTGCTTTGTTACGCAGTAGGTATTTTTGAACCTTGCCCGTTGAAGTCTTATCAATTGGCCCAAAGGCTACTTTCTTTGGGATCTTGAATCCAGCTAATTCTTCACGGCAATAAGCTATCAATTCTTCAGCCGTAAGCTCCTCTCCTGCCTTTAAACTGATAAAAGCACAGGGAACTTCCCCCCATTTCTCATCGGAGCTCGCTACCACCGCAGCTTCTAATATTTTCGGATGCTTGAACAGCACTGATTCAACTTCTAAAGACGAAATATTTTCACCACCGGATATGATAATGTCTTTTGAGCGATCTTTGATCTGGGCGTAGCCGTCTTCATACCAAACTGCAAGATCACCAGAATGAAACCAACCCCCGGCAAAAGAGGCTTCAGTGGTTGCAGGATTTTTGAGATATCCCTTCATGGTGAGATTGCCCCGCATAAAAATTTCTCCCATGGTTTTACCATCTTTGGGAACCGGCTTCATGGTTTCCGGGTCCGCCACCATCACTTCATCCTGTAAAGGTGCTCTCACTCCCTGGCGTGCCAATATCTCTGCTCTTTCTTCTATTGAAATTTCCTGCCACTCTTCTTTTGGAGCACAAACAACACACGGGCCATAAGTTTCCGTCAATCCATACACATGAGTAACACTAAATCCCATGTTTTCCATTCCCGCTATTACTGCAGCGGGCGGAGCGGCTCCGGCTGTCATTGCAGATATTTGATGATTCACACCCTGCTTTAATTCATCCGCTGCATTAATTAATGTATTCAGTACTACTGGCGCACCGCAGAAATGGGAGACCTGATGCTGTTTTATCGCATGAAAGACGGAGTCATCGCGAACATGACGTAAGCACACACTAGCTCCAGCTACAGCAGCAAGAGTCCATGGAAAACACCACCCATTGCAATGAAACATTGGCAGTGTCCACAAATACACGGGATGACTGCCCATATTCCAACAAAGCACATTGGAAACAGCATTCAAGTATGCACCGCGATGGTGATACACCACACCTTTCGGATCACCGGTTGTTCCAGATGTGTAATTTAGAGAGATGGCCTGCCATTCGTCTTTGATTTGGAAACAAGTATAGTCGTCGTCTCCATCTTTGAGCAGATCTTCATAGGTGCGGGTTCCTAAAAGTTCACCGCCATCAAAGTAAGGATCATCGATGTCGATAACAATAGGTTTGTTTTCTACTACTTCCAGCGCAGTTTTTATGGTCGCGCTAAATTCTCGATCGGTAAAAAGCACTTTGGTTTCAGCATGACCCAGGATAAAGGCAATGGCTTTTGCATCTAAGCGAATATTCAGCGCATTTAATACAGCACCCGTCATAGGCACAGCAAAATGCGCCTCAAATGTTTCCGGTGTGTTTGCGCCCATAAACGAGACGGTGTCGCCCTTACCTATTCCGTGCTTTATTAATGCCGAAGCCAGCAAACAGCAACGTTCATATGTTTGCTTCCAGGTATATCGCGTATCACCGTGGATGATTGACGTTTTGTCGGGATATACGCTGGCACAGCGCTCTATAAAGCTTAGAGGGGTTAGATGGGCAAAATTCGCCGGATTTTTATCTAAGCCCTGCTCGTAAATATTGTTTACGGTCATTTTGCAGCTATTACCTTTCTGTTCTTGATTACGTCTTCTTTTTTAAGATTAGAAATTCACCAAGGACTGATTTCGCTCTTAGAGAAAATCCATGTCTCCCGCTGTAAGCCACCAGGCTCCATAGAGTATTTCGGAACTGGGTCCTGGATTCCAGGAATTGCAGGGTATCTCAATCCCAAGATTATTCTCAATCGTAGTTTCTGTTCTAAGACTTTCAACCCAACCTTTAGTAATCCAAACTTTCAACTCTAAGTCAGTGAGCAGCAAGCTCAAGCTGGCAATCACTTCTTTCATTCGATCTACACTGCAAATTAAATCCATGATCAGCATACGTTGCTCATGTTCTTTAAGAAATATTGCAGCCAGCGGTTCTTGCTCCCTATTAGAAACAAAAACACAGCGATATATATTGGCTTGAGAAAATGGATGGTCGAAGTAGCGATATTTAATGTAGTGCCAATGACGGTCGCCAACAATACCATGGGTCATCCCGCTTTTCATCGAATCCCAGAGTAAGTCGATAAAAGATTGATGTTGTTGATTTCTGATGTCGATGGGAACTAGTTGTAAATTATCAGTCACTCCCTCTGCTTTAGGGAAAACCAATTCGACATAGTCATCAGTTTTTTCATAGAGCCCAAGTCGAATGGCGATGTTCATAGCTTTTTGATTGGGAAACCCAAATCCTAAAAGATGATTTACGGTATTACCGATTTCTCTCTCCAGAAACGTTGCTGCCGTCTTGAAAAACAAACTGCTTTTGCCGTAATGACGACGTACATCTGAAAGTACCATTACATCACTAGGCTGAATAGCTGTATTTGGTTCCCCAAAATATTGTATGTGTCTTGGTATGCCACCGTAGTGAGAAACGATGTCGCTGCCTTTTGATTCACGGGCAATAATGCATTTCCCATCACCTAATTCATACTTCCATTGCCAGAGATCTGCATCGAATTGAGTGTCGAAACTTTTTCCGAACAATTCTGAAACTTCAGATGGATCAAAACTGTTTATGACATCGTACTCGACTAAATTAGATTGACCTTCGGGGTCCTTTGCTTTTTCCAAATGAAAAACTTTGAAGCATCGTCGTTTGGAACCCATCTCTAACTTAATTTTTTTTAACTCAGATACGAGATCTTCAAATTCCTCAGAGGATTCAAAATTGGGCGCTTGATTGGCTGCGATATGAGTGATCTGCTCAAGACTATTTTCAGCATCTGCAGTGAAATTAAGTTCTTCTAAGATTGAAAAACTCAACCTTTCTGATAATTGGCGCATACTACTCAAATTCGGTATTGAAGATCTCTCTCTTTTTGAATCGTCGTCAATGTACTCGCCAAATATAAGCACTCGACCAGACTCGCACAATAGCTCCCGAGCTTTGGTTAGAAACGGCAATTGCTGAAGGTAGTGATAGGTACCTTCAATAAGCACCAGGTCGAACTTATTCTCTGAATCAAATGACTCAAGGTTGTTAGTTAGTAATGTCACCTGATGGCCAGCGTCAGCTAACTGCTGACCTAGGTATTGAAGACTAGGGCCATCTAGTAGTACAAATGCGGTATCTGAAATACTTTCTTGGCAAGATCTAGAAGTTTATCTGCAAAAGCTTGTTGTTGTTGCTGATAGTCCTGCTGCTGTTGCGCTTCCGAAATAAGACCGTAGTGCAAAAAAGTACATTGCCCATATTCGAGAGCAAGCAATTGCGCATAGGATTTTCTTACGCCAGTTAAGGAGGATAGTTTTATTGCGGCCAAAAATCTGATGTTTAAATTCTATTTATCAAGGCGAAGCAATATAACGCGCCAGCCAAGCTTTGCCTAGTCATGGATATCCATCTGCATGAAACAGATGTGGCATTCTGCCCCTAACAAATCAATTCCTAGCGTCATCCTTTAGGGTAGAATAGAGCAATGTTCAGACTTCCCGGAATTTCCTAACTTACCTTGTTCCTGTCGCTACGGAACAAGGTGCCAGCGGTCGTCAGGGATTGCAGCGCTTACTCTTGTTGCGCAGCTTTGTGGCAGTAGTAGGCGTATTTGGACTACTCGCTTTCCAGTCTATCTTTGGCTTAGTAGTTTCTTATATGCTGATAGCCTCACTTAGTATGGCCGTTCTTATATCTGTTGCCCTGGGCTATTGGCGATTACAAAAATCCTTTTTTGTTAGTGACGCCGAATTATTCTGTCACCTGCTGATTGATGCCGTGATACTAGTGATCTTGTTGCTCAACACAGGAGGGGCCAGTAATCCTCTTATTTCGTATTTGTTGGTACTGCTTGCCGTTACAGCAGCGCTTTTACCTAGAACATTTGTTAATTCTTTTGCCTTGCTAGGTATTTTAATTTACACCTCGCTTTTGTTATTAGACTTACAAAGTGACCATGGGATGGATGCCGGACCGCGAGACCAGGAGATGATTTTTCAGCTACACCTGGTAGGTATGTGGGTAATCTTTCTGGTGAGTTCAATTCTAATAGCTGTGTTTATCACCCAAATGGCGAATGCGATTAAGGTACGGGAACTTAATCTCGCTGAAGCTCGAGAGAATGAAATTCGCAACGAACAACTGGTTGCGATTGGAACATTGGCAGCTGGCACTGCTCATGCTCTTGGCACGCCTCTATCCACAATGGCGGTATTACTCACTGAATTAGACAAGCTCGATGCAGAAGATTTAAAGAACAGCGAGATAAAAGAAGATATTTCTGTTTTACGGCAACAAATTACTCGCTGCAAACACTCTTTAACGCAGCTAACTCGGTACTACAACAAAGATAATCCGGATCAGCCTAAAAATGTGTCGTTGCTAGAATTTGTAAATGACATTAAAGACTACATCTTGAATATTCACCCTAGAGCATCCATAGAATTCAAAATCAATTGCAACTACGAATCGGAAGTTATATCTAATCTGAGTGTCAGACACGCAGTAATTAACATTATTGAAAATAGCATCAAAGCCGCAAAAAATAAGGTGTATGTGAGCTTTAATATTAGCGATAATTCACCATCAAAATTTGAAATTTCTATCAATGACGATGGCCCAGGAATTCCGAGTAAGATAATGGAAAATATGGGAGAACCTTTTATTTCATCTCGTAAAGAAAGCATGGGGCTGGGAATCTTTTTAGCGAATGCAGCTGTGCAACGGCTTGGCGGAACGATCGAAATGTTCAATCTGAAAATTGGTGGCGCGCTTACATTGATCAAACTACCGCTACCGAAGAGCCAGCAGGGATAAGCAGATGGCTAGAGGAAATATTCTGTTGGTTGAAGACGATGAAGTATTCGCGAGAGTGATGAGCCGTGCTTTAGAACAGAGAAGCTATGCCGTATCTCATGCCCAAACAAGCGATCAGGCCCTGCAACTTATTAACTCTGATATGTTTTCTTATGCAATCCTCGATTTAAATCTCGGTGGTGAAACTTCGCTAGACTTAATTCCTTCAATTAAGCAAAAGTTTGCAGAAATCCGCATACTAATTCTTACGGGCTATGCCAGTATTGCCACGGCGGTGGAAGCCATTAAGTTAGGCGCGGATAATTACCTGGCCAAACCTGCTGATGCAGACGAAATACTTTCGGCGATGCTGATGGAAGGTACCTCAATAGTTCCCGAGCCAACAAACGAATCGAGACTGGAACCTATGTCCGTGCGCCGGCTTGAGTGGGAACATATTCAACGAGTGTTAATGAAAAATGATGGCAATATTTCTGCCACCGCACGCCAACTCAATATGCATAGGCGCACGCTGCAACGAAAACTACAGAAGAAACCAGTCGCCAAATAGTTAACTAACGTCGGGTGAGTGGCGTCATACCCAGATGGCGACCACCGTCAATGATCAGCGATTCACCGGTGACGACAGTCGGCCCCTGAATAAAATAAAGAATGGACTCGGCAACCGTGTCTGGAGTTGCGGTAACACCCAATGGTGCATTTTTAATGGAAGCCTGACGCGCCTGATTATAGCGCTCTTCCCCAAGTCCTTCCTTTAACCACTCCCCTTCTATAAATCCAGGGCAGACAACATTAACTCTAACCTTAGGGCCTAGCACTCTTGCCAAAGAAAGAGTCATAGTAATCATTGCTCCTTTGGAAGCAGCGTAGGCGATACAGCTACCGACTCCTGCAACGCCAGCAATAGATGCAACATTTACAATTGAACCACCCTCTCTTTGTTGTTTCATTTGTTCTGCGACTGCACGGCTCATTTGATAAGCGCCAATCACATTTACGCCATAGATGTTCTGAAAATCATCCGAACTTAATCCCTCCAGATTGGCATGATCGACAAACTTGGTTGTGCCAGCATTGTTAACCAGAATATCAATACGTCGCCATTTTTCGATGGCGGCGTGGGCCATTGCCCGGCAATCTTCATCATTGGCCACGTTTGCACGCATCACCAGTGTTTCAGCTCCCGCTTGCTGGCATTCCGCAGCAACTGCTTCGGCACCGTTTAAATTTGAATTGTAGTTAATTACAGAATGGCACCCAAGCGCTGCGAGCTGTTTGACCGTTGCCGCCCCCACTCCACTGCTAGATCCTGTGACGATAGCGACTTTGCCTCTTAAATCTTTCACCTCGTAGATTGCTCCCTGATAGTAATGTTAAAAGTGGTAAAAATTAGCACAAATCTGCCGAAATTCCTTCTTACAAGAAATGCGATGAAATACACACCATGTCTGATGATTAGCGCAATAAAAGCGTTGCAAATAATCATTAAGTCGTTACAATACGTAACACTTTTGCAGCATGTTTTATTTGTAATTGTAAAAGTAGTCGTTAAGCCTGCTGATCTGGGATAATTCTAACAACAGGGACGAAAAATCAACGCGAAAAACTACATTCCGCTGGGTTGTGGCAACCCAATCTGAGCGAGAAGGGCGCGTTATTTTCTCGAGAACAAGCCAAGTCATAGCAGACTTGCGGAGGCAAAAGTGAAAAAGCAGCAGTTACTAGCAGCAGTAATTCTGGTAGCAGTCGTTGCCTGGATGGGACTACCCATTGTAAGTCCGGACAATGCTGAAACGGTTATTGGAGATAGAGAAACAATACCAACGACTGTGGTAGCACTTCCTGAAGGAGGAGCTGACTCCGAATCTCTAGATGTCGTAACTGTGCGTGCCGAACGCATCAATTCTCAACTCTATATAGAACGTATCCGCGTCCGCGGTCGCACTCAGGCTTATCGACATGTAGAAGTTCGGGCAGAAGAAGCTGGACGTATTATCGGTAATCCAGTTAGCCGTGGCGCTCGAATCAATGAGGGGGATGTCCTATGCGAAATTGCTGTTGATAATCGAGAAGTGAACCTCCAAGAAGCGATCAGTCGCCGGGAACAAGCCAAATTTGAATATGAAGGCGCATTAGATTTACAAGAGCAAGGATTGCAATCAGATGTTGTCGTTGCCCAACTCAAGGCAGCACTCGACTCATCCAAAGCGGCTGTTGCCCGTGCCGAGTTAGCCCTGGAAAAAACCAAGATCGTTGCTCCTTTCGACGGCATCGTTGAAACTCGCACAGTCGAAGTTGGTGATTTATTAAACATCGGCACGGTTTGTGCCTCGGTTCTAGATGACAGCCCGATGCTGCTAGTTGGATTAGTCCCAGAACAAGATGTAGGGGCATTAGCCACTGGAGCAAGAGTCACTGGTCATCTCTTAAGCGGCGAAGAAGTTGAAGGCACTGTGTCTTACCTAGCGAGAGCAGCAGATTCAATTTCCCGCAGCTACCGTATCGAAATTGAAGTCGATCCTCGCTACGAAAACCTAAGAGAAGGTGTAACAGTAGAAATTCTAGTAAATGCAAACGAAGTCATTGCTCATAGAATTCCTTCCTCGTCATTAACTCTCGATGACACGGGAACAGTTGGCGTTAAAGTCATCGATCGGAACAATACCGTACAATTTTATAACATCGAGATTATTGGTGATGAAACCAATCAACTAGACCCCGGAATCTGGGTAACCGGACTCAGGGACACGATTACTTTAGTTACTCTTGGGCAGGAAATTGTCTTTCCTGGACAAATTGTCGAAGCAAACTTCGACTGGGAAAAGTAACTAGCCTCTGGCTCTCTCTCCATGAAAACATATATTGATGCTGCAATATCAAGGTCCAGAACTACGGTAAGTATTTTTGTCGTAACTCTGTTGGCGGGATTCGCTTCTTATCTCGCTATTCCTGTCGAAATGTATCCTGATGTCCAGGTACCCATGGTGGTTACTACCATCATTCATGAAGGGATCTCACCGGAAGATGCCGAGAGATTATTGTCAAAGCCGGCCGAGCTGGAACTTAAGACAATAGATGGCATTGTTGAAGTCACCTCCTTCTCTAGCGAAGGTGCAGCAACTCTCATGACAGAATTCGACATTAGTTTCGAATCATCCGCTGCATTGGCAGAAGTGCGTGAAGCAATTAACCGTGCTAAAGCACGCTTTCCTCAATCAACAGAAGAGCCAATCATTCAGGAGATGTCAGCTGCCTCCATGCCAATCGTACAAATAGCTATTGGTGGTGAAGGAGTTCCGGAAAGGACTCTACTAAGGATTGCGGAAGACCTGCAACGGGAGATTGAACTAGTACCTCAGGTTCTTGAAGCACCCATGGTGGGCAATCGAGAACAGTTGTTGGAAGTGGTTATTAATCCTTCCAAATTGGAAACCTATGGCATACCAAACGGCTCCATCGTGCAGACTGTTACCAGTAATAACCGTCTGATTGCTGCTGGGCAAGTCGATACTGGACAGGGCAGCTTCCCTGTTAAGGTGCCAGGTCTAATCGAAAATGCAGATGATCTTTTTAACTTACCCTTGGCCTCTAATGATTTAGGCGTATTAACTGTTTCGGATTTGGCCGAGGTGCGCCGAACTTTTAAAGACGCTACTCGTTACTCCTATGCCAATCATTCTCAAAACATTTCTTTAAATGTAATGAAGCGCAAGGGGGCCAACCTGGTAGAAGCCTTCGAACAAATCAATGTCATTGTCGAAGAAATGCGACCTACGCTGCCTCCCGCAGTGACAATGGCTTATATAAATAATAGTGTTCCAATAGCGCTGGAACAAAATTCCGGTCTTTCAGGCAACATGGCAACTGCCATGGTGTTGGTGCTACTGGTGGTAATTGCTACGGTAGGTGTTCGCTCTGGGTTACTGGTTACTCTCGCTGTTCCATTTTCTTTTTTCTTCGCTTTCATCATCATCAACGTACTGGAATTCACTTATAACTTTATGGTGATTTTTGGATTACTACTCGGTCTAGGGATGCTGATCGATGGCGCCATCGTAATGGTGGAGTATGCTGATCGGAAGATGGCGGAAGGGTTAGATAGTCGAGAAGCCTATAAGGCTTCCGTAAAACGTATGTTCTGGCCTATTACCGCTTCCACAGCCACTACCTTAGCTGCTTTTCTGCCCTTGATGTTCTGGCCTGGCGTGTCAGGACAATTCATGAGCTACTTACCCATTACAGTATTCGCCGTGCTAATTGGATCACTGTTTTACGCGCTGTTGTTTGCCCCAACCATCGGCGCACTAATTGGTAAATCAACTGATGCAGACCGCACATACTTAAAGAATTTAGAGGAAGGTAATCCTGGCAAAGTTACAGGCATTACTGGTGTCTATGCATCAATTTTACAAAAAGCTGTAAACGTTCCTGGCACGATTTTCATATTAAGCATTGCAACCTTAGTTAGTATTGTCATAGCTTACGATCGCTGGGGTTCAGGTATCGAGTTTTTTGTTACTCCAGAACCTTTACAAACCCAGGTCCAGATTTTTGCTAGAGGTAATCTATCTCCGGCAGAACTGCGGGACATCATGTTGGATGCAGAACAGCGCATTGAGGAAATAGGTTATTACGAAGGTATTGTTACTCAATCTGGGGCCGGAGCTCAGTCTGCCGGACCCATGCAAGCGGCTCCTGACCTGGTTGGTACGATCTTCGTTGAATTAACTGACCGCCGTACTCGCGACTTCGATGGGTTCGAAATTGAAAACATGTATCGCCAAGCGATCTCGCAAATCCCTGGAGTACGCGCGGAAATCGTATCAGTCGAACAAGGTCCTCCTGTAGGAAAAGAAATTCAGGTAGAGCTTTCTGGCGAAGAATTGGATCTGTTATTTATTGAAGCGGGGCGCATCCGTGAATTCATGGAAAATGAAATGACTGGCCTCATCGACATCGATGATACAGCTCCGCTTCCTGGTATCGAATGGGAAATCAACGTAGATAGGGCCCAAGCGGCTATGCTTGGTGCCAACATGTCAGAGATTGGTGCTGCTGTTCAATTACTCACCAATGGCATCTTCATGGGGGACTATCGGCCCGACGACAGTGAAGAAGAAGTAGACATTAGAGTCAGATACCCAGTGGAATATCGAGGTATCGATCAACTCGATACTATTCGTATCAGCACTCCGAATGGGCCGGTACCTATCAGTAGCTTTGTTACTCGCGAAGCCAAACAGAAAGTCAGCTCAATACAGCGCGTAGATAGCAGCCGAGTTGTGTATATCCGCGCTAATCCCGCACCTGGCACTGTAGCAGACAATAAACTGCAGGAACTGGCAGCATGGCTCGAAGCTAACCCACCTGTTGCAGAAGTGGACTACCTATTCCGCGGCGCCAATGAGGAACAGGAAGAATCCGCTGAATTCTTAATTCAGGCTTTCGCCCTGGCGATGGCATTAATGGCGATATTATTGGTGACTCAGTTTAATAGTTACTATCAGGCCCTACTCATACTTTCGTCGGTCCTTTTATCTACCTCAGGTGTTTTACTAGGATTGCTGGCAACCGGCCAAACCTTCAGTGTCATGCTGACAGGAATAGGTATCGTCGCCCTGGCAGGAATTATTGTGAATAACAATATTGTACTTATCGATACCTTTAACGTGCTCCAGCGCGAACATCCAAAATGGACCCTGAAAGAAACCATTGTTCATACCGGCATACAAAGATTACGTCCAGTATTCCTAACTACATTCACTACTGGCTTTGGTTTGCTGCCACTAGCTATTGGCATGTCATTTGACTTGATCAGTGCTGAGATCGAGATTGGCGGTCCGATCGCATCTCAATGGGCTGGACTTGCTTCTACTATCGTATTCGGCCTTTCCTTTGCCACCATACTAACCTTGATAGTTACCCCTGTCATGCTAGCGCTGCCAGATAGATTGCGTCACATGTTTAGAAGAGAAACTAAAATAGCTCCTAGGGCTGAACCGAGCCTGGGCGTCTAATTAAATTGGAATGGTCTCTATAACTTCAATTGTAAGTTCCGATTTAATCATGTAAAAATGGTTATTACTCGCGGCAGACGATACACATAGATGGGACTGTTAGTCGCCTTTTTCTTAGGCAGTATTTTCTTCTCCTTCCTTTGCTCAATCCTGGAAGCTGTTTTGCTTAGCGTCACTCCTGCCTATGTAGGAATTAAAGAGCAGGAAGGCTCTTCAATTGCCAAAGATCTTGCGGGTTTTAAAGAAGATATCGATAGACCGCTAGCGGCTATACTCACCCTAAATACAATTGCTCATACAGCTGGCGCGATCTTAGTCGGTTCTCAGGCCACCGTAATATTCGGTGCAACATCATTAGAGATTCTCGGAGTAACGCTAATAAGTTGGGAATTCCTAATAGCAGCAGGTATGACTTTAGCTGTCCTAGTGTTTTCAGAAATAATACCCAAGACGATCGGTGCTAATAACTGGGAAGCCTTAACCCCTTTTACCATTCCCACTTTAAAAGTGATGATCTTCTTGCTAGCTCCACTAACCTGGCTTTTCCCTCTGATTACTCGACATCTCAAAAAAGACAAAGACAAGCCTATTCTAAGCCGCACTGATTTCGCAGTAATGACCGACCTAGGCAAGGAAAGTGGTGCGCTGGAAGAAAATGAGCAGAAAATTATTCAGAATCTGCTCAAATTCAGCAAGGTTCTAGTGAAGGACATCATGACTCCTCGCATTGTGGTTATTTCTGCCAATGAAGACACCACAGTGCGGGAATTCCATGACAAACATGCGTCTCTGGCCTTTTCACGCATACCAATTTATCGCGAGAATGGTGACAACTTTACAGGTTACGCACTTAAAGACGAGCTTTTACTGAACCTAGTTGATGACAAAGACCATACGCCGCTAAATAAAATACGGCGTGACATTATCGTCGTGCATGCTTCTGTCCCTATTCCGGATTTACTCGATACCTTTATCTCTAAAAAGGAACACATGGCACTTGTTGTTGATGAGTTTGGTGGTACTGAAGGAATTGTTACCATGGAAGACATAATAGAAACTTTGCTAGGGCTGGAAATAGTCGATGAGTCTGACAACGCTGAGGACATGCAGGCACTAGCAAGGAAAAATTGGGAACGACGCGCCAAGCGTATGGGAATAATTGCACCGGAAGAGGAAGTAGAAGATTAGTTTACATATTTCTACCGCTCCTTCGATATTTTCTAAATACAAAATCTGCCCTATTCTTGCCCAACCGCTTTGCAATTTTTCTCACCTGAAAGCCAAAAACATCTAGGGCATTGTTACAAATTGTTACCACGCCATAGAACCGAAAATAGCTGTGATAACATTTTTGTAGTTTACGGTTTGCGGCATTAAGGATATGACTCGCGCCTGTAAATAGCTAAATGCAGGAGCTTGGGGTTTTTCTTTGTTCCCCCCCTTTTTTAAACATTGAGTGGCTTTCAAGTCTCCTCATTAGCGCTCTCTTCAATTTCCCTTCTAAAGATTTTAAGCAAGCGTCATTTATGCGCTTAAATTGTAGTATTTATGTTGTAAGGATGATGCAGGCTTGTATCATCTTGGTTGATTTTTTTACAAAAGAATAAGAGCTGACGTTTTCCAACAGCGAATTTAACTAACTAATTAACGGTTGGATTTTGAAAAATGTTAGCGGTAAGTACGGTTAGCGATTAATGCTTCTGCGATTATTAACGCCATTACTAAAGCAAGTATCCACCACCAAATCCGTTGTGGCCGTTCAAGTTCTTCGATTAATTGAGCTGTCTGTACTTCTCTTGAACGAATTGGATTGGTGTCCGGGTTAATAATCGAATCATAGAGATTCTCGATCGGAGTGCGGGCAAAGTTGGATTCTTCGGGAAGTATATTGATTGCAAATTGTGCGGGCTCACCATCAATGTCAGCAGAAATAAACCCTGGGGTCCCTGCCTGAATTACAAATCCATCGTTGGTGAACTCGATGGCATTGCCGTCAGCGTCCTGAGCGTCAATAACATTGGCCTCACCACTTGGATCTAGAGAAAAATTATCTCCTATCCGGAAAGATCTCTGATTCGATTCCGGTTGCACTAAATGGCGCAGGATTTCATGTACAAAAGGGAGAAATAGTCCTTGCAGAGCCAAGTTATTCCATTCGAGATCCATGGCGGAAGCGAATAGGATTCCCTTTGCCATCCCCTACTGTTCTTTCAACCAGAGCTGGCTCTGAATTATCGAATTGCATTAGCACATCAGCGCTTTCATTAGGGATTAATCGCCAGTGGCCTTCAAAACGAGCTGACCAATCACTATCCAGTGGCCGCAAAATAGGGTGACGGCGATCGAAATCTGCAATCACCAGATAATCTTCAGAATTTAGATCCTGGTTTTCCAATACCGCAGGTGCTATGGATTCAAATTGTTGGTTGAAGAGACCAGGTTCTACGCGATCGCCAGGGGCTACCAATAAGGCACCACCGGACTCCACATACTCGGCGATTGCGCCAGCCTGAGCTGGAAGGAGATTGCCGACATTGAGTAAGACCGCAACATCACTCTGTCTAAGCGCTGCTTCACTGAGTTCACCTGGTTCTATACTGTCCAGCTCAAAAGGAGATTCTTCACCACTACTTACTGCTAACCCAAACCAATGACCTTCATCATCGAACCAGTTTTCTGAGGATTCACCATTCACAACCAGCACACGAATCTTGGGCAATACTTCAACGGTAAAAAAATAAGAATTGTCGACAGCGAAATTATCACCAGCTACTCGCACTTCACCGACATGGGTACCTTCACTTTCGAATACTGTAGAAAAGGTGATTACTTCTTCCGATCTGTCTCCGAGATTAACCGGCTGGCGATCAACCATCTGTCCATTAATACTGAGGCTAACTTCACCTTCATCGAGATAAAGAGTTCCTGTAGTTCTTACCCTAGCCAAGATCTGTTGTTCTGAAGCATCTTCCATTAACCGATCCGGTGAGCGCACATCGGTTAACACCAAATTACTGCTTTCTTCTGCACCTACATCGATACCAGTAAAGGCAACACCGGGTGCTAGCTTCCAGCCTTCCTCAGATGACTGCATGGCTACATCTTGGAAATCGGAAATTAAGTAAACTGCCCGATTTTCAAAGCGAGATTCTTCCAGCATTTGACCCGCTAAGCGCAGGTTTGGCATGAATCGAGTAGTGCCGTATCCTGCCTCAGGTATTTCATCGATGGCTGTGCGAATACTGTCAAGGTCAGTCGTTAATTCTCTAACCAATTGCGCGGAGTCTGAAAAACCAACTAAGGCCACTTCGTCTCCTGCTGTCATAGTACTCAGAATATCAAGCGCTCCCTGCTTGGCCTGATCGAAAGCTTCCTCATACTGCATGCTCATAGAGAGATCCAATAGGATCACGGCGGATTGAGGATCTGCGTCCAGCAATCGGGCAACTGACTGGTTTATTAACGGTCGTGCAAAGGCCATGACCAGGAGTGCAATAACCGCTGACCGAAGCAGCAAAAGTAATATTTGTTGCAGGTGCTGAAAGAGTCCCAATTTCTTCGAGGTTTTCTTCAGGAACCTGATAGTACTGAACATGATTTTGGGGTGGTTTTTCGCGGCGAATTAGATGGATCGCGATTGGTATCAAAGCGGCAAGCAACCCAATCAGAAATAGTGGAGTAAGGAAAACCATTAAAAACTCTTCGCCCGTTTAGCCATATAATTGGACAAGGCTTCATCCAGAGGTTCAGCAGTATTAAGCAAACAATAATCCACCCCACTACTCTGACACTGTTTGCGACAATAAGACAGGAATTCGTTGAGATTTTCCAGATAGGCGTTACGTATGGCGGCCGGCGAAGTGATATAAGATTCGTCGTCTTCCATATCGATAAACTCAGATGCCTCATTGAATGGGAAATTCAGTTCTGCATCGTCCATGATTTGGAAAGTAATTACATCATTGCCCATGCCACGCAGATTTTGCAGCGTATTAATGATGCGCTCTTCATCTCCAGCATATCGCTGATGAGAATCACGAAACTCTTTTTTTTTAATGAGGCCGCCAAATCCCTTAGAGGTTTTACTACGTCAGTTTTCTTGCCGGATTCTACTTGAGCCAGAGTGCGAAGAATCTGCATCAAATGGGGTTGGCGGCATTTAGCTGGAAGGTAGTTTCGTATCTCATCATCGAAGGTAATTAATCCAACTGCATCGCGTTGACGCATAATGAAATAAGAAAGGCAGAAGCGAGCGTGATGCCATAATTCAGTTTGCTTATTCCCCAGAGGAATAAGCCATGGATGCACTGGTATCCAATAAGATGACACAACGCACGTTGGTTTCGTCTTCATATTGTTTTATGTAAGCTTGTCACTACGAGCATATAACTTCCAATCAACTGGCGCATGTCATCGCCTCGTTGATAGTGCCGGTAATCATTAAACTCGACACTAAAGCCCCGATTCGGGCTCTTGTGAGCCCAGAAAGAAATCCTTCTACAACAACACGAGCCCGTAACTCGAGATTACTGAGCCCGGCTAGAACGCTTGGTCTAGGAATTTTAAAGATTCGGACATTGAATAGTATTAGTCGAATTACCCTGAGATTTAAATATCAGACGCTGGTTCAGGCACAGCTTCCAACAAGCGTTCAATTACATCGTTGGTGGATACCCGTTCTGCTTCAGCATGGAAGTTGAGCAATAACCTGTGTCGCATCACTGACGGCGCCAAGGCTCTTACATCACCATAAGAAACATTATAGCGACCCAGTAGCAATGCCCTGACTTTACCTGCGAGAATTAAGTTCTGAGATGCGCGAATTCCAGCCCCCCAGCTACCCAGTCTTTAATGAAGTCTGGTGAAGATTCAGTTTGGGGGCGAGAAGCATGGACTAGTCGTACCGCATATTGAATAACCGCTTCAGCTGCAGGAACCTGACGGGCAATGCGCTGAAAATCCAGAATATCTTCGCCACCCAATGGGTGAGCAAGACCAGTTTCATGAGTCTGAGTAGTCTGACTAACAACCGTTACTTCGTCAGCTTCTGACAAGTAATCCAATTCAATCTTGAACATGAAGCGGTCGAGCTGAGCTTCAGGTAGTGGATACGTTCCTTCCAGTTCAATTGGATTTTGGGTAGCTAATACGAAAAACGGCTGTGCCATTGGGTGGGTTACACCCGCGGCCGTTACTTGCCGCTCTTCCATTGCTTCCAGCAACGATGACTGGGTTTTCGGTGGCGTTCGGTTAATTTCGTCCGCAAGCAGAATGCTGGTAAAGATTGGGCCTTTAACAAATTTCAGTTCGCGACTACCACCTTTCTCTTCAACTACTTCTGCACCAACCACGTCAGCAGGCATTAAGTCAGGCGTAAACTGAATACGACTAAAGTCCACTTGCAGAATATCCGCAACAGTCTTAATAAGAAGTGTTTTCGCAAGACCAGGTACACCGGTTACGAGAACGTGGCCACCACCGAACAAGGCAATTAACAGCTCATCTATAATTTCTTCCTGACCAATAATAATCTTTTTAATTTCAGCAACAATTTTATCCCTCCTTCCTGCATCCGTTTTACCAACGCGAGATCATCCTGATCCTCAATTTCTAATACTTCATCTGTTTCAGCTGTATCTGCCATTTTTTAATTCCCGTCAATCAGTGACTAAATGCATAGATTAAAAAGTTAATTCCGATTTTGTACGCTTCATTGGTGAATTTAGTTGGATAAGGCTCATAAAAAGTATGTTCCCATCCATCACCAAGGTCGGTGTTATAATTTGCGATCATCATGATCCGGCCATCATCATCTAATACCGCATATACTTCCGGTGGATAACTCGGATCATCGAGATTCATAAAACCGCCAAAGTCCCAGGTCACCATGCGACCGGGTACTTGAGCGAATTCATCGATATCAAAAAAGATATGGAAAATTTCGTGACTGGGATCCAGCTGCATTATTTCCCGATCAGGAAATATTTTCTGTATCTCCATAAACATATCGTCGAGGTGCGGCTGTCCCCAGAAGTCATCAACCATGACGAAGCCGCCTCGGAACATAAACTCTCGCAGCGCTTCTATTTCTTCAGGCGAAAAAATTTGGGCCGCTATAGGAAGAGCCAATCGGCACTCGTTTTCCCGTTCATATAAAGGAAGATATGCTCGAATAAACGCGGATCCGTTAGCTGGATGTAGTCGTGGTTTCTTGGGTTCGTATCAACATTGGTGTAGCGCATTACACCGCGCAAAAAAATTCTCATCGGAATCCGGATAGTCCGTATCCCACCAGCCACCCCGGCGAAAACCATATTGGCCGCCACGATGATTCGTGTATTGACCGCGCATCCAGGTAAATTCGGTAATTTCGTTACCATAGATAGCCCGATCTTCGTTATTGCCAAATTGCAAAACTTGGGTGAGGGAAAGCTGTGCCCACAAAGCACAACTTATGGCTACGCCAATTTTGGCAATACTTCTGGTCACTAATTGGGGGCCCCATCTAGTGACTGCAATAATACCTCCTGGGCCCGACGATAGCTTGGAGCTTCCTCCAGCGCATAGAGCACGCTTTGTTTCGCCTCGTCTATTTGTCCATTCTTTAAATAAGCTTCTGCGAGATCGGTGCGAGCCTCCACTGGATCGCTTATCTCCAGCTTAAGCAGAACTTCGTATTCAGTTACCGCTAAGGCCGAGTCATCGATAGCGGTCGCATATCTCGCTTTCAATTCGTGCACTCCGCTACGATAGGGATCCACCTGAATTGCCCGATCAATGTAGTATGCAGCACGATCAAAGTTTTGACCTGCTAGAGCCGCATCAGCCAAAATCATTGCGGAGTCATAGTCGTGCTGCAAATTTTCCAAGAGGATTTCCAGCCAGCGTAATTGTTCGGCGCGGTTTTCTTCGCGATCATAGATCTGCGACAACACCAAAGCCGGGGATGGATAACCCGTATAAGAAGGCAACATATCGTTCGCCGTGATTAGATGAAACTTTGCTTGTTCAAAATCTTCTTCTTTAAACAGAACTATTCCCAATTGCAAATGGGCTTGGAAGTCCCGGGCGTTTTCTTCGATCCTGGAACGCATATGTTGTTTCAACGACGCATTGTTATAGAGCTCTGCTAAAATCGCGCTGGAATTTTCGCGGATACCATGACCATGCCCCTCACCTTCATCTGGGACATCTTCGGTATGTACAAACACATTGATTTCTTCTACGCGACGATCTATCCAACCAAGGAATCCGTCATTAAATTGATCCATAGTTAGTTGAAATACTTCATTGAAACGCTCTGAATCTTCTTTTACCACTGCGTACTGATCGATGAACTCGGCTAACTTTTCGAAGCCGTATTCTTCGGTGATGTAATCAACGACCAAATAAGATTGAAAATAGGCGAAGCCAAGGTCTGCGTTGTTGCGCGCGCCAGAGAAACCGGAATTCAAATCTTTTATGTGAAGAAGTTTGTCCTCAGTTGCAGCTCTTACCAAATCCAATCCCTGGCTACGGCCCCAATAAGGTCGACCTTCTCGCTCTTCCCAAACGGAAATGCCTTCCGATAACCAGCGAGGCATGCGGTTGTTGGTCATCTGCAATGTAATAACATGCATGAACTCGTGCCAGACAATTTCTTGCCAATTTGCTGACAATGTATCTGGTGAAATTAGTGTAACCACTTTACCGAAACAGATTCCAACTAAGGGACCAATGTCTGGTAAACCAACAGAGCGCACGGCAAAGTCTTCGGTATTTTCGAACACTTCGATCAGAATCGGCCCTTCTGGTTCGAAACCATATTTAACAGTAAGTGTGTCCCAGCTTTCTTCCAAAAGAGGTTCCAAATAAGGCCAGAGAATATCTGCGTCGTTTTGACTCATGTGAACCTTGAAATTCTCGCTTTCTAAAGTCGCATAGGTTTCTAGAGTATCGAATACCTTTAGCATGTTAGAGGTGAGTACATTAAAAGGATCGTTTTCAAAACTAATCTCGAGATTAGCCTTACCCTCTTCCTCTTCACCGAGACGAATCAAATTACTGCCTAATAAGGTATAGCCCTGCCAATACTCCGAGTCGGACTCAATAGCCGCGCGAGCAAATTCAACAGCTTCGGCAAATAAATAGTTATTACCAAAAGTGTCAGCAACATCACCTAAAAATTGCGGATTGTTAGGACTAAATTCATCCACCTGTGACTTGAAGGCTTCGTATTCATCTTCGCGCTGATTAAATGCTGCCTGCGCGGCAAGAATGCTAAGGGTCTTTAATGATTCTGGATTAATATTTAGCGCCCGTTCGAAATATTCCAACGCTTCATCCTGCCGACTGGCCATTAACAGTAGTTGGCCATAGGCTTCCATGGCGATCACTGAATTAGGATTGATCGCTAGAGCTCTTTGTAAGGAGCGTTCATCGCCAACCACCCGAGCGATACCAACCAGTGCAGGTACGTAGCGACTGTTTATATCAAGAGCATCCTGATATGAGCGCTCCGCATCACTGGCGTTGTATTTCTCAAGGAATAAATCACCCCACAGGACATGGGCTTCTAAATTATTGGGATTAGCACGAGTTGCTTCATCAAACAAACTATTAGCATCGTGAAAGTTTCCTAATAACCAACTCGCCAATGCCACCATAACTACATCTTCCGAAGCAAACACCAAACCATTGTTGTAGCGCTGCACTGCGCGATCTAAGTACTCTCCTGCCTCCGCTTTTCTCCCCACAAACCGCAACAGGCTACCATACTGGACTAGCGCCCGGACTGGCGGCTCAAATTGACCTTCTATTAATACTGATAAAATTTCGATTGCTTCCGCTGACTGACCAATAGATCGTTTTACTTCTGCCAGCTGGGTGCTTAGCAAGGGGTAGCTGGCATAATCGTCATCTTCAATTACCTGCTCAATAATGTTTATTGCTTCCTGCGTATTCCCCATCATGAAGAATGCTTTACTGGCACCCACAATACCTTCATTACGATCGAGACCGTCTGCCATTTGGAATATGTCAGCAGCAGCGGCATAGGAACCGTTAATTAACAACTGCTCGCCTCGAAAAAGAGGTGACTCACCGGTATTGGTTTGTTGTTGCTGCGCTAATAGCGGTGCAGCAAACAAACAGCTCAACAAAAGGCTGCTAAGAGTTAAATGATATTTATTGCAGAGGTGGAGTTTCATTAGTCTGCTCACTCAAAGTTTCGTCAGCGCTGATTTCCTCTTCTTCAGGAAGACCAGCTACGTCATTAAATCGGCCCGTAGCTCTTGCTAGATCTACTAAAAGCCCTTCCATTTGTTCCCAGTAATTGGCGTCAAGAAAATCCTGCTTGCGGCCACGCAAAATAAATACAGAACGTTCTATCTCCTGCATTTTTGCTTTCAACTCCCGCGCCTCCTGGCTGAGATTAGCGGTATCGTCAACCAATGTGTCGATGTACGCAATTTCTGCCAAACGACCATCGATCGCATCGACAGTTGGGTTCAAGGCAAACAAAGCATCGCCGTTGTCATCGAGGCCAGCATGTTCCGACGC
Organism: Gammaproteobacteria bacterium; assembly: GCA_019654215.1. Classification (GTDB taxonomy): domain Bacteria; phylum Pseudomonadota; class Gammaproteobacteria; order Pseudomonadales; family Pseudohongiellaceae; genus UBA9145. The sequence continues at coordinate 61,405 of BPDI01000009.1, read as the reverse complement.
TAATCGACCCTGCTCTTCGTACCAAGCTTCTACATTGTTCTTGGCATATTCGAAAGCTTCCAACATGGAAACCCGATTATTCTTGTCTCTATCTCCATTACGGCTATCTAGGGCTTCAATGAAGTAACGAGAAAAAATCGGATCGTAGCGTTCCGAAGGAGACCTAGTCGAAGAAATGACCACTCGCCCCTCACTGGAAAGTGAGGTTGAGAACCCATAAGAAGCACTGGTTGTGTTTACGATGACAATATCTTGGCGATCGAATTGGTCTAGGAGGGTTGCAAATTCGCTACCAGTCATATCCGGACCAACAATGTTAAACTTGGCTTCTTCTTCAGCACCAGAACCATGTCCAATTAAATAGAGAGTGACTTGATCTCCCGTTGCAACTCTGCTGGCTAAATCTGATAAAGCTTGTTCAATACTTTGCCGGTCGGTGGCACCATCTACACGATCACCGCCAGGTAGAGCTGGCGCACCGCGACCGTAAAGCAGGGTGATTGTGTCAGAGCTGTAGCCATAATCCCGGGTAAGAATATCGTGTAATGAAAAAGACCACTGGCGAAACTGTGCCTGATTAGTTTCGCCAACCGTTGGTCCAGTAATAATTACTGCCCACTTGGTTGCATCGGAACTATCAAGAAAATAATTTGCCGCGCCCTCTAATTCATTATTTGGTTCGTCGAGTTGCGCACTAAGGGATCCACTCACAACTAAGGTTATGATAATTGAAAGCAGCTTAAATGTTTTTGTTCTTGTCATTTAACTAGTCACTAACTTTTTCATTTTTTTATTCGCAAACTTCCTTAAGACAGCCCTTTCATTCTTCGTGAAATCCAATCTATGCAGAGCAATAAGATTAGCAGCGCCAATAACCAGGGCTGGTCCCAAAGATCTATTTGTACTTCCAGTGAATACGCGTTGGGAGTGAACTCAACACTTTCAGGCAACCCATTCACATCACTAAGATTGAAGTAAGATCCTCCGCTGGCGTCGGCAATGCGACCTAACAGAACCGCATCCATTTCCGCATTGGTGTATTCACGCAAAGAAGGTGTAACCACAAAGGCGGTGCGCTTTTCCGAAGCATCAACAGCAGCATCGCCGGCAGCACTGGCAACATCAACTAATAAACTGAACACGCCCTCTTCTTCAACAGTAAAGTTGGCACGATAAACACCATCTTCCTCGATATTCCACTCCATTGGCACATCGATAACCTGATCTAAAGGATCCGTAGTTTGCATCCAAAGGGTAGCGTCGTTATCAGGTTCATACTGGTCATTTAGCACCAGCGCAGTGACATTCACTTCATCGCCAACGTTATAAAACTCTCGATCGAATTCAATTGTGATACGTTCCGGCGCAGAGACCGCCAACCAGCGCAACAATTGACGCCAGATAGTCTCATGAGATTGATCTTCTGAATGCATCATCATCTGCCAACGCCAAGTGCTTGCAGTAGTAACTGACACACTGCGGCCACTGCCATAACGCTGTTGCGCAACGATTGGAAGAAGTTGATTCTGGTATTGCAGAACTGGGTGCTCTAACAAAACTGTTGCACCCGGTTTAATGCGGCCAGTTACGTACACACCTTGTAACTCTGGTAACTGTCGCCAAAAATTTTCGTTCAGGGAATCTTCGCCTGACAATCTTAATAGAGGAGAGAATTCTCCATTATTTGTTAATCGAGGATAGAACAGCTCAGCGGTAGGATGATCTCCGCGGCGTATGCCCCCTCTTAAATGTCCTGGTAGAAAGTTTTCTTCGACTATTGTGACCGGCAAAATATCAGCGATTGGTGTATCGATAAACTCTTCGTCCACCATCCCGCTCATTAAGAAACCGCCGCCTCGTTCAGCAACGAACTCATCGATCATTTGCAACTGATCGTCGTTAAAAAAACTCTCTTCAATGTCACCTAGCACGATAGCTTCGTAGGCGTAGAGATCTTCTTTCGATGCTGGAAAGCCTTCCGCTAGCTCCGTAGGTGATTCAATACCCTGACGGTAGTATTTTTCTGGGCCGGTTTGTAGATAGGTGGCTAATCGTATGGAATCATCTCCCTGCACAGCTCGACGTATAAACTTATATTCGTTGCGGGGATGTCCTTCTATGTATAGAACATCGAGTGGAGGTTTTTCAGTGTTGTCTACGAGGAAACTGTAGGAGTTGTTTTGCTCGATGATTTCACCACTCTGCAATTCAATCTGTAAGTCATAAACAATTAGCTCGGGGCGTTCCGGAGTCAATTCCAGATCAAAGCGTCGCGCAACACCCTCCGTTCCTAACGTAACTACTTCGGATGCGACGATCTCTTCACCATCACGTATAGAAAGTCCTACTTCCTGGCCCTCGAAGCCTTGATGGTTTACATCCACTTGAACATTAAATACAGAACCTTCGAGTACAGTTTTCGCAGCAGTGACATCGACAATGCCAATATCTTGAGGAATATCTTCCTGGCCTACTCCAACGGTGAAGATTGGAATTCGCCTATTGCCAAAATCTTGGGCGGTATTAATTGGATCAGAATCGCCATTGTCGGCACCGTCAGTAACAAGCACTAAACCACCAAGGCGTAATCCATTTAACTGATCGTCAACATATTGCAGCGCCTGATCGACAGAAGAAGCTGTGCCCTCTTCACTAAGGCCTTCCATTCCATTAATGCGTTGAGTTTGACCGTCAAAGCGAAAGGTTCGAATCTGAAAGAATTCAGATAACTCATCGATGATCCCATCTTCGAAGAAAGCCTCACCAATGGCTGCCTGTCGCGATTGGTCACCAGGAAGGTCAGCAATAGACATGCTTTGGGAATCATCGATTAATACACCGAGATAAGTTTCCTGCGGTGCAGCCTGCATGGTAGTGATAACCGGTCTAAGTAGGCAGAAAAGAATAGCACCAGCACACTGGAACGAGTAGTACAAAGAAAGTTTTCCAACCAGGAGTCAGTGGTCGGGTAGTTTTGAAATAGGTTAACCAGACTCCTGCGACAATGAGCAGAACAAAAACACCGAATAACCACGGGCTAATGCCGTAAGCAAAGCTAAAGGTGCCTTCTTCGAGTGCAGTGAGGAGATTAGGTTGTGTGTATTGCATTGCTACTGAGCCTGGTTTTCAGACCCCTGATTTTCTGACAATACACGATAGTATTCCTGACCAAGTCCGATATTCATCTGGAATATCTTCTTCGACGGTTGCATACAATTTGTTATTGATGGCATCTAACTCGGCTTGCGCTCTAAGCGCGCCTTCCAATTCAATAATCGGTTCCAATAACTCTCTGAATAATTCAGGCTGGTTAAGAAAATCTTCAATATCCTGCTGCGTCAAAATCTGACGAATGGAACGTGCATTACCCCAGGGTAAGTTATTGCCATCGTCAGTAACTCGGCCACCGATACCAGCACGATCCTGATTCACTCCGCGAGCCCTCCGATCTGCTGTTGCCCCCCTGCTGCATTTGCCTGACCCGGCTGCCGCCCTGTTGCTGCCATTGGACTGCTGGCCTCCAGGCTGTTGTCCACCCGCCTGGCTTGTTGCTGAATTGTCGTTGTAAGTTCTGCGCAAGTTGTTGTGAACGCTGCAATTGATCGCGCATTTCTCTGACTGTAGGCACACCTCCACTCGGCCGTCCATCTTCATTGAATGCTAATGCCTGCTGTTGCAGATCTTCAACCTGCTCTCTTAAGTCTTCCGCATCTCTTGCTGCCTGTGCTAACTGATCCGACGGCGAATTCATATTCGCCGGATTTAAAGCCAGCAATTGTTGTGCAAATTCTTCAATTTGCCCTTCTAGCTCGTCTTCGATATCTACGGACAGATTCACCATGCCATTGCGCAGCACCCGATTACTGGTTTGCATCTCCTCTCGAATTGGACGCAGGTCCCGAGAGGCTTCTTGCGCGTCAGACATTAAGCGCTGATCGTCCTATCGCCTCGGGCGATGATTGCGCGCAACATGTCTTCGATTTCTTCGAGGTCTCGCTGTTGTTGTTGTTGCATTTCCACCAGGTCTTGCAGTCCTCAGAATTGCGCACGGATTGTCTGGTTTGTCCTAATCCTTGTTGACGAGTTGTACCCTCCATAGCGTCCTGAGCGCACGTTGCTGTTGCAGTAATTGCTGGCCACGTTGACCAAATTCTGTGCTAATTGATTCACGGAACGATCAGTTTCCTGTTCCAATTCCTGTTGCCTTTCTCTTAAGTTCTCGAGCGCTTTTTGACTGCGTGCTGCAGCCATAGAAGCGGAATCACTTTCTGCCGCCTCCTGCATTTGTTCTGCAGCTCTTTGCAATGCAGTTTGCGGTTGTTGGCCGCCACCACCAGAACTGCTTGATGAGGATTGTGCTTGTTGTTTGCGACTGCTGTCCGCTCTGAGACTGTGAACTCTGCTGCCCACGTGACATTTGCTGTGCCAACTGCTGTGCTTCACGGCTCAACTGTTCTTGCTGCCGCATTAAGCGTTCTAATTCGCGACGCTTTTGTTCTTCCGTCATTTGATCTTCGCGGCGGGCGAGATTTCTTTGGGCCCGAGTAAGGCCTTCTTGTCTCCGTGCCAGCTCTTCTAATTTATTCGCTTCTTCCTGTTGCTCGGGAGAGCCGCCGCGACGTTGTTTTGGAGTCTCGTAACGATTTTCCAATTGACCCATTTCCATTTCAAAGAGCTCACGCAAGTCTTCACGTTCCTGACGGGCACCACCACCCCGCCACCGCCCCTTGCTGCATGCTAATATTAGTGCGGTTAATAGAGGCCTCTGACTTGAGGATGTATTGCAGTGCAAGCTGTTCCGGACGAAGTGCGCTGGTAATCTGTTCTAAATCAAGGTCATTTGCGGCAAGATTCATTTGGTCTATCGCTAGAGAAAGATTTTCTACCGCGGCATCGTAAGTATCATCAGAAAAATTTAATCGTTCTGCAATCGATCAATTGACATTCTTGCTCTATCGGTTGCTTCCCTTTGTGACTCGGGAATATTTCTGCATCACCACTGAATTCTTCCTGTGAAACCTGATCTTGTCTATTCTTTAACTTCCAAGTTGCAGCAATGATATCTTTTTGAATACTAACCAGAGCACTGGAATCACCTCCCCCTTTACCACCTCCGGCCCTTGTCCACCGCTCTGGCCAGGGTTACGACGAAATTCTTGATCGGTTGGAATAACTTGCAAGAAATAGATATCGGAAATAACAGTTGCGGACCTTCCAATCCATTATTATCAGCCAAGGTTAAGAAGTAGCTAACGAAATCGCCAGGCTCGACTTCCAAATCTTCCAGGTAGATAAGTTCATTACCGGAAACGTTGCGGATATTTTGTTCCGGAAGGAAGTCCACCTGAATCTCATCTAAGCCTACAACACTATAATTCAGCACGAACTCCGACAGGCCATAATCGTCAGACGCATCTATTTCCAAAATGACCTCTTCGAGAGGCATTACATCTTGATCACGGCCAGGACGAATCAATGCCAATTCCGGTGGGTAATCCTCGATAGCACGGATGAAATAATCCAATGGATTCTGACTGCTTAAATCAGAGTAATCAGTGGCATTAATTCTGTAAATTCCATCCTGGTTAACGGTGAATCGAGCGATACCCACATTGCCATCTAACTGCAGTTTTATATCTTCATAAGGCGCATTGGGATTAATTTCACCCTCTTCACCACGAAAGCTTTCTTCAAATTCCACATTGGCCGTCGCAATTGTTTTATTAAAAGTTACTCGTAAATCTACAACTGTTCCTTCGGGCACAACCATATCGCCACTGTCTTCTTCGATAATGTCTTCAATGCCAGTGTAATCCGGATAGTCAAAAGCGAGATCGATCTGTTCTATCTGAGGCAGATCGAACAAGCTGATTTCAAATTGAGGTGAACTCTGTTCGCCCCGCTCATCGAAAGTCACGTAGTAAGTCGTGTCTTCGTCCAAAGAAGGAATATAATAACTGTAGGTGGCGCTCTCGCTACCGCTACCATCTCGAGACATTCGCAGATCACGCCAATTAACGTTGTCATTCTGGAGGCGCAGGGTAATATTGTCAGGCATAGCATTATTAACCCGCGCAATAATTGTTAGGCTATCGCCCCGCTGCATTTCCAAATCACCAGGCTCGACGCTAATCTCAATATCTGCTGGAATCTCGACAATAACGATGGGTTCGCTAATGGCAAAAGGCCAGGCCAGGCGGCTGCCAGCATTAAGCAGCACATCGGAACTTAGGAATATAGCGACAACTACTGCGATCACCGAAGCAGCAGAGCCAAAAGAAATCCAACTGGCTTGTGCTGGGGCAACAGTTTCAACTTCGCGCTGCTGTTGCTGAACATGTTCTTGCGCGTCTACCCAAAGTTGCTGAATAAATTGTTGCGAAACGCCTGCCTTTCCATGAATAAGATCTTCTTCATTAAATTCTAATGAAGTAAGCAACCGTTGTTCTAAATCAGGAATGTGATCTTCGACATAGTGAGCAAGTCGACGATAATCGGTATGTCTTCTTTTTAATATAAGCGCGAACCACCAAACTAAAACTCCTATTCCTGCCAGGGAAATAAGAAATAAAAAAATGGTTCCGGCTTTGCCTAAATCTAACCAGACTGAAATCGATGTTGAAGCGAGGGCGAAAATTGAAGCTACTATCGCAAAATAGCTTCCTTGTTTGAGAATAAATAAATTAGTTCTCCGCCGTCGGAGAGTTTTGAGCGTGGCTCGTAGACTTTCAAATGTGGGTGAAGACATAGAGCCTCTTTTAAGACGTGTTATCGCGCTAACGGACCTCGATAATCCACTAAGGCGCTAAACGGTCGAAAGACTGGATTTCAAGCCTCTGGAGGGGCTTCAAATCCCCTTCGAGCTGACCGCAAACGAAAGCAGATTGTCTCATTTTTTCGGGTTTAACTATCCCATTAACGGGCCCCGAAAAGCAAGGATTTAAAGGCCTGAATGAGGACAAAATCTTCGAGATATCAGTTAGTCGGGGTAATGTCAGCATCTGCCCGAAAATAGCCAGAATTTAGCTTCTTTTAACAGCATATTAAGCTTTACGAGAAATGCTTGATTTTTCTTCTAGGGCTATTCTGGATATCCCATTTCAGCGGGACGATAGTATTGAGAGTCTTTGGGGAAAACTCGGATGTTACTTACTGTAGCAGCAGCAACTAAATCATCAAGATTTCGATGCTCAATAATATCGGATAAGGTTGTCATCGTTGGTCGAGGAAGAACCCATTCCTCTGCTTCGGCTTCGGCAATAGCGTTGCGAGGTGAGATCCATTTGTGATCCAAGATCTCATCGTTGTCCACAGGTAACCGAAACCGAATCAAATAATGGACAAATAAAAAACCAGGTACAAAATCGGCGGGGTAATTTTGGCGGCGTAGTCCAATGAGCAACATGAATAAGTTGCTCTTCATTTATTTCGATTCCAGCTTCTTCTTTGGTTTCTCTTACAGCTGCTCTCAGCGCGGCGGGATATTCTAGCTCGGCACCTGAACTATCAAAATCTTGATCATCGATGCGGCCACCAGGAAAAACCCAATGCCCACCATGAAAAACCAAGCGGGAATTTCGCTGTAGTAATAATACTTCAAGATCAGCCTCTTGTGGCGATTGACGCACAAGTACAACTGTAGCCGCTGGAACTGGTTCTAATTCGCTCATTTATTACTTTAACTCTCGCGGAAAGCAACGGTCGCAGATAATAGCGGATTTTTCATCTCAAGCCACGGTGAATAACAATTAATTGAGACGCAGGGGCAATTGCGCCAATCAAGCTCGCAGCATAGAATCCTGCCTCTTCTAAAACGTCTTAAATCTTTGAGAAAAAACTGAGGAACCCCTATGACCATTAGCTTTGAAAACAGGGTCGCAATAGTAACCGGTGCCGGTGGCGGCCTGGGGAAACAACATGCTCTTGAACTAGGACACCGCGGCGCGAAAGTCGTGGTTAACGATCTCGGAGGCGCTGTGGACGGTAGTGGGGGCTCAATCTCTGCCGCGGAAGCAGTCGCCCAAGAAATCAATGATGCGGGTGGCACTGCAATAGCAAATGGCGCCTCAGTCACCGATCTCAATGCGGTTCAGGCAATGATTGATGAAACCATGAGTAACTGGGGGCGCATCGATATTCTGGTTAACAATGCAGGGATCTTGCGGGACAAAACTTTCGCCAAGATGGAAATTCTCAATTGGCATACAGTACTGGATGTTCATTTAAACGGTTCTATGAACTGCACCAAGATAGCTTGGCCAATAATGATGGAGCAAAACTACGGTCGAATCGTAATGACCACTTCCACTTCTGGATTGTTCGGTAATTTCGGTCAGAGCAACTATGGTGCAGCAAAACTTGGCCTAGTGGGATTCATGAATACCCTGCGCTTTGAGGGTGCGAAATTTAATATTCACACTAATTCTATAGCGCCTATTGCTGCAACTCGAATGACATTGGAATTACCAGGATTTGAAGATAGTGCAGAACGCTTGGCACCGGAGCTAGTCACCCCAGCTGTTGTATTTTTGTGCAGCGAAGTTGCACCTAACGGTCGGATAATTCAGGCTGCTGGTGGACGCTATTACTCCGCTGATGTTCGCGAAAACACGGGAGTGGATTTAGGGGCTAATGCCTCGGTGGAAGACATTGCCACAAACATTGATGCCATACTCGATATGTCCATTAATTTAGGTATTCTGGAAAGACAGCAAAACAACTAGTTTATGATGAGGCAGATTAAGTCGCTCGCGACTTACATCTGGCTGCACCTTTTCATCGGCCCTAACCCTCCATTAATTCCAGCGGATTCGTGGACAAGAATTGACAAATAAGATTCTCCTCCTTTCTGCCTATGACGCAAGAAGTCATAAGATTTGGCGCCAGCGTCTGGCGCGAATGTTTCCTGACTTAGACTGGAAACAATTAGCTCTACCACCGCGCAATTTCAATTGGCGCATACGAGGAAATAGTTTGCACTGGGCATTTAATAACAGAGATGAACTTGCCGCCAATTACGATTTGTTAATAGCCACATCTATGGTAGACCTCAGCAGTCTGCGCGGCCTAGTTCCAGAGCTATGCGAACTTCCAACCATTCTTTACTTTCATGAAAATCAGTTTGCCTACCCAGGAAATACTCAAAGAGAGGAAAACATCGAACCTTTATTAGTGCCAATTTATTCAGCGCTTTGCGCTGATAAGATCGTTTTTAATTCTAATTTTAATAGGGAAACTTTCTTAGAAGGCGTCAGGAGTCTTTTAAATAAACTTCCAGACAAGATTCCAAATTGCGTATTAAAAAAACTCGAAGATAGTCTGGTAACTCCGGTTCCTGTCTCAATCTCAAACCATAGGATAATTGATTCAAAAACTACTAATTGTCTTGAAGTGGTCTGGAACCATCGCTGGGAATATGACAAAGGTCCAGTATTATTGCTGGAGGTCGTAAATTTACTCTCAACTTCTGGGTCAGCTATTCGTCTTCATATCGTCGGAGAGGGTTTTCGCCAAGTGCCAAAGGAATTCGATTTAGATTAGAGATCTTTCTCCAAGAACATGCCAACAACTTGGCCATTGAAAGTGGACAGTTCGGCTACATCGAGGACGAAGCTAGCTACCATGGCCTGCTAGCCAGTTGTGATGTGGTATTGTCCACGGCACTTCATGATTTTCAGGGCTTAGCAATTCAAGAGGCCTGTTTTGCAGGCTGTACTCCCCTAGCTCCAAATTGCCTAGTTTATCCAGAATACTTGCCGGAAAATCTTCTTTACAAAAGGCATGAAAGTGATGAAGCAACAGCGAAATTAGTACTGGAACGTCTACAGCAATGGCTGATACTCAAACAAGAAGATCAAGCTCTTCCGAAAATCGAATTAGAAAACTATGCTGCTGAAAAACTAAGAACGAATTATAAAGTGCTGTTTGAATTTGCTAATTAACTTGCTCTAGGACTGGAAAGACAATTTCCTGATCGATCTGGATGCGATTGAAATCTAACTCGGGATTGTACTGACGAAGCAACCAGATTGGGGTGGAATAACGGTTGCGAGCAATAGCGCCAATATTATCACCAGACCTTATACGATAGTTTTCAACATTCTGAATACGATAGTTACTGAAAAATTCCTGTTGCAAGGTGGAATGATAATCACGCCGCCTGAGTTCAAACTCAGCAATGTTCACTCGAGAAAAATCTAGAGCAAGTCTTTCGCCGATGATCACCGGATCACGAAAGGCCATGTTGTTGAGGCGGCGCAAATCCCAGGCTCTAATACCTAGCCAATCGGCATAATGACCGAGGGTTTCGGACGCCTGGATCTCAATGGAATTGTTTGACGCAACGGTGTAATCAGAAGGATCAGCAGCAAGAGCCTCAGCCAGCTGCTCATTGCTCTCACTAACATCTAGCGCGGGGTCAATTGCTACTGCTGTTTCCTCTTCTGGGGTAACTGCTATTTCCAACTCTATATTATCCGGTAGCACAGCCGCCGGTGGTAGAATTTCTTCAGTGGCAGAATTCAGCGCAAGATGCACTGGACCCTCACTTTCTGCTGAAACCAGTTCTACCAGGGCTTCTTCCTCTAGTAATAATTCATCATTAAAAGCTATAGCAGCGACTGGTGGCTCTTCTGCTACTTCCATCTCAGAATCGCTGACTATTTCACCTGCCTCTTCAGTAAAGGCTAACTGTGTCGGTAGCGATGGAGGTGCGCTGGCTTCTATAGGAGCAGCCACTACCTGTTCCACTAGACTGGAACCGAAACCAGGTAATCGAATTTGCTGACCGGGATAGATTCGATTGCGATCCTGAATTCCATTGACGCTGAGCAGCTCCGCTTCGGGCACTCCATAGCGTGACGCGATAAGAGAAACGGTATCTCCTCGGCGCACTGTGTATTCACCATCTTCAGGTGGCTCGTCTCCTGCCTGGGCAATTAATTGTTGCGAGCTGATATTGTCTTGAGGCAAAAGAAGTCGCTGACCAATTTGGATACGATTACGACTGCGCAATTGGTTCAATGAAACTAGTCGATTAACAGAAGTATCAAAACGGCGTGCAATTACAGAAAGGCTGTCGCCTCTTTCCACCACATAGGCGACATCCGGTGTTTGCACATCGAATTTGAAATCGTTAGGAATTAGCGCTAGCAAATCGCCCGAATCCACAGCCTGCTCGCGCAGCTTAATAGGATAATCATTAGGTATACGCTTGTTGCCTTCCCAGATTGCTGGACGCAATGCTCGATTGTCCGCTTCAAGTTGCTCCAGACTAATACCGATGGATCGGGCAAAAACCTCAGCATCGATATAGGCATCGGTTACTACTTCCCGAAAACTAGGGGCTGGATCTAAGCGAAAATCGCCAAAATATGCCTGGGCATTATTTTCAACATGAATAACCGCAAGAAATTGTGTGTAGAAATTACGTGAAGCGAAACCAAAAGCCCGGCCACGATAATTGGCAATAATTTTCTCAATATCGGTAGTACCAGTCTGACGGACAGCACGGGCAATTCCACCGGCACCATGATTGTATGCTGTAAGCGCCAAGGGCCAGGTTCCTAACACCGAGTAGTTGTATTCCAACAAACTCATCGCTGCTCCGGTGGCAGTGTAAGGATCCATGCGCTCGTCAACAATATGATCGACCCGCATAAAGCGTCTTGCTGTATCTCGACCGAACTGCCACATGCCGGCAGCCGAAGCGCTGGAATAGGCATTTGGATTAAACGATGACTCGACGTGAGGAAGAACACCTAATTCGATTGGCAATCCTTTCTCCCGAATAACCTGATTAATGTGAGCACGGTAGGCTCCTGAGCGCCGCAGCCCACCGAGGAATCGATCGGACTGCCCGAGTTGCCAACGGACATTTCCGGCAGCAGTGCGTAGCGTTTCATTACTCACATTATCCGGCCACAAATCCATGATTTCCTGCTGACTAGCAGTCAATCCCGTTCTTCTGCCAGTAGCCAAAACCCTCAGATCTTCCCTAATTCCGGTACGGACTCGCTCAATTTCTTGACGGTTTAGTTCAAGGCGCGCATAAATTACCGACAGATTTTGCGAATCGTGCAGAAATCCACTCTGGGTATCCACTTCTGTATAGACCTTGATCCAGAAGTCCACGGCAGGCTGAATTTCAGCTGGTTGTGGAAACAAACCAGAATCCTGAGCAAGAGAACCTCCAGCCAAGGTGCAACACAACACTATTGCTGTAGCTTTTAACTTAGCAAGCACCAATCCGGTCTTAGATGGATACATTCTTCTATATCGCTTTGGTTATTCCAAGCTGTTGAAAATCGCCCATTTTTATCGAACTAAAACATAGCAAGTATGGCAAAACAGGCCAAGTGATAATTCATTGGCCACGGCCGACAACCTTTCAGACTGTATCGCTTAGAGAGAGCTCAAACTTTACCGAGAAGAAGTGACTAGACCGTGCCTTCGAGATCGGCACCTTCTTTCACCGGGATCATCAAATCTTCCCGGGTGACTTTCATATAAAGAATCACATTTGAAGCTACATAAATGGAAGAATAGGTTCCGATGACCACACCAATGATGAGTGCAATCGCGAAACCTTGAGTAGTTTCGCCACCGATAATAAGTACTGAGAACAATACAAGGAGCGTTGTAAAGGAAGTAATTATGGTACGACTGAGTGTTTGGTTAAGAGATACATTAACCATTTCTACAGGAGTTCCCTTACGCATACGACGAAAATTCTCCCTAATTCGATCAGACACCACGATAGTGTCATTAAGCGAATAGCCAATGATAGCCAACATGGCAGCTAGGGTGTTGAGATTAAATTCAATTCCGAAGATTGAAAAAATGCCGAGTGTTATCAGCACATCATGGGCGAGTGCAACAACTGCACCAACGGAAAACTTAAATTGGAAGCGCACAGCAATATAAATCATGATGATACCGAGCGCCACCAACATCCCCATGCCACCCTGCTCTGCCAATTCTTCGCCCACTTTGGCACTCACATAATCTGATCCAAGTAAAGTTACATCGGCATCACTATTGGCACTAAGCAAAGCCGCAATAGTTTCACCTATCTCTGCTGCCTGGCTTGCTTGATCAACAACTTCAACGCTTTCATCAACTGGCAGCACAACTCGAATCTCGCGATCGGAGCCAAAGCTAACTACAACTGCGTCTTCGTAACCATTATTGTTTAGCGCTTCGCTTACTTCATCAAGAATAATGGTTTGTGAGTAATTTAAGCGGACTGAAGTTCCGGCGGTGAAATCTAAACCAAACTGCAAAGAGTTAAATATAAGTGCAAATATAGACACTAAAACGAGTACTGCAGAAATCGCTCCCGCAATTTTGCGTACACCCATGAAATCTATTTGTCTGCCCAAAATCATGTTCTTATCCCAGTCTATTAAGTTGCTTCGATACCCGATTTGTTTGGCTTCGGATAACGGCCAATAGAAAGTTTCTGAATGTTGCGCCCACCGTAAATTACATTCACTAAGGCACGAGTGCCAACGATAGCAGTAAACATGGAAGTGATAATTCCAATCATTAGCGTGACTGCGAATCCCTTCACCGGTCCGGTTCCGATAGTAAAAAGAACCAGCGCCACTAGGAAAGTCGTTAAATTAGCATCGAGAATAGTGGTAAACGCACGATTGTAACCGGCATCAATGGCCTGTTGAGGTGGCATTCCATTACTCAACTCTTCCCTAATTCGCGTAAAGATAAGCACATTGGCATCCACAGCCATACCTACTGTTAATACAATTCCCACTATTCCTGGTAGTGTGAGCGTCGCTGGTATAAGCGTCGACATTACGGCGAAGATCAGCAGGATGTTCATGATTAACGCAGTATTGGCTGCCAGCCCAAATACTCGGTAATAAAACATCATAAATATTAAAACCAATACCGATGCAACCAGCACTCCCCTAAAACCTGCTTCGAGATTTTCTCGTCCCATAGTAGGCCCGATCACAGATTGCTCTACGATGGTCATCGGCGCTGCTAATGAGCCTGAGCGAATCAGTTCAGAAAGGTCATTTGCCTCTCTAGCAGTTAAACCAGTTATAACAAATGTTCTTGGTAATGCAGTGCGGATAGTCGCATGACTAATTAATCGTTTTTCTTCAAAAAATTCGACTTCTTCTATCTCTTCGCCATTTCCACCAGTTGTTAAAATTGTACGGCTACGAGTTTCAGATAACAGGATATCCATCATCCTACCGACATTGTCACGAGTTACCCGGTTAATCTGGTTACCACCTTGAGCATCCAAGTTGATTTGAACCTGAGGCAAACCATTCTGGTCGAGAGTGGATCGAACGTTACTAATACGATCACCCTGCAAGATAATTTCGTTGTCGACATCAATCATAATGCCATCAGGGTTGACATAGCTCGTGTAAGACGCTGGCGAGGCCCCCGGCATTGCTTCTAAATGGAATTCAAGTGTGGCAATTCTCTGTAAAAAGCGAATCGCTTGCGCGGGATCCTGAACACCGGGCAATTCAACAACAATACGGTCTGCACCCTGTTGCTGCACAGTCGGTTCAGCAACACCGAGCGCGTCAACCCGCTTCATAATCGTCGTGCGATTAGCCTGCAGTGTATCCCGCTGGATCTGCAGAATGACATCTGGCGGAGTGCGCATATCGAGAATGAACAGATCTCCGGATTCACGATTCTGAAATTGCAGATCAGGGAAATTATCAACGAGAACGGAACGTGCATCTGAGCGAACCTCTGCATTGGCAAAACGCACTTCCAGATGGGTATTGTCGACGACATTGGTTCCTCGTGTGCGAAGCCTTTCTTCTCTTAATATAGAACGCACATTACTCAGGTTGTCTTCCATGCGACGGCCAAGTGCCGCTTCCATGTCTACTTCCATTAAGAAGTACACACCACCTTGCAAATCAAGTCCGAGATTCATTTTACCCGCCCCAATGGCTTGCAACCATCCAGGTGTCGTTGGAGCAAGATTTAGAGCAACAATATAATCATCAGTCAGAACATCTTCGATAGCGGTCTTGGCAACCAGCTGGTCATCGACAGTATTAAATCGGTATAGAATGTTTTCTTCGGTGAATTCTTCTCCAAAAAATTCCACCTGAGCCGCTTCCAGCGCCGTGGTAATAGTCGCCAAATCCGACTCATTGAGATTTAGGTTATCGGTGGAGATTTGAATTGCTTCGTCATCGGGGTAGATATTAGGAACTGAATATAGGAATCCCAATATAACGACTATGATAATGAGTACGTTTTTCCAGGCTGGATATCGATTTAGCATAAAATGCGCTCTTCGCTTCTTGCTGAACCGCAAGGCTCAGCCTAAATTTGATTAATCGTACCTTTTGGAAGCGCTGCAGCAACCGAAGATTTCTGCAGCTTTAATTCAACACCCTGTGAAACTTCGACGGCGATATAGTCATCCTGCACTTTTGTAACCTTTCCCAACAAGCCACCGGAAGTCATCACCTCATCGCCTTTGGAGATACTACTAACCAGCTCTCGATGTTCCTTGGCTCGTTTCGATTGCGGGCGCCAAAGAATTAGCCAGAACAGGAAAAACATTCCGCCAAAAAGAATAAGGTTGTAAGTCAGTGAAGTTTGTTGTGGTTGCGCAGCGTCTTGCGCATTAGCAACGGGAAATAATATGTTCATGAATTCTCTCTCGGTCAATAACGCGACTCTTTATTAGGTTTTTGCCATCAGTTTTTGCTGTTTTCTCGCCCTCTTTGCCTATATCTAGCATTTTTGGGGGCAATGACCCGCGATTCAAGTCAATCCAACGCAACATCAACTTGGCTAATGCTCCTCAGCTGTGTCTTCTAATTGAGCCTGATCCTTCTGGAACTGGTTGGCGAAGGCGCCCAATCTACCCTGTTCTATAACACTGCGCAAACTGGCCATGAGCTGCTGGTAGAAGTGCAAATTATGAATGGTATTAAGCTGGGAACCCAGAATTTCTTTACATTTATCAAGGTGGTGCAAATAAGCACGAGAAAAATTCTGGCAGGTGTAACAAGCGCAATTGTCATCCAGAGGAGCAGTGTCATCCCGGTAGCGGGAATTGCGGAGCCGGAGCAAACCCTTTGAAGTAAACAAATGCCCATTGCGCGCATTGCGAGTGGGCATAACGCAATCAAACATATCGATGCCATAAGTCACGGCATGAACGATATCTTCAGGCGTGCCAACCCCCATTAAATAGCGAGGCTTATCCTCAGGCATCCTAGGCGAACAGTATTCAATAACATCTACCATCTCTCCTTTCGGCTCTCCCACTGAGAGCCCACCTATGGCATAGCCATCGAATTCCATTTGTACCAATGCCGCTAAGGATTCATCGCGCAAATTTTTGTACATCGAACCTTGAATAATACCGAATAGCGCCGCGGAATTGATTCCATGGGCTTCTTTGCAGGGGGCTGCCCAACGCTTGGACAGTTCCATGGATTCTCTGGCGGTATTCTCATCCGCTGGATAAGGAGTGCATTCATCGAAAACCATAATGATGTCTGCACCAAGCTTATGTTGAACTTCAATAGCCGATTCTGGTCCGAGGAATATTTCAGCACCATCGATCGGTGATCTAAACTTCACTCCCTCTTCCGAAATCTTACGCATGTCTCCGAGACTGAATACTTGAAAGCCACCAGAATCCGTTAGAATTGGTTTGTCCCAACCGATGAATTGATGAAGATCCCCATGGCGATTAATTACTTCTATTCCAGGTCGCAACATCAAATGGAAGGTGTTTGCCAGAATAATGTCAGCACCGATTTCATTAATTTGTAACGGATTAAGTCCTTTAACTGTGCCATAGGTGCCTACTGGCATGAATGCAGGAGTCTGTACTTCTCCTCGGGGAAACCTCAGCATGCCTCGGCGTGCCAAGCCATCAGTAGAAAAAACAGAGAATTGCATCCGACAAGAACTCATCTTTTTATATTAATGTTCCCTAGTAGAGCGGAATCGAATCTCCGGCCAGCGCTCTTCCATAAGATTCAGATTAACTCGGGTGGGCGCCAAATAAGTTAGATAGCTCCCACCATCCAGTGCCAGATTTTCATGAGCCTTCTTTTTAAACTCTTGCAGCTTGATTTTATTGTCACTATCTACCCAGCGGGCCAGTTGTACATTAATCGGCTCATAAATCGCATCCACTTTGTACTCATCTTTTAAGCGATAGGCCACAACTTCGAACTGCAGGACGCCTACGGCCCCAACTACCAAATCGTTATTACGCAGCGGCATAAAGAGCTGGGTAGAGCCTTCCTCGGATAACTGAGTTAGCCCTTTTTGTAACTGCTTTAATTTCAGCGGATCTTTCAAACGAATGCGTTTAAACAACTCTGGCGCAAAATGAGGGATACCTCGAAATTTTAATTCTTCGCCAGTTGTGAAGGTATCTCCAATCTGAATCGTTCCATGATTATGAAGACCAATAATATCTCCTGAAACTGCTCCATCGGCCTGAGTGCGATCACGGGCGAGAAAAACTACCGCGTCCGCAACTTTCACATCCTTTCCAATGCGACTATGGTGCATCTTCATGCCTTTTTTGTATTCGCCAGAACAGATACGCATGAAGGCGACACGATCTCGATGTTTTGGATCCATATTCGCCTGAATCTTAAAAATAAAGCCACTAAAACCTTCTTCATATGCCTCAACTAGCCGAGATTCAGTTTCGCGACCTTGTGGTGCCGGTGCCCACTGCACAAAGTCATCAAGCATTTCTTTTACGCTGAAATTACCTAACGCCGTACCGAAATAAACAGGGGTCAGCTGTCCCTTTAAATAAGCATCTACATCAAATTCATGGCTGGCGCCTTTTACCAACTCGATATCTTCGGAGAAATCGTCGATGTAACTTCCAAGCAATTCTTTTGCTTCTGCGCTATCTAAACCCTTGATTTGCACATCCTCTGGAATTTGATGCCCCTGCCCTTGTTGATAAACATGAATAGTATCGGAGTAAAGGTTGTAAACCCCTTTGAATTCTTTGCCCATACCTAGAGGCCAGTTGATTGGCGCACATTTAATTTTTAGAACGTTTTCAATCTCATCGAGAATCGCTATAGGATCGAGAATATCGCGATCCAGTTTGTTTACGAATGTAAAAATTGGCGTGTCCCGTAAACGACAAACATCCATCAATTTAATAGTACGTTCCTCGACGCCTTTAGCACCATCCACTATCATTAGCGCAGAATCCACCGCAGTGAGTACGCGATAAGTATCTTCAGAGAAATCTTCATGGCCAGGCGTATCCAGCAAGTTCACCACGCGTTCTCTATATGGAAACTGAATTACCGATGATGTAACCGAAATCCCTCGCTCCTGTTCCATGGTCATCCAGTCAGATGTGGCGTGACGATCAGATTTCTTGGCTTTTACAGTACCTGCCACCTGAATTAGGTTTCCAAACAACAGAAGTTTCTCGGTGATGGTGGTTTTACCAGCATCCGGATGAGAAATAATCGCGAGAACTCTGCGTCTTTCGATTTCCTGCTGTAGATCGCTCACGGCTTGACTCGATTCTAACTGGCGGAATTAAGCGCCCGAAAAAAAGCGGCGATTATAGCAGGATTCACTTGTTGGAGCGGGAAAATACCCCCTTTTTCAGATGCGCAAGCGTCAGATTTGCAGCGGCGTCCACTCATGCATATGATGCACTTCCAGAAATTAGGGAGATAATGCATGGACTTTAGTTTGTCTGCAGAACAACGCGCACTTCAAGATGCAGCGCGGCAGTTTGCACAGAGAGAATTAACCTCAATCGCCAAAGAAATAGAAGAGAAGGATGAGCCACCGAGCCTGGAAGTGCGCAAGCGATTCGCTGAGCTTGGATATCTGGGAGTCAATTTGAGTGCAGACTATGGCGGAGCCGGGGGATCTCATCTAGACGCCGTGCTTGTTCTCGAGGAAATAGCCAAGGTCTCAATTGGCGTGGCTTTTCCAATTTTTGAATCTTGTTTCGGCCCCTGCTTAGCAATCGCCCACTTCGGTAACGACCATTTAAAAAATTGGTTGCTACCCGCTATCTGTTCTGGAGACATGGTCCTGGCGGTTTCCATGTCAGAACCTGGCGCCGGATCAGCACTCACAGACTTAACTACTAAAGCAAGTATTAATGAAGACAAGGTCGTTATCAATGGAACAAAACGCTGGTGTTCAGGCGCTGGTCATTCTGAGGCTTATGTCGTTTATTGCCGCATGTCAGATGATGAGGGTGCTAAAGGTATTGGTGCAGTTATAGTTGAGAAAGGCATGGATGGATTCAGTTTTGGTAAGCGCGATCATCATATGGGATTTCGAGGTATTTATAGTGCCGATATGTATTTCGATAATGTAGAAGTTCCTGTCAAAAATATTCTGGTGCCTGCCGGAGGCTTTAGTAAGTTAATGGATGCATTCGACCTAGAGCGCTGCGGAAATACAACGATGTCATTAGCCGTTGCGCAATCAGCATTCGATTTCGTACTTGATTACACTCAGGAACGCAATCAGTTTGGCAAGCCGTTGATCGATTTTCAAGCTGTACAAATACAACTCGCTGAAATGAAATTAAAGTTAGACGCGGCACGTTTACTTCTCTACCGAGCAGTAGCGAATGCGGAGCAAGGGTTACCTTCGATTGCAGATAGCTCAATCGCAAAATGTTTTGCCAACGAAATGGCACGAGAAGTAACAGGCAAAGCAATGCAATTAATGGGTGGTTACGGTTATTCCCGTGAATTTCCTATCGAACGAAAAATGCGGGATTCCTGGGGCTGGGGTATTGCCGGAGGGACAATTGATATACAAAAAGTTAATATCACATCTGCCTTAGTGGGACGGCGTTTTAATCAACGCGCAAAGTAAACTTGAGAGGAAAAGCTGGGGAAATAAATATGGATCCAATGCGCTTCTTAGTAACTGACGTTGAATCATCGAGTCGAGTTAGTGGCAGGTTAATCAGCGGCCAGATAAACAAAGAAGATAGTGTGGTAACTGCCCCTTCAGGTCATCAAACATCTATTCTTGCCATGGAAGCTAATGGTGCTGAATACACTAGCATGGATGCTGAAGCCGATCTAAATTTAGATTTGACCTACTCAGTAAACATGAATCCTGGTGACATCTTGGCCGCCGCCGATTTAAGACCAGAGTTCACTGATCAATTTGAAGCACAAATCGCGTGGCAGGGTGAGCAGGAACTACTCCCAGGAAGAACCTACCGTCTGCAAGCCATTGGCGGCGAAAGTGAAGCCACCGTCAGTCGGCTAAAGTATCGTGTCGATGTTGAAACTAATCAGCAGATAGCGGCTAAGACTTTGTCGAATAATGAAACCGGTGTGGCAAATATCGCTTTGACCTGCCCCATAGTTTATGACTCCGCTTCTATCTGCCCAGCTACCGGCATCTTTACTCTTTACGAAAAAGACTCTGACACAATTGTTGCGGCTGGCGGAATTAGACACGGATTACGTCGCGCCAGTAATGTTCACTGGCAAGCACTGGATGTGGATAAACAGACTCGCGCAGCAATTAAACAACAAACACCTAAAATCATCTGGCTCACCGGATTATCAGGTTCAGGTAAATCAACCATCGCCAACTTGATCGAAAAGAAATTAATCGCCAAAGGCTGTCACTCTTATCTACTAGATGGAGATAACGTGCGCCACGGATTGAATAAAGATCTGGGTTTTACCGATGCTGATAGGGTCGAAAATATCCGCCGTGTAGCTGAAATCGCCAAGCTCATGTTGGATGCAGGGCTTATTGTAATCACGAGTTTTATCTCACCCTTCCGTGCTGAACGGGACATGGCACGAAGCTTATTTGCAGAACAAGAGTTTATTGAAGTATTTATAGATACCAGCCTGGATGTTTGCGAACAACGGGACCCAAAGGGACTCTACAAGAAGGCACGGGCGGGAGAAATTAAAAATTTTACCGGTCTGGACAGCCCTTATGAAAATCCCCTACAGCCGGAAATAGTCGTCGGCACAGTCGAAATGACCGTGGAACAGGCCGCAGATCACATTATTGAATTTGTCGGTTGCTAAAAGGATCGCTAGCAGAACTACTACAATCTCTTAGTGCAAAACGGAAGTATTTGGTTTTAATTTGCATTCAGAAAACTCGGGGTGCAGCAGATCAATGCGCTTAACTAATAACAGATCATGGCAGCATAGTTGCTCATAATCTTCGATTGCGCGCACATCGATATCATCCAGTAGCACACAGACCACATCATCGTCTTCAACATCCACCACAACACACGACACAAATCCGCTGACCGTGTTTAATGATGCAAATGATCCAATTTCAAAGTTGTGTACTGGAAAACTTCCATCGGCTTCATTCAATAAGCCAAATGAAGTAAAAGCCACGCCGAATCCAGCAGCAGCAACAATATGGACAATTTCAATGATTTCCGGATCAGTTAAATCTACATGCACCGTTTCTGATATTGGTTGGTTGTTATTAATCTGCCTCTGATTAACTAGGCGGATAAATAGATCGACATCTTCCTGGTTCCACTCTAGAGTCTCTTCGGTCTCTGAGCGTGAACTATCAGAAGATAAACTTAAAACGCTGGTTTCGATGGTGAGGTCTGCAATTTCTGTTTCCGGTGGACAAGGTACTACCATGGAAACTGAACAATAACCTTCACTGCTCTCTGGACTGAGCCTCCAGAGGAAAGGTATTTCACTCGTTAGTTCTATCATTACTATGATTCAATAGGACGTTGAAAATCAAGATAGCATAATTAAGCTTCCGGCAGAATCTGATGCTAATAAATCAAGTCTTGCGATGGACTCAACTTCGTCACAAAGGCTTAGCGGTTATTGCTAATTGGCACACTAAGGTAACTCTACTAAGTTATTGACAATTAAGTGTTTTTTTAAAATCATCATAGGATGCATTTTTGTCCACAGATTCTGTGGATAACTCTGGGCATAAAACCAAAAAAAATCTCTCAAGCCTCGAAATTCTGTGAAAGTGACTCAATCTGATTAATTTTTGTCCAAAACGTATTTTACTGAAATAACAATGACTTAGGAGTTTTGGAAGGATCGAACAAAAATAATACCTGCTATTTTTAAGTGTTTTATGACTTCGAGGTAATTTTTGTGCATAAAATACCGAGGAAAACGTGTATTTCGAATTAGGGTGTTAGATTTATCATTGTTTTTATTAAAGTTTTTCCGACTATAATACCGCTCGTTCTTAAAGCTATTTCGCGCCTACGCTAATCAATCAACGAGTCATAAACCTGCAGTAATAATTCCAGCTTTGATTGGCTTCCTTTATAGCTACTGTCTAATTCATAAAAAGCCGGTTTATCCTGAGATCCGCTCCAAACCCCTGTAATTCGACCTCTCACATAGATTTTCCGTCTAAAGTGTAAACTTTTCTCTAAATTAGTCGAACAAATCGAAATGACAGTAAATTCAATCAGATTAAACCGATTTTTGGGCTCATTACTAGGTCAATACCTGCTGGTAAATATGGCTTATGGCCAGGCATTTGAGCTTTCACAATCAGATTTAGAATCGCTGGGAGAGCAGGTCTTTGCCAATGAATGTGCTAGCAATTTCGATTGCCTAACTAGCTGGAATGAAGGCGAAGAATTTCCCTCACTCGGTATTGGCCACTTCATTTGGTTTAAAGCAGGCCAAGTTTCTCCCTTCGAAGAAACTTTTCCGGCATTACTCAATTACTATCAGGTAAGAAATGTCGAAGTTCCCTCATGGATAATAGAGGGTATTCATTTAGATTCACCCTGGCAATCCCGAGAAGACTTCTATAGGGAATTTGACAGTGAACAGTCCCGAGAACTGCGCAGATTTCTTGCAGACACCAAACCGATTCAAATAGATTTCATCGTACAGAGACTCAGTGAGTCATTGGATGAAATCGTTATTTCTTTTCCGATTGACCAACAAACAACAGTTAGACAGTTGCTTAATACACTCGCTCATAGTCATCCCCCCTATGGACCGTATGCACTAATCGACTACGTCCATTTCAAAGGGACTGGACTCACTCCCAGTGAACGCTATCAAAACCAGGGCTGGGGGCTTAAACAGGTAGTTGCCGCGATGGAAAATTCTCCAATGACCCTCTATAGTTTTGTGCACGCTGCCAAACAGGTCTTAAGCAACAGAGTTAATAACGCCCCCCCAATAAGAAATGAACAAAGATGGTTGCCAGGTTGGCATAAACGACTGGAGACTTATCTGCCTCCGTAATAATTTTACTTTCCAAGCTTGCCGCTTAAGAAACTTAGCTATACCCTTCACGCTCTTTAACGAGTACCTTGACTAAACATGAGCTTCGAGCGCAAAAATATTGCCAACATGCAGGGTTATGTTCCAGGCGAACAACCGAAAGCCCACACAGTCATTAAGCTAAATACAAATGAAAATCCCTATCCTGCCAGCCCTGCCGTGGCTGACGCATTGGCAAAAATTCGTGTGGAAGATTTGCGGCGCTATCCTCAAGCAATAGCAGAAGATTTTCGACAGATCGCAGCGGATGTTCACGGTGTCGATGCTGAAAACATCATACCGACCAATGGAGGTGATGAATTACTGCGGTTAGCCTTGACTACTTTTGTTGAAGTTGGCGACAAGATAATTGTTACCCAACCCACTTATTCTCTCTATCCAGTATTAGCAGAAGTACAAAACTGCATCCTTGAAGAAATACCACTTAGGGATGATTGGTCAATACCCGCAGATTTTGCAGAATCCTTGATTCAATCACGAGCAAAAATGTGCATCCTGGTAAATCCTCATGCTCCAACCGGCTGTCTGTTACCTAGCGCTTATATAGAAAAACTAGCAAAAAGTTTCGAAGGCGTACTGGTTATCGACGAAGCCTATGTGGACTTTGTTGATCCCAAAGAGTCTTATAACTGCGTGCCACTTATCGACTCGCATGAAAACATTTTAATTCTCAGAACTCTTTCAAAGGGTTACGCGCTCGCCGGCTTGCGTTTTGGTTATGGCATCTCCAATAAATCGTTGGCGAACCCAATAATGTTCAAAACCCGAGATAGTTACAACACGGATCATGTATCTCAGATTCTGGCCTGTGCCGCACTCCAAGCCCAAGATCATGCTCAAGCAAACTGGGAGAAGATTCGTAATTCACGCTCAGATCTTATTACTGCTTTAAACGAGCTAGGTCTTGTCACTGGCGCTAGCCAAACTAACTTCGTCCTGGTGCAGGTGCCAGCTAATCACAGTGCAATAAATATTTCTCAAGCTTTAAAAGATCAGAATATTCTGGTGAGGCATTTTCGACAGCCCCGTCTGGAAGACAAACTGCGGATTAGCATTGGTACGGAAAAAGAGAACAGAGCGCTACTCAGCGCTCTCCGGGGAGTTCTGCAAGGCTGATTTAATACTTCCCCTGCTAGTGACCACACTTTAAGTAGGTTAGAAACCAGGATTGGTTCGATGCATGAAGACCGCCGAAATCACGGTATAAAAATTACCCTGAAAGTGGAGATCTACCAAGATTAACCAGCTTCTCTAAATATTGAAGCCAATGACACGTTAGAAGACAGCATCTTTCTTATCCTTGATGAATGCTTTCAAACTAGATAGAAATCAATAAACTCACAGAATTAAAATAGCAATCTCGACCCTGTTGCGGTTGACAACATCCTTGGCCGGGTTTAGAACTTAAATACAGCTCCAATCCCTTAGCTCATTAGAAGATTTCGCCATGACTGCTTCAGAAACGGAAGCGACAACGGAACGAACCTATTATTGTCCTGAATGCAAAAAACCGATGCGGCGCATCGAGGCAAGATGGGCCCTTTCTGGGGCTGCTATGGCTTTCCGAAATGTCGAACCACACTCAATGATGTGGCGGGAAAGCCTTCAACTGAAATCGATGAACACTATCGCTGCCCTATTTGTACTCGCAGATTGGTCAAAGCAAACAAGGGTAAAGGTGACTATTGGTTTTGTAGTGGCTATTCAAAGGGCTGTAAAATTACTCTTTTAGATAATAATGGAGTTCCAGAACCGGGTCATCGCTGTCCAAGCTGCGGAAATTTACTCGTTAAACGCAAAGGAAAGAATGGTATGTTCTGGGGATGCAGTGAATTTCCACGCTGCAAAGCTTTGTACTCAGACTTAAACGACAAGCCCGATTTTGATATTTTCACTGTTAAACTTCGTAAGAAGACCGCGGCCATCCTGGCCGGAATTTCTCTCGCCGCGCTTTCCTTGTGGGGACTGTCCATGTGGCAAAACATTTCTTTGGCTGAAATGTTAAGCATACTGGGCGGTACGCTAATCATGATAGGCACAATTATGCTCGGCGCTTTTCTCTTCATCGCGTTGATAAAACTGTTATTGCGTATCTGGCAAAAAGCTAGGTCCTCTAAAGCCTCTGAAGACTAAACTCAGGGAATCGGCAACTCACGGGACATTATGTGAGCGTCTTCCCGTCCTTCATTTCCGACATAATAGTTCTTCCTTTCACCAATTACTGCAAATCCCATCGACTGATAAAGCGATATAGCAGCTTCATTAGTTGTTCTGACCTCGAGGAAGCACTCTGAAGCATCCAATTTGTATGCGCGATCTAATAACAAGTTAAATAACTTTCGCCCATATCCATGGCGTTGATAATTGGGATGCACGCATGGGTGTTAGTAAGTGACACTCACTGATTGCTACCGACATGACTCCATGAGCTACTATCTTTTGCTTATTTGCTAATACCCAGCATTGATAGCCAGCCCGTAAGCAGTCGATAACGATGCGCTTGGTCCAGGGATGATCATAAGCCGCCGTTTCATTTTGTATAATAATATCAACATCACTGTAGCGCATATTGCGTGCAAAGAACTGAAGCTGACTTTCGGACTGAGACGACATAAGGAAGTTTTTTATTCAGCTGACTGAATTCTTAACAGAACTGGTTGCAATTGGTGCCACGCATCTTTTTTTAAATCAGGAAAAGACAGCATGGACTGCAGGCTTTGGGTGATAGTAATAAAAGTATCTGAATTCTCGATCTGATAGTCGCGGCGATTTTCAGCCCTCTCCGGACCTACCAATAGATCATCAATAACTCCCACAAAAACAATTAAATTTTTGAATCCATCCTGCTCCTGTCGTCCAGCAATAAATCCCTGCAGAGCTTGTTTGGCTGCATTGGCAGAATCAGTTTCTTCCGTCAGCCCTTCGATGAGTGGCCAGCTAAATAGTTCGGGAGATAATACTTCAACTTCGATATTTAATGCGCGCAAGATATTCCTTAGAAGATGCAAGGACTTATCCCGTGAATCCGCGGATTGTTGCAAAGGATATTCATCAATTACCGCAACAGAATCTGTTACACGAAAGTAACGAAGCGAGAATCGCAGCTCACTACTTTCTTCTTCTTTTATTTTTTTCAGGCTGCTCAGCTTCAGTGAGATCGACTTTTGCATCTAGTTCTGTCCGAACTGATACTTCCTGCTTGATCGATTCAGTTTCGGGATTTTGATTTTCTGCAATCTCTAGCTGTGTATTAGGATCTTCGCTTTCCTCTTCTGGGACAAATGAACTCTCAATTGGCAGAGATTGGCCCTGCTCTATCAGATCGAATTCATATGCCGGAGAAGGTTTTGCACCAGGCAAGATTGCTCTTGGGTAATAAACATCGATTCCCATGGCTCTCAAATAGACTTTTCTTTGTGACTCGTTCATGACAGGAACAACCAGAAACTACAAGTTAAATATACTCGCTTGTCCAATCCTCAACAACAAATCTGAATTCTTCGGAATACTTGGCAGAGCATTTGAAGTTGCAAACTATTCATGATTGAATCCGCGTTCGTCATTTTTAAGGATAGCTTATGAAAGCCGTACTTTGCAGCTCTTACGGCCCACCAGAAAATCTCACTTTAGAAGAGATTGTCGAGCCTATTGCGGGTGAAGGCGAAGCATTAGTGGAAGTGTATGCTGCCTCTTTAAATTTTCCTGATGGCTTACAGATTCAAGGAAAATATCAGTTCCAACCTCCTATGCCATTTACACCAGGCTCAGAAGTGGGCGGCGTAATTAAATCCGTTGGCCCTGGTTTGAAAGGATTTGATGTGGGAGACAGAGTTATGGCGACGCCAGGACTAGGCGGGTTGGCAGAAGAAGTCATCGTCAAGGAGATCGGATTGCGCAAGATTCCGGACTCCATGGACTTCAGGACTGCAGCAAGCTTCGCCATGGTGTATACCACGTCTTACTACGCCTTAAAAAAACGGGCGCAATTGCAAGCAGGTGAAACCTTATTAGTTCTTGGAGCCAGCGGCGGTGTCGGGCTTACCGCAGTAGAACTGGGCAAGCTTATGGGAGCAAAAGTTATAGCAGCCGCTAGCCCCGACGAAAAACTCGAATTCGTTAAACAACTCGAACCCAATGAAGTCGTTAACTATGGCGATGGTGAACTTAAAGAAAAAGTAAAAATATTAACCAACGATCAGGGTGCCGATGTAATTTATGACCCTGTTGGCGGTGACCTTTTCGACCAATGCTGTCGTTGTATCAATTGGAACGGACGCCTATTAGTTATAGGTTTCACCAGTGGTCGAATCCCGGAATACAAAGCCAACCTAGCACTGCTTAAAGGTTCTTCCATGGTTGGTGTTTTTCTCGGTCGGTTCCGCAAAGAAGAGCCCGCTGAGTATGAAAAGAATTTCCAGGAACTATTGGATATGTACGATCAAGGAAAGCTAAAACCTTTGATCACCGAATCATTTCCGCTAGAAGAGTATGCAGCAGCATTTAATGTCTTCGGTGAAAGAAAGGTAATGGGCAAAGTTACCCTGGAAATAAAATCTGAGTAGTACCTAAATGCTGACTGAAGAAGAAATTCGTCAGGACCTGGCGAAACTAAAAGATATAGTCATTGCACATAAAGCTCCAGAAGCGAACTGGCCATTCATCCGGAAACTATCAATGGTCAGGATTACGAAGTATTCACCAATGCTCCACGTAATCTCAGCGAGCTCTATGAACTCGGCCTGGCTGAACCGGACGAAACTTTCTTAGTATACCTCGACGAACGATTTAGCTTTGCTGAGACCCTGGAAATGTCTCGACGCATGTCTAGAGTGCTTATCGAGCAATATGGTATCCAGCATGGTGATCGGGTAGCGGTATGCGCTCGCAATTCCCCCGAATGGTGTTTGGCTTACATGGCAGCGACTATCGTGGGAGCAGTTATCGTACCCATGAATTCCTGGTGGAAAGGAGCGGAAATCGAATATGGTTTAAGTGATAGCGGCACAAAATTGGTTTTTGTCGATCATTCCCGTTATCAGCAAATACTGCCCTATATCGACTCATTGAAAGTTGATCTCATTCAAATCAAACCGGAAGCTGGATCTTCATTTCCGGAGTTCTATTCCCTGATAGAAAACGTTGCGCCCCTAAACAACGATGAAATCACAGCATTGAATGTAAACCCAGAAGACAATGCATCCATTATGTATACATCTGGTTCTACCGGCATGCCAAAAGGTGTGTTATCCACTCACCGCAATATCATTAACGCACTTTATACCTGGCTCTTCGTCAGAGAAATAGGCGAGATTCTGCGGCCAGAATTAGTGGAAGAAAATCCTGAATCCCAACCCGCCCTGCTATGCAATGTACCCCTATTTCACGTAACCGGCAGTCACGCTCAATTTCTCGCAAGCTTCGTGTACTCGCGAAAAATGGTGATGATGTACAAATGGGATGCGGAAAAAGCGCTGGAGCTTCTCGAACAGGAGCGCATTTCTGTTTTCCATGGTGTTCCCACGATGACATGGGAAATAATGCAATCGGAAAAGTTTAACGAGACCGATTTGCGCAGTCTTCGTGGCGTCCAAAGTGGCGGAGCGCCGCGACCACCTGAACACCTAAAGATGATGCTGGACAAGTTTCCAGAAAAAGCTATTCCAGGGCTGGGTTATGGTTTGACTGAAACTAATGCTATCGGCGCAATCATTTCCGGTGCTTTTTACGAGGCCAAGCCTCATAGCACCGGGAGACCAACTCCTCCAGTGTCCACAGTGATGATCGCCGACGAAGCAGGTAATGAATTGGCGCCAAACGCGGTCGGTGAAATTTGTATTAAAGGTCCGACTGTCATGAAAGGCTACTGGAATAAACCAGAAGAAACAGCAGAAGTTTTAAAAGGATGGTTGGTTTTACCCCGGCGATATCGGTTTGCTGGATGATTTAGGCTTTCTGGTTATTCTTGATCGTGCAAAAGATATAGTAATTCGTGGCGGTGAAAATATTGGGTGTGCCGAAGTCGAATATGCGATTGCAGAGCACCCATCAGTCAGTGAAGTTTCTGTCTATGGAATTCCTGACAAAAGATTAGGCGAGATTTTAGTTGCAACTGTAATGCTTAAACCGGAAGAAAAACTTATTGATGACGACCTTAAGATTTCTTATCAGAAAGAATTGCTACCTTCAAAGTTCCCGAACAGTTCTATTTCCAGTATGAACAACTTCCTAGAATCGCATCTGGAAAAATCGCTAAGAAAAAGTTACGACAACTTACTCTGGAAAAGTTAGCGCTTGCAAAATTTAAAAAAATATCCACCCCATTTCTCTTCATTAATCTGTCATATTTCTTTTTAGAGTAGCTGCCATTATGGTTTGGCTTTCCGAACACTATTTTTTTGAAGATTTTATTGAAGAATAACCCCTTGCTTAACGATAAAGAAATTATACGTAAATTAAATGGTAATACTCGTTCGTCAGAGAGTAATGAGGAAAAGAGAGGCACCATGAAAGAGCAAAAGTGGGAAGAAAACTTAGAGAGTACCAAGGATTTTCTCGATCCGACAGGGGTATTGCCGGGCGAAGAAAGGGAAATTAGAGAAGCTGTCCCCAAGGCTAAATCTCATTTAACCGAGCTCCGTCGCCGCATCGAGGAACGCTTAGACACAAAGCGTATCGATCTCGACTATGAATTGGTCGAGCTGGACGACACCGCAGAGAATCTGCAGTAATTGATTCCAGCAGCAAGAGCACCTATTTTCCGGCGGGAAATGGACCATTCCCCTTCCTGAAAACCTGAAGGCCGGTAATTAAGGTCTATCCAACCTAATTTTTTTCTTCAGATTTTCTGCATCTAACCCTAACTATACTTAAAAAGGACAGCTAGCTCACAATATCGAACTCAACTTCACCGATGCCATCGATCACAGCATGAATACGGTCACCGGGAGATACATTTGATACTCCTGAAGGTGTGCCGGTAAAAATCAAATCACCTTCTTTTAGCTCATAAAATTTCGACAACTCAGCGATAATTTCTGCAACCGACCAGATCATTTGATTCAGATTTGCGTCTTGCCTAATCTCATCATTTAAAGAAAGGGCAATTCGTCTGTCACCAAGGTGTTTGTCATCGACAATTGGTGTAATTGAAGAAATCGGTGCCGATTGATCAAATCCTTTTGCTGTATCCCAAGGCCTGCCACTCTGTTTTGCCGCTTCCTGCAAATCTCTACGAGTGAAATCGATACCAACAGCATAACCATAGACATATTGAAGCGCGTCAACTGTTGCGATGTAGGTTCCACCACCACCTAGAGCAACTACCAGTTCTACTTCGTAGTGGAGATTTGGGAGTAGCAGATGCAAATTTTACGTCGGCGTTCTTGGTAACAATCGCGTTAGCTGGCTTACTAAAAAATACCGGCGGATTCTTTTTGGGGTCGCCACCCATCTCTTTGACATGATCACTGTAGTTTTGACCTACACAATAAATGCGATTAACTGGAAAACTTTTATTAGATCCCTTTACAGGCACTGAAACGGTTGCAGGAGGAGTAAAAATGTAAGACATAAGGCTTCTGTCCTGACTTATTTTTTATTATGGCTGCTGACAGCGCAGGCTGGAATACAACCCTGGCGTCAACTCGGTTTCCAATTCCGGAAACAAACTTAGACCCGAGGATTGCTGTATCGCATTTATTGATTCGATTTGATCGCAATAGTCTGCATGAATTGGTAAATCCGCATTAAACACAAACGATGCATAATTATCCTCGGTAGCGACTATCTTGAAGTAGCGCGAAGGAAGACTTCCAACTATCGAGCGTGTGTTTAAAGTTCCTTTGATTTCGTACAAAGGGCCGCTTATCACATACAACTCTTCTTCAGATGCTGTTAGTTCATTAATTGCCTGTTCCAGATTGGCCCAGGCACCGGCGCGTAAATCTGTTGGTAATGGTGCCATATTGCTGAGATTATTAAGCTCTTCCCAAAAAGGCGTATCGGCGAAACTAGTCATTGGTGCCAACCTACCACGATCCTCAGAAGTGAAAACTATTTCATTAACTCGGTAATCACGGTCTTGTTGATTACTTAAGTCCGGCTGATCGAATGAAGGGAGACTAAGATCGGATTCTCGAGTAATAGCATATGGTAAAAGCTCATCCTGTTGCCACCATCTTGGCAACAATGATGCAACCCCTACGGAACCTTGCAAACTCGATAAGCAACCCAATCCGCCAAACCATTGCCATTGTTTATCTCAGCTACATAGAGATGATGCACGACGATTTCAGTGTTAGTCACCGAATTCTGAGGACAGCTAGCCATACAATGAGAAATATGAATAGTCTGACTGTAACCAGTCCATATGATGAATGTTAGCGATGCTAAACTAATCCATCGGATACAAGTATTGCAGATGAACTTCATCACACCCTATAAATACCCCATCACTGAGGGAAACATCGAGAGCTGCAAGTGCGTCTACCTCGATTTATAACGTAAAGTCGATCTTTTTATTTACTTATTTGCGTTCAGGCAAACGCTCGACTCGCCCTATTCTTCTTCCCACTGCGACATGCCGCCTTGCATATGGGAGACATTGTCGATACCCATAGTTTTCAAAGAGAGCGCAGCAAGTGCTGATCTTGACCCTTTGTTACAAAAGAGAATCACTTCGTCATTGCATCGAAATCACGACGGTAATAAGGACTTTCAGGATCGATCCAGAATTCTAACATTCCTCGGGGCACATGGAGCGATCCAGGAATTATGCCATCGCGTTTTAATTCGCGAATATCCCCCAGATCAACTAGCCTAAACCCCCCCTCCCTGAGATTTATCATCTACTTCAGCTGGCGTTAGCGTAACTACCTGCTCTTCAGCTTCTTCTACTAATTCTTTGACTCCCTTCTTTACTATCATGACTTTTCCAATTTTTAGTTCACGCGCAAATTGCTCTTGAGCTCTGTGACCAGAAAGAATGTATTCCATACCATAGTTACCTTCAGGTTCGCCTATCTTCTAGTTGACTTAACCATCGCCCCACCGCCAGAAACTACAGCGCCATAGACATTGCCTGCTGCATCCACTGCAACTCCTTCAGGATTAGAACCATCAGGATAGGCCTCCACTGCTCCATCAATGAAATAGTCGACGATTCCATCAAGCACACTACCTACTCGAATACCTGCATGCCAGCCCGGGTTACGAACATCATCAAACTCGGACTCTGAGTCAGCCACATAAATAGTGTCATCATCGGTAATGTAAATACCACTTGGGCGACTGAAAGATTTGAATTCGCCAATATAGTTGCCTTCTAGATCGAATATTTGTAATCGGTTATTGCCGCGGTCACCAACGATAAGTCGATTTCGGGAATCAATATCGACTGCATGAGGTGTTTTAAATTGACCCGCTTCTGATCCCCAATCACCCCAATACTTTAAAAGGTTTCCATTGCGATCGAATTTTACAATGCGGGCAACCGTATCTACTGTTGCATCATCACTCTGTCCACTGTGACCATCGCCAACATAGATATTGCCATCTGCATCAGTTACCACATCACAGGGAGATTCTAATAAAGCATTGGTGCCATCGCCTGCAACTCCTGGCTGACCCAAAGTAAGCAACACCTCGCCTTCTGGGCTTAATTTGTAAACAACATGCCCCATATCCGCTGTTACCGGATTCGTTGGATCAGGACCCTGAGCATCGGTTACCCAGATATTGCCATCTCTATCCAAATGTAATCCGTGAGGAAAAAGCATTAATCCTCCACCAATTGCAGCAACTACATTTCCATCGGGAGCTATTTTCAAGATTGGATCGAGATTCGAACCTGCACAGGAATTTGTGCCACAGCGATCGATCGCCCATAAATGGCGCCCATCAGGATCGATATCTACACCGGCAGTGGAACCCCAGGTTCGACCATTTGGCAGATCGGCCCAGTTGTCGACTGAGATAAATGGATTTGGTCGACTATTAATTGGCTCCAGCTGACAATATCCCAACTGTGACAAACCAAACACTAAGATAATTAATGTGAGAAAGTTACTTGATTTCATAGAACTGCTCCGCCACTGGAAAATGATTGCCATTCCATTTAACGTATCGAAGGATGGGAGACACAGCCTAAACGATACATGATCAGAATGGAATTATAGAGCTGATCCGATGTTCTAAATGCAGTATCAGCTACGCCCATATCACCTTTCCATGGCATTGCGGAACCAGTTAACAGTCTAAATAATGCTTACCGATTGTTGCTCTCCATCTGTTATTAGAGAGCTATCAGGACGAAGATTTTTCTCTGGGTTTTGAAAAGAAAACAAAGCGACCGAAAATGCCTGCCCCGAGAAATATAAGCGCAACAGCTAGCAGAAAAATCTGGCTGAGGCCGAATAGACCGCCTGCTGGCAAAGCTAGGGTTAAACCAGAGATGCCTATAGGAACCCTAACTATTAGCCCTTTTAGCCCATCACCCAGATCTCCAATGCCTATTAAATAACCTTGTAAGGACGCAGAAACTAATGCAACTCCAACAAGAGCCGTCGTAATTGCCTGCAAATTTTCTATTGCAGATGCCTGCAGCAGCAGCGCTGGATTAAACACAAAAAAGAATGGAACAAAATAAATAATCGCACCCAAGCGCATTGCTTCAATCCCAGCCCGCATTGGTGATACATGGGCCACTGACGCAGCCGCGAACGCAGCCAGTGCTACCGGCGGCGTTATAAAGCTCAACATTCCCCAATACATGACAAACATGTGGCTCGCTAGCGGGTCTAACCCAGAATTTGTGAGGGCTGGCACTAATACAATAGCAAGAAAAATATAAGCGGCAGTTACCGTCATCCCGATTCCGAGAATAAAACTGGTTAAAGCCCCCATGATGAGCAAGACGATTACGCTCTCACCTGCTAAATAAACTAAATCATTGGCAATGGTTCCGGCGATACCGGTTACCGCCAACCCACCAATGATTAATCCAATAGCTGCAAGAATTCCCGCTAACTCTGCCAGCAACTTACCCATTTGCGCAACCAGAGCCATAAAGCGCTCGAAGGAAAGTTTGTGCACCGTAAATTGATTTACTACTAACAGAATTGCAGTAGCATAAAACGGTGCCACTGCCTCGCGTTGTAGGTACACCAACATCCAAATCAACGCGACAAAAACCGCTATAAAGTACCAACCTTCCTTAAATACTTTCCCAAGTTTCGGTAATTCGTCTTTTGGAAACCTTTTAAATCACGGCGCGCTGCATAAGCATCGATCTGGATAACAGACCGAAGAAATACAACACAGAAGGAATGATGGCAGCGATAGCAACAGCTACATAGCTAATATTTAAAAAACTCGCCATAACAAAAGCAGTTGCACCCATGATAGGCGGCATGAATACACCACCGGTTGAAGCACAGGCCTCAACCCCTGACGCATATTCTTTGCTAAATCCTATCCGGCGCATTGCCGGAATCGATAATGGTCCTGTGGTTAATACGTTACTAATTGGTCCGCCACTCATGGAACCCATTAACCCGCTTGAAAAGATCGCGACCTTTGCCGGCCCACCACGCATATGTCCGAGCAAGGCAAATGCAAGATTAATAAAGAACGGACCCCCACCGGTGAATTGCAGCGAAATCCCAAAGACTAAGAATCCGAAAACTAGTGTAGCGAAGACTGTCATAGGTAACCCGAATAAGCTTTCTGCTCCCATTACATGGAAGATGGCAGCATCTGTAAGCGGAATACTTAATGCGGCTATAACGTCAGGTAATCTATCGGCAAAGGTGGGATACAAAGAAAATACGGCAACGATCGCAAACACTGGCCAGCCCCCAGCACGGCGCCCTGCCTCCATCACAATCACCCAGGTCACAATGGCCAAGAATTCTCCGACAGGTGGGGCTGTATATTCCCATGCCTCCAGTACTATGCGTTCTGCATAAAAGGCATAGTAAGAAAATATAACAGCAATGACAGCCATGATTAAGATGTCATACCGGGGGACATGGGTTGGACTATGTTTTGTAGCAGGAAAGGTAATAAACACCATGCACAGCATGACGCCAGTGATCAAATACATATAGCGGCTATCCAACATGACATAGCCGACAAAAAAGCCAAGGTTAAAAATTTGATTTACAGCGAGAACGATAGAAATCGCAGTCATGACTGCCATGACTTTTTGCCATACTTCGGGCAATTCACGGTAGCGTAATTTTTGAGCTGGCTTAGAAGAATCGTCTTCGTGGTTTTTGCTTACTGCTTCAGACATTTGGTACTAACTAAAGTCCTTCACCAAGAGTTATCAAATCTGCTTCCGCTAAAGCCGCTTCACGAGCGACCAACCAAGCTTGCTCAAATTCCACATAGTCCTCAGGAGCAGTCGGAAAAAATGCGTCCCAGGCAATTTTCAATACCGATTGTCTATGAAGATTTTTTTGATTATTTGCTTCTGCTTCAGGAGTCCATGCACCAATTTCCTTGTAGTATCGAATAGCTCCTGGGTGAAATGGCACAAAAGCTTGTTCAAACTTCTGTCGATCCATCCGCCAGCCAGAAGCGCCAGGTGCATTATTTTTATAGGTCTCATAATTCTCATGCATCACTCTCACGGTACTATAGGCTAATAATGCATCTGAAGTATCCAGACCTACAAGCAATGGGTAAGCAGAAGTAAAAACCTGAATTCCTTCTGAAGGAATAGTTGGACCTTCGATAGCTATATGCGGCACATACCAAGGCAGACGCTCTCGCACTCTTTGTATAGCTTCTTCATCATCATGGGGAAATGGAGGAAAGGTCAATCCCCGAGGGGAAGCCTCTAGCCGCAGGAACGGAGGAGAATTACAAGCCCCACCCACAACATCTGCTCGATTGTTTACAACGGCATCGGCGGAAGCGTTATAGCCACCAACTTCTACCCGCTCAACATCATCCCAGGTAAGATTGGCGTAAGATAACAATGCTGCCATCGCATTGTTTAAAGAGGGAGCACCCTGAACGAAAGTAACTCTTTTCCCTTTTACATCTGAAATGCTTCGAATGTTTGCATCGGTTGCGGTCACCATCGTGTAGGAACAACTATCGGAATAATTGGACATTAAGGCCCGAATTGATTGGGGTCCCCAAATCTTCGATGCAAAATTAAGAATACCTTCCTGGGCATAAATAGCTTCAGAACCACCTGCAGAAAAATGTACACGTCCTGCCCTTAAAGTAGCGAGTCTCGATACGTCATTACGACCTGGTATCACTCTGAGATTTGTTCCGTATTGGCGCTGTAGGATATTGCCGATTGCTACAGCCTGACTGTAACCACCGGTGCCAGTTTGATAGGCAGACCAAGCAATGGTTTTTGGAAACTGGATATCTTCTGCCGCCAGCGATGAAACTGGAATAAATAGAAGAGGAATGAAAGTCAGATTGCGCAGGCTGCTCAAGTAAACTGCAAGAATGGAAATAAAAGAAGAAAGACCAGTTTCAATCCGCTTCATAAACTACTCTCTGGCGTCATCTTTAGGCTGATGGCCAAGAATAGCGCAGGTCCCAGGACAATACTATGGTGTAGAACTTTCTAGTCAACATAAAAAAGCACCGCAGTTTTCACTGCCGTGCTTTTTCTTTAACTATCAGATCAACGAGTTACAGTAACGGTAACGTTCTGATAGGTGAACATAGATCCGTCGCTGGCAACTCCTCTCAATACATATTCACCTGGGGTGTCAAAAGTAACTGCGGCTGTCCAACGATTATCTTCCGGCGGCATAGGAATAGTAAATGGGGGCGACCAAGGTGAATTTGCGTAGACTCGCGAATCCATGTAGGTCTTCATTTGCACTGGCTCGAAGGAAGCTCGATCAGCTGGGCCACGATATATTATCCAAGAGAAGCGTTCTCCAGGGCCAGACGAAACTACTATTGATTGAGGCGGCCGGTAAATCTGCTCAGGTGTCCGCGGAGGCCGTCTGCCAGAACGGGCCGGCAAGTTGTCCGGGTCTTTAACTGTAACAGCCAGATCCAGCGCCTGCCCCACCGGACCGTACGAAATGCTTCCCTTCCAATACCAGTTCTGGTGGAATATTGGTTCTTAGACGGTCATCCAGACTGCCAAAAGCTCCGCCCACCTCTGTCGAAATCACCTGCGGATCAATACGATAGTCAGGTTTCAAAGTTCCGTAAGCCCGAGCCATGTAATTAGACCGGGCCTGCAATGTCCAAACCAGTTCTTTTTCGCCGAAATCGGCGGGCACATCAATTGTAAACAGAAATGCATTTCTGCGAGGATAGAAGTGGGTCGGTTGACCTTCATCTGCCCGCCCAAAATCATATCCATCGATATCCAGATCATCTAGTTCGCCAGGGCCTACGACAGAAAAATAGTTTCCTGGGCCAACATCGACGTCAAACTCTTCTTCCCAATTTGAATTCATATACCCGAAAAAAAGTTTAAAAGTCCCGTCTTCATTGGGCCACCAACCCTCGTACGCAGGCGTAAGGGTCTCGCCCGAAAGCGTCATACGACGTTCCTGTGCGGTTGCGAATCCCGCAACCGCTATTACTAGGAATAAGATTGAAATCAGGCGAATACGGCGGTCTACCATCTCAGTCCTCACTACCACCTGCTGTATCTTCATACTCTGGTACAGGCGACCAACATAGCGGACAACCAACATCATACTCATTTCGATCCGCTAGTGTAGTTCGTCTTGCCGCCATCTCTTCCTGAAATTGTTCTTCGGTCATAGTTACGCTATATCCCAAATCGATAAACATATTTGAAACGGACCTGCGCCCTCCACCAGCCCAGTTACGCGCATCAGCAATGTTTGGGTTAGCATCTGAGGTGTCCATATAGGCAATAGTTTGTAGGATTGTTCCTTTCGGCAGAAGAGGCGCCTTATCTTCTTTATAAATATATTGCTTCACCCAGTTGTGGTCATAACCAACACAGTTAAGAGTAAACTTGTTATGTCCCCAAATCGCTTCTAGGCACATACGAACTCCCGGCGCATGAAGATGCGGCTCAAAAGCCATAATCTTTGTATGTTGCTGGAGAACAACAGAATTTCTCAGTTCCTGATTTGGTAGACCAGGAAGGATATCCAGATCAACACCATTTCCAGTGCGTGGACCACGAGTTGTATATTTAGGCTCATAACCACGTGGGAAGAACTTAATGCCAAATTCCAGGTGCCCAATCGTCTCTCTGCCGTTCGAATGCAAGTGAGCAGCATTTAGATGCAAGGCAGAATTGGCTTGCAGCAATCGCCCGGCACTATCAGGAAATTGATCAGCATTGCGACCAACTTCATGAATCGGCCATCCAACCCTAGTCTCAGGCAATATAAAGGAGCCATCTTCACTGAGCACTCCGCTACTGTAGGTCATATGATGCCATATGTACCGTCCACCCACTGTGCTGCTACCGATATCATCGGGAATATCATTGACTTCTTTGACTTCTATGGATTGAACGTAACGATCTTCTGTAAGACCTGTTGGAACAATGCCAATGTCTCCCCACCAATCTGGCGCAACTGCAGGTCGAACCATTTCAGGACCAGTCAACACTAAATCAGGTTCTCCAAGAGTCCAATCTTCGCCTTCCGAGATAACAAGAGGAGGCGGCTCATTAGCTGGATTCCCTCGAGGCGCGCCGTTCAGCGTCCATGCTTGAATCATGGCCAAATCTAAATCTGACAATGAATAATCAGATTCAAAACCCTCAGTAATACCGATGTCTTTCTCAATATACCAAGGCGGCATAGCGCCCATACGATCCCGTATCGCTGTGCGATACATGATCACAGGAGCCCATGGACGAACTTCCTCATAAGACATAAATGTCATTGGACCGCCGCCACCGGGTCGGTGACATTGCAGACAGCTGCGCTGCAAAAGGGGCGCGATATGATCAGCATATGTAATATCGTCAGGCTGCATATCCCAATCAGCGATATCGTAGTAGTGCGGCTGGTGCGCAGCAACGCTGGCATCATGTGGTTGTGCGATGGCTGCACCGGAAACGCATAGCGCTGGAATTGTCAATAAAGCGAGAAATTTTCTGACTGTCATTGCAGGTTTCCTCATTATGGTTTTCTCATTATATCGATTCAAAAATCGACGAAAACTTCTAGTACTCCAGAGTC
This sequence comes from Gammaproteobacteria bacterium, assembly GCA_019654215.1. GTDB lineage: Bacteria > Pseudomonadota > Gammaproteobacteria > Pseudomonadales > Pseudohongiellaceae > UBA9145. The sequence goes on along the minus strand of BPDI01000009.1, from coordinate 21,936 downwards.
CCAACAGTTTAATTGAAATCAAGGGCTTAGGTCGCCCACAGGTAACAATTAGTTGCATTATTGAGAGACAAACTAACCTAGCAGGAAGGATAAGTTTCTAGCACGACTTTGTCTAGTGGGAAGAGTTATTTTCGGAGCTGATAATTAACCCTAAAAGGCTCATATTACGGAGCTCTCAGAGCAAAAGCAGTTAAGGTGGTTCCAGATGGAATCATGACGTATTGGATGCCGTCTAACATATAGGTAATTGCCGCTGCACCCCAAATACGGGAACCAGTCTGGTAGTGCCATAGGTTTTCTCCTGACTCGGCATTAAATGCCATGAAATTTCCTTCATGGTCACCAGCAAATACCAAACCCGATGCCGTTGACATAACCCCGCCAAAGGTTGGCGATGGATAGGTGAATTCCCACTCTAATTCACCAGTGTGAATATCTAATGCTCTAAGTGCGCCATAGCCTGCTTCAGCATCGATATATACGGTGCCACCAAAATTAGCTTGCCCTAGAGTATTGGCTGGCTCTTCTGGTACATAAGTGGCACAGGTTTCTCTGGCATTAAGAATGAAAAGATCTAATCCAGGAAAAAATGTTGGAGGATAAAAATTAGTAGAACCCCAGGGATCCGGTAAACAACCGAGGCTGCCATCGTTCAAAATAATCGGACGACCATCGGGACCAATTTCTCGGGCCCAGGTTGTTGCTGTAAATGGCTCACCTAAAAGTAGTTCTCCATTCTCACGATCTAACACATAAAAGAAACCATTACGATTACCCACCATAACAACCCTTCTAGGTTCGCCTTCCCACTCGATATCCGCTAACACCGGCATGTGATTAGAATCCCAATCGTTTATATCATGAGGTGTGAATTGGTAATGCCAGCGCAATTCGCCAGTGTTTGCATCCAGGGCAACGATTGAATCAGAATAAAGATTATCTCCGGGTCGATTTTCATCGTAGTAATCTGGATTCGGATTACCAACGCCCCAGTAAATAAGATTTAACTCTGGATCATAAGAACCATTCATCCAGGTTCCACCGCCGCCCTGCGCAAGAATCACTGGATCGTCTGGCCAGGTCTCACTGCCAGGTTCGCCAGGACCAGGAATCGTATTGAAGCGCCAGATGCGTTCTCCCGAGGCCGGATCGAACGCATCGATAAATCCGCGGGTTTGATACTCACCACCAGAAATTCCAACAATTACTTTATTGCCAACTATCAATGGCGCCAAAGTAGCGGCATAACCGATTTGATAGTCTGCAAGCTCCCTATCCCACAAGACGTCGCCAGTGCGCCTATCGAATGACATTAAGTGTGCATCCAGGGTCACCATGAACAGTTGATTACCCAACATGCCAAAACCGCGATTTACGGGAGCCGACGCACCGTAAGTCAAATTATCTGGTAGGTTTCTCCGGTACTGCCAAAAGGCGCGACCCGTGCGCGCATCCAGTGCCCAGGCATAGTTATTGGAACCAGTTAGATAAAGCACACCGTCATCTAATAAGGGGGTAGTTTCCCAGCCGCGACCACGCGTAGTAGTTCCAGATTGGAAAGTCCAGATTGGTCTGAGCTCTGCAACGTTTTCCGGTGTAATTTGTGTCAATGGACTATGACGACTACCGCTGTAGTCACCGGAGTATGTTAACCAGCGAGTAGGATCGTTAAAGCCACTCAGTATGTCTTCGTAAGTTGGACCATCAGAACTTTGCGCGATCGCTAATGGAGAAAACAAGAACAATAGACTTACGAACCAGTAAAACTTCTTTTTAGTTATCTTCATCATTCATTCTCTGAGAGCCCTTGCTATTGAGCCGATTGCAAAAAACTTAATATGTCATTTATTTCGTTGTTGCTTAAATCAGATTCTGTGAAATTTGGCATAAGAGATGTCTCTTCATGAATCACATCTTGCAGTGTTATTTTTTTAAAACCGCGTAGAGATTGATTGCTATCCATGATCTGAATCGAAAACGCGTCCTCACTCTTTATTGTTCCTTGAATGAGTTGATTGTTTGTCGTAACTAAAGTAACTGGTTTATAGCGCCGAGCAATATTGGCACTAGGAGCACGAATTGAATTTACCAAAGCGTCTTGACTTCGCCGTGCTGTAATCGCGGATAGATCCGGCCCGAGACTACCACCCCGACCATTTACACGATGGCAATGAGCACAGTTATCATTAAAAAGCGACAGCCCTCGCCTGGAATCGCCGTCGATCGCTGTAGAAGTGCCTGCTACAGCAACACTGCGCAAGTAAGAAACTAACATCCACACTTCAACATCTTGAAAAGCATGGGGTGGCATTATACTGCCAGGGATCCCCTCACGGATAACTTGAAATACAGTTTGGTCATTAACTCCTTCACGTGTATACATAAGCGTTAAATCGGGGGCATCTATAGATTCGATGCCTCTTGCATCAGCGCCATGACAGGTTGCACACTGCGCACGGAAAAGTGAGCCACCAATTCTGGGTGCTCGTGGATCACCCTCCAATGGATTAACTTCCTGCGCAATGGAAGAGCTCACCATCAGTAGAGCACAGGAAAGTAAAAATGCTTGTAAAAGATTCGGAAAACTAATTTGTAATCGCTTAAGCATATTTATCTAATTATTATTGAGCTGGACTGGGCAGGATAACAAAGAATCTATCCAGACACAGCAGAAATACTGCCTTGGATTGGCTCACTATCATTATTGTTATATTGCTTTGGTCTTAATTAACGATATACTCAACAGGATTAACACACCAAAAAATCGGAGAGAATGATGAGTCAACTTCCGAAAAAATCTGTAGAAATAATTACTTCTGTATGTGCAGCTTTAGCATTGGGTGCGGTTGTATTGACAACACAGACTAATGTTATTTCTGCCCAATCCAGCAACTTTCAAGGCGGTTCACCTGTGGTCAGCCAAGCTCCTGATATGACAAACATTCGTATTCTGTTTCCTGCGGGAGTTCGTTCCTCCTGGCATACCCATACCTGGGGTCAACTCTTAATGATTGAGGAAGGTATAGGTCTGCATCAAATTCGCGGACGAGCAATCGAAGAATTTCAAGTTGGCGAACCTTACTGGACTCCAGCCGGAATAGAACACTGGCACGGCGCCCATCCTGATATAGATGCCTTGCAGTTAACAATCTATGAAGGTTCTGTGGACTGGTTAGATCCAGTAACAGATGAGCAGTATGGCGGAGTCAGGGTTCGTCCACAGTCTCGCTCAGTAGACTAATATACTCGAAACAAAATAACCGTGTTGAGAATGCTCGGCACGGTTATTTTTTATCTCCTGCACCAGGTATTGAGTTTCTCGAAACTCTCAAATTCTTCCCAGTTCCGTTCGCAACAAGCATTAATCTGAATGTAGTGGCGCGCGCAAGGACTACCTATATCAATACCTATTCGACACCCTCCAAATTTACGGAAGATCTACTAGTTTGTAGTGGTTTACTCCCTGAGACAATCAATCTTATACTGCGGCCCCAGAATCGAGCTATCCACTGATGGGGGAATCAGTAAACAATGAATAAGGTAATTTTCAAGATCGCCGCTCTTTCTAGCATCGCCGGACTATTAGCTACCTGCAGCGAGCAACAACCCGCAGCACCAGATCTAAGTTTCGAAGAATCATTACAACAACAGCTTATCGAAGCTCAGCCTGGTGATGTAATCGAAATTCCTGCTGGTACCCACGAGATGACTCGTAGCCTTTCTCTAAACGTACCAGGTGTCACAATAAGAGGCACTGGTATAGACAGCTCTGTTCTTTCTTTCGCTAATCAGATTCAAGGCGCAGAAGGCTTGCTGGTTAATGCGGATGATTTTGTCATCGAAGACCTAGCGATCGAAGACACAGTTGGTGACGCACTTAAGATAAATGAAAGTCACAATGTAGCCGTGCGCAATGTGCGCACGGAATGGACTGGAGGTGCACTGACAACTAACGGCGCTTACGGAATCTATCCAGTGCAGTCTTCAAATATTTTGATTGACGGCGCAGTGGCGATTGGCGCTTCTGATGCAGGTATTTATGTTGGGCAGTCCAACCAGATAATCGTTAGAAATTCCCGCGCAGAATACAACGTAGCAGGGATCGAAATCGAAAATTCTACCTTCGCTGATGTCTATGACAACGTAGCCACTAACAACACTGGTGGTATTTTGGTTTTTGATTTGCCCGGACTCCCCGTGCAAGGTGGACGCAATACCCGCGTGTTTAACAACGAAATTATTAACAACAATACTGGTAATTTCGCCCCAGAAGGAAACATCGTTGGAACGGTTCCGGCAGGATCAGGATTAAGGGTTTTGGCAAATGAAGCATTGAAGTATTTGGCAACACTTTTACGGACAATAACTCTGCCAATATTCTTATCCTAAGTTACTACATTACTGAACGCCCATTCGAAGATGAAAATTACGATCCGTTCCCAGAAGCTATCAATATTCATAACAATGAATTCAATGGCGGTGGTACTGAGCCGGATTCAGAACCTTTGGTCGCTTTGCAAGCGAATACTGGCCAGCCAATTCCAGATGTTGTTTGGGATGGCACTATGCTTAGTGGTAAGCAGGCGAATGAAATCCTGTGTATGCGGCAGAACGGAGAAATTAGTTTTGTAAACCTGGATGCTGGCAACGGATTCCTGCTCCAAACTTTGATACTGCGGATCACAATTGCGAACTTCCTGCCCTATCAGAAATTTCCCTATCAACAGGAGCAGAATGAGCAAAATTTCTGCCGTTGCAGCATTATCACAGCAAGCTTTTCTTTGATACTCGGCTGCTCTGATGCAACACCTGTTTTTTATGAGTCAGACAACCCTCAAAGATTATCCGACTGGAATCTGTTTAACCTAAGTTCTAATGATTTCGTTCCCAGCAGTGAGAGCATAGTATTTCGTCCAGCCAATCAACTATTCACCGACTATGCCCATAAGCTGCGCACCTTGTGGATACCGGATGGAGCTCAAGCAATGCTCGTTGATGGTGAAATCGACTATCCCGCTGGTACTGTGCTTAGTAAGACGTTTTATTACCCCACTGACTCTCAAGGAAGCCCTATTCGCCAGCCAGATTTCGGTGATTCTTCCGTAAACCTCTCAACCAATAAATTAATAGAAACCCGTCTACTTGTTCGAAGAACTAATGGCTGGGAAGCCTTTCCTTATGTTTGGAATAACGATCAGACGGAAGCTTTTTTGAGAGTAGCAGGGGCTAGCACTAACATTGATTTAAAAAGTGACATTGAAAATTTTGATTTCGTTTACTTCGTTCCAAATGAAAACCAATGCGCAGGCTGCCATGTAACAGAACATCCAGACGGTGATATGCATCCTTTAGGTGCCATCGCTTCACAACTTAGTTCAAGTTTTTTAAAAAACCAATCTCAAATAACTGCGTTAGTCGATCGAGGATGGTTAGACCAGTATCCAGATGTTTCCAGTCCAATTTCCTGGATGGATGAAAGCGCAAACATAGATGAGCGGGCACAAGCTTACCTCAACATTCATTGCGGTCATTGCCACAACCCAAGCGGTGCCGCTGACACTTCCGCCCTGCTCCTAGATGGATCCCATAATTTGCTGGTGAATATGGGCGTTTGCAAAAGACCGGTTGCCGCGGGAGGTGGTGCTGGGAATATGCTTTATAGCATCGTGCCTGGAAATCCTGACCGTTCAATTTTACTTTACCGCATGGAATCCGATGAACCCGATGAAATGATGCCGGAGCTTGGTCGTTCCATTATTCATAAAGAAGGCATAAATCTGATTGAACGATGGATTAGAGAGATGCCCGGTAGCTGTCCCGATTAATGCAATGTAGACTAGCGCCATCTTTTAACGAAGGCGAAGCTCTTTGTTGCGAATCACTTTTGCATTTCTTCTTAGCTTCTTTATTTGCGCTTGCAGCGATCAGGTTGGTGAGCGCAGTACTTATATTTTAACCACGGGAACTACAGGCGGTACTTTCTACCCTGTGGGCGTCGCACTCTCTACCTTAGTTTCTGCCCAAGAAGATGTCGGTTTCTCACTCTCGTCTATTAGTTCTGCAGGCTCCATGGAGAACATAAAACTTATGCGGGATAACCAGGCTCAGTTTGCCATTCTTCTTGGCATATTCGGCGCCTGGGCATATGAAGGTTCTGGACCAATTCGCAATCCCTACAAAAACTTTCGCTCTATTAGCGCAATGTGGCCCAACGTCGAACATTTCATATTGCGCTCCGACTTAGTTTCCGATGGCGGCGTTAGAAATATTAGCGGTATTGATGGCGAGCGTTTTTCCATTGGCATGCGCAACTCAGGAGCGGAGTACACTGGCATCTATATTTTCGATGCCCTTGGCATCGACTATGACGACGAGCTTTCAATTGCGTATATGGGCTATGGCCCGTCCGCCAATGCCTTACAGGATGGCAATATTGTTGGCATGAACATCCCTGCAGGCCCTCCGGTAACTGCTGTTACTCGAGCCTTTGCCCTTATGGGCGATGAAATGACAGTGCTGGAATTTACCCAGGAAGATATAGAAACAATGAACCATGAGTTTCCATTATGGGAGATGTTTGAAATTGAAGCTGGCACGTATCCGACCCAGGAAGAAACTATTAATACAGCGGCGAGCCCAAATATTTTTGTAGTAAGAGAAGATGTTTCAGAAGAAATTGTCTACAACATGACTAAATTGCTTTGGGGAAATTTAGCGACACTGCAAGAAATACATGGCGCTACCAAGTCAATGGCTATTGAAATTGCACTAAACGGCCTATCAGTTCCTCTTCATCCTGGCGCTTTCAGGTATTATCAAGAACAAGGTTTGAATATCCCAGATCACTTGTTAGGCAGATAGCTAGCCCCCCTTTCATAGAATATTCTTAAAATTGGATTAGTTTATGGGGAAATCGAAATAAGTATCCGGAAAAGGCTCGTCATCCAAAGTGAAATGCCACCACTCTTCTCTAAGCGGATTAAAACCATAGCGCAGCATAATCTCTCTTAGAGTTTCTCGATTAGTTTTTTGCGGTAAAGAAACTTCAAGACTAGTTGGCCAAGATATTGGATCGAAAAGATCCCAAGGCGCTCCCATATCCAGCTCGTCCCCAGTTATCAATTCCACCAGAGTAAGATCTACCGTTGAACCGCGGGAATGGCCGGACTGAGCTGCGATGTAACCTAAAGAAAATAAATCCTGTTTAGCTATGTTGGGGTAATACTCAGCTTTAGTAGAAGTATCATTTATGTCTTCCGCCCAGCGGGCAAAGTCATCTACCGCCTGCTGTGGCCGATAAGCATCAAATACTTTTAAACCGAGCCCTCTCTCCCCCAATTCTATTTGAATTGCCGCCAATGCCAAAGCAGCTTCCAAAGTCATTAAAATTTTCTCAGCGTTGTAGCCGGTTATTACTTCCCCGACAAAATTATCAGCTGAGAAATAGCGAACGTCTGTTTGAATTGGCTGAACTTCGTCGGATAAAAAAGAATTTACTTCATAAAAAACTGGAATAACTGCTTCCGTCTGTTCGCTCTGATCGCTAGAACAACTCTGGAGAATCAAGATCATTCCGATACAATAGCCAAGGTTTGTAAATCGACCCATGACATACTCCAACTTTAGAGTTTTATTACAGACAGTTTAAAGACTAATCCAATCTTAGGGAACAAGTGGCACATGAAAACTATTGGAATGCTTGGAGGAATGAGCTTTGGGGAATCAACTGCGTCCTACTATCGCGAACTAAACGAAGGAGTAAAGAAAACACTCGGCAGCCTTTATTCCGCGAAGATTGTCCTGAATAGCGTCAACTTTGAAGAAATTGAAAAACTCCAACACACAGATGATTGGGAGACAGCCGCTGGGATCTTGAAAAAGTCGGCAAAATCCGTCGAAGCTGGCGGAGCTGATTTTCTCATTATCTGCACCAACACGATGCACATAGTTGCACCAGAAATCGAAGCAGCAATAGACATACCAATACTTCACATCGCCGACGCCACAGCCCAAGAACTTGTTGAAGACGGTATAACGAAAGTTGGACTGCTCGGCACCGGTTTCACCATGGAGAAAGAATTTTACAAAGGTCGACTTAAAGAAAAATTTGATATCGAGGTTCTTGTGCCCGATGAAGAACAGCGGGCTCTAGTACACAAAGTTATCTATAACGAACTCTGTCTAGGAAAAATTAATGATAAGTCTCGAGTCTCCTATCTAGCAATCATTAATTATTTGCGAGACCAGGGTGCTCAAGCTGTCATTCTTGGTTGTACTGAAATCGCCCTGCTGGTTTCTCAAGAAGACACCAATGTTCCTCTGTATGATACAACCGCTATACATGCCAGGCAGGCAGTAAAGTATGCGCTCGATTATTGATGGGCGAACTGGAGAAAACAACAACAAAAAAGTATGCTTGATCCCTCATGATGAGATAGCTGATTTAGACTAATTAAGCTTATAAGTGTCGAGAATAATAATGAAAGAAGAAGAAAAGAGATCATCAAGCAAGGGATTACTAGACGCAAAATCTTCCGATCTTTGGATAAATATTAAGTTACTTTGGTTGTTAGTTACAGTATTGCTATGTATAAACCTATTTTATGCATTTTGACTATTCAATAATATGAACTCTAACAGGACGCTCAAATGACCAAATTATCAATGTCCAGGCGTCGATTTCTGCAATCAACTGGCGCTGCTGCAATCTGGCTTCCTACAACTGTGAAAGGATATACCGCTAGCGAAATTCAAGCCCTCTACGTCGATGGCGAAATGCAAGAAGACGTTTCAAAATGGGAATTAGATACACCTTGCCTTTGTGTCGATCTGGATTTGTTGGAATCAAACATCGCCGCCATGGAATCCACTGTGAACCAAAACGGTATTGCTAGTCGACCCCATGCTAAAACTCACAAGACTCCAGTGATTGCCCAGATGCAACTAGATTCAGGTTCCGTTGGGATATGTACCGCAAAAATCAGTGAAGCCGAAGCTATGTATCAAAATGGCATCGATGAAATTCTGATGACCACAACTAATGTCACCCCAACAAAAATTCGAAGGGCTATGAACCTGCGCCAGGAAAATCCCCGTTTTGTACAGGCAACCGATTCTTCGCAAAATGCGAGATTATTATCAGAAGCAGCCTCAGCGATGGGGATCACCGCTGACGTGGTTGTTGATGTGGATCCCGGAGGCCATCGAACCGGGATTACACCTGGCGCGCCTGCACTGGAATTGGCTCAGCTTATTGATTCACTTCCCTCATTAAATTTGCGCGGATTGCTCTGTTACGACGGCGGCTCACAACATGTTAAGGGATTCGAAGAAAGAAAGAATCAAACTCTGGAAAGACTCGCTGGCGCTACGGATACTTTTGACCTATTTAATCAGTCAGGTCTAAGTACTGAAATTTTTAGCGGTGGCGGTACCGGTACTTACAACATCGATCACGAAACAAGAGGGCTCACCGATGTGCAAGTTGGTAGCTATGTATTTATGGATGCCCAGTACATCGATATCGGTGGCGAAACTGATAAAGATGTGTACTCTGATTTTGCTGCCTCACTAACCATTTTAACCACCGTGTTAAACGATCAATACGAAGGACGTGTCACGACCGATGCCGGTGCTAAGGCTTGCACCATTAACCGACCCTGGGCTCGAGTTAAGGGAGAAACGGGAATGAGTTACACCTCAGGATCAGACGAATTTGGTACTCTGCGCTACGAAGACAATGCATCACGCAGTTATCGGGTTGGAGAGAAGTTAGAGCTAATCGTTTCACACTGTGATCCAGTGGTTAATCTCTACAATCAAATGTATGCCATTCGCAACGATAGAGTAGAAGCAGTTTGGCAAATTGCTGCTCGAGGTATGTCTGCCTAAGCACCGCCCAGATTCACCATATTGTTTGTCCCATAATTGGCGGTGTTAATACTTTCTGGTATTACATGTTTCGCGCAGCATCTCGCTGTAGATACAAGGCTCCCTCAATTCTAGCAACCATTTGGTATGCAGCTTTCTCGGTATACTTTTTCTTTGGAATTATCGCCCCGATGCTCTTTAATTCCCTCGAAACGATACTTGCCTTTATCTTAATTAGTTTCAATTTGTACAAAATTAGAAAGAAAGAAGTAGCACCACATTCAATAGATGATGAAGCTGAAGAAGCTAACTGAACATGAAAATAAGAAAAGAAACTGCAGCAGATATCGAAGCAGTTTTTGAGATCAATAGATCGGCGTTTCCAACCGAGGAAGAAGCCCAATTAGTAAATCGATTACGAGAAACTGCTTCGCCACTAATCTCTTTGGTCGCTGAAGGCGAGCAGGAGATTATTGGCCATATCCTGTTCACTTCCTGTGACCCTGGATTCTGATACCAATCTATTCCTTATGGGGCTCGCTCCCATGGCTGTTAATCCCGCAAGACAGAATAAGGGAATCGGTTCGCAATTAGCCCGGGCAGGAATCGAGGAATGCCGAGCACTTGGTGCAGCAGGCCTAGTAGTCCTGGGCCATCCAAAATATTACTCACGCTTTGGATTCTCACCATCAGCGAATTTCGGAATTAAGTCTAAATATGATGGAGCACCAGAGGTTTTTATGGTGCTGGAATTATCCGCGGAGGTCTTCGCAGGTAAAGCAGGCATAATCTCCTTTCACTCCTCATTCGCGCGCTTATAATTGCTTATTGTGCTTTGAGAATAGCTGACATAGAGTTCGAAAACGCTGGGGTATAAACACTGGCAATATACGAATAGAAAAGGAAGTAGAAAGTGATTTTTGAAAATAGCATCCCTGAAGTAACTGTACCCAATAAAGATTTAACCAGTGTAGTTCTTGCTAGAGTCGATGAGTTCGCTAACAAACCTGCGCTTATTGATGGCCTAAGCGGCAGAACCCTTACTTTTGCCGAATTGAGAACCCAGATTAATCACTTTGCGGCCGGCTTACATCAGCGCGGCTTTAAAAAAGGCGATGTGTGTGCGGTGTTTTGTCCTAATTGCCCCGAGTACGCCACTATTTTTCTTGGCGTTGCAGCGGTCGGTGGAATTAATACAACTGTTAACTTTTTGTACTCGACAAAAGATTTGGTGCACCAATTTAATGACTCTGGTGCAAAAATATTAATCACGATTCCACATTTTTATGGATCGCGCATCTCCCGCCGCTGAAGAATGTGGCATTGAAGAAATTTTCGTTCTCGGTGAAGCGGAAGGCGCAACCCCTTTTGCAGAGTTACTAAACAATGATGGCAACGCACCGGAAGTCGATATAGACCCAAAAAATGATCTGGTAGCGCCCCCCTATTCAAGTGGAACTACAGGTTTAGCAAAAGGTGTAATGCTGACCCATAAAAAACCTCACCTCGAACATGGTTTTATCTGAATCAATCAATTCTATAACAGATGAAGATAGCTTAGTCGGAGTACTCCCATTCTTTCATATCTACGGCATGGTTTGATACTGAACCTTGCGGTTTATCGTGGTGTAACTTTGGTAACTATGCCCAGATTCAAACTCGAACAATTTTTGCAGATCGTTCAAGACTATAAAATCACCTGCTTGAATTTAGTCCGCCTTTAGTGCTGGCTTTGGCAAATCATCCATTAGTAGGTGAGTACGATGTTTCCAGTATTCGCTTAATAAGCTCCGGGGCTGCTCCACTTGGCGCCGAAAATAGAAGACGCCTGGCTAAACGGGTTGATTGCGGCGTTTACCAAGGCTATGGACTTACGGAAGTTGCTGGGCCTGCCATGTAAACACAATGCCGGTTCCTCCCAATAAGACTGGATCCGTCGGACGCGTGATTCCCAATACTTACTCGAAGATTGTCAATACCGAAACCGGTGAAGAACTGGGTGTTAATGAAAGGGGCGAAGTTTTGGTAAAAGGGCAACACGTCATGGTTGGCTATCTTAATAATGAAGAGGCTACTAAGCATTGTATTGATGCAGATGGTTGGTTCCACACCGGTGATATTGGTTATGCTGATGAGGATGGTTACTTCTATATCGTCGATCGCCTTAAGGAACTCATCAAATACAAAGCTTATCAGGTTGCACCGGCAGAGCTGGAAGCACTTCTATTAACTCACCCTTGTATTGCTGATGCAGCGGTTATTCCGAGTCCAGATGAAGAGGCCGGTGAAATTCCGAAAGCCTTTGTCGTTCTGAAAGGAGATATAACTCCGGAAGAGATAATGACGTGGGTGGCAGAGCAAGTTGCTCCCCATAAGAAGATTCGTAAATTGGATATTGTCGATGAAATTCCCAAATCAGCATCGGGTAAAATTCTCAGACGAGTATTGGTTGAGCAGGAAAGAGCAAGCTTGCAGGCATAGTCCTCTGACCCCATGATATTTGAGACTCATGCAACTGATTCGAAAGTTGCCCCTTATATCGAATCGCTCATTCATTAATTTGCGTAATCCTATGTTGGCCCCGAAAACGGAGATCTTCGCTAAAATCTTTTTGAACAACGAATCTTAATCACGCCATGTCTGATAAAAAAGTTGGATTTGTTTCACTCGGATGCCCGAAAGCCTTGGTAGATTCCGAGCGCATACTTACCCAGTTGCGTATGGATGGATACTCCATTGTTCCCAGCTATGATGAAGCGGATATTGTTGTTGTTAACACCTGTGGTTTTATCGACAGTGCTAAAGAAGAATCCTTGCAGGCAATTGGCGAAGCTCTTGATGAAAACGGTAAGGTAATCGTGACTGGATGCTTAGGTAAACAAGCAAACCTAATAACAAGCACTCATCCCAAAGTATTAGGAATAACCGGACCTCAAGCTTACGAAGAAGTCGTATCGCAAGTTCATCAGCACCTTCCTCCACCTGAGATAGAACACGATCCATATACCGATTTGGTGCCGCCACAAGGTATTAAGCTAACCCCAAGACATTATGCTTACTTAAAAATTTCAGAAGGCTGCAATCATCGGTGTAGTTTTTGCATTATTCCATCCATGCGTGGAAATTTAGTGAGCCGGCCTATCGGAGATGTAGTAGACGAAGCTGAGCGACTGGTCAAATCAGGTGTTAAAGAACTATTAGTTATCTCGCAGGACACCAGTGCGTATGGCGTCGATACCAAATTCCAAACCGGTTTCTGGCAAGGGCGTCCTGTTAAAGCAAACCTGCAAGGACTCTGCGAAGCACTTGGCGAGTTGGGTGTATGGGTTCGATTACATTATGTCTATCCCTATCCCCATGTAGACAAGATCATTCCATTAATGGCTGAAAAAAAAATACTCCCTTATCTAGACATTCCATTCCAACATGCCAGCCTCGATATTCTTAAAGCCATGCGAAGGCCTGCTGCAAACGAGAAGACAATTAAAAGAATCGAACAATGGCGAAGTGAAGTGCCACAACTAACCATTCGTAGCACTTTTATCGTTGGCTTTCCTGGTGAAACGGAAGCTGACTTCGAAAAGCTTTTAGAGTTTTTGAGAGAGGCTAAGCTAGATCGTGTTGGTTGTTTCCAATATTCTCCAGTCGATGGAGCTAAGTCCAACGAACTGCCTATGCACGTTGACGATGAAATAAAAGAAGAACGATGGAATCGCTTTATGAAAGTACAACAGCAAATTTCCACAGAGAAACTCGCAGAAAAAGTTGGTAGCACAATCGAGATTATCATCGACGAGGCGAATGAGGAGGTAATTATCGGCCGATCCGCAGCCGATGCACCAGAAATCGATGGTTTGGTTTACGTAGAAACTAAAGAAGAAATTGAATTGGGAGAGATTATTTCAGCGAAAGTCGTGAAGTCAGATGAGTACGACTTGTTTGCATCTTTTTAGAATAAAAAAAGGCTGGCGTTGAGCCAGCCTAAGAGGATACAACTGAGTAAAACTCAGTTATATGGGTTAGTTTGGCAACACAACCTGGTCAATTACGTGAATCACTCCGTTGGTGGTTTCAATGTCTGCGGCTACCACAACAGCACCATCAACTTTTACACCGTCAGTAGCGTCTACTGATAATTCGGACCCTTCTACACTGGCAACTTCAGTTTTTTCGCCAGCTATATCGGATGACATAATCTTACCGGGCACAACATGATAAGTAAGAACAGCTACTAACTGATCTTTGTTTTCCGGCTTCAACAAATTTTCAACAGTTCCTTCTGGTAAAGCTGCAAACGCATCATCAGTCGGCGCGAAAACAGTGAAAGGCCCATCGCCTTTTAGAACGTCAACCAAACCAGCAGCTTGAACGGCAGCAACGAGAGTATTGAATTGGCCTGCGGCAATAGCAGTATCAACAATATCTTGAGCCTTCGCTGGAATCGAAGCAAATGCCATAGGCAATACTGCGAAAATAGCAAATGAGATTCTTCGTAAGTAATTCATAACTTCACTCCTAACAAAAATAAAAATCAATAAACCATAGCGTTAGGAGAAACGGACATTCAGTAAATCTGGATCACTTAGTTATCATTAAATTAAATATATTAAGTTTGGTGATCCAATCTGGAGTCTTAGACGTAGTAAGGTGTTGGATTAAATATGTTGAAACTAAAATGCTGAAAACAATACTCTCAAAAACTTCTATAATCGAGGGTAACGACTCCTCAGGAAAAAATATTCTTATTACCGGTGCTAGCGGCATGATTGGAAGCGCTCTCTCGCGAACACTTCTCACCAGTGGTTATAACGTCTACCATCTGAAACGAAACAAAAGTGAAGGTCCGTTTTACTACTTACAAGATTCAGATTACATGCATCTGGATCCCTCAATTCCGTTGCATGGGATTGTTAATCTTGCTGGTCAAAATATTTCCGAAAAACGTTGGAATGGAAAAGTAAAAAAACAGATCGTGGATAGTCGAGTCAAGTTAACTCATGCCTTAAGTGAAGCAATCACGAAGCTTCCCACCTACCCAAAAGTATTTTTGTCAGGCTCTGCCATCGGTTACTACGGCACTGATGAAACACAAATCTTTGATGAAAACAGCCCAGCAGGCTATGACTTTCTCGCCAGTCTTGCAGCAAAATGGGAAGCAGCAACAGAAAAAGTTATTCAAGTGGGAATCCGCACTGTTCATCTCCGTTTCGGCTTGGTGCTAAACCCCAATGGCGGTGTACTGAAAAATTTGGTATTACCTTTGCGTTTGGCCTGCGTTGGATCCATTGGTTCTGGTAGGCAAATACTAAGCTGGATATCTTTAAGAGACACAGTAAATATTCTTAAACATTTGCTTGAAGAAGATAGATTTATCGGTCCACTGAATTTTGTTGCTGATCAACCAGTATCCAGTCGAGATTTTTCTCAAGCGCTTGCCCGATCTATCGGAAGATTTCGCTTGCCCAGAATTCCCAGCAGCCTGGTCAGACTCATGTTTGGGGAAATGGCAGATGCGGCCTTACTTCCTAGCGCAAACATTCAATCAATACGCATGAATGAATTGGAACTCCAATTAGCTGACCCTGAATTGGATTCGGCTTTGAACAAAATGTATGGCTAATGACTACTGATAAGTAATCGTCTTTACTCAAAATCAAGAATTAGTAGTGAAATCCACCAAGATAAGATCCTATTTCTTACTCTTCCAGTATTTACCGATTCTCGATATCAATTGTCATGACTAGATCCTGCTGACCCCGCGAAGGAATCAGAACGCGTGGAAGATCGCAAACTTCTAACTCCCAGGTGCTCCCACTAATTTCTTGCTATAGAAAAATATTGCACACCACCATGATTAACCCCATGGTGATTATTAACATCCCTTCCACAACTGCCGCATAAACCGAATGTTCAGCAAAAAGATTCGCTGCTACTAATAAAAAGAAGAACGTAATACTTATTAGCACTATCGATGCTATTGACCCATTGGTATAAGCCAAAGCTACTACCCAGGCAAACAACAAAGTTCCAATAAATTGGGTGACCAAGGCTGGCATCGGTTGTTTAGCATCAGCATCGACATTTACTCCGACTCCTTTCGCCCACTTGGTGCCAAACATTTTTGGTGAATACCAAAGCCCGCTTAATATAAAACTAATAATCGTACTGACACCCACAGCTAGCCAGTTCACATCTGCGAATAGTGCTTCCATTGGTATCTCCTACTAATCTAGCTTAACTAGTAGAGCGGCTGCCATTTCATTCTCTTAACTACTACTTTCAAGGCTTATACATGGGATAGATGCGCTGGTGCAGAGCCGGAAAACAGCGTACCCTAATTGCCTTTATTACAAATAAATTTATGCACGAACTGGTTGCGTGGGGTGTGTAATGAACTTTCGAAAAACAATAATTATCTGCTTGACTGCCCGGCTTGTTGCCGGCGGGATCGATGATGGCGCAGGATGGCTTTACCGGACTAAAAGCGGAAGCAGTAGCCTCAGTCGAATCCATGCAGAAACTCACCCAAGAAATAGTCGATAGCTTGTTTTCCTTTTCAGAGCTCGGCTTCCAGGAATTTGAAACTCAACGCTACCTCGTAGAATTACTCGAAGAAAATGGTTTCGAGGTTGAACTGGGCGTTGCTGGCATTCCTTCTGCTTGGTGGGGCACTTGGGGTAGTGGCGAGCCAGTAATCGCTCTTGGTTCTGATGTAGATGGTATTCCTCGATCTTCACAAATGCCGGGCGTTGCTTTCCGTCAACCTATGATCGAAGGGGCACCAGGACACGGGGAAGGTCACAACTCTGGCCAAGCCGTCAACATCGTTGCCGCACTGGCAGTAAAAGAACTCATGGAGCGGGAAAACTTGCCTGGTACCATCGTGATTTGGCCTGGCATTGCAGAAGAATTACTGGGTACTAAAGCCTGGTATGCCCGAGATGGTTTATTCGAAGGCGTCAATGCTGTTTTATTTACGCACGTATCTAATAACCTAAGTGTGAGTTGGGGGCGTGCGCGAGGAACTGGATTAGTTTCCGTCGAATATCTATTCGATGGAGAAGCGGCCCATGGTGCCGGTGACCCATGGGAAGGTCGCAGTGCATTAGACGCTGTAGAGTTAATGAATATCGCCTGGAATTTTCGCCGCGAACATTTACATCCATTACAAAGATCCCATTATGTGATTAGTAATGGTGGCGACCAACCAAATGTTGTTCCTTCTTCCGCCAGCGTCTGGTATTTCATTCGCGAAGTGACCGCCGATGGTATTCGTGAAAACTTTGACACGTTGCATCAAATTGCCGAAGGCGCGGCACTCATGTCTGACACATCCATGTCTAGACGAATTATTGGAGCTGCATACCCTCGTCATTTCAATCAGCCCATCGCAATTGCTATGGATGAAAACATTCAGCGGATAGGACTACCGCAATGGTCTGAAGACGATCAGCAATTTGCTCGCGCACTGCAGGAACTAATGGGCTCTGATGAACCTCAAGGATTAGCCACCGAATTATCAGGCATCATTCCGGATTTAGAACAACCCGTTTCTGGGGGTTCTGATGATATTGGCGATGTATCCTGGAATGTGCCAACTGTCACCTTACGCTTTCCATCTAACGTGAGGGGATTACAAGGACATCATTGGTCCAGTGCCATGGCCATGGCTACACCAATCGCCCATAAAGGTGCGATAGCCGGAGCAAAGGTAATTGCCACAACCATGTTGGATTTATTGCAATCAGAAACATTGGTTGAAGATGCGCAGGCATATTTCGATGATGTACAAACTGTCGATGAGGTTTACACACCTTTCATTGGCCGAGATGATCCGCCGGCCATTGAAAAAAATGCCGACATCATGACGGAGTATCGACCACTACTAGAAGAGCTATATTACGACCCAAGCCGTTTCGACACTTACCTTGAACAGTTAGGTATCGATTATCCTCAGCTAGAGCCTACTGAAATAAGAAGAAGCCAGTAAACTCACCAGCCATTACGATTATGTTGAAGTTCCTAACACAAAGCGGGTTGTTATTAAGCATAAGCATACTTATATACGCACAAGATGAATTCCAAGTACCAGTAGATGGCAGCTTGGATGCAAACAGTCGCCTGCAGGAAATTCGCACCTTGGGCAATGAAGAACCCAGGGAATTAAACGTATTGGTTCCGACCATTGCGCCAGAAGAAATCGATCGCGCTGTCCTGAATCGTTTAATGCAGGAAATCGCTGACCGCCCGGCACAAACAAAAACGGAACTTTCGATTAACGACTCGCAATTGCAGGACATATTTATCACCATTTCTAACGCTCGAAGTTTTATAAACAACAGCGAAATGGCAAACGTGCGCGCCATGTGTAGCGCCTGGAACAATTCCGAACTGGAGGGCAATCCACGCTACGAAGAAGCTTTGGATGCTTATAAATGGCGAGCGCAATTCACCAAAGACTTCATAGCCAAGTATTACCGCATCGTACTAATGGATATTGAAGCAGTATTATCTGGCCCTAGTCAGGTTAGATTTACTGCCTATATGGAAGATAGACGCCGACGCATGGCCACATCGGGTGTCATGACATGGGGAGCCGTAGTAGAAAACGTTACTAGCGGAAAAGAAGCCGTCGATTTTCATTGCCGCAGAAACTAAGTTATTAAGGAGTAGAAAATGGAATCGAATTGTTTGGATGTTTCCATAGAGAACAATATTGCCCACATCGTTTTAAATCGTCCAGATAAACGCAACAGCATGATTCCGGAATTCTGGGACGACTTGCCGCTTATAGTTAATCAGATCGACAAAGAATCTCTCGCTCGAGTAATTGTCATTTCTTCAACTGGTCCACATTTTTCTGCGGGCATGGATACTTCGGTATTTGGCAGCAGTGTTTCTATCAGTGATGATCCTGAAACTCAGGCGAAACCCAATCGACTTCATGGTGCAAAGTTCTTGGACACTGTGAAGTATCTGCAAGATGCATTTACTAGCCTAGATAATTGTCGAATTCCCGTGCTGGCAGCAATCCAGGGCGGCGCAATCGGCGGTAGCGTCGACATGATTACCGCCTGCGATATGCGCTACATGACCGAAGATGCGTTCTTAACTATTTTCGAAATAAATATCGGCATGACCGCGGATGTCGGTACTTTCCCACGCATTACAAAATTACTGCCGGAAGGCATTGTAAAAGAACTTGCCTACACCGGCAGACCTATGGGTGCAAAGGAAGCGAAGTCTTTAGGCATAGTAAATGAAGTTTTTCCAGATCAGGAAACGATGCTGAAAGCGGTTATGGCCATTGCCAAAGAAATTACCAGCAAAGCACCTCTGGCAATTTATGGTAGCAAACGCATTATAAATTACGCTCGCGATCATAGTACTGCTGATACGCTTGATTATATCGGAATTTGGAATGCCAGCATGTTGCAGAAAGATGAAATAAAAGAAGCAATGACTGCAGCGAGCAAAAATCGCGAAGGAGAATTTGTCGACTTACCAGCGGCTCGTAAGAAGATGAGTTCTGGCTTGACTGATCAATAAACTAGATAAACCTAACCAGATAAAAGCCATCAAAAATTGTTGCCTCGGTCACTCTGACAGGAAAGAAATATTTTCGATAACTTTGTTAACCAACATTATAGGAACTGGCTCAGACATCACTTGTTCCCTACTTCCTCATAACCAATTTTTCTTATGCCTAAAACCCGGCATGAAACCGGAAACATAGGTCGGTAGACATTTCGGGCCTCCCCTTTTACTCTTAGATCAATAAGAATAAATACCGAGAATCGCTATGACTGCCAAATTGAGATTACTGATTAAAGCCTTTGGCTTTTTAGCCGTTTTTCTGATCAACATTTCTCTAGCTCAAGCCCAACAGCCAGACCTAACTTCGTAAAAGTAACCAGATTACTGGACAAACCAATTATTGGGCCTGATCTCCACCCAAGATTGGCGTGAATATTCAGGGACCCTCGTTAATTAAAGTTCCTGAGTGGATTGAAAATCCTCTGGGTAAATACTATTTATACTTCGCCGATCACAAAGGTCTTTACATTAGGCTCGCGTATGCAGATGAGTTACAGGACCCTGGAATATTTATGCACCAGGAAGTCTCAAAATTGAGCACTCCTATTTTGCGCCTGTTCCACCCCAATAAGTGAGAACAATTAGCCCAACTTACTGCTGCTCGGCGTGGGGTTTCCGGTCTAGGATCTCCAGTTTCCCATGACTTAGCCCTTGAATTTACTCTTCCCATATTGCATCACCGGATGTCCATGTGGATGACGAAACTCAGACCATCATCATGTATTACCACGGACTAGAAGGGCCCGCATTCCAACATTCACGGTAGCCACTTCTAAAGATGGTATCGATTTTTTTGCTAGAGAAGAAAACTTGGGCCGCACCTATATGCGGCTTTTGAACATGACGATTGACTTATGTTTTAGCAATGCCAGGACAGTTCTACCGTTCAGAAGACGGATTCACAGACTTCGAAGAAGGTCCACGTTTGTTTGAGCCTACTATGCGGCATTCAGCAGTAATGAAACGCGGTAATTATTTGTACGTGTCTGGACACGGGTTGGCGATGGCCTGAAAGATTTTGCTTAGCACAAACGATATCAGTGGCGATGGATGGAATGGGAAGAATCCGAGGAAACGTGGTACTGCACCAGAGTTTGATTGGGAGGGTGCAAACGCCCCACTTGAACCATCAGTGCGGTCTACGGCGTATGGAATAGTAAACCAATTGCGCGATCCTGCACTCCACATTGAAGACGGCATAGTCTATCTGTTGTATGCAGTGGCCGGAGAAAGTGGCATAGCACTGGCTCGTGTAGATTTTTAACTTATTTAGGAGCTTATTGTGCTAAAACCAATCATTGGCATTCTTGCAGTCTTGCTTTAGTGGCGGCCTTGCCTGGGCAGGTAGCCAAGGAAGCTTTTCCCGTTCCTCTCGTTCCCCTGTTCGCCATTTGCGCAAGTATTGGCTTTCTGCTGCATTGGATTGTTTTTGTCCCGAGCTTTATTTTTCAAACCGAACACTATTTTGATCTGGTCGGCTCCATTTCCTATATCGCCACGGTTGCCGTTGCTGCGGTAATGCATCCTTTGTTGGATCTACGCGGCTTAATCATTTGTATCCTCATCTCAATCTGGGCCGCACGCCTTGGTAGCTTTCTTTTTATGCGTGTTAAGAGAGCGGGAAAGGATCGTCGCTTTGACGAAATGAAGAAACGCTTCTGGCGCTATTTGTTTACTTTCACATTAGGTGGCGCCTGGGTATTTATAACCATGGCCGCAGGATTGGCAGCTATCACTTCAATGAGTTCCCCGGCCATTGGGAATTTGGTTAGCTATAGGAATGTTACTGTGGGTAGTTGGATTCGCGATTGAAGTAATTGCTGATCAACAAAAGACTAAATTCCGCAAGAATCCGGACAATGCAGAAAAATTCATAACAACTGGTTTGTGGGCATACTCTCGTCATCCCAACTATTTTGGGGAAATTGTTCTCTGGCTAGGGATAGGAATTATTGCTTTACCCACACTGGTGGGATGGCAGTACATGACATTAATCTCTCCAATCTTTGTCATCTTTCTATTAGTAAAAATAAGCGGAGTAAGATTGCTAGAAGAAGGGGGCCAAAAACGATGGGGGGCCGATCCAGCTTACCAGCAATATATCGCAACAACTTCCACATTAATCCTTCTTCCTAAAAAATCCTAAAAAGTCAGCAGGTGTTCACAATGCAAGGAACAAATCGAATTCTTCCAACTTTAATAGCAACTATGGCGCTAATCGGTTTCTCCAATTCATTGCTAGCGCAACAATCGAGTGATCTAAGACAATCCTGCGTGGTGCTGACCAATACTTCTTTGCCAGATACAACTATTTCATCTGCAGAAGTAATCGAAGCGAATAGTTTTACTTCTTCAGGCTCAAATAGCACGCTCATCACTCCAGCTTTTTGCCGAGTAGTTGGCATTACTTCACCGCAAGTAAATTTCGAAGTGTGGTTACCTATTGATAACTGGAACGGGAAATACAAT
>BPDI01000008.1 GCA_019654215.1 Gammaproteobacteria bacterium | reverse complement strand
CCTTAAAGTCGAAGTTGTACTGATCGGTGGTGATTACATCCGACATGACGCGCTCCAATTAATCAACGATTGATTGAATTATATGCTAATCAGATGATTTATTAAGAGCAGTTCGGACTATCGACGACTCGCGATAAGCTACCCTTTTCCTGGCATGATAATGACTGGATGGAAGGCGATAGTTCCAAGGCGTTGTTGGGAATGGAATCCGCTTGTAATTTCAGATGGGCGAATATGCGACGGCTGTTGTAGGGTGCGGCTTCAAGATAACCATTATCGTTAATATCCGCCGGCAAAAGTTTCAATCGAACCCAGCCACGCACATTGCCTCCAATTAGCATGATCTGATTATTGTCTGAATCAAGTTTACGACTATGTCGCAGTGAGTACGAGCTCCCACTCCCATTTGTGATTGGCGTGCAGCCAGGGATTGATAGTTAGGCCGCATACCCCGACAAAGCAGATCGCCAGGCTCTATTGCCAACTCGCCAGAATCATAAGCCACGTAAGCAGACAGACTTTCATTGTCATTGCGTGCACGAATACCCTGATCTATATAGCTGTGGTGAGCGATAGCGCGACGGAAGCGTCGGTCATCGCCTAATCCAGATTCACACATAACCCAGGATATAAATGCAGCCGACCAGGGGTCACGCCAGCGCGATCCGGCACCGCGATCAAGCCAGGATTGATTCTGTTTTTCCAAGATCCAGGCGCTGTTCGGAGTGGATGACCAATACCCGCAATGGAATCCACGACACGAATAGCTTCATTATAATCAATTCGAGGTCGAGTCCAGGGGCGCCTGCGATAATCGGGATTGTCGTCCCGGGTATGGGTTAGATCATAAAGAGCATGGCCAAAGTAAGACCATTCCTGAATCGCAGTATTAACAATGCGCTGACGGAGGTTATCGGTGGCAATGGCACGGCAATTCCGTTCCAAATAGGCCATATCGCCGGGAGTACCAGTAACTCTGGTAGAGGGGGCCGCTACATCAAATACATCCCGCGGTAAGCGCTCCTGGTATTGAAGTTGAGCAAAGCTGAAAGTGGTATTGAAGACAATAATGACCACTGCCAAATACTTAATGCTATCGCCTTTCCTCATTACTCCCTTTCCATTGCCCAACACGACGCTAATCTGGATTATCGTCCATGTCGATCCAGAAATAAAACGCTGTGTATTCAGATTAGATTAGCAGCGCAATTAAGCAGAATAGATTATTCGTAACGAAGTACCCTGGTGCTTTTCCAGGGCTGAGACGCAAGCACCAAAAATTAGTTACGGAAGATTGGTAGATTGCTCGGCGAAGTAAGACCCAATAATGTTTAGATTTCGGTTAGCGCCAAGACACCCGGATAGATTGCAAACAACAGCAACAACTACGCCGGCGTTGGGGTTCATCGTGAATAGCGTATTGCCCCCCACTGAACCCCCAGTATGCCCAACCCAGGGGCCGTCGTCGTTGAACGTTCTCCACCCCAATCCGTAGTTTTGGTCGGCAATCGTCCCATTAGGCAAAATTGGCGGACTAAGCAGCAATTCAATCGTTTCGTCTTTTAGTATGCCGTTATTGAAAACACCGAAACCAAATTTTACCAAATCAGAAGGCGTTGAGATAAAACCACCTCCGGCCCACTTATAGCTGTTATCAACAAAAGGAGCATTGACTAAGCGGCCATCTCTTCTTGCATAAGGTGCAGCTCGTCCAGTAATTATGTGATCGGTATGGTCAGCAACGGTTTCAATTAGCTTAAGTGGACCAAATACCCTTTCTCGCATCAAAGTTAA
Organism: Gammaproteobacteria bacterium; assembly: GCA_019654215.1. Lineage (GTDB taxonomy): Bacteria > Pseudomonadota > Gammaproteobacteria > Pseudomonadales > Pseudohongiellaceae > UBA9145. The sequence goes on along the minus strand of BPDI01000008.1, from coordinate 92,817 downwards.
AAACTCAACACCACTGGCTTCCTGCAAAACTGCACTTAATAAATTATAACCATGGCTGGAATAGGAGTACTCATCACCAGGTACAGATAGCAGTGGGTCGTCAGCAAAGATTTTTAAGGCATCGACTACGTTTTCATAGTGATCCTGAACAAAATTATCCGACATATCCGAAAGATAGTGACGAATCCCAGCGCGATGTGAGGCAAGCAAACGTGTTGTTACTATTCCTTTTTCTTTTACTGGAAAGCTGGAAACGTATTGCTGAATCGGTGCATCTAAATCAATCAGTCCTTCTTCATAAAGAATTCCCAGAGCAATGGAAGTCATGGTTTTTGAAACGCTGCCAACGCGGAATTTAGTAAGGGAGGTAACTGGAACTGAATTTTCTATATCCGCGTAGCCAAATCCTTCCGCCCAAACCAATTCACCATCTACACCGACGGCAATGGACACTCCTGGCGCACCAGCATCCATTAGCACTTTTATTTCATCCCGAGATTTAGCGATTGCTTCAGAGTAGTCAGATGAAGCTTCAATAACTGAGTACTGGTTGCTAATACTGCTTTGCGACCAGGCAAAATTGACATTTAAAACAATAAAACTAAATACAGCGAACGAGAAGAAACGAATTTGATTTATCATTTCAAAATCCTCATTGAAAACGACGAGGGCTTTCCCTTGTTTTTATGATGTTGCAAATCGTATTGTGGAAACTATTGCATGTGGTATATGCATCAACCACTGAGCGATTAGAACGATTAAGGGAACGCCGATTGTAATTAGCAGCGTTTCAACCATGGAAAGGCCGAGCCACATCTCCGGCGACTGACCGCAGGGACCATCGGCACCAAAGAAAAAGGGGATCCATTGATCAAGAGGCATAAAGGTCGGAAATCCTGCACCAATCGTACAGCTTGAAATCACCGTTCCGTTCTCCACACCCCAGGCATTCCAACTGGTATAAAGTGCACCACTCATAAAAAATATGGTAGCGCTAAGTCCAACGAAGCGAATCCAGAATGTCGCTTTAAAATAGGCACTGACTCCAGCACTGACAATTGCACCAACCACCCAAGCTCGAACCTGAACACAGAGTGCGCAAGGGAAGAATTGCAGAACATACTGGTAGTAAAGGGCAATACCTTCCATCATTACCAAGTACACTATTCCCGCCAGCCAAAAGTACACTGATTGACCGAGTTCGTAGAATCGTTTCATAAAGCTAGTCTCTCTGGATTACCACTGTGGTGAAAAGTTTACCAAATCTGGCGGCTCAGGCTATGTTGAATCTTGCTATTATACTGGATGATCGTCCGAGCGATCGTTAACAATGACTAGATTGACTTAAATCAGTAGGACTTCCACCATAATCATGTCGACCCTTGCAGATATTTTTCAGATGAATCAAGAGCTGCTGTGGTTTGCTACCATTGCTGTTGATCTAACCTTTGCCATTCTTCTGTTCAGATTCTTTGGTCGCCAGGGCCTATATGCCTCCATCGTCATAAGCTTGCTACTGGCCAACCTTCAAGGACCAAAACTAACTGAGATTTTCGGCCTGCAAACCAGCATGGGGGTTATTCTCTACTCAAGTATCTACTTCGCAACGGATTTATTGAGCGAACGTTACGGCAAAGCAGAAGCCACCCGAGCTGTCATGATCGGTTTCACTGTAAGCGTAATTATCATCGTGATGATTAGCATGAGCCTATTCTATTTACCGGCAACCGATCCGGAAACTGCGAGTCTCGCTCAGAGCATGCACGCGGCGACTGCAACACTTTTCAGTTTCACGCCACGCTTCGTTCTGGGTTCCTTATTGGCTTATTTGATCAGCCAACGGTTCGATGTATGGATGTTTCACAAAATAAAGAATAAAACCCAAGGCAGACATTTATGGCTACGCAACAATGTTTCCACCATCTGCTCCCAAGCGCTAGACACAGTTATTTATGGAATTGTTGTTTGGTGGGGTGTGGTTGATTTTGAAACCGCGATGCAACTTGCACTGGCAAAGTACTTTTTCAAAGTGCTTATTGCTATTATCGATACTCCGTTTATTTATATTGCACGCGAATGGGATGTGGCTGATAAGGATTGGGTTGCTACCAAGGAAGAACAACAGAAAAGTTTGGCTTGATCCATGAGTGTATTAAAGATGTGAACCTTAAGCCGCAAGTATATCGGGGCTAAACAGGACAGCAGTCTTCAATGCAATTGTTGTAAAAAATACTAAAGAGCTTCTTCTATATACTGATTAACAACCCGTTCCAACAAATCTAAAGGAAGCGCGCCTTGACCTAACACGACATCATGAAATTCCCGAATGTCGAAACGATCGTCCAATTCAGTCTCGGCGCGTGCTCTTAACTCAAGTATTTTCATTTCGCCAAGTTTGTAAGCTAGGGCTTGTCCTGGCCAGGAAATATACCGATCCACTTCTGCTCGTATGTTAGCTTGGGATAAAGAAGTATTGTCACCTAGATAATCTAAAGCTTGTTGTCTACTCCAACCCTTGGCATGAATGCCGGTGTCGATTACTAAGCGACAGGCGCGCCACATTTCGTAACTTAAGCGACCAAAATGTTCGTACTCGTTTTCATAGATATCCATATCTATGGCCAGTTTTTCAGAGTACAAACCCCATCCTTCTCCGAAGGCTGAATAGCCAAGCACCTTTCGAAATTCTGGCACGCCCTCAATCTCTGAGGCGATAGCATTCTGCTGATGATGGCCAGGTACGGCCTCGTGAGCGGTTAATGCCGGGAGTTCATAAAGCGGCCTTTGATCAAGTGCGTAAGTATTAACCCAATAGGCGCCACCGCGGGTACCACCGACGACTGCATAGTTGTATGCAGCAGTTGTGAAATTGGGTGCGATTTCATCAGGAACGGGAACGACTCCGTAAGGCGTTCTCGGTAATCGACCAAAAAATTCCGGCATTCGATAATCAATTTTTTTGGCAACGAAAGATGCAGCCTGCAACAACTCTTCCGCGGTCTCTGCATAGAACTGCGGGTCAGTTCTTAAAAATTCAGTGAACTCTCCGAAGCTGCCCTCGAATCCCGATTCTTCAATAAGCGCATCCATCTCACTTCGAATTCGCGTTACTTCACTTAAACCAATTTCGTGGATGTCATCGGCGGTTAAATCGGTGCGCGTTGTATAAACGCGAATCTGATGGGAATAATACTCTTCGCCATTTTCCAGATCGGTAGCCGCAATGCCTTCCGTAGCAGCTGGATAGTATTCTTCTTCGAGGAAAGTGACTAGCTGCCTAAAAGATGGAATAGCATAAGTTCGAATAGCATTGCGTGTATCATTTATTATTTGTGTTCTAACTGCTTCAGGAAGACGTTCATTTATATCAAGTATTGGATCAGCTAGACTACTGTCATCAGGATTGTCATAAACCTGGGCCTGAACAGTTGGCAGTACACCACCGATAATTATTTTTGGTAAGACAAAACCATCGCGTATTCCTTGTCGCATGTTTTCAATGTTTTCATTGAAGTAGCGAGGAAATTCTTCGATGCGTGCAATGTAATCGCGATAATCTTCTTCGGTATTCATATTGATACCGAAGCTTGCTCTTAGAGCTCCAGAGAAGAAACTGGAAAATGTATTAAAAGGGATTCGTGAGGTATTTAAACGCATCCCATCTATCGATCGACCAAGCTCCCAATCTAATAAATCATAATTAACCTGATTATCTCGATTAAGGCTATCTCGATCGATTGAGTTTAATCGTTCCTGAAATGCTTCTTCTGAACGCAGCTTTCGTGCTTGATCAACCGGAGAAACCTGAGGCAGCAAATGATTAAAATCGTTTACTCCAGCACGGGTGGCCAGCGTAGGACTTTCCTGCAGCGTATAAGACCAATAGTCAGCCAAAAGCTCTTCTAGCTGACGCCTATCAGACTGGGCAAAAGTCTGGATCGAATTCAGAGCAACGACTAATAATAAAAATAGGCTGAAACTTCTCATAGGCGAAATGGACTGTATCAAATATTGCGGGCTTAGGGGTCAGTTTTCTCATATGATTAGCAATCTTCTGGCAATACTCAAATAGCAGGAATTCTGTATGGAGTATCCAAACCTCAATTCGCAATCCGCCGCATTGTATCGGCGGGCTCAACAAGTCCTTCCTGATGGAAACAGCAGGACAACAATCGCGCTAAAACCTTATCCAATTTATCTCGATGAAGCGTCAGGTGCAGAAGTCATTGACGTAGATGGAAATCGCTATATCGATTTCAATAACAACTATACATCATTACTTCACGGTCATTGTTTCGAACCAGTTAGAAAAGCTGTAGATGCGCAAATTACAAAAGCAACAGCTTGCTCATTTACTACAGAAGCAGAAATAGAATTAGCAGAGCTGCTTTGTGATCGCGTCGAATCCTTTAAAAAGATTCGATTTTGTAATTCTGGTTCAGAAGCAGTTATGAACATGTTAAAAGCTGCGCGGGCTTTTACCGGTAAACCAAAAGTTGCCAAAATAGAAGGGCTTTACCACGGGTCCTATGATTTTGCAGAAGTTAGTCTCAAGAACCGCCCAGAAGATCGCGAAGGATTAGTACCCCGATCCACGCCTTATAGTTTTGGAACTCCGAATTCAGTTCTCCGCGAAGTTATTCCACTTCCATTTAATGAATCCGATGCAACCGAAACCATCGTGCAACAACATGCCGATAGTCTGGCCTGCATCATGATCGACTTGATGCCGCAAACATTAAGCATGAGTTCGCCTTCAAAAGAATATCTGGCGACCCTGGCGCGATTATCGAAACAATACCAAATTTTATTAGCCTTCGATGAAGTGATCAGTTTTCGCTTGGGCTTCTCAGGTGGTCAGGGCATGTTTGGTTTAAAACCCGACATCACAAGTTTAGGGAAGATCATCGGCGGAGGTTTTCCAGTCGGCGCAATTGCCGGAAGAGCCGACATCATGTCTGTATTTGAACCTGGAGACGGCGGAACTGCACGCCTACCCCACGGTGGTACTTTTAATGGCAATCCAATCACTATGGCAGCAGGAAAAGCAGCTATGTCTGCTATGGATACTCGAAAATTCGATCAACTTAATGCGATGGGTGATAAGTTGAGACAGCAAGTCACATCAACATTAAATGATTTAAATATTTTCGGGCAAGTAATCGGAAAAGGTTCACTGTTTGCTGTTAGATTTCATAATCGCCCCATGGATAACTTTACCGACATCGTAGTAAAAGAAGATGAAAGAGTTTTTATGGAGAAACTGCGGAACTATCTTATTGGGAATGGCATTTGGATTGGCGGAAACATGGCAGGTTGTTTATCGACAGCCACTACTCAAGACCACATCGATCTGTTTTGCGAATCATTAAGTGATGGCATTCGTGCCTGAAAGGGAAAGCATCTTCCAACCAACTAAGAAAATTTGAATAAATGGAATAATAAATGAGTGGTGTGCGTCTACAACGGAAAGTAGGATTGGCTGGCGCTGTTTTCCTCATGGTTGGAAACGTCGTCGGCGCTTCTATTTTTATTCTTCCTGGCAATCTGGCGGGTATTGCAGGACCAGCAGTATTCATTGCCTATCTGATTGCGATCATCCCCGCTTTCTTTAATACCTTAGTCGCTGCACAGGTCGGTAGCATCCTACCGGTAAGTGCTTCAGACTATGTATTCACCAGTACAGTTTTACACCCAAACTACTTGGCTTTCTTAAAGTCTGGGCCGCGATGTTGGGAGCGTTGGTTGGTGGCCCTATTCTCGCTTACGGCTTTGCTGATTATTTTGCGTTTTTTATGCCAGATGCCAGTCGACTGACTGTCGCAGTAACGGTAGTTGTAGTCATCATGGTAATTAACCTGTTAGGAATTCGCTCCAGTGTAAAAATACAGATGGTGATGGTGTCAATCTTCGTCACTGCACTTTTAATTCTCTCATTAGGCGGATTGTTTTATATAGATTTGGATTTGTTAATACCGATGGCTCCCATGGGATGGAACGCAGTTTTGTCAGCAGCGGTGCCTGCTTACTTTTCCTATACCGGTTTCACTATGCTGCTGGCCATAACGGAGGAAATCAGGAATCCTGCCAAGAACATTCCATTAATAACTTTTTATACTTTTCTTATAGTCGCTTTTATTTATATCTCAGTGACTTTCGTCGTTCCGGGACTAATTCCTTGGCAGGAACTGGGTGCGATCGCCGCACCTTTAAGCGCTGCCGCCGCGACTTTTTTACCTGAATGGTATTCCACAGCCATTACTCTTGCTGCATTATTTCCCCGCCGGTACTTCTATAAACATGATTATCATCACCGCTTCTCGCTCATTCTTTGCAGTAGCACGAAATAGGATCTACCCAGATATATTTAATCGCGTTAGCCGCCGCACTGGGGAACCCGATACAACAATTATTCTGGTTGCGGTGGTTATCCTTGCTGGAATCCGTTTCAGGGAAACATCGCGCAATACGCTTCGGTTTCAGTCATAGGATGGATGTTATATGGAATAATATGGGGTATTGCCCTGGTGCTCTTACCAAAAAAACTTCCCGACCATTACAACAACGCCCAATTTAAACTAAGCAAGAAGTGGCTTTGGATTACCGCTGTGGTAAATATCGTAATGGGTACATTGTTTATTTTTATTGCCGTGAGAGATAACACTGCACCGGCTCTAGGTTATTTCTTCCTTCTGTTTTTAGGTGTTGTCTACTATTTACTAAGACAAAGAGGCTCGCTAAGGAAGGCATCTCACTAGAAGCTCTGCTAAAGAATGAAGTAGAAGAAGCAAGCCGAGCTACGCAGGAAGCTATTCCTTAGATAGAATAGGAAAAATTTGTCTTCTCTCCTTCAGCAACAGGAGTCAGTCATGAAGAAGAATGTTTTGGAAAAAGTCGCCGGCAATGGACTGATCAATAGACGCCATTTGCTTGGCATGGGATTAACTGGCATGGGAATGGCGGTTTCCAATTCGGTATTAGGAGCCGAGGACGGCCTGGAAATCCCAAACTGGTCGAAGTTTCCTGGCCCGGGACCCAGCTCCTATGGCGAACCTTCGCGCCACGCTGGGCTGCAGAGAATAGCTGGCGCCCCTAATCCAACCTATCCAGGCGGGGGTATCTCGCGCACACCATTGCAGCACCTTCAAGGAATCATTACCCCAAATAGTCTGCACTTTGAGCGCCACCACGCGGGCGTGCCCGATATAGATCCTGCCGGCCACAAACTAGTGATTAATGGCATGGTCAGACAACCTCTGGTGTTCGAATATGAGGATCTGCTCAAGTATCCGATGATGAGCAAGGTGTATTTCATAGAATGTTCCGGTAATGGCAGGTCCAACACCCAAGGCCTTCCGGGCGGCACGGCCCAAAGCATTCACGGTCTGGTGTCCTGTTCAGAATGGACCGGTATCTCATTATCCACTTTGTTGGATGAAGCGGGCGTGCAATCGGGAGCAAGGTGGATAGCCGCCGTCGGCGCCGATGCCGCTAGCATGGGACGATCGATTCCTCTGGAAAAAGCACTCGATGATGTTCTGGTCGCGCTATTCCAAAATGGCGAGCCAGTTCGGCCGGAACAGGGTTATCCAATGCGTCTTTTCGTTCCCGGCTGGGAAGGTAATATCAGCGTGAAATGGCTAACCCAAATCAAGCTAACCAATGCTCCTGCTCAATTCCGCGATGAGACCAGCAAGTACACTGACACATTGCCGGATCGCAGTAGTCGCCAATTCACTTTTCCCATGGAGACAAAATCACTGATTACTTCTCCTTCAGGAGAAATGACCCTTCAAGGCACAGGGCTATATAAGATTACCGGTATAGCCTGGTCCGGCAGCGGCAGTATAAGTCTGGTTGAGGTCAGTGCTGACGGGGGACGCAGCTGGGCAGATGCCCTGATAGAAAGTGAGCAATGGGATAAGTCCCTCACCCGATTCAGCATCCCCTGGGAATGGAATGGTGGAGAAGCAATACTCCAGAGCCGCGCCACCGATAGCGCCGGAAATGTCCAGCTAACCCGCCAAGCAGTGATTGCAGATCGCGGCACCAATGCTTTTTATCACAACCCAGGAATTCAAAGCTGGACAGTGAATACAGCAGGCGAAGTGAGTAATATGGCGGTATAAGAAAGATAAAAAAAGATCAGACGGAGATAGTAGTGAGATATCACCCAAAAATAATTACTCCGGCCCATTCATTTAAAGGAGAAAGACTATGAAGTTACTGAAATCGTTCGCGCTGTTCGCCATCTTTTCAATCCTGGCAGCACCAGTAAATGCTCAGTTCGATAGCGTCGGCTCAATCGACTTCGCAACCTCAGAATCTGGCGAAGCTCAACAGCACTTCCTGCGAGGAGTAGCAATTCTGCACAGCTTTGGCTGGGAACAAGCCCAAGAGCAATTCCGGGCTGCACAGGAGATAGCGCCTGACTTTGCTATGGCCTATTGGGGTGAGTCACTTGCATACAACCATCCTCTCTTCTCAAACATGGATTCTACTGAACCTCGAGCTGCACTGGAGCGTCTTGGTCCGACAGCGGAAATTCGGATGGCTAAAGCATCAACAGCTCGTGAAAAGGGATTTCTTAAGGCCGTAGAAATTCTTTGGGGCGAAGGGGAAATAGGAGATCGCAAGCTCGGCTATATGGAAGCAATGAGAGATCTCTATGAGAGCTTTCCAGATGACGACGAAGTGGCTGCTTTCTACGCTTTATCAGTATTAAGTGCCCGTGCAGTAACTCCTGATCGCGACCTTGATAATCGCATGGCGATTCGCGCAGGAACCATTGCATTAGATATCTTCAGCAGAAAACCAATGCATCCAGGTGCAGCACACTACACGATTCACTCGTTCGACGATCCGATTCATGCGCCACTGGCCTTGGAAGCTGCTTATCGCTATGCCGAAATCGCACCCGCGGTATCACATGCGAGACATATGCCTACTCATATCTTTATTCAGCACGGCATGTGGGATCTTGTATCTTTCAACAATCAATCCGCTTATGACGCAGCTCGTGAACTTTGGCGGCCAGGTCAAAGCATGGGAGATGCAATCCATTCTTTGGACTGGGGTCAGTATGGCGACCTGCAGAAAGGTGACTATGAGAAAGCTCGTCTCTGGATCGATCGCATTGAAACCATGTCTACTCAAGGTGGATTTGCTGAAGGCGGAGCTCGCGGCGCAGCCGGTGCAGCTCGAGCAAACAACACTGTTGCTCTAACCAAGAATCGTTACATCGTTGAAACCGAAGAGTGGCAAATCCAGGACATCACAGGAGATTCTCCAGATCATGCACTTCTAGCGACAGCCCTCTCTGCTTATCACGAGGAAGATCAAGCTACTATGCAAGCGGCTGAGCAAGAATTTAAGCGTCGTATTGAGGCTGGGGAAGATGGCTTCACTGCCATCATGGCGAACCAGGTTAGTGGTTTACTTCACGCCGGTATGAATCATCCTGATGTGGCTGCACGCTTCTTTGACCAGGCGGTGGAAATAATTACGCCAATGGCACCGCCCCGTGGGTCAGCCCAACCAATTAAACCAGTATTTGAGATGTACGGTGAAGTGCTGGTAGACCTCGGTCGCCATGAAGACGCAATCAAGCAATTTGAAATCTCGCTTGAGCGTATGCCAAATCGTCCGCGTTCATTATTGGGTATGGCCCGTGCACAAGCCGCTACTGGTCATGCTGACGCAGCAGGTGAGCACTACCAGATGCTGGTTAATATTTGGGAAGGCGATGAGGGCTTTGTTTCCGAAGCTCGCTCTTACCTTGCAGGTAATGCAGGCGGTGGATCCGAGTAGAAAATTAAACCAGTAAGAAAGGCCGGAAAGATGTAAATCCTTCCGGCCTTTCTTATATATGGATGCAATGAATATTGGATTGAAACGATTTTTGTTAGTAGTAGTCGGTATGGTAGGCATAGTGCCGTTACTATTTGCGCTCGTGCTGCTGCTCTACCCTCGCCCACAAAATCTAACACCAGCCCATATCTATCTAGGTAGTGAAGAGATTATTAACTACTGTGAGTTGCCGGTTCTTGATGGCTCAGGTTTATTAGCTAATGACTTCCCGCAAGGCCACACGCCAAATTGCGGCTATGAAGTATTTCCAAAACCAATTCTCGCAGGATGCACAGAACCGCTCCCGGAAGGTGCAACCGATATGCGAGGTCTGTGGATTGAAACAAGAAGCGATGGAAGCTTTGGCCATATGGAAAGAATTGAACAGTGTGGAAATCGTTATGTCGTCACGGCCGCCGGTGTTATCCATGACATGACCACAGACGGGTTGCTTGCGGGCGCCTCGGACGATGTGCGCCCACTATCTGTAGGGCCCCTTAATCTTTGTATTCGCACCAGTGCAACAACAGAATGGATCGATGGTCGCTTGCAGTTCGAAGCATTGGGACTAGTGCCAGTTGTCACTCGTTATATGGAGGGCGAAAAACTTAAATGGGAATACCCCAGTCGTGATCTTACTACCATGAATCGAATTTGTGAGTTACCTATGGCTCAAAAAATGCAGCAATAAGATATTTACTTGAGTAAGAAGCTCAACGCTATTACAACAAAGTCGAATAATTTTATTGCATATACTCACGGACCATCAGCTCACTTTGGAATATAAATTACTGCTCGCAGAAAATTTAAAAGAAATCAATTAACTCGAATAACTCCCACACCTCCTTCTATATCGATCTCGGTCCCCCACTCATCAGAAAGACGCTCCACTCTTTCCAGAATTTGCTGGGCGTGTCGCAAGTCCGCCATGCGCGGGATACCTAAACGAGAATCTGGCCCATCAATTCCCAACTCTGTCGGGTAGAGTCGCACTTCAGTGAGCTCGCCATCGTCGTAATGACTAATGGCAACTAAGCTTTCTAATGACTGGGTTGAGCCGCCAAAATTTCTAGCGAACTGTTGCATTCTTCTGCTTGAGTTTGCATCTGCATTGCCAAGAGCAACTTCCAATTCCCATTGTGCTTCTCTAAAAAATTCACCCAAGCCATAGAAGATTGGTTTGCCGTCGTAAATTTCAATGCCGCGCAGAGTTTGTACCCCAGTACCGACAAAGGCATCGGCGCCGGCATCGATTGCCTTGCGAGCTAACTCTTCGTAAAACGCCGGAGGGCGTGTACTTAGATGTTGAGTTTCCACGATCGAACGACTTTGGTGGATGTGTGCGGCGGCGATAACGAAATCTCCAAGTTGCCGCGCATTTCGAATGTTTCTCAAAATGCGATCGAGATCGATATCGTTCATATCGTAGACAACAGTCCCAGGAATCTCACCATCTCCCACCATACGATAATTTGGATTATTTCTACCGGAACTGGACGCTGGAAAATTAATACCTGTCGATGCGGATGCGTTCGCGAATGGCCGAGGATTGTCATAGTTTTCGCGCTGCTGCAAAAAACCTTCCCGTACTTGCTCCAGCGCATCAAACTGATCTTGAGATACAAGGATCGTCTCGCTGTAGTTGAGCATGTTAAGCCCAGGTCTGCCACCTAAGTTACCAATCAATGGCGTAGCGGCTAAACGATTATGCTCAGGCCATATAGGTGCATGGGTTCCAACCAATGCTGCACGACCTTTTGTGGTTTCGTAAAAAGCTGGCGCTGCCGCTTCCTGCAAATTCTTACCTGAACCCGCATGAATAATCCCAGCTGCGTCTAACAATGCGTTAGTAGAAAACATACCAGCGAATTCAGAATCCAATAGATGGTTCTGAGCACGATTGACCATATCAATACCCATGACCTTAAGATCGGCAGCGACCTCATGGGTACCTACGAACCCATTCATAGGGCCATCAAACTCTTTGATGTTTGCCAATTCCCCTTCCATATTGCCCATCGCTAAATCAGCGTTTCGCAGCAGGTCAAAAACTTCCTGCACTTCAGGATCAGCAAGTTGAGACGCGGGTCTTCGAATCATTAAATCCCCAACACTGGCGAAGGTAAATTCACCAGACATGGTCATTGCCCGATTTCTTTCGTTTAGAGGCGGCAAGTCGGTTTGTGCATGCAGACTCATTGCTACTAAAGCGAACATGACGAAACCTATTTTTAATTTAGCTACGCGCATAACAGCTCCAGAATTGATTTGCTAATTACAGGCGGAGAACAATTCGGTTCGAACTTCCACACCTTTTTCTGCCAGTCTTGCCTGGTCTTCACAGGTTACTTGTGTGTGTCTTAACTCGACGATGTCTCCTCCGCCAATTCCAGGGTTCTCAAGCAATGCACGAATGTCTTTAGATCAGGGTTATAGCGCAAATCGACTCGAGCAAGGTTCGGCAATCCTGCAAGGGGACTTATGTCAGTGATTGATTTTCCCGGGTTTAGTTCCAGGTTTTGCAAACTAGTAAGACCACGGATAGGACTGAGATCGGTAAACGTATTTCCAGCCAGTCTCAATTCAATTAGGCTTGTCATATCGTTTAAAGGGCTCAAGTCGCTTACTTCCTGTGTATGCACATTCAAATCTTCTAGTTTTGTTAGCTTCGCCAGCGGACTTATATCGGTAATTGCATTAGTAAAAAGAATGCCAGTAGCGCCTCTATAAGATCTAGGATTTTGTCCGCCAATAAAATCTCCATGACGATGTAATCTCAATACCCGTAATTCTGTGAGTCCACTTAAAGGGCTTATATCCGAAAGGGGATTTTCGCTGAGAAACAGACTTGTCAGCTTGGTCATTCCTGAAAGAGGGCTAAGATCATTAATCCAATTAGTATGAAGATTTAGCACCACAAGATCAGTGAGACTGGCCAGCGGACTTATTTCTCTTAGCCCCCGATTGTTCATGGATAAACGGGTTAATCCGGTAAGATTTTGAATTCCGGACAAGTCATGAAACTCTTGCTCCGGATCGCGCCATTCGGGGGACCCCGATACATAGCGCGTAGGGCCAGGACCCGAAGCATTTAATGCATTCAATTCTGCAGCAAGCTCGCAAGTAAGCTCACCATCTGAAGCGATCGACAACGCATCACGAACTATAGATTCCAGAACTGGGTCCGCAAAACTAATCAGTGCTTGCGGATTATTTCCGCAAGAATCGCTTGGTGCTAATTGTTGAGCATTAACGACTACAGTCTTGAAAGCACTGACGAAGAAAATGAGACAAAGGGAAGTAGCTGAAATTGCTTTTGTCTTTGTAATCATATTATTTCCTACTTAATAATCGAATTATTGCCGATCGAGCAGTCTGCCAGCGCCACCTAATTCATAATAAACCAGAGGCACAAAATCAATTGCGGTCCAGCCCGCTTCCTGTCCCCACTCGGCATCGTATATACCCGCTGGTGCAGCCGCCATAACCTCATCGAGATGTTTGCCTTCTCGAATCATGGTGTACACCTGATCACGAATATCCAAAATCATATCCAGAAATTCTTGCATTTCAGCACGACCAACAATCTCCAAACCATGACCAGGAATTACTTTGGTGTCTGGCCCTGCCATAGAAATGGCCAAATCCAATGCGGCAATAGTTCCTCTTAAGGTGCCACCATTAAACTTGTCGATGATGGGATAACTCGTAGTTCTAAATACATCGCCAAGATGCAGTACATCGGATTCCGGGAAATAGACAAAAGTATCACCATCAGTGTGAGAAGGTGGTGCAAGAAAAGCACGGACTTCCTCACCGTTTAAATGAAAGCCGATTGCGCTGTCGTAAGTAATTAGTGGACGTCCTCCGGCTGCCTGCTGCGGCGCGAAGCTTCCGCCTTGACGTGGAAAGTGACTGCTTTCTTCAAGAAACTTAGTGCGCGTGTTATCGTGAGCAAAAATTAAAACGCCAAGGTTCGCTAGGTTTTCATTACCGCCAACGTGGTCGCCATGGATATGAGTATTGATGAGAAACCGAATCTCTTCATCGGTCACTTCCTTGATTGCCGCGACGAGTCGATCCGCAAGTGGCGCAAAAAGTGCGTCGACCAAGAGCACACCATCTGGCCCAACCTGCACACCGATATTGCCACCACCGCCGGGCCGCTGAACCATATAAACATTGCCCTGCACATGCTCAATGCTTAGCTCAACACCTGCGAAGCTACCTTGGGCGAAGAACTAGAAGAAACAAATGCAAGGCTGCAAATGATTATTAGTAGAGACAATGATCTTTTCACTTTTCCCATTTTTAATTTCACCTTTACGCAAAACTTCTATTGGAAGTACATTTGATTATTAATTGTTTGTGAAATCTAACTCAGCGATTGCTATTCCACTTTCTCCCGCAACCGCATACAACAGATAAGTTTTGTTATCTTCCTGATAAATTGCAGGATCTCTGAGTTGGTTAACTCGCACATCAATGTAGCCCCCTCGCGATGGCTCAATTGGAAGATCTGATCCTTCCCATTCAGTCTCAGGTCGCAACACCTCCACGGGTTCAGTTGCGGTCCAGTTTATCCAGTCACCTGACAAATCAATAGTCGATAAAAAAATGCGCTCCGGCGAATCACTTCTGTTGGTAAAAAATACGTATAGCTGATTATCACGAATCAACAATGCAGAATGCCGCATGGCAGGTGTAAAGAAGTTAGGACCTTCTTCGAAATTACTCAAACCATCACGAGAACGGTACAGATTACCAGGCATGGACATCGCATAGAAATAACCGTCGTGTTCGATCACTCGAAAATAAGCTCGCCCTAAATCTTCTTCTCTGCCTTCAAAATTAATTCCGTCATTAGAAACAGCATGGCGAGTAAACTGCCGGCCTACTCCTCGGCCATGAACATACATAACTATCTGCTGCAAATCTTCACGTACGTGCACATCCGGTGATGCGATGTGAGCATAGAGCGCCGCATTTTGGCCAGGCGCTAATGAGCAAGGTGGACAAGTGGCGGGAAAATAGGAGTCTTCCAGTTTTAATGTGCCTGGAGAGTAAACGGTCCATGGTCCAGTGACTGATTCAGCATAGGCCATGCGAATATACTCGCCCCTATGATCGGCAAAATACAAGTAATACTCACCTAAAGGATTCTCTACCCAATCGGGAACTTTGATAAGAGAAGGACCCTGAATATTCCCTCCCATTCGTTGATCAAGATCTGGCGTAATAATGGGTCCATTGCCTAACCGCTTAACAGATACGCCAGCTGGCTCAGCAGCTCGAGACAGAGTACTGAAAAGAGTAAAAGTAAATAGGAGTATTAATAATAGTCTGATTGCTTTCATGAGCTCCCACTTAGGGATCTTCTAGCCTGCGCCCAGCGCAAGCTGATCCATTTAATGATGTTACTCGCAATAAGTTTATTCCTTTATTAGTAAACGCATCCATGTCAGAGCAGCGCACATAGGTAAAACGCAGATCTAACTCATCGCCCCTGCCCAATCCTTCATTAGCCAACAATGGTTGCACATTAAACAGTGAAGGATTCTGAGCAAGACTCAATTCTCTAATATTTCGCAAACCAACGAGCGCTTGCACTTCTGTTATTTCATTATTTTCTAAGCGCAGTACTTGCAGATTCGTTAAATCCTTAATCGCTGAAACGTCTTCGATCTGATTATCACTGAGAAACAGATATTCTAAATCCGTCATAGTGTTTAGCACATCGATGTCAGTAATTGCATTGCTATTTAAACCAAGTTGCAGCATGCCATCTTTATTTCGCAGCGCACTAATGTCTTCGATCTGATTATTGTGAATCCAAAGCAAGATCAAATCATCCATGTCGACAATTGCACTTATATCTTTTATTTGATTGTCGTAAAGACGTAAGTGCGTCATTTTGGTCAGTTCAGCAAGAGGACTTATGTCGGTGATACTATTCAAGTGAATGCGCAGCAAACGTAATTCAGTAAGATTAGCTAAAGGACTAACATCAGTTATGCCATTAAAAACGACATTAGTATCTCGACCATCATTCATATTCATGTAGTGCTCCTCTTGATAGGGATACAAGCCATGAACATGCAGGCGTCTTAACTTTGTTAATTCACTTAATGCGCTGATATCAGATATTGGATTTTCACTAATAATCAGTTGTTCTAAATCAGTCAGTCCGCTTAGAGGCGTGATATCGCTGATCCAATTTGTATGCAGACTTAAAAAGCGTAAATTTTTGAGCTCACTAATCGGGCTAATGTCTGTGACCAAACGATTTAGAATCGTAAGATTTCTAAGATTGGTAAGGTTCTGGATTCCGTCCAAGTTTCCGAATGGTTTCTCCGGCGAAGATCGCAGAGTGCCACCATAAACCACTCGCTCCGATTCTGAACCAACAGCAAGCTGAGTTAGATCCCCTAACAACCCACAAGTCAGATCTGCTTCCCCATTTATCGACAAAGCATCTCTAACGACTTCTTCAAAGTTCGGATCGGTGAAGGTAGCGATGTCCGAAGATGAAAAATCGCGGCAATGGTCTGTTGGCTGGAGTACTTGCTGCGCCTTGGCCACTGGACCCAGCGCTAACAACAGAGTACAAAGAACTAGTTGTTTCATAAGAGCTTCTCTTAGGGAAACATTAAAGTTAGCGCCATGGAATAGGCTTGTCCAATCCTAAAGAAGCTATTATTGCCACTTTTACTCGTGAAAAAAGTGGATTATGTTAGCTCTCTTATATAAAGGAGTGACCATGAAAACTCGATCGAGCCCATTCTATTTTTTATTTCTCTGGTTGCTGTCCTTTGGCGCAAGCGCGCAAATCGATTCGACTAATGCAATTTCTCCCTATCCGGCAGCTTGTATCGCGCCTTCGGAACAAACTGCGGGACTAGATTTCACAGCAGATTCTTCTTATCTCCGCTTTAGTAATTCTGCAAATGAGATCTATGATTCCATCGATGGCCTTCGCATGAAAAGACTCGTTGAAGAACAGGCAGCTATTGCGCAACGTTACAAAGCGGCCGGTAATAAATACTGGGGAAGAATAATCGGAACGGATTCAGATCATGAAACCGCAGAATGGATGATGGCTCAATTGCGTGAAACAGAAGCCGAAAACGTACGACTTGATTCTATTTCATTGCCATCACAATGGTTTCCTGAAAACTGGAAAGTATCAGTAACATCAAATGGTACAACTTTAGATTTAACATCTGCCTGGCCAGCTTATGGTTCTTCAGGAACGACAAAAAATGGAATAGAAGTTGAACTAATCGACGTGGGCCTGGGGATGGCAACCGATTTCATAGGGAGAGACGTCGAGGGCAAAGCTGTAGTAATCCACTCCATCCCCACTTCTAGCACAATATTTAATTCAGCCCGCAGCAACGGTGCTTTGAGACGGGCCGATGAACTGGGTGCCGCCGCCATTCTACTGGTATTGGAATTACCGGGTAATTTACAGACTGCATTTTACAATGTTGGAACCTCCGTTCCCACACTTAGCATTGGAGCGGAAGACGGCGCAGTATTACAAGAATTGTTAGCAAACTCTTCTTCTAATGAGGCAGTGACTATTAATCTTCACCTAGATGTAAGCATGGCCGAAGGGTTATCTACCTCTAATGTTCGTGGAGAAATTCCAGCCGCTTCTCCAAATGCGGAGCGAGTTATCATCGTTGCTCACCGCGATGCCTATTTTGAGGGTGCTAGTGATAATGCTTCAGGTGTTGCTACTGCATTAGAACTAATGCGTTTCTTTGGACAAAAACCTAAGGAACAAAGAAAGCATAGTATAGAAATCATCGGAACACCTGGACACCATAATTTAGCTCGAACCGGACATACCTGGCTATACGATAATCGCGCTTCGATTCTGGATAATACTGTACTGATTATTAATGCCGAACATACTGCTCATGCACTTATTGATCGCTTTGGACCTGAGCTTTGTTCGACTAATTCAATCGGTCCCTTCTCCTGGCGAATTAATGGCTCGAGCAAGCTTATGGAGATTACACTTCAAGCATTCGATGACTTTGGAATTCCACGCTGGACAGAAACCGGTGGACCCACAGGGGAGATCGCAACTATATTCAATTTAGCACCTTCGATTGTTCTAATGCATGCGGGTGTATTACTACACACTAATATAGAAACCGCAGAAGCGATTCCAGCAGCGAGTTTGGCAGCGACAACCCGTGCCTACGCGAAGATAATTGATCAAATCAATAATCTAAGCTACTCAGAGCTTTCGAGTAATTAGTTTCGATTAAGTAAACCTAAGTAATTATTTGAACCATTAAGGAACAATCATGAATAGAGAAGTTCTATCTGTCTTAATGATCGCTTGCGCGTTCGCGATGGGAATCGCATTTCAACACCAACACGAAATTTATGCACAAAGCCAAAAAGTTTATGAACTACGAACCTACACAACAGCAGAAGGTCGACTGCCACCTCTATTAGATCGTTTTGGCGGTGGCGAAATCGATTTGTTCCATAAACATGGCATGACCAGTGTTGGTTATTGGATTCCTGATAATGAAGATCTGTCACAGAATACGCTGGTGTATATGGTTGCTCACAATGACCGAGATGCAGCAGTAGAATCGTGGGCGAATTTCTCAGCCGATCCGGTTTGGACTGAGATGTGGAATAAATCTTTAGAAGATGGACCAATCGTTACCGGCGTGGAGATTCAATTTCTAGATCCAGCAGAATTTAGCCCTCTGCAATAGGCCCAGCGTTACGGCACTGCGAATCTTTGTAACCTGGAGTTGCTAGTCTGACCTTCTTCTATACATACCCGCGACTATTGATTGGGGCGGGCGTTGAGTTATCGGCCCAATTAGCTCGACAAATATTCCATCAGGATCGATGGCATTGATGATCCCGGTTTCGTCTAATCCAGTTCCTGAACAGCAAGGCGCTATCTCAGATAAAAACTTAACGCCTTCATTAGCAAGAGATGCTACTGCAGAATCTAAGTTCGTTACCGCCAAGGCAATGCGATGAATACCAATATGGCTTATGGGTGGCGGATAAGGTGGTTCTGGATTGAAAGGCTCCAACCACTGAACTAACCGCAGGGTGTTGCCATCACCATTGGCCAGACTGATATCAGCACCCCGAATTGTGAAAGCATGATTGAGACCATAGGCCTCAGCTTCTGCTAGAGATCCCTGCTCTGGCAGCATTTTAATTTCCGTATAGCCGATTCTTTGATAAAAGTTCAGAGACTCTTCAAAATCACTAACATTAACACCGATGTACGGCATGGAACTGATATTGACTGCCGAGCCATTATCAATCGCATCCAAGCTCTTATCTTCGGTTAGCTTTAAGAAGACTCCGTCTGGATCTTTCATAAAAACAAATCGCTCTCCTTCTTCACCATAGGGTTCCGAAACAAAACTTATACCCTCTTCTAACAAGTAGTTGTAATCTTCTTCAAAAGTTGATGTGCTAAAAGGGCCGCATAGGCCATGCCAAGATGATTTGGACTGGAATAAGGAGGTTCATTGTTATAGGGCACATTGAATTGAATTAAGTCAATCCCAGTTGGTCCAAGCCCATTAGCAATGGACATTACTTCGATGTTCTCGATCTCATAAGAGCATAAGTCATACATGCCAAGAGATCGTGCCATAGCATGAGTGTTAGTTCTTGGAAAATTATTAACACCCTGGGTATATCCCAGTAAGCGATAGAATTCTCTGGTGCGCTCGAAATCTGCAGTTTGGGTGTTGAAATGAATACGAGCGAGAATATTCATTTCTTCAGCAGCATTCGAAATTTGTGAATTTGTAACCCCTAGCAATAAAGCTAGAAATATTAAACTAAAGGGTTTTTGCACTGTTTGGTTCTCTTCCTCAGTAGGACTGACAAAATTTTTGCAATAAAAAACTGTCGAAGCAAAAACTACTCCGACAGTTTTAGAGATATTTACTAGTCAGTCGCGAAACAATACAGCAATCCAGCTCCGCCTACACTCACCAGCTCTTCTTGTGAACAACCTGGTGTGCCATGGGAGGAGTTCCAGGGCGAACCTGGCGTCAAGAAAGACCAACGGTCCGCATGACCCACTCTAGCACTACCCTCATCGTTACTAGTCCAATTATTACAGGTTTGATCTTGCCCTACAGGAAACGCAGAACCATCAATTTGCGACCCTGTGAGTATATCGTGCTCTGAAAACTCAGGTGTTTCTCTACGAGAAGCAAATCTATTGCCGTTTTCGTCCAATGCGTTCTCCCAATCAATATTAGAATTGTCGTAATGGAGGTATGTCAGGTCGTTCGCTATGATCGCACCCACTGCATTAGCCCATGGCCCTTGACCTATTCGGTCACGAGCATTGACCGCGTCCACTCCCTGAGTGCTCAAATAGGCCGCCCATGTGCGCGACGAACCCGCAGCAGATGCAAGAGCATTACAATGGGCATCAGCGCCAGCCAATCCTCCAAGATTAGCTCCATCTCCGATACCGACGCTAGTGACGAAAAAGCCCATTTCAGGCGGTTCTTCATCCTGTTGTGCAACGATGGTCAGGGTTGAGAATGTTAAAACACCTGCCGTTGACATAATTAGTAAAGCTTTCTTATTCATTTTTATATTTCCTCCGGTATTCCAAAAAAAAGAGGCCCTCAAAAGTAGACCTTAGCGCTAATATATTCCTCCGTAAACAGATTTCACTCTAAAGCGGAGTCTCTTGCAGCCTCCGCTAACTCAATGAAACAATTAAGCATAAATATGATAGAAATAGAAAACCAAAATAGAGCAGCCGGATATCGGCTAATCTAAGCAGAAGTAAGGAAGAATTATGCGATTGAAACAACTATTGTGCATCATTTTGCTATATCTCCTGAGCTCAACAACTCCGAGCTCAATTCTCGCCCAACAAAATTTTGACAACAGCTTGAAACGGCCAAATATCGTATTGATACTCGCCGATGATCTCGGTTATACAGATATCTCCCCATTTGGCAGCGAAATAAATACTCCCAATATAGCCAGACTGGCCCAAGAAGGACTTTCTTTTACTAATTATCACACTGCGGGTAGCTGTGCTCCAGCCCGTGCGATGCTGCTAACTGGTGTCGATAGTCACAGAAATGGCGTGCCTAACATCCCTGAAGCATTGCCTGCAGAAATGACTGTCTATGAAAACTATCAGGGAGTTTTAAGCCACAATGTTGTAACCCTGGCAAGCATGTTACAAGCCAGTGGCTACCACACCTATGTGACTGGCAAATGGCATTTAGGCCATACACCTGATTTGCTTCCTTCGGCGAGAGGATTCGATCGCACGATCGCCATGGCAGATACTGGAGCAGATAATTGGGAACAGCGTGCTTATTTGCCGATTTACGATCAGGCAAATTGGTATGCAGATGGTGCTCGGCATAACCTGCCTGATGATTTTTATTCCTCAGAGTATTTCATCGATAAAACCATCGAATTTATCGATTCAAATGAAGACGATAATGAACCTTTCTTTGCTTATATTCCGTTTCAAGCAGTGCATATGCCGGTGCAAGCGCCTCGAGAGTTTTCAGACAAATATGCAAATGTCTATGACCAAGGATGGACTGTTATGCGCGAGCAAAGACGAGTCGCTGCAATTGAAGCAGGTGTGATTCCTGCAGGAACAACCGCACAAGTTACACCGGGAACTTTAAATTGGGATAACTTAAATGAAGAACAAAAGCGTCATCATGCTCGGCGCATGGAAGTATATGCCGGCATGGTTGATAACATGGACATGCATATTGGTCGTCTTCTGTCTTATCTTGAAAGTATTGGAGAATACGACAACACGATTTTTATTTTTACCTCTGATAATGGTGCCGAAGGGTCCAGTTTAATTAACCCTGAAGGTGGTTCAATTCTCGGAGAATGGTTTGATAGGGTCGGGTACAACGCAGATTACAACACGTTGGGAGAACGAGGCTCTTTTAATGCAATTGGCCCGAGCAATGCGACGATTGCAGCTTCTCCTTTGACCTATTACAAGTTTCACGCAAATGAAGGCGGGCTTAGAGTTCCACTAGTTATGTCTGGCCCAGGTGTTGAAAGAGTGAATGAATTTACCGATGAGTTTGTATTTGTAACCGACCTTGCTCCAACAATTTTGGAATTGGTTGATATAGAGGATCATGGCGGAATCTGGAACCAAAAAGATGTGGAACACATTGTTGGTAGCGACTTTTCAAGTTTTCTTTCTAACAACTCTGACCAAATTCACAGTACCGATGAACCTATCGGCTACGAGCTGGGCGGTAACAGCGCTTTGTTTAAAGGCGACTATAAGTTGGTGATTAACAAAATGAGCCAGAATGAAACTGATTGGCATTTGTTTAATATCAAGATCGATCCTGGTGAGACTAAAGATCTAGTCAACGAGAGACCTGAATTGTTGTCTGAAATGATGGCCGACTATGAAGCTTATGCTAAAGAAAATAATGTTCGAGATATGCCGGAAAATTATAATCGGGTAAGAGCAATCTTTAGGGATGGTTTTAATTAGAAAAAATTTATACATACATCACATACATTCTTTAATTCGCGAATCGATCTCTTCCCTGCCATCTTGCATGTTCATATGCTCTCCTCATAGTCGAGCATGGAGTTAATCCCAATTAGATATTGGAGTTAAGTTCAATTCATTTGGATTAACTACAACATGCTTAATAAGCTCGCGACGCCAGGTGTAGGTAATATGAACGAGACCATCGGAAGTTTGAATCACCGCTGGATAAGAGTATTCCCCTCTTTCATTTTCCAGAACTAGTGCCGCATGCCAGTTCTCACCGTCATCAGATACAGCAACATTCAAAGGCGAGCGTCCATCAGGCGTGTGGTTGTAGACGATAAGATGACGCCCATCACTTAGTGTTAACGCGTCAGTACCCGCACTTGGATTCGGCAATGAAGTGAGAGTTACTGGGCTCCAACTTAATCCACTGTCATAAGACCAGGTTTGAAAAACATAATCAGATCTTGATCTACCTAAAGCCTGCAAACGACCGTTGGTATGAATAAGAATACTTGGTTGTATCGCATGAATTTCTGAATCTGAATTGACGGGAGCTGGTCGAATTATGTTCCAGTTTTCACCATTATCAGCAGATAGCTCAAAATGAATACGCCAATTACTCGGGCGAGTATTGGTTTCGGTGCTACTGGAACTAATTATAGTTCCATCGGATAAACGAACTGGTTTGTTTTTGATTGGTCCGAGTATCCCATCAAGCAATCTTTCTGGAGAGCTCCAATTAAGACCATTATCTCCAGATTTAATTACTGATCCCCACCACTCTCTTGGACTGGGTCCGACCTTGTAATACAAACTAACTTCATCGTCTCCGCTAGCGAATAACACCGGATTCCAGGTTGGATATCTAATTCCATTGGATTGCTCTCCAGTGGCTACCTCTACCGAGGTCGTCCATTCACCGTCTATCTGGCGTGATAGCCAGATTCCCACGTCATTATTCCCTTCTGCGGTGCCACCAAACCATGCTGCAATCAGTCCCGAATCAGTTTCTATTAAGGTGGAAGCGTGAACACTAGGAAAAGACGCTCTCTCAAATAAAAATTCAGTATGTACTATTCCTGGTTGACTCAGATTGCGACTGACGCAGGTATTGAGAGTGAGAGCAGTTAGGACCACTAAGACTGCTGTATTAGAGATAGGCATCGCTTCCTCATGACGTTATATATAGAAGAATAAACAAAAAATGGCTTCAGAAGGACTAATTTTTCCCCAGAGTGCAAACTAGTTTAGTTACAATGGCTGCTCCAGAAGGATAAAAGAACAATGAAACTAAAAATCTTTACCACACTAGCTATTTTCGTATTTGCGTCTTGTGCTCCGCAGATTACGGAGGAGATTGAGGCTCCAAGCCCTGCGGCTTTACCTGATTTTGTTACCACCAGTTATGCGCAGCAGAACCGGCCGGATATCACAGGGTTAACCGGTGCAGTATCCGCTGGTCATCCGCTGGCTGCCCAAACTGGACTGCGTATTTTGCAGGAAGGCGGAAATGCGACGGATGCCATTATTGCCATGGCAGGAGTTCTGGCGGTTGTTCGCCCTCATATGAATGGCATTGGCGGTGATGCATTTGGAATTTTTTACGACGGCGAATCCAAAGAAGTAACCGCACTTAATGCCAGTGGGCGAGCCGGATCATTAGCTACTCCGGAGTTCTTCACCGCGGTGGGAGTAGAACGTATTCCGGGAAGTGGCCCATTGTCTGTCAGCGTACCCGGTGCCGTGGCAGGATGGGTTGATGCTCACGAACGCTTTGGCTCAATGGATTTTACTTACTTACTCAAACCGGCAATCGAATATGCACGAGATGGTTTTGCCGTTTCCACTCGCCTGGCTATGGATTTCGAAGAACAAGGCGGCAATCTCAATCAAGATGGAAGCAATCTCTATTTACCAAATGGAGCAGCACCACCGGTCGGTAGTTTGTTAATCAATGAAAAGTTAGCTAATTCTTTAGAAGTAGTTGCAAACGAAGGCAAAGAAGGTTTCTACCAGGGACCTATAGGAAAACAACTTGCCGCATACATAACCGAACTAGATGGACACCTAAGAGAAAACGATTTTTCCAACCATACTTCCACTTGGGTCGATGCGGTAAGGGGTAATTACTTAGACCATACGATGCTTGTTATGCCACCCAACACACAAGGTATAACACAGTTAGCACTAATGGAAATGTCTAAATTGCATCCAGTGCAGTCGATGGGCCATAACAGCACTGAATATCTCCATACTCTAATCGAATTAAAAAAATTAGCGTTCGCCGATCGCAATCGCTGGGTTGCCGACATGGACATGGCAGATGTCCCAGTTGACGCATTGCTAGATGCAGACTATCTAAGCGAACGAGCCGAACTTGTTGATCCTTCCCAAGCTGCAATAGAAATTAAGCCTGGATTTGGTGATGAAATATTTTCCGCAAGCGATAAGGACCGAGATGATTCTGGAGACACCGTGTACATCACTGCCATCGATCAATGGGGTAATGCAGTAAGTTGGATACAAAGTAATTTTGCTGGCTTCGGCTCAGGATTATTGGAATCTGAAACCGGCATTCTCCTGCATAACCGCGGCGCCTTGTTCTCTCTGGAAACCGGCCACCCTAATGAAGTTGCGCCAGGCAAGCGGCCTTATCACACCCTATCACCTATGATGGCTCTGTATCCGAATGGAGATTTCGCGTTTGCTTTAGGAACACCTGGAGGAGATAGCCAAACACAATCCTTATTGCAAATTGTGCACAACATGCTGCTGTTTGATATGACGCCACAGCAAGCAATAGAGGCTCCACGTTTTCGATCTTCAGGAGGGCTCAATGTAGCGATTGAGAATCGCGTTAATGCAGACGTGCTAGCAGGCCTAAGCACACTCGGCCACGATCTGAATCTGATCGATGGCTGGACAGCAATTTTTGGTGGTGCGCAAATGATTCATCGTAACCCAGATACGGGTGTAATAACCGCAGCGGCAGATCCACGCAGAGAAGCCTATTCTTTGGGCTTACTAACAAGAATAATCGAAGTACGAGGAAGTGATAATGAATAAGAAACTAACAACAAGCCTATAGCCTTGTCTGGATTTTTTGGCCGACGATAACAACGGCCCAGACAGGCTTAACTTTTGTTGATCCTGAAGAAGTCGGCTTTTCTTCGGGGCAACTCAATAAGATAGAAAGCTATTTTCAGGGCAGAGTCGATAGAGGCGAGATCGCTGGGATCGTAACCCTAGTGTCAAGAGGCGGAAAGATCGCTCACCTTAGCGCGGTGGGGTATCAGGATGCGGAACATCGTATTCCAATGGAAACCGACACTTATTCCGTATCTATTCAATGCCCAAAACCAATCGCATCTACTGCGCTGATGATGTTGTATCAGGATGGCTTGTTTCAGTTAAATGATCCTCTCTCAAAATTTATTCCGGAGTTTGCTGATCTTCGAGTTCTTAGAGAACCAGACGGCCCACTCGATGAGACTGTAGCAATGGAGAGAGAGCCCACCATCCAAGATGTACTCCGGCACACCGCCGGTTTTTCCCATGGGCTAGGTCGAAGGAATATGATAAAACTCTTTGTTGGCCTGGCATCTTTCGACCTGAAACATCATTGGAAGAAATGATGACTGCATTATCAACAGTGCCATTAATGAATCAGCCAGGATCAACTTATCGTTACAGTATTGGACCAGATGTGGCCCTGCGCTTAGTAGAAATTATTTCCGGCTTGGAGGCAGACGAATATCTAGAGCAACGCATGTTTGATCCATTAGGTATGAATGACTCGGGTTACGTTGTTACTTCCGATAATGCTCATCGTCTATCACCAATTCACTGGATTAAAGAAGGAGAATTAGTCGCAATCAATAAAGAGAATGGCAGCCCTTTCGGTGGAGTGTTAGTAGAAGACTGGTCAGTGAATAACTACACCATCGATCATGCATACAAAGGTGGCAGTATCGGACTGGTTTCAACTGCCGAGGACTATTGGCGATTCGCACAAGCCATGCTTAATGGCGGAGAATTGGACGGAGAAAGAATTATCGGTCGTAAAAAACCCTTGAATACATGGCACAAAACCATTTAACTCCGCGGCAACACGAAAGTTTTAGCCCAGCACTTGGTTTTTGGGTTTGGGTTTGCAACGATTGAGATTCCCGGGAGGTGTTGCTACACACAAGTAAAGGAAACTTTTACTGGGCTGGAGCTGCTGCGACTAATTTCTGGATTGACCTACTGAGGATATTGTCGTAGTGGCAATGACTCAGCACATGGGAGTGAGAGGTACGGGGGCGTTGCGTGGGGAAATTTCATTCCCTGGTATACGGCGCGCTAGTTGATTAAAGGGATAAAATCTGGTAAAGGAAGACTGAACACACAGGGTGCAACACTGTTAACATGATAAGTAATAGCGCTAATACCAACTTAGAGTTTTCACTAAGAACAATAAAACATGGCGCGACTTTGTCTTCTTTATTCTTTCACTTGTTTGTTTCCTGTTCGGAACAGGCCGGCAGCGTCAGACCTATGTACTCACTACTGGAACAACCAGCGCTACCTATTATCCGGTTGGAGTTGCGTTAGCGACGTTGGTATCTGCACAAGAAGAATCAGATTTTTCTCTAACTGCCATCAGTTCCGCTGGCTCATTAGAAAATGTAAAGCTCTGCGTGATAACCAGGCACAGTTTGCAACAATGCTTTCGATTTTTGCTGCCTGGTCATACGCTGGTGAAGGGCCGATTCAAAATCCACAAACTCATGTTCGAGGTGTTACGGCCCTGTGGCCCAATGTCGAACATTTATTATTGCGCTCAGAACTAGTGACGAAAGGAACCTTTTCCGATTATTCCCGACTCAATGGGGAACGAGTTTCTATAGGTATGAGAAATTCCGGAGCTGAAATCACCGGATTTTATATTTTTGATGCGCTTGGCATTGATTACCAGCAAGATCTGACCGTTGCCTATCTGGGCTATGGTCCTTCTGCAGATGCACTCCAGGATGGCAATATCGTTGGGTTAAACGCCCCGGTGGCCCACCCATGGCTGCGCTGACTCGGGCACATGCGCTGCTTGGGGGAAATTTAACGATTCTGAATATTAATCAGGATGAATTAGATGCTATTAATTGGGAGTACCCGATCTGGAATTTTTACAATTTAGAGCCAGGGACCTATCCAACCCAGAATGAAACAGTGAGAACTGCAGCAAGTGCAAATGTATTAGTAGTTCGTGATGATGTTTCTGAAGAGGTAGTATACAACCTGACCAAGTTGCTCTGGGAAAACCTTGCCGTATTACAAGAGATTCATAACGCGACAAAATCCATGATCTTAGAAAATGCACTTCAGGGTGTACCGGTGCCTCTCCATAAGGGTGCATTGCGTTACTATCAGGAACAAGGCTTAGAAATCCCAGAACACTTGTTAGGCGGTTAAGCTCAAGGAGCATGGCATGATAAAAATGGTTTGGCTTGCAATTTGTCTTGGTTTTATTGGTGTCGCACACAGCGCCGATAATGACGTGTTGATCGTTGGGGGTGAAGGCAATAACTGTATTGAAGACCCAGGTTGCATAAACAGATTGCACCCTGATATTCCCATGGCAGCACGGGCAAAACCCGGCCAGATCATACTATTTCGCACTCGCGATAGCGGCGACTGGTTAGGCGCTGTTTCTGCACAAACAACTGAACCGGAAACATCGAGTGGCAACTTCGGCGCTGTTCATCCCATGGCGGGACCGGTTCACATTGAAGGTGCAGAAGTTGGGGACGTACTAAAAGTGACTTTGCTCAACATCGATCCAGGCAAATATGCCTACACCTATGGCGGAGGCGGTGGATTTGTTCCAGATCTCGTGGAAGGCCAGTTCTTAACTATCTGGCGACTCAATCGTGATTACGCAGAAAGCGATAACATCCCTGGGGTGCGGATACCTAACAGTAGTTTTCCCGGTGTCATTTCAACTCTGCCAGGGCCGAATCAATTAAAAAGTTATGTTGGAACGGGAACAGGAACTGGCTAATGCTGGCGGACAGGTTTCTTTACCATCCCCTGATGGTGCATCACCGGAAGAAATATGCGGGCCAAATGGATCTGCACCAAATGAGTGTTTGCGTACCATTCCACCGCGGGAACATGGGGGTAATATGGACATTCGATATCTGCAAGCAGGTGTTTCAATTTATCTGCCTTGCTTTGTTGGAGGTTGCGGATTAACAATCGGTGACCTGCATTATGCCCAGGGAGACGGCGAAGTTTCTGGTACTGCCATTGAAATGTCGGCAAATGTTTGGGCAACCACGGAAATAATAAAAGACGGGCCTGATTTGTCTCGCGGGCCACACTATGAAGGCTCATCCCGGCTTTTGGAAATACCTTCACGACGTTTTTATGCGGTTACTGGCATCCCGGTAAAAGAACCCGGTGAAGTCCCTCCTGACATGCAGTATCTAAATTCTGATGTGGTGGCTGGATTAAGCAACTTGTCTAATGACATAAACCTTGCCGCACGAAATGCTATCGATGGAATTATTGATTACATAGTTACGACTTATGGATACACGCGCAACCAAGCGTATGTAATCGCAAGTGTCGCTGTAGACCTTAGAATTAGCCAACTGGTAGATTCTCCAAACGTCGGAGTAACAGCCGTACTCCCGCTCGATATCTTTAACAATTAGTGCATCGAGAAACCATATCGGGGAAGGCAACATTTATCAGGAAAGCCCGTCCCAAAAACCTCACCTTAACGGGCGAACACTTAGGAAGTATTTGCGAGCGCGGCCCTGAGGATACTGACAAGTAACTTCTGAATTGTGGTCGCACACAAATAATAACCAAATCATTTATTCTAAATCCGAATCTTGATCCCGCCATTAATGACAAACCCGTCTAATGGCGCAAAGATGTCATTAAAAACCGGATTCAGTAATGTACCCGTATTTATCTGTTCGTATCTCGTCTGGCGAGTGTCTGTAAAGTTTTCAAAGTTAAGAAATAATGAGTAATCCTCAGAATAAATTTTTTCCATCATTAAACCAAAAATCCAGTAGTCCCGGCCTGTGGATCCATCATTTAAAGTTTGCTGCCCAAAATAATAAGCCTCTAAACCTATTCGGAAATCATCTTCTCGCTCGTAAACGAACACTGCATTTACTCGATCTTCGGGAATTAGGGTGCTTTCACTAACTCCAACCAACCCATGCTCTTCAACATCAGTACGGGTATAACCAAGGAACAATTTAAAATCATTCCAAAACCAAGCGGCATTTATTTCTGTTCCTTTAGAATCGAGATAATCCTGCGGCTGAGAGAAAATATAGTGACCTTGAGTCATAGCTTCTAACTGCAGCGGGTCATTTACTCGAGTATAGAAAACCAATGCATTCAGATTAAGTGACATCCCATTGGCGAAATCAAAAGACTGGTTTATATCAATATTCAATCCTGCAGATTGCTCGGCATCAAGCCGAACCTCGTCTAGAGGCAAAATATTTAGAAAATATAGTGCATCAGATTCTTGCGTAAATAAGGTTGGTTCTTTGTATCCGAGACCACCACCGATACGAAGAGTGGAGTCTTCGGAAATATTGTACATTAAAGCTACACGTGGGAGCACAAAGGTGCCGTATGCAGAAGTATGGTCTAGCCTTAACCCACTTTCCAACATCCAGCGACTTGATATTGGCATGGTTGATTGAGCGAATATACCCGTCGTATTACCACTAAAATCGTGAGCCAGACTGAGCAATGGATTGTCTTGCTCAAAATCTTCAGTCAACAAATTAACACCTAACACCCAGTCAACGTTCTCATTCGTTCCAAGAATATGTATCTCAGAAAAACTCGAAGTTTGAGCTCCAGCAAAACTGAACATTGGAATTTTCAGTTCCCGGTCAAAACGACTCACACTATTGCGCAATACAAATTCTCTTCCCGAACTTAATTGTTTAATGTGTTCAAATTGGGTTGAAATTCGAGTTGTATCACTGTCTTCAAAATAAGTTGGCTGTAATCTTCTTCCTTCGATGTGATTTAGATTGCCACCCAATCGATCTTCCGTAATAACACTAAATCCAAAACACTTTCGCTGTTGGCCCCTTTTAAAAAAAAAAACCTGGGCTTAAATGTCCATCTTCAAATTCCGGTATCGCACTAAAACCATTATCTGCAGGGTCATAAGCATCATTAGAATTATAAGAAGTGAATACTGTTACGTTTTGATTTCCAATCCGTCGCGAAAAAAAACCACTGGTGTCTATTCCATCCGCCGACGTGAGATTGACAAAAAAAGAATTTTCTGGCTCCTCACCTGGAGCCCGTGTTACCAGGTTTACCAATCCAGCAATCGCACCACCGCCAAAGAGCGTCGAATTAGATCCTTTAATTACTTCTACTTGCTGAAATCTATTGGTGCGATCTGCAATAAACTAAAACCCCAGAATAACCTCCGTAGAGAGGCATTCCATCTTGAATATCTGGGTATATTTACCATCAAGCCCCTGAATGCGAATGCTGGAATTAAAACTAGTGGCAGAAGTTTGTTGTACATAAATGCCCGTACTTTCATTTAATAACATACGGATGTCACCAGGCTTCATATTGGCCTTTTCATTTATTTCTTCACCGCCTAGGACTTCAACTCGAGTTGGTTGACTTCAAAACTACGACGTGTTCGAGTAGAAGTAATGATTATTTCTTCAAGTTCTTCGTCGTGTTGTGCTAAAGCTGCTCGGTCTGGTAAAACTGAAAAAAGGCAGCAATAACGGTTATCGCAACACGAGTTCTCTTAACGCATGAAGTCATGAATGGTTTTTTTTTATATGGTTTAGAAAGTCTAAGTCCTTGAACTCACCCGAAATGTCCACCAATGATCGAAGCGTTCCTGTCCAATGGCGGTCTTGGTGTCACCATGGTTTCGATATCGGTATATTGCAACTTATTAACTCTAGCTCGAAAAGCGCGGTCCATAGTTGCAGGATCGTTTCTCGATTTACTGAACTGGATAAAGTCTTTCACCAAGTCTCAAAACGGCTTCTTTATCCTGATCCACTCGTGCTGCCCAATATTTTCTATCGCAAACAGAGCAACTTAAGAATAATTCCCCTTGTGGCGTAGCCATGCAATTGAGATTTATCGAATGAGGACGAAGACCAGCCCATATTTGCAGCTGGCAAAGATTTTCCTGATTTGCTGTTGTGTTATTCCAGTCGGCCACAGGCTCTTGCACTGTTTCACCGAAAAGATAACCACCAGGCATGGTGGTGCATGGACAGATAGTGGAGAAAATAATAAATCCGCTCACTCCCAGTAAGGCAACGGTTAATAAACCGCCTCCTATCCATATCCTAAATAATCTGCTTTTAGCTGGAGCTTCTTCATTCATTCGGTGTCTCCCTAGTTGTTCTTTTAAGGGCATTATAGCCAATGGGAATCTCTATAGAGTAGTTTGAATTCTCCCATGAAACGGTAAAATCAGCTGAATCGATTCATTCGCAGGTGATTCATGAGAACTACAAAAGCCTTATCAATAGTCAGTCTTTTGCTAAGCCTTTTCTGCCCAATAGCAGCAAAAGCGCAGCAAGGCAGCAACGGTAACGATTGGACTAGTTATGGGGGTGACAGCGGTCACAGCAAGTATTCACCTTTGGACCAAATCAATGGGGAAAAAACGTCCAGAGACTGCAAGTTGCCTGGACCTGGGAATCTGTTGACCAGGAAATTCGTAATAGTAATGCAGTGATTCGTGAACGTGGTTCATTTCGCAGCTACGCTTACGAAGTAACGCCATTAATGGTGGATGGTGTTATCTATACAACAACTTCACGGGGGCAGATTGCTGCCATAGATCCAACCAGCGGGGAAACTCTGTGGAGTTTCGATCCAGTTTTATATGTTGATGGTCGCCCGGCTGTGCATGGTTTTATGACACGCGGACTCGCCTATTGGACCGATGGCGAACAAGAGCGGCTTTTATATGCTGGTGGACGCACTTATTTGTTATCTATAGATCCGGCAACAGGAAGATTGGATCCAGAGTTTGGTCGCGGCGGCCGTGTCGATTTGAAACGCGGTCTTGGTCGTACAATTGACTCTTCCCTTTATGCTGTGAGTTCGCCTCCCATAGTAGTCGGTGATGTCGTCATCGTTGGCTCCGCAATGACGGAAGGGACAGATTTTAGAGAAGCACCGCCAGGTCACGTGCGCGGGTTTAATGTGCACACTGGCGAGATGCAATGGATCTTTCACACTATTCCTCAACCTGGCGAATTCGGCGCGGGGCACCTGGCCCGAGGATGCCTGGAGTTTCACTGGTGGTGCAAATGTTTGGACCATGATGAGCGCCGATGAAGAATTAGGACTGGTTTATTTGCCAATTGGAACGACAGTACCGGACTACTACGGTGGTCATCGTCTTGGAGACAATCTGTTTTCTAATTCTTTAGTTGCACTTGATGCAGAAACCGGCGAACGAGCCTGGCACTATCAAATGGTGCATCATTCAGTGTGGGATTATGATCCACCCGCCGCTCCAAACTTGATAGACATCGTAGTTGACGGCCAAACAATAAAAGCGGTCGCACAAATCACAAAGCAAGGCTTTACATTCGTGTTTGATCGAATCACCGGTGAACCCGTATGGCCAATAGTAGAGCGTCCCGTTCCCCAATCTCAAGTGTTGGGAGAAGTCACGTCACCCACTCAGCCGTTTCCGACCAAGCCGCCTTTATTTTTAACCAATGGTGCGACGGTCGAGGACTTAATTGATTTTACCCCTG
The DNA here is from genome assembly GCA_019654215.1 of Gammaproteobacteria bacterium. Classification (GTDB taxonomy): domain Bacteria; phylum Pseudomonadota; class Gammaproteobacteria; order Pseudomonadales; family Pseudohongiellaceae; genus UBA9145. The sequence goes on along the minus strand of BPDI01000008.1, from coordinate 59,622 downwards.
AATTAAGAGCCGAAGCTTTGGAAATTTTTTAACCAATACAATAGCGGACCGCTCTACACGCCTCCGGTTTCCAGGAGACAATGTTATTCGCCCTGGTTGGAGTGGGGGTTTGAAAAATTGGGGGGGGTGCTGCATTCGATCCCGGGGACACAGCGATTATTTGTGCCTTCTTGGGCACTTTTTTTCTACAGTAAATATCAATCCGCCAAAAAGAAAAATGATTCTGACTTAACCATTAGACCGGGGGTTTCGGGATTTGGGGGGGGCCCTCGTGGATTACCATTTTTTAAAAACCACCTTACTCTCAGTTAGTCGCATTCGACATGAATGAAGGCGAAAAAACTATGGCATTTTTCCGGTTGGAGAAGGACCTCGGGATCACGCAGTTTTTGCAGGGATTGGAACTTCCACCGCTTGGCAATTTCGAGAAACTAGGCGGCCCATTATTAACAAAATCTCTTTTGTTTATCGGGCAGGGATTCGAAGTTAATCTTTTTAGGCGTTTATGAAAAGGGGACACCGGTGAAGAACCCCTGGTGGATGCAGTTACCAAATCGTTTTTCATGCTGCACCCAAAAACTTATATGGCGAAGGGAAAAAACAGTACATCGTTTTTTGCTCTTGGCGGAGGAGCCAGGGGCGAACCAAAAACAACTCATGGCATTATCATTCCATAAAAAAACTAAGGCAGATTAAATGATCAATTATTTCCAGGGCATATTTTCTAGCAATCGCAGCAACTGTGGCCCTAATTTATGCTTCGCCCAAAAAACCTTTTATCTACAAGATCAAAATCTTATTTCAGAAAAAAATCATAAAACTATTTTCACAAAGGCAATCATGCATGCCAGATAACAATAGTTATGGAAAAAAAATCAACACCAATGGGAATATGCTAAAATGATCGAGCCAGAACTAGGAGTAATACCTGTTGTTGACTGCGGTGCTGGTGTTGAAATACCAATATATATTGATGGCGTGAAGACATTGGGGGAAAACCAGGATTGCACAATTGCGATAATCCGAGCTTGCAGATAGGGGATTGCATGTCCGGATCGAGCCTCCAGCGCTATCAAGGCAAAAAATGCAGTAGGCAAATCATTACCCCATGTTTTTCTGGGTTAGCTTCTGTCGTCATGATGGAAGAGATACAGAAAAAATTTGATATGCCAAAAATCAGTGCAATTGATTGGCTACAATTCAATTACAGGAGCTACAGCTTTTTTTTGAGAGCGGTGATAAAATCTCCCCTGGACTTTTATTGATCAAAAAAAAAAAACCGTATGCTCGGGGGCATTGCCGAGCACAGATGAACCTGAAGAATTCAATGTGGGGTTACTCCCCCACCACAAGACACACAATGTGTGGAATGCCATCAAAGCGATCCATTTATCCACAATCCATTCATAGATGCGGCGAAGCTGACTAGCCATCCCTCGCAAACTGCAGTCCCTATGTTTTAAATGGAGCAAAAATTTCCTTACTATCAACTAGGTGGAAGCGATTGGGGGCATGCGTACCATTCACATTGAAGATAATTCTTGCCTGAATTGTCACCGCCTCGGAATGAAAAAAGGTTGAAGAATTTCTAGGGGACGGCTGGCACCCAAATGATCATATGCCCCCCCCATGCCCCTGGCACCCAATCTGAAGATTTTGCGGAGTTATTAGCCTGTTGGAACAATGGCCCCCCAAAAAAACACCTGGATGTGAATGGATAATTCCAAAAAACAGATCAATGCGAGAGCCAAATAGTAAAGCATGACTATCCTTTTAAAGCTGAATTTAATAAGCCAAACTTAGATGAACAAGTAGATCGTCGTGAAGAGCGAAAAAAAACTCCTTGAGCAAAGAAAACCCATATTCTAGAGAGGGGAGCATAAAAGTAATGAGAAAAAACTCGTCGGGAATTTATAAAGCATTCCACCATTGCCGGCATTGGCAGCGCATTGCTTCCGATTTCGGCTCATGGACAAAATAATAGAGTGCGACCTGCGCCCATGATGCCTGAGCCACGCTTCATTCGGACTAACGGGATTGATATGGCTGTCTACGAAAAAGGTGAAGGACCTGCCGTGGTGTTCTGTCATGGATGGCCAGAGTTAGCCTTTAGTTGGCGAAGCCAAATCGATGCAGTAGCTGCAGCAGGATTTCACGCCATTGCTCCTGATCAGAGGGGTTTTGGATTGACCGAGGCCCCTGAGGATTCAATGCAATATGACCTCGGTATTTTTTGCGATGATTTACTGGGCATCATGGATGCCAAAGGCATAGAAAAAGCATATTCGTTGGTCACGACTGGGGTGGCGCAGTGGTATGGGCAATGCCTCGCCTTCATCCGGATCGCTGCCTTGGTGTAATCGGCTTAAACACATCTGCGGCTCGCCCTACGAACTTGCCTCCAGCAGAAGATAGTGAACCATCTTTAATTATTATGACACCACGCTACTACTTTGCCACTTTTCAGCAACCTGGATATGCCGAAGAAATTCTTGGAGCGGACGTCCGCAAGACCTTCGATTTCATTTTGTCTCGCGGTGGCATTTGGGATGCAGAAGCGTTTGCGCAAATTCCCGAAGATTCAGGGCGAAAGACGTATGGATCTGCTCGCCATGCTACAGAGAGACACTCCCCCTGGCGAACCATTCATGTCTGAACAAGTAATGCACTTTCTTCACTGAAACCTATGAAGCCACAGGCTTTACCGGTGGACTTAATTGGTATCGCGCAGCAGGAAGAATTGGCGCCGTTATGGCCAATGCTCTAACTCGCATCGAAGTACCCAGTCTATACATTGGCGCAGAGAACGACGTAATCCTGCCTCCTTCTTCCGCGGACGGCATGGAAGATTTCATTACAGATCTGGAAAAGCACACCGTAATGGATAGCGGCCACTGGACTCAACAAGGGAAAAAACCCGGGAAAAAGTTAATCGAGTAATTACTGACTTTGGGTTGACCGTAAAATCGGTTAGTAATCCAATTCATGGGTGAGTAGATTTTGAGTCAATGGTACCCTTTGGGTCCTTTTATGAACCCTTTTTCTAATCGAACTGCAGATGGCGACGAGCTTGCACTGGATCACATGGTTCTTCAGTAAAATCGTAATCTGGTATGAGGCGAAAATTTCGACCAAGCCTAACCGTATCAGTTAAATATTCCGGATCAGTAATGGTATAGGTCAACTCCAGGCCATAACCACCATCAGTCAAGCGATAGGTTTCAATCACGACTTTTTGGTCGCTTGAACTCACTCCTCGTTCACTACCCCATTTTGTGTTTAGCAAATCCGGCTGTAGTTACAATTAATGCGCCGTCACCGGCAATACGACCCATTGAATAACCATTTTGATCCGGCACATGAGTAGCAGGAATAGATGCACCAGAATTCATATTCATATTTCTGACCGTAGTAGCTTGTTCATGTACGATCGTAATAGTGTCACCGGATACTTCCCAATGTTGATTGTAGGGAAAGCGAGTTATACGTGGCATTGGATAAGATTCACAATCAAGTCCTGGATCATCGTTAATGTCAAAGATCGCAACTTCTGCCAGCCCTCTTTGGGTATAAGGCCAGCCCGCAGGAGGCTCGAAACCACCAACTAGAGTTTGACGCAGATCAAGAACTGGCCGCCAAGTACCAGAAAAATCTGTTGAAGGCGTAATGGGACGTCGCGGCGGCGGCGTATCTTCCGGAGGACGACTAAATGCATATAGCGTATCTCCATTAGCCTTGGTTACATAATTCAATAATCCAAACAATCTTTGAGGGTCTCGATTAGGCCGAGCATCCACTACCACACGCTCACCCACTTGAAATGAATTTCGATTCCAGCCATTGCGTACAAGACCGGCGATGGAATGCCCTTCAAATGTCCACTCAACCGGATTACCTTGCTCATCAATGCTTTCGACAATCACATAGGCATGGGGATTACGCCAGGCTAATTCGACCAGTGTTCCTTCTATTTCTACATTTGTATCGAGATTAAAAACAGCACGCGAATGATGCGCAGAAGCTGAGCTGATCAAAAACAAAGAAAGAATTAAAACACACCTAGAAATCATGGAATTCATCCTTAATGAAAAGTTAACTATTTATTTGCAAAACACTGTCAATAACTTCCTCAGCATTTCCTAAATAGTTTTTTGGTTTTTTTAATTCATCCCAATTCAGATTGACATCACTTAAAGATTGCAACTCATCGATCATATGACTGTTATTAGTCAAGCTTAGTTCACAGGCCTGCCTTACCAACGCAGATGCTTTGCTTCGCTTCATTGATTTAACCAGCTCAAATACCGCCGCTTCAGCCATAATGCGTCCGTTGTCAGCAATCAGATTTCTGCTCATCGCTTCTTCGTTAACGCTCATGCTGGCCAGGCATTTTATTGCCTGCGTGATACTCGCTGCCGCTGCGCAAATTAAAGGTGGGAATGCCAGTCGATCAAGCGACATACAAACTCCATCCCGCTCATGGGAAGCGACTAATGTGGATCCCATAAGATCCGATTGACTCCGACAATAACTTGCTAGGCTTAGCAAGGTTTCGGCGAGTACGGGATTGAACTTGTTTGGCATGGTGGAAGATTTTCCAGCACCACTGAACCTAATTTCTCCCACTTCATTCTGCGCCATCAACAAAATATCCTGCGCCATCTTGCCAATCTGCCCAGCTGTCATGCTAAGCCAGTTCGAAAATTCAACTATAGTATCTCGTTGCGCATGCCAGGAAGAATCTGCTGTAGCAAGCCCCAATGCTGCCGCTAAAGCGCTACTTACTTCCCTTCCTTTATTACCTAGAGCTGCATTAGTGCCTGTGGCGCCACTAAATTGAATAACCAACAATCGAGGTAGCAATTCATTTAGCCTTTGTTGTTGCCTTTGCAGTGGTGCCAACCAGTTTACAATTTTTAGTGCAAATACGGTTGGAGATGCACTCTGATTGCGAGTACGCCCAATCATTACGGTGGCTTTATGTTTCTGAGCAAGCCTACCTAACTCTGCGGTTAAGCCCTTGAGGTTTTTTCCTATTATCTCTACTGCTGATTTGATACGAATGATTAATGCAGTATCGATTACGTCCTGACTGGTTGCACAAAAATGCAGATAGTTTGCCACTGCAGGTTCCAATTGTTCACGCAGCTGCTTTAGTAATGCAGGAATTGGAATGCCATCGTTTTCGAATCCTGTTGCAAGTAGCTCAGTATCGAATTTTGCATTTTCGAGCACAGCATAGATTTCCTTTCCGATTCCTTCTGGAATAATTTGCAACGATTCCTGCACCCGAGCCAATTCCCGTTCAAATAACACTAAGGCATCGATTTCACCAACATCACTAAACAACTCTGCAATTTCTTTGTCAGAGAAACTTGATGATGTGATTGTTGAATCCTGTGCGCTTACCATTTAGTCCACCACTTACAACTGGAAAAATACTGTTTCATTTTTACCTTGCATATGAATATCGAATTCATAGATTCCTTCAGACTCATTGTGGTGCGCAATAAGCGTATGCTGTCGGGCTTCAGAAACTTGATTTAGTAATGCGTCCTTTTCATTTGCTGATGATTCATCGGAAAAGTACAAACGAGTATAAACATGAGTCAGCAATCCTCGCATATAGATTGCGACTGAAATGTATGGTGCTTCCAACTCTGTCGCGGCGCCTGGTTTAATGGTTATAAAGGAGTATTTTGCTTCAAGATTTTCGCCAGTGTGACTGCGAGCTAAACCAAAGAAGCCAGGATTACTAAAACTTCCTGAACATCCGCTTGCCGTATTTCAATCAATGCATCAGGCACTGGGTCTCCATTTCCATCAATCACTCTACCAGCTATAGAGATTATTTCGCCTTCTCCAGTAATCTCATTGCCCAGTGGGCTCGCCAGTCGACCTTCATTTTCAGATTGGTTCAAGCCAATTGCGAAATAAGGTCCTAATGTTTGTGATGGCGTTAAGGGCAGGTCGGATTTCATAAGATCAATCATGCTCCCATCTACCGGTGTTGCATTAGCACCAGCCAGTACGATGTCAAAATGATAACCCAAGGCAAAATCGGCTTCCGTAATGCTCAAATCTAAAGTAGAGATTAAATGCTCCTTCGCTGAATCCGGCACCGCAGTGAATATCGGGTCATAATCGAGCAATGGATCTCCGGGAAAATACATCTGTGTTACAAGGCGATCAGCAATCGACTCACCAATCAAAGAAAAGTGGATGTGTTGAGGGCGCCAAGCATTGGGATGATTCTTCCAGGGGTAAGCTCCAGGCTTAATTGTATAAAAGCGATAACGACCTTCCTTGTCGGTAATACAACGACCGACACCAAGAAAATTTGGATCTAGTGGCGCATCATGGTCATCAACCTTATGAGCATAACGGCCGCTCGCGTTCCCCTGCCATACTTCTATTAATACCCCTGGCTCAGGTTTGCCCCATTGACTAAGCACTTGACCAGAGACCACCATACGCTCGCCTAAAGGAATGCCGCCCTGCTGAGCATTTCGAATCAAGTCGTGATCTAAGTCTCCAACACCAAATCGATTCCGCAATCCTCCAGCAAATTCAGCTACAACTTCACTTGGACTCAAAGCGGTTAGACAAGAGAAATCTATTGGGTCTTGCGTAGGACCACGGAAAGCCGATGATTTGTAATCGGGGTAAAGGTAAGGAGGATGTTGATCTAAATCTATCTTAGCCATTTGTTTTCTAAAAAATACAATCCTAAGCCGATTGGTCCAGTTCGTTAAATACTTGTTTGGCTACACGGAAAGCACTGTTTGCCGCAGGCACTCCTGAATAGACTCCAACCTGCATTAGTACTTCTTTAATATCTTCCCTGCTTAGACCAGTGGATACTGTTGCGCGCAGATGCAAAGCAAGTTCCTCAAGATGACCTAAACTGGCTAATTGCGTAATAGTTATTAGGCTGCGGTCGCGACGAGTTAGAGTGCTCCGCCCCCATATCGCTCCCCATGCAGTTACCGTAATCCAACGTTGAAATTCTTCATCTAGGTCGTTGGAATTAACCAGCGCTGCGTCGACGTAGTCGCTGCCTAAAACTTCTCTTCGAACTTGCAATCCAAGCTCGTACAATTCTTTATCGGGTTTTTCTTCAGACACCGTCTGCCCCTATCCTATCCAGGTATTCGTAATGTGATTTCCGAACCATATTACCAATTGATGGCCATAACTAACACATTGAAGAGTGGTGCTGGTAATCGCAAAAAGAGGTTCAATAACTTAAGAAATCAGGCTTTAATATATGTCAACCACCAATCACTCTGTCGATCCAAAGTAATAAAATCATGCAGACACAGATCGGAATCATTGGTGCTGGACCAGCCGGCCCCCTTACTTTCTCACTTATTAGCGCGTCAGGGTATCGATTCCTTGGTTCTGGAAAGTCGGAGTAGAGATTACATTGAAAACCGGGTTCGTGCCGGCGTGCTTGAACAAGGAACAGTTAACCTACTTACAGAAGTCGGGCTTGGTGATCGCCTCCTGAAGGAAGGCATACCCCATCATGGCATCGAGATTCGCTTCGACAATCAATCACATCGTATTGATTTTAACGAACTCACTGATGGGAAAGGAATTAGTATTTACGGCCAGCAAGAAGTCGTTAAGGATTTGATCAGCGCGCGAATCAAAGAAGATGGGAAAATTCTTTTTGAGGTCAGCGATGTTGAACTAATGGGCATTGAAAGTGACAAGCCTACTATAAAATTTTCTCATGAAGGCGAAGTGAAACAATCAGAATGCGACTTCATCGCCGGCTGCGATGGTTTCCATGGCGTAAGCCGTAAATCGATCCCCGAAGCAAAGAGAAAGAGCTTTAGTCGCGATTATCCATTTGCCTGGCTGGGTATTCTGGTTGAAGCAGCGCCTTCTTCGGAAGAATTAATTTATGCTAATAGCGAAGCAGGCTTCGCCTTGCATAGCATGCGTTCGCCGACCATTACCCGCAACTATATTCAGTGCAATCCAGATGATTCTTTTGAAGACTGGTCTAATGATCGCATCTGGCAAGCACTTCATGATCGTTTAGAAATTGTTAATGACTGGAAATTGGAGGAAGGTGAAATACTGGAAAAAGGAATCACCCCCATGCGCAGTTATGTTTGTGAAACAATGCGATTTGGACGCCTGTTTCTAGCAGGAGACGCAGCGCATATCGTCCCCCCAACTGGTGCGAAGGGAATGAACCTGGCAATTTCAGATGTCAATTACTTGAGTGAAGCTATTAGCGAGTGGTACGCAAAAGGATCAGAAGATCTAATTAAAATCTATCCGAAAAAATGTTTGCAACAAGTTTGGCGTGGCGAGCATTTTTCCTGGTATATGACTTCACTACTTCACAAGTTTCCAGACAGCACGCCATTTCAACAACGATTACAAAGAGCTGAATTGGAATATTTGTTTAGTTCCAGCTCCGCTTCAAAAAGCCTCGCAGAAAACTATGTAGGCTATAGATTCGATCAATATTGATCACTATAAAATGTGGCTGTGGCCAAATTCGCTAACTCAGAATGGCCAGTCTTTGAAGAAGCCACCAAACGGAGATTGGGCCAATGAAATATGCAGGCAGCAAATTGCTCAGGATAACCCCTGGTACAAAAGTTATTTTTCGCCGCCAATAACGAATTAGGAAACCCAGGAAGAGACATGCAGCAACTACCATCAGTTGTCCTGTTTCCAAGCATCGCGGGTGATGTCATGCACTATGTCTTGACTAAGAGTCCCATCGGCAATCAAACCTCCGGCATCTGCGAAAAAGGCCCAGGAAAGCCCTTGTACGTTGCGGCGTGCCACCAGGTATTAGATTTTCTGGTGCATTGAGATTCTCCATGTAGTCTAAATTCATAATTCAGTCTACGGTAACTCTAAATTCCAAGTATTTATCTCATCGATTACCGAATAAGCTGTCCAGTCAAATTTTAACGGCGTCACGCTTATATAACCTTGCTGATAAGCATAGGTATCGGTTGAAGGGTTAACGCTTTCAACCCGAATACGCTCAGGTTCAAAGTAAGGCTCTTCTCCATTCTCTTGGTTTAGACTGTAAGAGTCAGTCTTTAGGTATGAGTCTCCCATGCCACGCACGGCCACTCCTTGTAGTTCACCACTAGGTATGTTTATCGCTATAACCACACCTTGGAGTGGCGTCATGGATCGGTATCGCTTCACTATCTGCGATACAAATCTGGCAGAGGCTTCTGTGTCGACTCCGGAAAGTTCTTGTGATACTGCGATGGCAGGTATGCCGTGATACAAACCTTCCATCGCTGCCCCCACTGTGCCTGATAGATGAGAGACATTTCCGACATTTGCGCCACGATTGATTCCGGATATCACCAAATCGAAACTTTGTTCACTGTCCAATTGAACTACAGCAAAACGGACAGCATCAGCAGGTCTACCAGATACTGAATAGGCCTCGGCCACACCCTCGAGATCAACTTTTGTAACGACTAAAGGGCCGCCGATACTTGACTGGCTGCTTCCAGATTGATTCCTATCTGGGGCGACTACGACAATTTCCACGTCGGCGATTAATGTTAGTTCAGCTACAAGAGTATGAAGGAGAGGCGAATCTACTCCGTCATCATTTGTAACGAGTATGCGATAATTTTGAGCAGCTACTTCATAGCAAAAAGATGCAAAGAAGCATACTGTCGATACGGTCGCGATTTTTTTGATATTGGCACGGTCCATTATTATCCCTAATTGATTATAGTTAAGACAAAATTACACGAATCTCGTGAGGTTAGGATATGAGAAATACACCACTAGCGAAACTGTTTATAAGCCTTGCTTTTGTTACTTTTTCGTCCGCTATATATGCTCAGCAAAATAACTTGGCATATGCGGTTGCCTGGAAGCAGACAGCGGCGGAACACTTAGCTTTATACCACCAAGCTTTCAATATAGCTAAAATACAAGTTGAGACGGCGATCGCAAGAAGGCATGAGCCGCAGAAGCCTTTAGCAATAATTTCAGATGTTGATGAAACCTATTGCTCGCAAATTCCTACTGGGGTTATATGATTGCAAACGGAGAAGATTTTTTTGATGATGCAGTATGGGACTTATGGGTTGAAGAGGACCTTTTTACCGCAAGTCCAGGATCTCTGGAATTCGCTGAGTTCTGCAGACAAAATAATGTAAAAATATTTTATATCACTAATAGAGATCAGGGTGAATATACATTCGACCTAGCGCAAAAAAACCTTCAGACAGCTGGATTTGATAACGTTGACGCTGAGCATCTGATCGTCCTTAGAGATTCATCAAACAAGGAGGTAATTCAGCGAGATATTATGGAAGACTTTGAGGTGGTCGTTTTGCTCGGGGATAACCTCAACGATTTTTCTAGGGATTATTACTTGACCGATGTGGAGGAGCGCAGATCTCTGGCGAGTGAAAGAAGTAGCGATTTTGGTGTCAAGAACATCATATTCCCGAATCCGACTGATGGTCATTGGATAAGAGCCATCTTTGGGGATTCAGAGCCACCGGCAAATGGTCAAAATAGGGAGATACTGCATTCGGCTGCCTCAAGTGCGGCTTGGCAGAGAGAAAGCCAATAGTATTATTTTCTGCAGCATCTCTTCTCGAATGTTTTAAACAGGACAATCCGTTATAGCCCGCCAGTGTCCTGATCCGGCTCGATCGCTTGTAAGTGAACCGAAAAACAACTCAGCAAGAATAGAAAGATAAGTTTAATGCCTGGAGCTGGCAGAAAAGCTTTCATAATTCTCTGTTTTTCACCTATAACGTTAGACTACATCCTGATACAAGCTGCCACTTCGATTAAGATAAGTTTGAGGAGTCATGAGCTAAATACACGCTGGCGATCTCAAAAACAGAATTAAACCAGGCCTGATCATCGTTTAAATTTGGTATAAGTTCGAAAGTTTCGCCTCCGGCTTCGAGAAATTCTCCACGATATTCCCTACCGATTTCAAATAACGTTTCCAGACAATCAGATATAAATGAAGGAGTAATTACTGCTATCCGTTTTTGTTCTTCACCCAATAAACTCTTCAGATGTTCATCCAGATAGGGTTGCAGCCAAGGGAGTGGGCCGAAACGAGACTGGAATGCCACTGAGTAGTTGACATTTTCCCAGCCCAAGGCTTGCACAATGGCTTCGGTAGTCTGTATACACTGAGCGCGGTAACAGTATCGATTATTTTCATCCAGCTGTTTGCAACAATCACCAAACTCACAAACATTAGCATCATCAGATTTTTTGATCGTTTTCTCTGGTACGCCGTGATAACTGAAAATCACATGATCGAATTGCTCCGCTTGCAGGTGTTTGGTAACTACGATAGACCAGGCTCGAATAAACGCTGGTTCCTGAAACAAACTGTCAACAAAAATTAGATTAGGTTGGTTCTGCCATTTCTCCGCTGCAATTTTTACCTGATTGAATATTGAAGCAGTGGTTGCGGTCGAATACTGAGGGAACATTGGCAACAATAGCAAATCAGTTACTTCCCGACGCTCTAATTCCTGCATTACGTCCCAGACAAAGGGTTCACTGTAGGCCATGCCATTTACAACAATGACCTCGTCGCCCCGCTTATCAAAAGACTCCTGCACACTATGCTGCATTCGGTCGGCATAGACTTTTAATGGCGAGCCCTGATCCATCCAGATACTGGCGTAGTCTTTGGCCACCCTCGGTGCGCGAAACGGAATGATGATCATGTTGCGTAACAACCAAAGTAGCAACGGGTTGAAGTCGAAGACATAAGGATCGGCAAAGAAATATTTGTAGAAATCACGCAAGCCTCCCGCAGTAGGTTCTGCAGGCGTGCCGAGATTTAATAGAAGAACAGCTTTGGTCATTAATTTAGAGTCTTTCTGGTCCAGGGCAGGCAATTTAGCTCATCTTTCGCGTTAACTCCAATTACAAAAGTTATGTCAGTTAACTATACGCTGTTACTTGGCTGGCAGTTCCGAAATATCTGAGACAATGCATTTAAACTCAATTTCCGGAAAGTGAGGATACACCGGCCCATTCCTCAGGAGAATCTTGCGCGCTTGCATAACAGTCCCACTGTTTCGCTAGTGACAGGATTTCATTGCGCGATCGCATGGCATGGATGTAAGAGCCATTGCAGCCGCTTATTAACTTCAAAGATTTTTGAGCTTCGATTCCCCCTTCAATAGTGCTTTCGCATACTTCGATTTATTCTGCGCGATGGAGCAGGCTGCCGATTTTTTGATCAGAAATTGATCGATTAATTGGACTTAGAAAAACTAGTAACTGTTCTCAACCATCCATTAATTGAAGAGAGACAGGTTTTACAGATTCTGATTTCTTGAAAAGCACGCGTTTACAAGGCTGTAGCCGATTTGTTTCCGTTGGTAACAAAAAGTGAAAAAAAGGGCTGCAAACGGCTAGAAATTAAGTAAAATTAGGAGGTCTAGCTTATTTTCCGTTTAGGAAAAAATTAATTAATTAAGAGGATTGATTCGTGAAAAAATCACTGCATTTCCTATTAGTCGCGCTTGTAGCCATAGTCACTACTGCCGTTTACGCTGGTGAGCGCATAGGCGATTTCGCGCTGATAGACAACCAAGGTGCACAGCATCATATGGCCTGGTATGACGACCAGAATGCTGTAGTAATTCTACCTCAAGCCGTCGGCGCAACAGACACCGAGGCGTTGGCTGCGTTCCAGGACCTGGAAGCAAATTTTGCTGAGCAGGGTGTTGTTTTCTTTTTGATGAACCCTGGCGTTCAAACTGATCGTGAAGCGGTTACTGCAGATATCGCAGCTCTTGGCGTAGATTATCCAGTTCTAATGGACGATGCCCAGCTTGCTACAGAGGCACTCGGCCTTACTCGTCTTGATGAAGTTGTTGTTTACAACCCCAAGTCATTTGAAATGGTCTATCGTGGTTCAACTGATGCAGAACTAGCTACATCTATTCAACTTTTGCTTGATGGCGCTGATGATTCTCTCGTAACGGTTGCTACCGACGGGGCAACAATCAATTTAACTGGTCCAGGTAGCGATAACGTTCCTTCTTACGTCTCGGATGTTGCTCCTGTAATTAAAGAAAACTGTGCCAACTGTCACCGCGAAGGCGGTATTGCTCCTTTCGCAATGGACAGCAAGCTTGCATTACAAGGTTGGTCTCCAATGATTCGTGAAGTGGTAATGACCAAGCGCATGCCTCCTGGTCAGATCGACAATAAAGTCAGCCATCTCATGAAGAATGAAATGAATCTTTCTGACGCTGAAATGCAGACTCTGGTTCGCTGGGTGGATGCTGGTTCTCCGGTAGATGGGGACGTTGATCCACTGGAAGATCTAGTATGGTCTGACACAAAGTGGACAGTTGCTGAAGAATTAGGTGAGCCCGATTTGATTGTAAGAATTCCTCCTCAGGCAGTGCCTGCTACTGGCGTAGTTGAGTACCGGGATATTCCAATCGATCTTGGTTTAACAGAAGATCGCTGGGTTCGCGCTTCTGAAGTAGCACCAGACAAGAAAGAAGCTCTTCACCATATTATCACGACAATTATTCCACCTGGCGGTGCTGAAGACGTTCAAACCGCATTCGTTAACGCAATAAACAGCTTGCCCGAAGAGCGTGCTGCAGCTATTCGTGCTGAGATGTTTGCTGCAATCGCTACAGGTGAAGCCCCTGACATCGGCAAGATTTTCGAGGAAAACCCTGACATTGATGTAGGCTCATTACTTGGAGGAAGCGACCCTGATCTGGGATCTATCGCTGGTTACGCTCCTGGAAATAGTGTGCAAATGAGCGAAGAAGGAGTTGGCGGGTTGCTGAAAGCTGGCACAACTGTGAGCCTTCAGCTTCACTATACTACCTCAGGTAAGGAGCTTACCGACGAAACTGAAATCGGTGTTTGGTTCTATCCAGAAGGAGAGGTGCCAGAAGAACGCATGTCAGGAGGTGTTGGTAATGCTTTCACAATTGCGATTCCGCCACAGGCAAAAGATCACGAAATGCAGCTAGTAACACATGTGAGAGAAGAAGCTGAACTATATAGCCTGATGCCTCACATGCATTTCCGCGGTAAGCGCATGAAGTTTACTGCCAAGTACCCTGACGGAAGTGAAGAACTATTACTTTCTGTGCCCGATTATGATTTCAACTGGCAGCTAGCACACGAATTTGCTGAGCCATATCGTATACCAGCAGGTACTCAGATCATTGCGGAAGGTGCATTCGATAACTCAGCACAGAATCCCGCAAATCCAGATCCTTCTATTGAAGTTAAGTGGGGTGAACAGAGCTGGGAAGAGATGTTTATGGGTTTCTACTCTTGGAAGAATATCGACCAAGGCGGCGAAGACTAATTAATATCTCGTAGCTTATTGCTAGTAACAAAAAGAGAGGCCGGTAGGGCCTCTCTTTTTTTGTGGTAAGTATCCTTCATTGGGCGCTTGTCTATTTGAGCCAGGGCAGTGTTCAAGGCGATATAGAGGCTTCTTCCCCTTAATTCAGTTTACAATATAGCTCATCAACTTCTGCTCGGCTCAAATGATCAAAGCGAGCTTTGAGTATTCCCTTTAAAAATTAAAAGCTTTTCGCAGTTAATATCGAAGGTTAAGTAGAGGTTTACTGCTTTCATGTTTCCCCTTTATTTACTGTCCTCTTGGGGGCGGGGGTGTCCAGTCACATGAACTGCAGTTTGGGTCAATATTGTTTTGAGAGAGTACTTCAAAAATAAAATCCCGCCAGACCTCATTAGGCTGCCAAACAGTATTCATGTCAGCTTTCGCTACTTCAAGAGAAACATCGTCATAAATTACTCGATAGAGAAAACTAAAGGCTGTTGCTCTGGCATTTACTTGACAGTGCAACAAAGTTTTCTTGTCGCGATTGCGCTCCATGGAATCTGCAAAAGCATAAAACTCGTCAGGCAGCGGATTAGAAAAATCCACGGGCACCTGCATGTATTCCATGCCAAGTTCTTTTGCCACCTGATCAGCATCAGGCAATGCATTTGGGTTGTTGGTAAAAGCGATGTAGACCACGCGCTCAAATCCCTGATTGGCTATATCTTGAAATTGTTCACGTGTCGGTTGGCCTGCGCTTGCAAAACGGTCACTATACTGGCGGAAATTAATAATCTCAGCCAACTCGGGAGCTGGTTCTTCTACGGCGAAAGATACTGACGAAAAAATTGATAAGGATATAATCCCGAACGCTAGCTTTTTCATTGTCACTCCATATTATGCAAAATCATAAATTCATAGCTAACACCCAGATACTATAACAAATGGATCGAGTTATAACCCCCGGATGAGGCGCGACGCAGTGTCGCAATGGTATGAAGGAAGAAATATTAGATAACAAGCGCCACACTCATACCTTCGGTCAGGACCTGAAGAGACCGGGCGAATTTCGCACATTTATAGTAATTGCCATTACGGCAAGCATGATGGTGGTAGAGATTGCTGCAGGAATTGCTTTTGGCTCTATGGCACTGCTGGCGGACGGACTGCATATGGGAAGCCATGCGGTAGCTCTTGGCATCAGTGCCTTCGCTTACGTCTATGCCCGCCGTCATGCTCATAATAAACGTTATAGTTTTGGAACCGGCAAAGTGAATACACTCGGAGGATATACGGGTGCAATCTTGCTCGCGGTATTCGCGGCAATGATGGCATTTGAGAGTGTCGTGCGCTTAATCAATCCAGTAGAGATAGCTTTTAATCAGGCCATCTTTGTAGCGGTGCTCGGCTTAATTGTTAATGGAGCTTCAGTATTTATACTCGATGCTGGCCATGACCATGATCATCATCACCATCACCACCATGATCACAATTTAAAGTCTGCTTATCTGCATGTGCTAGCCGACGCTCTTACCTCTTTGTTAGCAATATTTGCATTGGTAATAGGAAAGTATTTTGGTGCAGTTTGGATGGACCCTATTATGGGAATAGTTGGAGCAATTTTGGTAGCACGCTGGTCCATTAGTTTATTGAAAACAACCAGTGCGATTCTGTTAGATGAGCAGGCATCTGAAAATACTCGCAACAATATTCAGGAAATCATTGAAGCAGATGCTAACAGTCGAATAGTGGATCTCCACCTTTGGATTGTTGGACCTGGAGTGTTTTCAGCAATTGTTTCTATTGTTTCGACAGATCCTCAACAACCGGATCATTACAAACTACTGATCGAAGAGCACATAACTCTGCATCATCTAAGCGTAGAAGTTCACACTTACGAAGAAGCTTAATTTTAACTTTCAGATGAAGTAAAAAACCGCAGATGCTCGTGGTATCTGCGGTTTTTGTGATTTCGACTGATGAAGTGAACTTAGTTTAACCACCCCATTTCAAGAAGTTTAGAAACTCTCTGCGGTTCTTCGGACCATAGGTCAGAAAGTTAGGCTGTGGATCTTCCAGATAAGCCAACTTTTCCTTGGTCACAATGTCAGTGGAGGTTAATGTGCGAACTTCGGCTTCATCAACGCCATAAGGCAACATGGCATTCAGTCCAAAAACCTTGCGGCGAATCTCTGGAGTTATTTCTGGGTAGTCAAAGCGTTCCTGAAATTCCTCCGAAATCTGGAATGTTCTAAAAGCCTGAATCTGATCTTGGGGCGATCCATACCAAATCGAATCGGTTCCCCAAAGTACATTGTCTTCACCACAATAGGTTAATAACTTACCAAGCGAATGTGCTGCATTTCGGGATCACGCATTAAAAGGCGCCAGGTACTTCCTAATTCTGCATATACATTTGAATTAGGCGCTACTTCATTATCGACTAGTGACTGAATCAAAGTGTCGATTCCATCACGACCTGCACCATCTTCAAATGCCTGTTCTTCGTTGCCTTACAAAGCTGGAGTGATAGATCAAAAAGTTCATTTCAGGAAACATCTTCGCCACAATTCCAACGTCACTGGATTGGCTATGCTCGTAGGATCGAGGACCGAATGGCAGTCCTTTATGGATACAAATGTTGCGTACGCCTAATCTCTGCGCTCGTTCAATCATCCCCACGCCAACATCGTCGTGTAGAAAGAAGCCAATACCGCCTGGCCCATATTGCGTATAGGTTTTAAATGCAGAAATGTCCCAATTCTCAGCAAGCTCATCCATTGCCTCCAAATCACCGTCCTGGTTTGGATTTACGCGACCATGAATCATCAGGCGTTTACTGCCTTCTAATTCAGCAACGATCTCTCTAGTCTTAGCCGCATCTTCGATAGTACTGGCTCTGTCTCATGGGTTGAAGGCACAAAGGACAACACCATGATGTCAGTGTCACTATCCATGAAAATATCTTTAATGAATTCGCTTTCGGAGAGACAGCCCATATAGCCGCGATCACCGCCGGTATTGGCTGCTTCACATTGCGCTTTTGCCATTCCTGCATAGGGTCGAGCATCGGGAGGAATACGACTCAGCCAATCACCCTCAGGATTCACATAGTGTCCTTGCACATCAAAGATAAATTCTCCACCACCAACTTCAGCGTTGGCAGAATCATTATCCAGTGCGCTCTGTTGAGTGATATCGAAAAAACCTCCATTCTTGCCGTGATAAGCATTGGCATGATTCATTGCCAGCAATGTACTGGCAGCACCACAGCTGGAAACAAGAAACTGGCGCCGGGATTGCCCTTTCTTCTTAGCATTCTCTGTCGCCCATTCCATTGCAAGCTTGTTGCCCTTCTCATTACATTCCGAGATCGCTAGCGGTTCGTACTCACCATTGGAAGTAGTATCGATTTTAATTGGTAGCCGGAGACCTTCTTTATCTAATAAATCTACGTTTGCCATTTTGTTTGCCTCTTCTTTTCTTTCTTATTTTTTAACTTTTTGATTTACATATTCTAAACAAAGCGATTCGAGCCCTGAACTAATTCGCCGGATTTAATTCCAGTTTTTCATAGAGCACAGACTCTATCTTATTCCGTGAATAGAACGTTGGAAATACTTTATCATTTGCCCACAAATCAAACAGATTGTCATACAGCGGACTGTCAGGATCACCTACCTGTCCTGGAGTATTCATGCCCAGGGTGTTATCCCAATCTCGCGTGTCCACAAAGATGCGGAAGGAAGCCCCGGAAGTTTGGTTATCACCACTGCCAGTATTTCCCAAAGTAAAGCCATTACCGCCACGAGGTGCTGGACCCACATTGAGTCTAGCTCTTAACTCATCATTCACTGCTGGTCCTAGCGGATGACGAATAATGGCATGTTTGTAATTTTCCTGACCATATACCCAGTCTTCAACGTTCGGCCCAAGCTTTTCACGCAGAGTAGCAATTCCTTCAGCAAGTGTTCGCAAAAGAAATTGATCTCGACCTTGAATAGGATCTTCCCCGAAATCACCGTCCGGAGCTAATAACATATCGATAGTGGTTTTCATACCTACCGAAATATAACGCTGAGCTTCTACAGGTACTTTTAATAATTCGATGTTATCCAAGAGTTGCCGTTCGAAAGCTACATAGATTCCTGCCTCTATAGAGTTTTTATCTAGGACGAAATCCCAGCTAAGCAACATCTGACGTGCCTGCTCGACTTGGGGTTATCAGCTTCGACATCAGGGAAGAATGGAATCAATGTTCGCGCCGGGATAGATAAATAGTCATGTTGCAATTCAATCATGTCGGTCATGTTGAACTTTCGACCAGACCCTAGCACTTCACTACCGCGAGCCCAACGAAATGGATCGGTCCAGGTGTAACCAATCGCGTCCAGGTAAGGGAAATCTGGTGGCGTATAGTTACTATTGGATGTCTCGATGTAACCACGGTCAGGATTGTATTCATGTGGCTTGGCAATAATTGGAAGATAGCCATCCCATTCGTATCGACCATCTCCTGATACCGGACCATACCGCTAAAATTTCTCGAATCGGAGCGATACCAACTGCCTGCCATCCGATGTTGCCATCCCGGTCCGCCCAGATCATGTTCTCGCCAGGAATATTGCTGTAATTAGAAGCAACACGAAATTCTTCCCAAGTCTTGGCCTGATCCATCCGCAGCGAAGCAAGATAAGGCGCTCCCCCTACTTCCATCCAGGCTGGCGTATTGCATAAGCTAAATATTCGCTCCATCTTCAAAATAACGGGACCATGGCGAGTGTACTTCAGATCAACAGAACTGGATCACCACTTTTAACATTAAATGTCTCGGTAATGATCCGCATCTCTTCCCATTGTCCGTTGTAAAAATACTGATTGGGATTGTCAGGATTTGTTTGTAGACATAGAGGTCTTCGCCGTCGGTATTAAATACTGTGAGACCCCAGGCGCCGTGCTCATTGTGACCAATTGAGATACCCGGAATTTCCGGCTCACCACCACCAATCACGTTCCATCCTGGACCCACTAAATGGGCCCAATAGCGAAGCGAAGGAACTCCTGAGCTCGATGCGGATCGTTAATCATCATGGGCCAGCCATCTTGGGTTAGAGCACCACTAACTACCCAGTTATTGCTACCAATATCATCGATGCTACGTTTTTGTAGTTCCTGTTCTTCCGCCGTTATGGTTGTAGCGATACTTTGGAATGCGGAGTCGTCATTACGGTATTGGGCGAGAACAATATCGTTGGGCTGAAATCGTATAGGTCTGCGATAGCTGTTATATAAATGAAGAATGTCGTTGTTAACCAAGGAACCACAATTGATTTTTTCATCAAGAGTAAGAATGGGATCAGGGGGGTGGAAGTATCGCAACTCGCGGACTTTATCTTCCCCAATGAGACAGACTGCTCTACCGGTGCTTAGCTCTAACCCAATATTTCCTAACAGTCCTTGATGACGAGAAATAACAACTTCAGGAGTCCAATGCTTAGGTTGAATATCTAATAAATGAAATGGCAAAGGCAGATCATCTGGGTCTTCTAATGCTTCATCTATATACGCATTAACACCATCAACAAATGCGGTAATGATTTCCGCACCATTGTCGTGATAGTGATTCATTTCCTGGGTCATATCACCGCGAAATTTGAACAGCCGCGTGCCATGATCCCGATCAATGGCTCTGGGCCCAAGTATCTCTGCAGTAGTACCAGTTGCCTGGGCACGCCAAATTTCAAACTGAAATAAGCGATCTCTGGCAGCGCTATAGCCTTGTGCAAAAAACAGGTCGTGCTCAGTTTTGCATAAATATGAGAAATACCCCAGCGATCCTTGAGAATTTCGACAGGTTTTTCTAACCCAGCGATATTAATTTGCTCAGTAGACTGGGCCTGGCAAGAGTGCAAATAGTAAGTACAGCGAGATAGATAGAGATCTTGCGAAAAAAGCGGTCATTTCCGGGTCCTTTATTCTTTTTTTTTCTAGGACTTTGCAGGCAGAACCCAGATTCTACCTGCCCTCCACGCCTGTTTAGGAGAAAAGGGATACAACTATACCCCAGAAGTGCGGAAGCGAGCTACGGCTCACGCTTTTAATTCGTGAGTAACTGTAATGCAAGTTCAGCTTTCCCTGCTGGTACGAATACATGGTCATGGAAATGCGCCGCAATATATTGGCAGGAATACCATTGGCTGCAAGCTTATTTGAGACTGCTGCAGTTAGCCCAACGGCATCAAGGCTAGAATGCACCGACAAGGTGATGCCTCTGAAAACTGAGTCATACTTGATACCAGCACCTTCAGCCTGCTCTCTGGAAAGGAGAAGACTGAGACCTTCATCTTCCCTGTAGCGCTAAGAGGGTTCAGCTCTAAAACATCGTTGAGGGTTTTATCTTTAAGATTGCAAAAAACAAACTCACCCTCGAGCAACTTCGGCTGCAAAAAGGCAAGCAGTTTTTCTAAATCAACTTCACCTGACACGAGCTACCTCTTTAAAACTCGTTTTGTTTAATCTAACTCCGCCGAGATTTCTTCATAAAATCCAGGAATACTGCGTTGCATAAACAAACCGTTTTCCGCTTGAGTCCAACTCAGATTACCATCGGGGATTTCTTCAGGGCATCATCAGCGTCTAGACCATTACGTATTAGGTTAGCCATTCGATGACGTACCGATTCCATTTGATTACGAAAGTTGAGCACATCTCGACGATTCATACTACACCATGGCCTGGTATCGCAGTATCAAAATCAAGCGAAAGAATATTATTCATAGTGCCAACCCAACCACGACTGGTTCCGCCATTACCATAATCAATGAATGGCGCAGTTCCATGAAGTAAATCCCCACCGTGTAAGTTTTCAAATCAGGGAAATAAACTACTGAGTCCCCGTTGGTGTGTCCTCTACCCAAATGGAAGACTTGCACTTCGATTCCACCCAAGAACACTGAAGTCTCATTATTGTAAACAACTCTTGGTAACCCGTCCTGATTGCCACGAATCATATTTTCACGCGCATTCTTATGAGCAATTACTTCAGCTATTGGTAAAAATCCAGGATTGCTTCCAGAATGATCACCATGGTGATGAGTATTGACTACATAGCGCACAGGTAAGTTACTGACTGTAGCAACTAGTGACTGAATTTCATCGAATCTTGAGGAAACTTATCATCGATTAGAATTACTCCCTCAGAAGTAACCGAACACCATGTTGCCTCCCGGCCTGTGATCATATGAGACCATCTTTTACTTCTTCTATTGCTAATCGATTCTGGGCAATTGCAAAAGAAGAAGACACTAGAGCCCTGCTAAAGAAAGGTAAAGGAAAAGCTTTTTTTTAAGCTCGACTATTTTCTTTTTCATATTTTCACCGTTTAGTTCCAGTTATTTTTTGCGGGCTTTCCCTAAGTACACCTTTGGACAAGCTTTCGCAATTAATTTACACTCATAAGGAAAAGCATGTTTAAGAGTGGCCGCTTCAGTAGATGGATCATTATCTGGCGGGACTTAGGGTTTGTCTTTGACCTGTTACACACTTGGAACTCCCTTCCTGATATCCAGCTGCGCGATGCCACCGCGAGATTGCGGATTAATATAAACTAAACTTCGTTCAAGCTTTCTCCTTAACGAGCAACTGACTCTGAAAAAGTATACATAACGATAACACCAGCACGATTAAAAGTATTCCGATAATCGCAGGCAGATCAAGGTTCTGATTAAAGAACTTCCAACCAATTAGGGTTATAAATGCAACTCCAACACCAGACCAAATGGAGTAGGCCATGCCTATAGGTATGGCCCTAAAGTTAAGGAAAGAAAATAAAACGCTGAGCTGTAACCCGTCACAACAATTATTGACGGTATCAATACTGTAAAGCCTGCGCTGGCTTTTAGTGCAGAAGTTGCACTACTTCAGAAACAATTGCAACTATTAAATAAATCCAATTATTCATAATTCACCCTTCTTTCCTAACGGCTAATGCTAAATCTAGAGAATGGCTCCAGATTATCAATAGCTTCTAATCCCTGCTCAGGCAACCAGGCAAATTGTCGTACATCAATGCTATCGGAATTTACATCAAAGATTGAAAAGCCGTTGTTCTCAACCGGATGCACTCTCTCCTCCACTTCCAAATCAATAGGTACTTGCGCTCCGGTGCCTCTTACCCCGCTTGGCCAGCCTGTACCAGTGCTAATTGGCCCGGCAAGTATAGAATGCACAGGATTTTCAAATGTTAATGGACCACTTTGCGTAATCATGCCGGAACCAATTGCGTGAAGATCGCCTGATACGATGATCGGAATGCGCTCGTCCTGCGCAGACATGCTGGAAAGAATTCGTTGATGTTGTTGATACCAACCTGCTTGCCAATAAGGTTTTGGATTCTCGATTCCAAGCTGACCGCTGGGCTGAAGATAATCCGGATACCATTCACCCCATTTCCCAGCAGTCCAACCAAATGGAGTCGAAGGAATGTGGATTAAATGACGAGTGCTGCTTTCATCTGCGGTTCTTTCGGCGATCCACCGTTCGGTTTGCTCTTCGATAAAGACTGCAGTGGGCCCAGCAAGAGTTATAAAACGCCGGCAGTCATAAAGAAGTAATTCCAGCAAGGATCCCCAACGAAATGAACCGTATGACTCGCTTAAGCCATTCCTATTTGAACCGGCTAAATGTAATGGGCGATTTAATTCCGGCAAGTACTCAGGAAAATAAAGTTGCTGAGATGCTCTACCTAATTGCGAAGTAAAATTGCGCGGCGGAAAAGTAATGATGTCATCGGTGCCTTCATCATTTTCGAAATAGTCGTGATCGTCCTGGGTGAGTATCAACGGTGTTGAACGGAAGTTTGTACCATACAGAGAAGCTATTTGTTCATCCAAACAAGATGTTAGTGCTGCCTCATTATTGGAGCCGAAGACTGGTAAATCTTCGTCGAATGAACCGTACTTGCCCCAAATTCGTTCCCTATTTGCTTGTGCAGTTGCATTGCCACGCCACCGACGAGCAATATTCTGATCCCAGTAAACCTGATCCCCGATTCCGATCGCCAGATCAGGCGCAAATGACAAAGCTCTATTAAATAATCGCTGTCGAGTAGATACTGGCAGATAGCGCCACGCGCCATTTTCAGTTTGTGCATCATCAGGTCCACCTGCACAACTAAATACAAGCAATCGCATTGTTTCAGTTTCAGTATCTGCAGCCGGATTTGTCATCAAAGGCCAGGACTCTGCATATCGAGTCCCTTGTTGCTGCAGGCTTAATTCGTACTCCTGATCGCTTTCCAAACCATCCGCTACGAAAGTCCAAAAGCGACCCAGGGTATCGGTTTGCACGCCCTCAATTGCTCGTGATCCTACCCGCAGAGTGGGATTACTTTGCGGTTCAACGAAGGAAACCTTGAGCATTATCGAGTCGTGATTAGCGAGCGGTATTAAGTGTTGGATTTGGCCGCCAGACCAACTGTCTTGAGCACTAGAGAGAGTAGGCCAGACCAAGGAACTAGTCAGGAGACCACTATTGCGGATAAATTTTCTGCGGTTCATTAGTTTTCCTCGCTTCTTAGGTATTTAAACCATACCAGAAACTGGTCGAGGAGGACTACTGCTTAAGCGGCGTGCATTAATAACACAGACCTTAGGAAAAGTTTTTGAACTATGATTCTTATAACGATTATGTCGACCACAACTTCTTACTTCGAGAGTTTGTATTTATGAGGCGGGAACCATTTTCCTGATTTTTCCATCGCCTTTAGTGAGGAAATAGAGCTCACCTTCAGAGTCTATGCCTAGGCGCAGTCCAGCACGGTTACCCCTAGAATATGTGTTAGGAAATCCCAGCGCATCCGCAACATTTCGCTCAAAACCAAAAAACTCTATGCGCAGTTCAAGAATAGTTGTTGGATTATCAGGTTCTAAATTGTCCGTATCGATATAAAACACTCTTCCTGTAACCATGTCGGTAAAAACAAATTTTTCCTGCAATTCAGGAACAGCAGAACCGCGATAAACGAATCCACTACTGATGGCATTACCTTCATCGTGATCAAATTGTGCAACAGGATAGGTATATTCCTGATCATCCTCTGGCCTGGGGTATACCGGATTAGGTCTGACACCACCGAGCCCAAAAGCTGTGGCAAATGTACCTTCCCTGACTCGCCAGCCATAGTTTGCTCCGGCCACACCAATATTTACTTCTTCAATCTGGGTTTGCCCGATGTCGCAGATATACATAGTGCCATCTATATCGAAAGAGAATGCCTGCGGATGCGTAAACCATAGGCCCACGTTTCCGGAGCAAAATCTGAACTACTCAAAAAAGGATTGTCAGCTGGAATACCGTAAGCAGAATCACCTTCACCACCCAGAGGATCTATGCGAAAAATACCTGACATGGGTTCGAAGGTCGATTGTCCATACTCCATGGGATCGTTGGCACCGCCACCGTCTCCCATGCTGGCATAGAGCATTCCGTAATCGGCATCGCCTGGATTTGTCGCTGGATTAAAAGCCAAAGTTCCTATGTTGTGATTCTGATCGAACTGCCCAATACGAATAATTTCGCGCGTCGAGCCAGAAAAGGAATTAGAATTAGGATCATCAGCTGTCCATTCTCTAATAACACTCTTATGGTTTTCTGAATTGTCATCGAGATAGTTTGCTTCGCCACTGTCTGATGAAACACTGATCGCCGTGTAGAATTTTCCGTAACCCGCAGCACCTTCGCTGCCAAAATCAGGATGGAATGCCACCCCTGCTAAGCCCGTTTCATTAGGAAACATGGAATCGTCGAATCCGATATCGTGCTGACGCACATCCAGATACATGGATGGTTCACCACCGGTTTCAGGTATTAAATAAAGTAATCCTCTTAAATCGTTTACGACCAGGCGGCCCGACCCATCCGGAAGCGGTGTCATGAATTGAATCCGAGCGTGGGCAACATTAGTGCGCTCAGGCATCGCGGAATCTTGAGATTCGGGAATCTGCACAAAGTCCTGCAAAGCAACAGATATGTCCCCTTTCTGTATTTTTTCCGGAATTGGATCTGCAATGGGATCCGGCCTGGACTCAGCAGCCACGAGAGGTAGACTTACTATCATTCCAGTAATAAATGTTGCTATAGCTATTTTCATGATTTTGTTCCGTTTGCTAAATTAACGATTTATTTCTGTTCATCTCTGGCAGTTGGGCGCTGCTATTATAAGATGTGAGCACCAAATATATACTGCTAACGCTGTAAAAAAGAATCTATACGCCATAAGAGAATAACCTAAGAGATGTCCGACCCTAGCTTTACCTCCCTACAATACGAAATAGAAGAACAAACCGCCAAGATAATTCTTGATCGCCCGCCAGCCAACTTAATTGATCGAGACATGACCCTTGAATATCACGCGGCGCTGAGACAAGCAGACGCAGATCCAAATGTGCGGGTTATCGTGCTAGCAGGAAACGGACCTGGACTCTCTGGCGGAGTAGACTTGAAATATCTTGAAGAGTTTAATTCTTCAGAAATGAAGGAGTTCTTGCGACTTTTTTATATGGGAACGATGGATATCGTTCGCGGTTTATCGAAGCCTATTATTGCGGCAGTGCATGGATATGCCCGAGAAGGAGCATGCACTCTTGCTTTCGCCTGCGACATGATCATCGCAGCCGACGATGCTGACTTTGGTTATCCCGGTGTACCCAATCTGGCTGCCCCTCCTGGTATGCATGTTTGGATTCTGCAGCGCTTAATCGGACGCATGAAGGCAGCGGAATTGATCTTCACTGGAAAATCACTAGGAGCCGCTCAGGCGGAACGCATGGGATTAATTACTAAAGTAGTAGGTGCTGGCAGCTTAATGTATGAAGCCGAAAAAATGTCAGCAAAAATCGCTGAAATGTCCCCACTAGCATTAAAGCGCACCCGCGACCTCCTCTATGAAATGGAAGATATGAACTTCCAACAAGTACCTGAAACTGCTGTCGACGCACTCTCATCCGCGTTTGATTCCGAAGATAGTAAAGAAGCTAGAAAAGCTTATATTGAGAAAAGAAAGCCGGTTTGGACTGGTAAATAAACTCCTGAAACTGAGTTAAATTATTGAATTTCTTTCAGATTTTTCCGATTTGAGCTCTTGTGGGCGCAAGAGTAGACTAGTCTTAGTGTCTATTCTGAAATTCCAGAATCTATTCCTTTTGATTGGAGTTGTATCAGTGGTTGAAATCAAAAAGTCGCTAAATCTGTTTTCACTTTCTGTGTTCTAACTTTTATTCTTAGCAGCTGTTCCTTTCCCGGCATTCGCCTTTACGAGAGTTCTTTTCAAGGCGAGTCGCTCAATGTTGGTGAAGGAAAAAACGTACACTTTTTCACCAAAGATCCAAATTTTGGTACAGGAATAAATTTACAATTCGGTGCACGTTACACAATGGATATCAGCATACTTAGTTACTGGATTGACCAGATATATGACCAAAACGAAAATGGTGAACCAATTGATGAAATGGGCTTTGCAAACAGTGTTATGCGATACGAATGGTTAACATCGACAAAGCGCTCACCTGATCATAATTGGTTTGAACTAATGTTGTATCAATCTCGCTGCAGTCGTAACAGTCTTCGCGGGGTTTCTGATCTTGAAGTTGATGATAGTGGTAGTTACAACTTTGTCGCAGCTTGTGACGGCGAACTCACCCTGTTTGTTAACGACAGTCGCGGTTTTTATGGCAACAATGTAGGTTACGCTAATATTTCTCTATCGCGTGTAAATTGAGCTCCGTCACCCACTGCGTGAGATTGACAAGGGGTGAAAGATGCATACAGTCAATCAAATACTAAATCGAAAACAGATTAATGAAATCTGGTCCATCAGTCCAACTGCTAGTGTCTACGAGGCAATTCAAATGATGGCTGATAAGCGCTGCGGCGCGCTACTGGTTATGACCGACCTGCAGTTGGTCGGCATAATTTCTGAGCGAGATTACACCAGAGACGTAATTCTTAAAGGGAGACAATCTCAGAAACCAAAGTTGAAGAAATCATGAGTGCAAAGGTAGTAACAGCGCCTTCACATGAGAGCGTGCAAGCCTCACTTGCATTAATGACCGATAATCATATTCGTCACTGTGCCAGTATAGATGACAGTCGAGTGGTAGGTGTACTTTCTATTGGTGACTTGGTCGCAGATATAATTAGTGATCAGCAATCAACAATAGAGCAACTGGAAAATTATATTAGAGGTTAGCTCTCAAACTACAGACTCTTCTATCCGAAAGCCACCGTTATTATTTGAGACAAAACTTAATCGACGATTAATACACTGCGGCTTTTCATCTCTTATGTGACTTACATATATAATATTAGTTGCCGTTTGCTCGGTAATCTTGTCTAGCACTCCCAGTATTAACACTCGATGAAAGTCGTCTAGCCCAACACACGGTTCATCAAGCACCAGAATTCTGGGCTGTTTAACCATTGCCCTTGCTAGTAAAACTAAGCGTTGCTGACCGAACGAGATTTCGTGATAGAAATACTTTTCCAATCCCATGATACCAAGCGCACCCAACCAGTCTTTTGCTATTTCTATTTCCTGAGTACCACTGTCGTCATAGAGCCCTACCGAATCGAAGAATCCCGAAACGATTACATCGATTACCTTCCATCCTTTTACATACTTATTGTGTAACTCATTGGACACAACACCAAATTTTGCTTTCACTTCCCAAATGGTTTCTCCACTGCCTTTCTTTGTTCCAAACAGGGTTACGTCCTGGCCATAGGCTTTATGATTCTCGCCATCAATGAGGCTGAGCAATGTGGACTTGCCACAACCATTCGGCCCTTCGATTTGCACATGTTGATCAGAATACATGGCCCAATTTAAGTTATTGAGGACAACGAGAGGACCATAGCTCGCATTAATTTGTAACAACTCAATTAAAACCTCTCTCTTTTCTTTATTGGGCTCAATTGAACTATTTGGTAATTGATCAGGAATCTTTGGAATTCGATTTTGTAATTGACGAAAAGTATTACCAACTTCGATTTTTGTCCTATCCCCTTGCTGCAATATCTTTAAATCTTGCATAAGCGCTATGTGACTTACACCAGGCAAGACGTCAACTTTTCTTCGACAGAGCTGAATGCTAGAAAAACCTGAATGCAAATATTTATCTATGCAACTTTTTATTCGTTCCTGGGAGTCCCCGTCGATACTCTCCAAGGGATCATCGAGTATTACTACTTGAGGAGAATCTGGATTAAACGCATAAAGTGCCCTAGCTATAAGCACTTTGCGAATCTGCCCTGAAGACAAAAAACGAATCCCCTTCGTATGCAAGTGAGCGATGTCAAGCTCACTGGATAATTGCTCCAATAACTCCGAATCTTGCTGCCCGCTTGCTCTCGTACTTCTAACAAGTTCGATTACTTGTGTCCCTGTATCGTGAGCATCCTCACTGTATTCACTGATATCCAGACGATTATCTTTCTGCCATAATTTTTGTTGTTCTTCAAATGACACTGTGTGGATATCGCGAACCGGCACAAAGTTGGGGCAATAAGTTACATATTTACCTGATTCAATTCGCTTAGCTGCGATTAAATTTGCGAGAAGAGTTTTGCCAGCACCATTAGGGCCAAAGAGACACCAGTGTTGCCCTTGTTCAATTCGAAACGATTCGATACTGAGTACTTTATGCCGCCCAATACGACACATAGCGTTGTTAACCTGCAGGAGTTCAGTCATTGCCTCATTCGAATATAGATCGCTGCTGGAATTATTCTTAGGGTCGATTACCCAATGCTCTGCGCATTACTTCATGCTGGATAGTCATCATGTGCCCGATAGATCTGCGCCAGTATTCAGAATTATGCTGCCCACGACTTTGCATGTAATCGAATGGAACATTATTAACCATTAGTAGTTGCACCAGTTCTCTCGCTTCTGCGATTAATCCATCTTCTGTTCCAGAATCAATGTAGATATGTGGCATCTGACTTCTTGGCACGTTATAGATAATTTCATATGGGTCATAAGCTTTGGCTTGTTCTTCTGTCGTGAATACCGTCCCTATTGGCGTTCTTTCTTCCTGTGTTGAAAATCCGGGAATGTTTATGATGTCGGAAATTATAGCGTCCGCTTCTGCAAATCGAGCTTGATCCTCATCTCCGCGTTGACGTGATTGCGGATTAATACCTGCAGCGATTGCTGCAGCGCTACTTCTTGCATAACTTAATGCACCACTGGTTGAACCTATCGATACAAACATCTCAGGATGTCTTAAACCAATGGCAAAAGCTCCAAACCCTCCCATGGACAATCCAGAAATTGCACGGCCTTCTCTGCGGTTTTCAGTACGAAAATTAATATCAACGTAATTAATCACATCTTGAACAATGTGATCTTCCCAATTATTAGATTGTTCATCTTCGCTTTCTGACCAATTTACATACCAACTGTTGCCACCATCAGGCAATACAAGTATCAAGTCATTGATATTGCGCGCATAGAAAGCAGCTGCAAGATTGCGACCCCATACTGTGTAATTCTGCATATATCCGTGAAGCAAATAGAGAACTGGATAATGATCTTCTGTTTCCCAATAATCCGAAGGAAAAACGATATCGAATTTCATCATGCGATTTACGGCAGGACTGAAAAACTCTACGGTTTCCAATCCGCTGGGCCGGGGTGCTTCAACCATCTGCGCGGCTTGATCTTGCGCGCTTATAGAAGTTCCAAGCGAAGCTATCAATAAAAATACTATTGAAAAGCAGCGGCTGAGTGAATTCATTGATCAGAACTATATCTAATTAAGGCAGTGTTTATAGCACTTTTTACCTTCGAGTTCCCCTGCTACTCACTTTTCAATGTCGGTGTTATAGTAATACCATCAATGTTTAAACGCGTCGCAAAACTCCGTCGATTGCCTGTTATCTTGACGATTTGTTGTCTTGCTACTTCCCCAATAGTTTTTGCTACAAAAAAAAAATGGTGAGCGCCTGTTTCTTGAAAACTGCGCGGAATGCCATCAACCCGATGGTATGGGCATACCAAATATTTATCCTGCATTAGCTGGAAACGAATTAGTGTGGGTAGTGGTGTCGATGTTGCGCTAATGCTCATTATCGGTAGGGGAGAAATGCCTTCCTTTGATGGCGCAATATCCAGCGAAGATATGGCCACCATTATTAACTACGTGCGCAATTCTTTTGGCAATCAAGGTACACTGATTGATTCCGAAATTATTGAATCTCTGAAATAAAAAATAGAGGCATTGACTCCCTTTTTCTTTCTTGCTGAATTTAGAAGATATCGCGAAGTCATAAGTTGTTCCAAATTTATCAAATAAAAGATTGGCGCTATGACAATTTTATTACTTAATTGCTAAGATTTTCGTAGGAAAATTGCTCATTAGTGAGCTCATAAGCAAAAACTTGAGAGAAAATAATGTACAAACTTTTAATATTGGCAGTGGCACTAAGTTACTCAATTATCAGTTTTAGCCAATCTGATGATCGCGCTTTAATTCTGGAGACTGTGCAGAAGTTTTTTGATTCCATAGAGTTCCGCGATAGGCAACTGCTGGAATCAATTTTAGTTCCTAACTCTCTAAATATATCCGCCAGAGAACTGGATGATGGCGAGGCTCAATTCAATGTAATGAGTTACGATGAAGTGGTAACAGCACTAACTCGCCCCGGAAGAAATGCTAAAGAGCGCTCATGGGATGAGACTGTTTTGATTCAGGGAAATATTGCAGTAGTGTGGACACCCTATGACTTTCATGTAGACGGCGTGTTCAGTCACTGTGGTATAGATTCATTTCAGCTGATCAAACAAGATGGTCAGTGGCTAATAAGTAATTCAAGTTGGACTCTCGAGACCGAGAATTGTCCGGCAAGCCCTTTAGGGCCGATCGACTAGTTAAAGTTTTTTTGATTTAACCCCCAACATCTTTTCGATTTGCATATCTTCATACGTGTAAGGTATGCCGCCAATCCATAGCCCGATTCTTTTAATCCAGCAAACGGCATCCAGTCAACACGGAAAGCTGTATGATCATTCCCCATTACCGCCGACGCTTTTAAATCTTCGATAAGCATACATAGCCTTATCGATATCCTGACTCATCACTGAGCCTGAAACGAATATGGCACTTCGTTGGCCATCGCATGGCCTGCTCCATTCATAATAGGCATTGACACTAATTACCGGGCCAAATTTTTCCCTGTTTGCGCAAAGTTACTTCTGCTGGCGGTTCAATATCACTGTTGGTTGGTAAAAGCGTCAGAAATTTTTGTGCCACC
Organism: Gammaproteobacteria bacterium; assembly: GCA_019654215.1. Lineage (GTDB taxonomy): Bacteria > Pseudomonadota > Gammaproteobacteria > Pseudomonadales > Pseudohongiellaceae > UBA9145. The sequence goes on along the minus strand of BPDI01000008.1, from coordinate 27,968 downwards.
GCAAATTAACTGCGCACCTGCAGCAACTGCTTCATCTACCCATTCTGCGACTCGATCAGTTTCTTTATGACGAATAATTGGCCCCACTTCGGTTTTCGGGTCTGCCGGATCACCAACGATTAAGGCATTAGCCATCTTTGCAAGACGCTGGCGATTTCTTCGGCACGGAATGGTGTGCAAAGATTCTTTGCACAGAAACACAAACTTGCCCGGGTGATAGAAGCCACCTTTCGCTAATAAGGGCAGCATGGCATCAAGATCAACATCTTCGGCGACGATAACCGGTGCCGCTCCCCCCTGCTCCAATGCACATCGAGTTCCAGGGGCTAATTTGCTCTTTAACATCCAGCCAACTGCACCACTGCCTATAAAACTGAAGAAGGGGATCGGGAATCGGTCACCATATCAGTCGCTATATCATTACTTGTAACTACCCCGCCTGAGCATATTCGTCAGGCAATCCAGCCTCGCGCAGTAATTCAACAAACTTGAAACAAGAAAGTGCTGTATCGGTTGCCGGCTTAACTATTACTGGACATCCCGATGCAACTGCCGGACCCACTTGATGCACGATAAGATTTAGGGGGTGATTAAATGCACTTATTGCCATGACGGACCAATTGGTTCCTTAGAAGTCACGGCAATACGATTCATTGATGCGGGATAATCCCATGGGTATTTCAGTGCCGTGTTCGGAACGTACACACTCGATGCAGTTCTTTACTCCATCGATGGCACGAGCGACTTCCACCTGTGAGTCTGCATATGGCTTTCCGCCTTCACTTAAGGACAGATTCACCAGGTCATCGAATTGTAACTGCATGAGTTCGGCTGTTTTTTCTAACACAGACACTCTTTCATGCACTGACAACCATCGAGATCTATCTTTAAACAATTTATCAGCAGTGTTGAGCGCCAACTCAGCACCTCGATCATCGATGCGTTCAACTGTTCCAACTACCGAACAATCAAATGGCGAAGTAACTTCTATCGTGTCGACAGCTACAGCGCCAGGAACCATGACTTTAAATTCTTGCATCAACGTGGCCTTTTCTTAACTTGATAGACTAAGTTAGCAAGCTTTTTGGTTAGCTTCATGTTTTCTGGATAGCCTCCGATTATGATTGCAATCTTACCCGCAAGGCCAATGCTTTCGAGGAAATCTGAGGACTTTTATTTGGGGATAAATCCTGTATCAATTTTATTTTGTTCTAGCTGCGTCATTCCTAAATCCTAATTTCAAGAATCACTAAGATGGAACGAACAAATTCATTCCCTCATTGTTTGAAACATTGCCTTGCCTGCCTATTTGCTCGGACTGCGTCATCGCGATTAACAACCCTGGGTCAGAAGGTGTATTGGCCACAAAGCGCTGACCCGTCCCTGCAAGCTTGCCGATCACAATACCTCTTTCCGGTTCCCCTTTAGCAAAGCACACAGTGTAGGTTTCGATAACCGCCGGACCGTCAGGAGTTTCTGTAAAGGCTGGACTCACTAAATCATCCACTTCATGTTGATAACTACTTGGATTCTCCCGTTTCCAATTTCCTTCATATTGCTTGGCAGAATAGATCCCTGTCGAATGTTTAGATAGGTAGCCACCGTTAGCGGTAACCATGCCAAAGAGATCAGGATTGGCACGCAACATTGGCAACATAGAAGCTAATCCATGGGTGGAATAATTATTACCAGGTCCGCCGAAGAAAGGCAGACCACCAGTAACCGTAAAGCCCCGGGGATCATCAAATTCAATTCCCAGTTCTTCGCAGGCGAGTTCTACCGCCGAAGGAAAGCAGGAATAGAAATCAAAGTAGTTGATTTCACTCACTGAGATTCCAGCCATATCCATTGCATGACGAGCGTTAACTCCTATGGCTGGAGCTGAATAGTAGTTAACTCGGTCAGTGACATTTATTTTTTCATTCGCTTCGGCACAACCATGCAGGAACACCCACTTTGCTGGATCGATTCCCAATTCTTTTGCTTTACCAACTGAAGTTATTATCACTGCCGCACCTAGGTTTACTCCGTCCATGGCATTCATCCACTTCGGATAAGGGAAACTGATCCAGCGGTTTTCTCGTGTTACTGTAATGAGTTCTTCTGCGGTTCTAAATGTTCCATAAAAGGAATGGGGATTGTTTGCTGCAACTTCTGAGAATTTCTCAAAAAGAGATCCCATTTGTTGCATGTGATCTTCAATGCTTAATCCTTTATGATGCCGCAACGCATTTTCGAACAGAGGGTAAGTTTGAATTGGAATACCAACACCATGAGCAAACTCATGGGGAGTAAAAAGAGCTTCACCCAGACCTCGATCGTCTAAAGATCCTTCATGCTCTTCCTGCCAATTTAGCATGATGTTGTTGCGCATCGCTGTTTGTGCAGTTTTTATTGCTTCCGATCCAGCTATCAGCGCTATTCCAACGTCGCCTTCAGTAATTCGCTCAGCCAATTCATTGATGTATTTCTGTGGTGTATTGCCACCAACATTGCCATAAATCGCATTTGTTGGGTTCGCACCGATGCGAGCCGCAACGGCGCGCGGTGGATTCTCTGCTCGCCCAAAAGGAATTTGTAAGCGTGGGCGGTTAGTAGAATCGGGAAATATCCGAATCGAAACTACAGTATCAATATGAGCTGCAATTGAATCCCCGATTCCGGTATCTACTACTGCTGCTTTAGCGGCTTCTCCTGCAATCCCCATTGGAGGTTGAGATTTTTCAGGATGAAACTCTTTTTCCGTAAACTGGCCGCCACCGACCACGATGGGTGTTGAATCTTCCACTTCTTGTTCCTAATGAATTAACCACATAATGCTTAGCACTGAAAACTCGTTTCCATAAAAAATCGAAAATCTATACCTCGATGATCATCCATCAATTGACCAGTGACTCCCTAAAATATTAATTGGACATTAGACCCATCAATCTCAGTTTGAATCGAGCGTAGTCCAGGAAGAATCGCTTCACTAGCTGGCGGCAATTGCGCATTCCATTGCGCGTATTCTGCTTCCAACCTTGCAATAATATCAGGATGTTGCCCCGCAAGATTTGTAGTTTCCCCTGAATCGTTTGCTAAATCATACAGAACCAATTTATGTCCGAGGGGTGCATCCGCATGCCAACCACCAGCAGGGGGTGTTAGACGACCCGTTGTATCTATCGCGTCATCGTCAAAATCACTAAGTTTAAACTTAATAAGTTTCCAGCGTTCATCCCTAATCACCATTGTTGCTCCAGAACGCCAATAGAGAAAATCATGAGGATTTCCTTCCTCTTCTCCCTTTAAATAGGGCAGCAAATTAACGGTATCTTCTGTTTCAACCATTTGTCCCGCCGCCGCAGTGAATGTACCAAATAAATCGAGAGATATTACCGGGGTGTCTAGTACACGATTTCCTTTCAGTTCGGTAGGCCAGCTCAGAATAAAGGGAATGCGTATTCCACCCTCCTGATGATAGCGTTTAAATCCTGCAAGCTCGCCGTTTGAACATGCGTTATCGATGTATCCAGCACATCCATTATCACTAAGGAATGCAATGATAGTGTTTTCATACTGTCCGATGTCTTTCAACTTTTGAACGACTCTACCAACACTGTCGTCTAAGGAGGAAACCATGGCCGCATAAACTCGGGTTGCCATGTTGCGAATATGCCCATAGCGATCGAGATATTGTTTGGTTGCTTGCAATGGCGTGTGGGGCGTGGTGTGACTCAAGTAGAGGAAGAATGGGTCATCTGCGTGGTGATCAATAAATGTGATGGCCTCATCGGTGAAGACATCTGTCAGGTATTCATCGACCTGCACCAGCTCTCTTCTCTATATATTCCATTGTAAGGAGTTCGTTTTGTTGGAGCACCGTTGAGAGCGTACTCGCCACCCTCTGGTAAAGTTTCAAAAAACTGGGAACCCCCTGCCAATACACCAAAATATTCATCAAACCCTCGACTCATGGGATGATGTTCTTCAGCGTGGCCTAAATGCCATTTACCAATCATTCCAGTCGCATAGCCCTGAGCTTTTAGCGCATCTGCTATGGTTTGTTCATTAATATCCATTCCAGCGGCGTCATCACGGCGAGCTGGATTAAATTCCCAACCATGCGCTGTTGATATCGTCCGGTTAAAAGCCCTGCTCGGGAAGGACTACATACCGGGTGGGATACGTAGCCTTGGGTAAAGCGAATTCCTTCTCCCGCTAAAGCATCGATATGGGGTGTTCTAATCACCTCGCTGCCATAAACGCTGGTATCTGCATAGCCCAGATCGTCGGCGAAAATAAAAACGATATTGGGTTGCCTCGATTGTGCCGCAATTGTTGAAGCTATTAAAAATGTAAAAACTGAAACTAGTTTCTTGCCAGAGTTTTTGTTTTCACTTATTTGCCTCTTAGTTTTCGACGTACAGATTACGTAATAGATTTAGTAATGACTGTCGAAGGTTCTGCTGACTGTAGTCTTCTTTGAAATAGCTTGTATAAACCGCAACTAAATCGTAGCGCGGATTAACTACCAATGCCTGACCTCCCCAACCACCTTTGATCATAAACCCGTCTTCATCAATGTAGTCCCATTGATAACTATTATGGCTCCCATCATCTCTAATAAGATTCAGATTAGGCTCATCTAATAAGAGCTCTATGAATTCCTGTGAAACTATTCTGTTGTCACTTACGGCTGAATACGACGGTGTAAACAACAGTCCAAATCGTGCCATATCCCGCATATTAGATAAGAATCCACCATGAGTTAACGGAATACCATAACGATAAGCCAGAAAAGACGCATCAGATTCGGCGCCGATATGTCTCCAAACTTCACGAGTAAACGTGTCCTGAAATGGCTCACCGGTTATTTTTTCGATCAGCCAGCCCAAAATAAATGTATTAACTCCTGAGTAAGAAAATTGTTGACCTTGATCGTTATGCTTTGCAGCTTTCAGAGTGGAAAGAAAGTCATAAGGATTATCAGGAGCTCCTTCTTCTCTAAAGCCATCTCCTATAGCCATTGAATACTGGTAATAACAAGACTGTCGGTTCTCATATTCGTCCTGGCAATCAAGGCCGGTAGCCATGTCGAGAATGTTTCGTACAGTAATTCCGGCAAATGCAGACGATGAGAGTTCGGGTATGTACTGCTCTATGCCATTGTTGCTATCAATGAGGCCTCGCTCCTCAAAGATCCTAACTAAAAGAGATGGCATTACTTTGGCAACTGACCAGTAGATTGGTTTTTCGTGGGGCTCCATCCGGGGATAGGATTCGAATACAACTTTGCCTTCATGAAGAATTAACAAACCTAAGGTTGTTGTTAAATCACTAGCTAAGAATTCAGCAAATGACAATTCACCACTTGCCGTTTCAACCGGAAAAATTGCTATTTCGGAATTTGGTCTAAACTTAAGTTCATTAACTTGCCCCGATCGATAAACATTAACTGTTGGAAAAAGCTGATGCACATTTTTGTGCATCCATGCCATTTGCTTGCCAGTTACTGTCCACCAGATATCATCAGTGGGTAATAATCTCTGCCGTTGCTGCACTTCTTCCCAACTGCTTGCTGACACAAACTCCTTTGGCTCAGCTGCAAGTAAACTACCAGCAGACCAGGATAGAAATACACCGATTAGAAAAACTTTCTTTATAAGCCTTATAACCATAATGTCGAGAATGCCGCAATCCTTCATATATGTACAGGCACGCAATAGATAGGAACTAAGTAGCAATGTTAGACTGATGTAAATTTTCTTAAATCCAAATATCTCATGAAACTAGATCCGCAAGCCAAGGCACTCCTGGAAAGCATTGAGCAATCTGGTGCACCGCCTTTTAATGCCTATTCGGCGCAGGCGGCACGTACCGTCTACGATCAGGCTAGCGAGGCAGTTAGAGGCACCCCACCAGTCCCCATAAGATCGAGACCATTGAGATTCCCGGTTCGCTGGGACCTATTCCTGCTTGGATCTATAAGCCATCTGACAATTCTGACTTACCAGTATTGGTTTACTATCACGGCGGTGGCTATACCATTGGCTCATTACAGAGTCACGATTGTGTCTGCCGAGGCATCTGTGTAGAAGCTGAATGTATTGTGGTATCAGTTGATTATCGATTAGCTCCGGAAAATAAATTTCCCGCGGCAGTGGTAGATGCCTGGGATTCTGCCGTGTGGGTCGCAGAAAATGCAAATTCTTTGGGTGGAGATCCTAATAATGTTGCTATAGGTGGTGACAGTGCTGGAGGCAACCTGGCGGCTGTAGTCTCTCTAATTGAAAAGGAGTCAGGTGGACCACAATTCATTTTTCAGTTACTAGTTTACCCTTGTACCGATATGAGTTGTGAATTTAAATCACATCAAAAATTTGGCAAAGGATATCGACTCACTAACGAATTAATCGACTGGTTTTATGAGCACTACTTCTCTGAAGGTGATGATAGGAGTCACTGGAAAGCATCTCCCCTAAATGCATCAGATTTAAGTGACTTGCCATCGGCCTTTGTAATTAGCGCTGGTTTCGATCCATTACAGGATGAGGGCAAAGCGTATGCTGAGAAAATGGAAAGTGCCGGAGTTAAGGTTAAACATTCACATTATGAAAGCATGATGCATGGTTTTTTAACCATGCCAGGAGTGATTGACAAGGCCAAGGAAGCTATTAGTGAATGCGCAAAAGAATTAAAGCAAGCCTTTAACAAAAAATGAAATTATTCTTTTACTGTTTTAGCTAAGCTAAAAAAAACGCGACCGCGAGCCCTCCTATGGATATAAACCCGCATTATTAAATTTTTATTGGCGATCAGTTTATCATTTCAACTAACTCCGTATTAGCACAATGTGATAGTGGCAGGGCAGGAGCTCAGACAGCCCAGGGAGTGGTTTTTGCAGATTCCAATAACAATGGCGTACGCGAAGCTCAGAAACCGGCGTTGCCAATGTGGCTTTATCTAATGGCTGCGATGTGACCATCACAAATAGCGATGGGAGGTACGAAATTTCTATCGCACCTCGGAAATAGTTTTATTTCTAAGCCGGCTAACTACTTGGTGCCGGTTGATGAATCCAATGTGCCCAATTTTTCTATAGCCACTATCCAAATGGAACTCCTGCACAAATTGCAGGTACATCGGTGGAATGGATGTGGCCTGTTAAGAAGCCACTGGTCCGCTGCCAACATCCGTTGACTTCCCTCTTATACCAACGGAATCCGGAATTAAATTTCTGCCCAGGGTTTTTGCTGACACTCAGGCTCAGTATGAAACCGGCCAGGATATGATCCGGGAAGATCTGGTTAATCCCTTAATTAAAACCCTTTTTGGGAGTTGAATTCGGGCTAACTGTTGGGGATTCGTATTTGATAATTTAGGACTGTATGACAGACATAAGGCTATGATGGGTTTAATGGGAATCCCCCAATGGTATTTGCCTGGCAATCACGATATGAATTTTGAATCGCCTAACGCGCAATTTGCCAATGAAACCTACAAGAAGCACTTTGGACCACCCTATTATTCTTTTGATTACGGAATGTGCATTTTGTCGCACTAAATAAGTCGAGTATGCAGGTGCTGGCAACGAATTTAGCAGTAGTGTTTACCGCGGTTACATAAGCGAGGTGCAATTGCAGTGGCTACGAAATGATCTAGCCCATGTACCGACGGACAAACTAATTGTGATCGCCAGTCACATTCCTTTGATTGCCGAAGCAGATGAGGCGTTTCTTCAATTTTAACTGGACCTAACACAGAAAATTTTGCAAACCTGCTGGAAATTCTTGAACCCTTCGAAAATATTTACGGCTTAGCCGGACACGACACCAGTAATAGTTTTAAGGTACAGGTAAACCATCAACACGGATGGAGTGGCAAAACCCTGGATCGCTCACACATTAGGTGAAGTTCGGGGCAGTGGCTGGACCAGGGGACCGCGTGATTTTCGCGGAGTACGGGACGCCATGATGGAAGATGGCAATCCCAATGGCTTCTATGTGTTGAAGTTTGATAATGTGGACCTAGTTCCGGAATTTATACCTTTTCCTTCCAGTGCCGATGGCACAAATCGTATGCGAATCATGCTAGATCCACCAATGGTTTTAAGTGAACATAACGGTATTCATAGAGGAGCGTTGCAAGCTGGCACAAAGCTAGTAGTCAATCTTTTTGATGGTGGAATTCGGGATTCAGTGAGGGCTTCAATAGATGGTAACCCGGAAAGAATCATGACCTATACAGTGCGAACTGACCCTTTTATCGAAGCTTTATATGAAGAATTTAGAAACACCGATGACGCTTACCCCACTCCAGATAGATCATCGCATGTCTGGGAACTAACAATACCTGAAAACTTAAGTACTGGACTACATCAAATAGTCGTAAGGAGTACTGATGAATTTGGGCAATCCCAGCGTGGCACTTTTACATTTGAGCTAGAAGGGGAAATTTGCCTTAAGCGCAGACCCAACGCCTTATCCGGCGCTTGTAATCGGGACACCCCCCTGAACTTTTCTTCAAGTCAGTCTTCTTCTTTCTCTGTATTTGAACCTCAGTATCTTTAAAGCTTTCCCCGGATACTTGTCTTCAAATTCCTCCGCTGCTGGAATTGATTCGACAAACTCCGCCGCAGGAGCATTTTTGGAAAATTTGTCCAATAAAAATTGCTGATCGAGAAATGGACTATTAAGGGTGGCGATAATATCTGCCCTGTCGTTGCATAGCTGAGTCATTCTTTTTATTACTGATCCATAATTTTTCTCAGCATCAAAACTGCGACGCTGTCTTGTCGGCGGATCAATAATTACCAGATCATAGCGACCTAACTGTTTAATACGCCCCCAGGAAGTAAACACATTGTAGGGAATTTGATTTACCAAACTAACATCTTGGCGATTATGGGCGTGATTTTCCAAGCCCCAACGCATACTGGTCTTAGACATATCCACATTGGTTACAGAATTCGCTCCTCCCGCTAAGGCCGCTACGGAAAATGAGCAGGTATACGCAAAAAGGTTTAACACGTTTCTACCATCGCAGTTTGCCTTGACCCAACTTCTGAGGGGACGCATGTCCAAAAACAAGCCACTATTTTGTTGCTTGCCCAGGCGCACCTCAAAAACCAATCCATCTTCGAGAGCGAGGATTTTATCCGGTACAGTTCCTTTTAAAATTTCTACAGGAGCCCCCTCTTCATAGCGCTTCTGTAACAGAATCGAAGTTATTTGGGAATGCAAGTCGGCTTTGTCAATTACAGTTAGAAAAGCATCGATGTCGATATTTGACTTATAAGCAGTGATTAGCAGAACTGGTGCATACCAATCCAGGCAAACATGCTCTAAACCTTGAAATAATTGGCCCCGCCCGTGAAATACTCGACAGCATTCCACGTGTTTAGCTTGAAAGAAAAATCCGAGTGCGGCTTCGATTGGATCTATCATTAATTAGATCAAAGTGAGTGGAAAAATTAGTCTGAGGTGTTGAATTTACAAGATTGGTTCAATTTACCAAAGAATCAAAACCTGAATTTTTGAAGCGCCTCTCATTTCAAAAATAGTTAGACTCAAAGTGTGACCCAAATGAGGAAATCTCAAACTTTAAAAAGTTGTGCCTTCTCTTAGACAGCGACACACCTTATTCCGAGATATGTATTAATTGATACAAAGACATAGTGTGGCCGGGAGAGACTAGCCAGAACTCTGGTTGATTTATGCGCTAGAATCTTAATTTACTAATGGAGCAACTATTAAGATAAATTTCTAGGTATAAGAAATTTTCATTAACGATAAAGAATGCCAAAAAAATACGATTACATTATTGTCGGCGCAGGCACCGCAGGATGCGTACTGGCAAATCGCTTGTCCGCTGACCCCAACAATGAAGTTTTGTTATTAGAAGCAGGCGGAAAAGACAATTACTTCTGGATCGACATTCCTGTTGGTTATCTCTACACAATTGCAAATCCCAGAACCGATTGGTGTTATGAAATAGAACCTGACCCAGGTCTTAATGGCAGAACTATTGGTTATGCCAGAGGAAGAGTGTTAGGTGGTTGCTCTTCTATTAACGCAATGATCTATATGCGAGGCCAGCAAAGCGACTTTGATTATTGGGCTTCCCTAGGAAATAGAGGCTGGAGTTGGAACGACGTACTTCCAGTATTCAAAAAGTCAGAAGATTATCAGCATGGCGGTGATGAATTTCATGGTAGCGGTGGCGAACTGCGGGTAGAAGAAAGACGGGTTAATTGGGAAATTCTGGACGCATGGCGTGACGCAGCTGAAGAATGTGGTATTCCGAAGATCGAAGAGTTTAATCGCGGTGACAATTTTGGCAATGCCTATTTCCAAATGAACCAAAAGCGCGGCTCACGCTGGAGCGCTTCCAAAGCCTATCTTCGTTCTGTTGAATCTCGACCTAACCTAACAGTACTTACCAATACACATGTTGAAAAAATTGCTTTAAAAGAAGGCGCTAACAAGTTAATGGCAGACGGCATACATGCACGTATCGAAAGTGAAGCCTCGCAACTCTTCACCGCAAAAAAAGAAATCTTATTAGCTGCCGGGTCAATAGGATCACCTCAGATTTTGCAGTTGTCGGGTATCGGATCAGGAAAATTGCTCAGTGAAAAAGGGATAAACACAAACTTGAATCTGGAGGGAGTAGGAGAAAATCTCCACGACCATTTGCAGGTAAGAAGCGTCTACAAAGTTGATAACACCGTGACTTTGAACCAACGGGCGAATTCCTTTTTCGGCAAATTAGCTATGGGCATGGAGTACTTCTTGTTTAAAACCGGACCGTTAACCATGCCGCCTTCGCAATTGGGAGCTTTTGCCAAGAGTGACGAAGAACAGACTTCCGCAAACATCGAATGGCATGTGCAACCCTTGTCATTGGATAAGTTTGGCGATCCATTACACAGCTACAATGCTATCACTCCATCTGTTTGCAACTTGAGACCAAGTAGTAGAGGTCATGTGCGGATTAAATCAAACGATCCGCAGGACTCTCCAGCGATTTCACCAAACTACCTTTCTTCTCCTGACGATGAGGCAGTGGCAGTCAATGGGCTAAAATTCACACGCAGAATTATGGCGGCAGATGCTTTAAAAAAATTTAATCCTATCGAATTAAAACCAGGCTCGGAAATACAAAGCTATGAACAATTACTAGATGCAGCTCGAAACCTGGGTACCACAATTTTCCATCCGGTAGGTACCTGCAAGATGGGTGGCGATGAAATGGCAGTAGTAAATGATCGACTTCAGGTTCATGGAGTTGATAAGTTAAGAGTGATAGATGCGTCTATAATGCCGCGCATAACTTCTGGCAACACGAATGCTCCGACAGTAATGATCGCTGAAAAAGGTGCTCAGTTTATTTTAAAAGGAGAAAGCTTAACGTGATTTTTTACTATGCTATTCAAACCGTTTCCGTTGCCTCCCAGATAGCGCTGGAAGAAGCTGGCGTCGAATATGAAGAACGGCTAGTTGATTTCAGAACTACTGAGCAACAATCAGAAGATTATTTGCTAGTAAACCCAAAAGGTCGAGTACCAGCTTTAGTAACTGGTCAGGGGGTAATTACTGAAACCCCTGCGATACTTGGTTATATCGCTCAGTCCAATCCCGCTGCAAAACTTGCTCCACTAGATGATCCTTTCCGGTTTGCCAAAATGCAGGAATTCAACAATTACCTTTGCTCAACCGTGCATGTTAATCATGCCCATAAAATGAGAGGGAGTCGTTGGGTAGAAGAAGATGATGAGCACTCAAAAGCTGCCATGACTGCCAAAGTTCCTAGAACTATGCACGATTCATTCAGCCTAATCGAAAACGATATGTTTTTTGGACCCTGGGTATTAGGTAACGACTTCAGTATCTGTGATTGCTATCTATTTTGCATTTCAAATTGGTTGGCGGGAGACAAAGTTGATATGAAAGACTTTTCAAAAATCTATGAACACCATTTACGCATGCGAGATCGACCAGCTGTGCAAAAGGTAATGGTAGTTCACGGTTTGTAGAGTAATCTTACAGCTTCTTATAAATCCCATAGAACCAGGGATCCCATTGTTCGCTGTCGTGGTTGTATTGCTCGAGGAATTGACGCACTGATCCGTCCGCATTAGGAGTCCAGGTGCCGCGAAAATCCCAAACTGCTCCGGCGAAATTATAGATGCTGCCTTCAAGTACCATCGCCCCCGCTCTAATTCCACCAACGATATCGATTGAGTAACGACTGGCAGATACCCAAACCTGACGCCACTCACGGGTTACCGGATTGAAGTAATTGAGACCAGTTCCCGTAATTTTATCGGCACTGGTCCAGTTCTCCATGATCATGCAACCGGACTCCATTTTCTCAATGCTGCTCTGGCCTACTTTAGTTGTTCCGGTACTGTCAAAAACTTCCCATTCGCCGACCCAGAAATCAAATTCATCAAACCCAGCAAGAGAATCGCAACCGATTTCTTGTGAGTAAGCTCCTTTGGTAAGAAGTATGGCTAGTGAAAGAAAAAGAAACAGCCCAACTTTTTTCATCTGGACACTCACAAATATTTGAGAAATTAGTTCTTAATAATCAAAATATTACAGTGATTGCGTTACTTGTGCTATTCACTGCTAAGAAGTATTTGCAATGCTCTCAGGGACTTGGCAACCTTACAGATATTGGTGAAATAAGATTGAGGATTAAAAATGAAAAACTACTTAAATTTGACGGTATGCTTTATTGTGTGCGGCTTTATTTCTGCGAATACCGTGGGAGCCGAACTAGAGCAAGTGGGAACCTTTGATTTTCCTACTTCAGCTTCTGAAGAAGCGCAAAAACATTTCGACCTAGGAGTCGGATACCTACATAGTTTTGGCTGGAAACAGGCACGAGGTGAGTTCCGGAAAGCTCAAGAAATCGAGCCCGATTTTGCTTTAGCATACTGGGGTGAAGCATTTACCTACAATCATCCCCTAATACCCGTGCTGCAAGACCCAGATTCCCCCAAAGAAACCCTTAACCGTCTGGGTACAACCTCAGAGGAAAGATTATCAAAAGCGCCTACTCAGAGGGAAAAAGGCTTCGTAAGAGCTGCAGAGGCATTTGCTTTTACAGAAGGCTCATTGGGAGACAAAAGATTAGCTTGGATGTACGCTATGCAAGACCTTTACGAAGATTTTCCTGAGGATAGGGAAGTAGCTGCTTTCACCGCCGTTTCCATGCTGAGCGGGGCTACAGTGTCTCAAGATGACAGGGTACTTAACAACTTCCTCACCGAATCCGGCACAGAAATCAGCATGCAGGCCGGTGCAATAGCGATGGATCTATTCAGGGAAAATCCAAATCATCCAGGCGCGGCGCATTACATAATTCACTCATTTGATCATCCGACTTATGCACCTCTAGCTCTGACCGCCGCTGAAAAGTACGCAAGCATCGCGCCCGCTGTATCGCATGCTCGGCACATGCCTACCCATATTTTTATTCAACATGGCATGTGGGACAAAGTTGCTGAATGGAATGATTCAGCGTTTCAGGCAGGCTGGGACCTTTGGGAACCAGGTGACGCCGCAGGAGACCAGAATCATTCATCTGACTGGGGTCAATATGGCGATATTCAGCTCGGACATTTTGACCGTTCAGAAATGTGGATTAATAGAGCGGGTGATGTTCTTGCAAACAATCCTGGCGACCCTCGCTCGACTGGCACTCTCAAAACCATGAAAGCCCGCCATATAATCGAAACTGAGCAATGGCAAACTTATGAATTGACTGACTCTTTAAGTAGTGACGAATTGCTAGCACTAGGCCTTAGTGCTGCCAATCTGGGAGATCTTGATCTGGCTCAATCCGTCGCCGATAGGTTAGAAGCTCTTGCGTCGCAAACCCCAGACAATACAACTCTTAACTTGATTAGCATGGAGGTTTCCGCTTTAACCATGTTTAAGAAAGGACAGGAAGAAGAAGCTATTGAGCTTCTAATGGATGCCATATCCATTGCAGAAAGCCAATCGCCGCCGCGCGGAGCGGCGAGTCCCTTAAAGCCAGTTCATGAACTCGCGGGCGATCTACTGCTAACAATGGGTAGCCATGAAAATGCTGCCACACTTTATGAAGCCTCATTGGGACGCATGGCGAATCGACCGCGCGCACTTTTGGGAGCAGCGAGAAGTTACGCCGGCATGGATGATGATTACAATGCTAGACAGAGATATCAGGCTTTCTATTCCCTTTGGAAGGATAATGATATTGCGGAAATAGATGAAACTGAAAGATACCTAGGTCTTTAATCAACAAGGAGTCTTAATGCCGCATAAAATTTATGACAAGGTCGCGGGTAATGGATTAATTAGTCGACGATATTTGCTAAGTATCGGAGCTACTGGAATTGGAGCGGTGGCTTCCAGCACAGTGCTGGGAGCCGATGCCGGAATCAACTTTGAAATACCGAGTTGGTCGCGCACTCCAGGCCCCGGCGCAAGCGCTTACGGAGCTCCCTCCAGACATACGCAACATTTTCAGCGCACGCATGGAGCCCCAAACGCCACCTACCCAGGCGGCGGTTCCTCACGCTCCCCTTTGCAACATCTTCAGGGTTCGATCACGCCCAACAGTTTGCACTTCGAAAGACATCATGCCGGCATACCGGACATTGACCCTTCGGGTCATCATTTAGTCATTAATGGGCTGGTTCGCCAACCTCTTGTCTTTAATTATGAAGATCTACTTAAGTATGAAATGATCAGCCGCGTGTATTTTTTGGAATGCGCCGGCAACAGCGGAGCCTTACTCCGTGGTGGGAATGAGGATGGCACTGCCCAAAGCCTTCATGGCTTAGTCTCGTGCGCTGAATGGACTGGCATTCCGTTATCAGCATTGTTAGATGAGGCTGGAGTGTTACCAGAAGCCAAGTGGCTCGCAGCAGTGGGCGCCGATGCAGCTAGCATGGGGCGCTCTATACCAATTGATAAAGCTATAGACGATGTAATTATCGCGCTGTTTCAGAATGGCGAACCGGTAATGCCGGGACAGGGCTTTCCGATGCGCCTATTCGTTCCAGGCTGGGAAGGTAATATCAGCGTTAAATGGTTAACTCAAATCAAACTAACTCGAGAAGCGGCACAGTTTAGAGATGAAACCAGTAAGTACTCCGATACTCTGCACGATCGCTCTAGTTATCAGTTCACATTCCCAATGGGGACTAAGTCCTTAATCACTTCACCGTCTGGCCAGATGTCATTAGATCGACCGGGCATCTATCAAGTAACGGGTGTTGCCTGGAGTGGCAGCGGCAGCATTCGTCGAGTAGAAGTTAGTGCCGATGGCGGTCAGACTTGGGCTGACGCAGCGATTCAAGGATTACAATTGGATAAGGCCCTTACTCGTTTTACTATTCCGTGGGCTTGGGATGGGGGATCAGCGGTGCTGCAGAGTCGAGCTATAGATAGCCTAGGCAATGTGCAACCTACCCGTGATGCAATTCTCGCGGAAAGAGGCAACATTAGTACCTATCATAATCATTGCATTCAGAGTTGGAGTGTAAATAGTTTCGGAGAGGTGTCAAACGTTTATGTATAAGGAAGTTGTTATAATATTCTTTGCAATTTGTGTTGCTTTAAGTACCCTTGTTGTTAACTCTCAAGAAAGAGTGCGACTTGGCACTCCGATCACTGAAGCAGATTTGGAAGGATTCGATCTAATTGCAGAACCAAGTGGAACTGGATTTCCCCCTGGCGGTGGTACTGCCAGACAGGGCAAGGAAGTCTATGACATTAATTGCGCTGTATGTCATGGGGCAGATGGTGAAGGCACTTCAGGCAACACCATAATTGTCGGCGGTGATATGCAATCGGAAGGCCCACCATTGCGCACTGTAGGTAGTTATTGGCCTTACGCCAGCACGGTATTCGATTTCATACGACGTGCAATGCCGGCAACTGCGCCCAAATCTCTTACCAATGAACAGGCGTATCAGGTTACTGCCTATGTGCTTTTCATGAATGAAATTATCGGCGAAGACACCGAATTAAACGCCGATACTCTAATAGCTATCGAAATGCCAAATGCCAATGGCTTCATAGATAGAAGTCATATCCATTCTAATTAGCTAAAGAACCATGACTTCATAAGCGCATAGAAGCGCGACATTCGTCCCAGCGTTTGACAGAAACTACTCAAGACTAGTGCTAGTTTTCAAGTCATTCGTTTTATAAAAGGGAGCTTATCAACGAATTGATGCTTTAATGCCGCCAACACATGTAGCGCAATCAACGCTAGAAAAATTTTCGACACAACATTGTGAAGTAGATTAAAAGTCGACATCAATGACTCGTTATGACCTACCGTGATATTGATGGCCCCAAACACGCGCACCGCTTGATCGAAGAACACGCCTTGCAGAATTCCTGTTATCGCCATCAAAGTAACCAACACATAAAAAGAGACATGAACTTTTCTGCTCCAGGATTGTTCCCAGGATTTCAGCTCGGCTAAAGGCATAACAAGATTCTTGCGGCGTTTTGAATAGCGCCACATCATCAACGCAAATATGATTAGCGCCCCACCGGAATGGAACATCAGAATCATACCTTTCTGTTCGCCTTCAGAAGAAGCAGCGATTTGCCCGGAAACTAACAACCAAAACAACACAAGAACGGCGAGTAACCAATGTAGAATTTTTTGGCCACGGGTATAGGATTCCACCATGATATCCCCCTGCTATTTTTATTTTCTGTCATCCTAGTTCATTTCATCTGATTAAACCAAGCACCAAAGGCTCTTACCTTTTACAGATTCCATGTAATGCGTTAGTTTTACGACCAGCTATTAAATATAAAAACAAAGACTGCCATTTCGCTAAAGATGGCAGAAAGGATTTCATAAATGGCCGGACTTCTCTCCAAGGAACGCATTATTGCGCCTGCTGATTACAACCGTTGGCGTGTTCCCGTAGCGTCCGTCGCGATTCATTTATGTATTGGGTCAGTGTACGCCTGGAGTATTTACAACCCTCCCCTCACTCGTGTTTACGGCGTGGTTACCAGCGCCGCGGACGATTGGAGTCTTAGCGCAGTGGTATGGGTATTTACTGTAGCTATCGTATCTCTAGGCCTAGCCGCGGCTTTTGCCGGAAAATGGTTGGAAGAAGCTGGACCACGCAAAGTCGGTGTAGTAGCGGCATGTTGCTGGGGTGGCGGTTATATCGTGGGGGCTGCTGGAATTCTGACTCATCAATTGTGGCTTCTCTATTTAGGCTACGGTGTGATTGGTGGCGTTGGCCTCGGCATGGGGTATGTATCTCCTGTAAGTACACTCATACGTTGGTTCCCAGACCGTCGTGGTATGGCTACTGGCATGGCCATTATGGGTTTCGGCGGCGGTGCAATGATCGGCACACCACTGAAAGAATTTTTCATCCGCACGTTTTATCAAGCACCCGAGTATTTAGGAGCAGCTACAGATGTCAATCTGGTTACTGAAGCCGGTCGCAGATTCGCCGAAGTAAGCGGAACTTTAAGAGAAGTAGTTGTAGTTGGTGCGACGGAAGTTAGAGACATGACAGTGCCTGGGCCGGAAGGGGTTTATGTAGTTGAAACAGGTGCTGCTGGTGTTGCTGAAGCCTTCTTGGTCTTAGGACTAATCTATTTAGTCGTTATGTTGTTGGCCGCTTTTTCTTATCGAATACCAGCTGAAGGTTGGAAGCCTGCTGGCTGGGAAGAACCCAGCGAGGAGGAAAGAGGTGCATTAATTTCCAGCCATAATGTACACATCGACGAAGCTTTAAAGACACGACAGTTTTATCAGTTATGGATAGTGCTTTGCTTTAACGTTACGGCCGGAATCGGGGTGCTGGGGGTAGCACGAACCATGATTACGGAAATCTTTGGTTCGTCACTACCGCAAGTAGTCGACACCGCATTTGCCGCTACCTATGTTGTAATGATTAGCGCCTTCAATATGGTTGGACGATTTATTTGGGCAAGCACATCGGACTACATAGGTAGGCGAACTACTTACTGGATATTCTTTGCTTTAGGAATAGTTCTCTACCTTTCTGTACCAATCACGGCACAGCAAGTAAGCGTCAACCCATCTGTGGTCTGGCTGGTTTATTTTTATGCCGCCACAATGATCATCTTTACGATGTACGGCGGTGGTTTTGCCACCATACCTGCATACCTTGCCGACATTTTTGGAACGAAATATGTAGGCGGAATTCATGGACGCTTATTAACCGCCTGGAGTACAGCCGGAGTATTAGGACCGCTTGCAATTACTTCTTTGCGTCAGAATTCAGTCAATAATGCCATTGAAGATTTAGTTTCTGTGACAGATGTATCTGCATTCCAGGCACAGTTCGGCGCAGGCGTTGATCAATTAGAAGCCTTGGTAGCTTCGAATACCGTAACTATTTCTCGGCTGATGGAAATCGCTCCTGCCGGGACTACGGACCCGACTAGCAGTCTTTACAATTCGACTATGGTGTTAATGGCAGCCTTGCTGGCTATTGCGCTGGTTAGTAATGCATTAATGCGACCAGTAGATCCTAAGCATCACCTGGTAGAAGATTAAGTAGACTTACTTAAGCAAATCTGCGATTTCTCCCTCATTGGGAAATCTGCCGAGCTTATGCTTAGAGAATATCAGGACACCATCCCGCTTTACATCGAAGATACCGCCGCCTCCGGCTATCAATGTGGCTTCGACCCCGACCGCTTCTTTAATTTCTGCCGACACACGGTCAGCATCTGGCTGATAGTTTCATGCCATGCAATAGTTGATCTCAATTTCCATCGGAGCTGTCCTCTAATTCTCGCAGGGATTATTAGACCTTAGTCATTTAATGTTTGCAAAATCTTGAATTGGGAAAATTATCCTACTAATTTAAGACTCATTTTCATGTAACATGCGAATTGCATAATCACCTCAGTTAAAACGGACTAACAGAATGATTCTCTCAAAGATTAATCTCTGGCTTTGGCCTGCTATTTTTCTCAGCACACTCACTCTTTCCTCTAACGCCCAAGAAACACCAGCGCGTTGGTACGAGGAAGGTAGAGCAGTAGTTGAACGCAACCTGTCCTATCGTTACGCCAATGCTGAAATACCAATAGCCAAAAACGTAATTCTATTTATTGGAGACGGTATGGGTGTATCTACAGTCACAGCAGCTCGAATTCTTGCTGGACAATTAGAAGGGAATCCAGGAGAAGAACACGAGCTTTCCTTCGAAACCTTTCCTAATGTCGCCCTCGCTAAAACCTATAACACTGACGCGCAGGTGCCTGACTCTGCGGGCACGATGACAGCCATGGTTACCGGTGTTAAAACCGACAGAGGGATAATCAGCATCAATCAAAACGTAGAACGCGGAGATTGCAGTACCGAGGCCGGAAATGAGTTACAGACATTTCTCGAATTGGCTGAAACGAAAGGGATGTCTACAGGAGTCGTAAGTACTGCCCGTCTCACCCATGCCACACCTGCTGCAAACTATGCACATAGTATGGAGCGGGATTTTGAAGATGACGGAGATGCAGAAAATCTGCGCAATGCAGGGGATTGCCCTGATATCGCCCGACAGTTAATCGAATTCGTTGATAATGTGCCAGGTAGTGATGGAATTGAGGTTGCCATGGGTGGAGGGCGAAGAAACTTCATTCCCAGGACAGACGGAGCAGACCCTGAAACCGGCGGACAGGGTGGACGTTTAGACGGAAGAAATCTACCGGAAGAATGGGTTGAAAATCACAATAATGCAGCCTATGTATGGAATAAAGAACAGTTTGATGCTATCGATTCACAAAGCGTAGATCACTTGTTAGGTCTGTTTAATCCTTCTCACATGCAATATTCCTATGATACTCCAGCTGATAGAGGTGGAGAGCCGACACTCACTGAGATGACTGCGAAAGCCATTGAAATAGTCAGTAAAAATGAACAAGGCTATTACCTAAACATCGAAGCTGGACGAATCGATCATGCCCATCATGCAGTAAATCCATTTCGTGCATTGCGAGATACTATCGAATTGGCTAGCGCAGTAAAAACTGCGGTTGAGATGGTGGACCTTAATGAAACCCTGATTATAGTAACTGCAGATCACAGCCACGTATTTACCATCGCTGGTTATCCAAAACGAGGAAATCCTATCTTAGGGAAAGTTGTAGGCCTGGATGCAGCAGGACAACCTAGAACAGAGCCAACTCTTGCCCGAGATGGTCTACCTTACACTACCCTCGGCTATGCCAACGGTAGGGGATTTGCAGAAACTCCAGGTCGAAATTCAGCCGAAGCAATCTACACAGTTCCAGTTCAGGAAAATAGACGGGCCGATTTAAGTGATGTGGATACAACTCACGAAGGATTTCATTCCGAATCCCTCGTTCACATGTCAAGTGAAACTCATGCGGGGGAAGATGTAGCAATTTATGCAATAGGAGCGGGCTCAGATTTAATTCGAGGAGTGATGGAACAGAACGTGATCTTCCATGTGATGATGGAAGCAGCTCAGATGGATGCTCGCTAGTTCAACTGAAAATCATAGACCGATCCTAACTTAAGTAGCTCGGATAGCTCATCCAGGGCACGACGACATTCTTCCAACAAAGCTGGATCCGCCAGGTCCTCTGGCACCAGGCTTTCCCGATAATGTGCTTCGATCCAGGTCTTAAGTTGTTCATAGAGTAAATCTGTTAGGAATACATTCGTCCCACAACTATCTATTTGTTCTTCACTCATAACTACTCTTAAACGTAAGCAAGCCGGGCCGCCGCCGTTATTCATACTCTGGCGCAAATCGAAATACATAACTCGATCAATGGCGCTGTTCTCAGCTTCGAGCTTATTAAGATAATCATGAACTGATTCAATATCCCGACACTCAGTCGGAACAATTATTGTGGTTCCTTCTGTACTAGGAACACTAAGCAGTTGAGAGTTAAATAGGTAAGAAGCAATGGCATCTTTTAAACTCACTTGAGCTTTAGGAACTTCAATAAAAATCAGTTCACCCTGATCGAAAACAGCACTGAGCTGATCACAAACTTCTGAATTATTCACAAAAGCTTGTTCGTGATAGAACAGCAAGTTTCGATTTCCCACAGCAATAACATCATTGTGAAATACACCAGCATCAATGGCTTTCGGGTTTTGTTGAGCAAATATTGTTTTACTTGAAGCCAAGCCATGATTGCTGGCAATTGATTGGCATGCTTCTAAAGTCTGACGGGCTGGAAATTTCTCTGGTGCAAGATAAGGATTTTTTTTACTGCTTCCAAATACAAATAGCTCTACACCAGGATCGCCATATGCGCCGCAAAATCGAGTGTGATTAGCAGCACCTTCATCGGACAATGTTGAGTCCGCCGACAATGGCGGGTGGTGCTCATACTCGTCTCCAGCAAAAATTGATTTCAATACTCGCGAAGTGGTATCGACCTCAATCGAACGATGGAACATGCTAGTTAAATTTGCAGGGGTGATGTGAGTTTTGCCATCAGCAGTGTCTGCATAAGGACTGATAGTTGCCGCGTTAGCAACCCACTTTGAAGAAGCTGAATAGGCAGAAGCAAGTTTCTGAGGAGCTTCCTGTGCTACCTTCGCAATAATTTCTGCTTCTGTCGCTGCGTTAAATCCCAATTTGATTAAGGTGGGTATATGCGGTCGTTCCTGCGGAGGTAGGACGGGCTTGCTTCAATCCAAGCCGATGCAGAGCCATCTTTTTTTCCAAACCCTGCAGCGCCGCTGCCCGTGGCGATGAAGTCAATCCACCATGACTCGATGACGCGACATTACCATAAAAAAAGACCGGCATAGTTGTGAGTCAAGCCAACTAAACCATCGAAGTTGACTTCATAGCTGTTCAGGTAGTCATAAAGTAATACCGGGAGCCAGTTTTCCAGGAAGTTCAACAAAATTTACTTGCCATACTGGCAATGGGATAGGCGCTGTAATCCGCTGCATAGTACGCACCCCGGGGCGATAGTTACCACTGGCACCCACTCCACCAAAAGGTGCAGCGCCACTTGCGCCGGTAATAGCTCGGTTAAAATTTACAATAAACCCGCACGGATATCTCGATAGAAAAGATTCCAGGACTCAGAGTTATTGCTGAGCAATCCTGCTGATAAACCGTAATGGGTATTGTTTGCTTCTTCAATTGCAGAACTCAGATCTTCAACCCATTTAACCTGCAGCAAAGGTCCGAAGCATTCTTCTCGTCTAAGCCCTTTGCAGCAGTTGTATCTATTAATGCTGGTTGCAGAAATGGGCGATCTTTATCTAGCCTTCGCAAAGACAGGATTGCACCACCACCCTTTTTCGATCAAATCGCGCTCAAATTCCATAACATTGTCCGCAGCCGCGTTCGAAATAACTGGGCCAATAAAACAATCGTCGTCACTGCCTACTCTTATTTGCGCGGTTACGCGGCCAAGCTTGCTTAATAATTCTTCATTGGGCGATTGCGAACAAGAATTAGTCTTCGGGCACAAGTACAACGTTGTCCGGGGGAAATAAATGCGGGTTGAACTATTGTGTAGACTGCTGCATCTAGGTCACTGACTTCATCCACTACTAAAGGATTATTGCCCCCATCTCCAAAGCTAACCCTCTTGTTTGGCTGACCACCCAAAGTCTTTGAATTGAAAGTCCAGTTTTCAGAGCTGCCAGTGAATAACACACCATCTATCGATTCCGCGCTAACCAAAGCCTTTACCGGTAGAACAAGCACCCTGTAATAGATTAACAACACCATTAGGGATTCCAGCATCGGGCCCCGCACTGAACCATAAGCTCACCAAACATAGGTGTTAATTCTGAAGGTTTAAAGACGATAGTGTTTCCTGCTAGCAACGCTGGAATTATGTGACCATTGGGTAAGTGACCAGGGAAAATTTTAAGGTCCCAGTACAGCAAATACGCCGATCGGGCGATGAGCTAACGTATTGAAACATTATTAGCTTCTTTTTCCGCTGTTCCAGTTCCCATCACCATAAGCATTCACGGAAATAGCTGCTTTGCCGATCATGGTGCCAATTTCGGTTTTACATTCCCACAGAGGCTTTCCAGTCTCGGTGTGTATTACCTGAGCTAGTTCTTTCTCGCGCGCTTTAATGTGCCCAATAAATGCATCAACGAAAACATTTCTTTCATCAAAGCTAAGAATCCGCCAGGAACTGAAAGCCTCTTTCGCTGCTTTAACGGCTTCATTCACAGTGCTGCTATCAGCGGTAACTCCGGTCCAAATGATTTCACCGGTTGCTGGATTTTCTGAAGTGAAGTTCTCCCCTTGTGAAGGCTTCCATTCTCCATCGATATAATGTCTCTGACTTAACTCACTCATATTTTTAACGTAACTCTAAAGTCTGAACTTGAGCGCCCACACTGATTCCTAATATTTCAGCGTCTTGTTCTGAGATAGTAGCTTCTTCTCCCTCCTCATAGCGTATAGGCGCCATGATCAAACGGTAATCTTCGAGGCAACGATTGCTAACTATGCATTTGGGCGATGATTCATCTTCACCAATTTCAGAGGCAATATTATTTATTGTTAATGCCTTTGCATTTTTAATGGATTCAATATTACTGCGTTCGCATTCCATAACTGGCCCAGCATCAAAAATATCGACAGTTCCCTGATAACTGAACCCTTCCCGTTCTAGTAATCTCTTTGCTGGTACTGATTCTTCGTGTGGTCTACCAATAACCTCTACCACTTCTTCTGGAAGTAATTCCAAATACACGGGAAATCTTGGCTTTAAAAGTCTGAGATAAACTGAGAGCCGTTTACTGCACTAATGAAATCGGCACGGGCAAAAGGCAGATTAAAGAACTTTTTACCTAAGTGTTCCCAGAACGGAGACTTTTCACTTTCGTTTAACCAGCCACGGATCTCTGCGAATACGATATCGCTGAATCGCTCTGGAAAATCGCTCATAAACAAATAGCGAGCGCGAGATAGAAATTGACCAATGCTGTTCTTTCTATAGTCCGGCATCAGAAACAAAGATATGAGTTCAGTCTCGCCAGTAAAATCATTAACCAGATTCAATAAGTTACTGGTAACCCTAATATCCAGCGCTTCAGAAAATTTAGACTCTTTGGACAATTTGTAATTGTAGAAAGGTCGGGTTAATCCTACACCTGCAACTATTCCAGCAGTACCCACGATATTTTGGGTTTCGCGATCCTCAAGCACAAGCAAGTAAACTGATTCCGAATCTGTTCTCTTCTTTCTCGCTAGACTTTCCTCTACTAACTCAATCTTTGACTTCCAGGTGTTTTTGTCAAATGGCATTGACGTCATACCCGGTGGTAGCATGGCAGAAAGTTTTAACAAACTCGGCAAGTCACCCTCATTGGCTGTTCTGATTAACACTTTAATTCTTGTTATCTCGCTTACTGAGAGCTTGTAAGCGATCACCTTCTTCTGAAATTTTTTGCAAAATATTGAGGCTTAGTTTTGCTCGCTCCGTCAGGCTGTTGATTAGCATGAATTCATCGGCGGTGTGAATTTGTCCGCCTAGCACTCCGAGAGTATCGACATTGGGTAACCCAACTGCGGCAAGATTATTCCCATCGCAGCAGCCACCCGTGTCCTTAAACTGCACATCGATGTCCAACTGTTTGCCACTCTCCACAACCCAATCCATCAGAAGTTGGTTTGCAGGAGAAATGCTTTTCGGAGGCCTCGAAAAGCCTCCGCTAATCTCTAAAGCGACTTCGCTTTGTTGAGCAGTTTCATGAATAACTGCCTTCATTTTTGCGTCGAGCTCATGCTGCTGATCAACTGACTGACAGCGCACGTTAAACTGCAAAACAGCGGCCGCAGGAACAACATTGAAAGCAGTACCACCAGAGATTCGTGCGATATTTACCGTAATTCCATTTTCTAGTTCTGTAAGCTGCTCCAATTTTTGGGCAGCGGAATATAGTCCCATTATGGCATTTCTACCTTGATCATATTCCCGGCCGGCGTGTGCAGCCTGGCCAGTTGCGACAACAGTAAAATTTCCAGACCCTTTGCGAGCTCTCGATAAAGTGCCATCTGCTAATGCCGGTTCATAAATTAGGCCAACATCTGCTGTGGTCGCTGCTGCCTCTAGGGTTTCTGCCGATCCGTGAGATCCTGTTTCTTCATCGGCATTGAGAATTACGCGCCAACCTAATTGATTGGAATGGTTAGAAGCTTCATAGGCTTGTAAAGCTGTGAGCATGACCAATATTCCGCCTTTCATATCAGCAACGCCTGGTCCTAACAAAGTGTTTTCATCTAGTTTTTTTGGTGTTTGAAAACTATGGGACAGAGGAAAGACGGTATCCATATGCCCTGCCAGTAAAACTTGAATTGGCGCTTCCGTTCTTTTCTTAAAGGAAAGTAAGTTGCCAAACTCTTCTTTGATTTTATTTCCTGAAATATCAGTGTGCTCACGAGACTGCGATTGAATCTCGCTAATGGAATCAGCAGTTCCAGAAAAGTAAGATCTAAAATAGTCTGCGACCGTCTTTATGCCTTCAAGGTTGCTGGTTCCAGAATTAATTTCTGACAACCGCATGAGATTATTCAACAGGTCTTCTTGTCGAGAATCGATCCATTTACAACTTTCTTTGAAACTCATTTTCTAATCTACTTATTACTTAATACAGCATCGAGAATGGAAATCGCTTGCTCGATGTGTTCTTGAGAAATATTAAGAGGAGGCAATAGTCGAATCATGTTTGATCCAGACTTACCTATAAGTAATTTGTTTTCTCGGAGTTGGACTAATAGATCAGTGTTTGGAATTTTGCATTTTATTCCCATCATTAATCCCAAGCCATGCACTGATTCAATCTTGTCTGAATGTTTGGCTATCAAATCTTCAATGCACTGACTAAGTATCTGCCCCTTGGCTTTGACCGAATCTAAGAGGCCATCTTCTAGGACTAAATCCAAAACTGCATTGCCCACTGTCGCCGCTAAGGGATTGCCACCAAAAGTGCTGCCATGGGAACCAACTACCATCGACTCACCAACTGCCTGTTTAGTTAGACAAACACCAATTGGAAACCCGCCACCGAGACCTTTAGCTAATGCCATGACGTCTGGATAGACTCCAAATGCTTCGTAAGCGAATAGATGCCCCGATCTGCCGATGCCACATTGAACTTCATCAAACATCAGGAGTAACCCATTCTCGTCACAAAGCTCTCTTACTTCTTGCAGAAAAGTTTGGTTAACCAGTCTTATTCCACCTTCTCCCTGTATAGGTTCTAAAATAATTCCTGCAGTTTGAGGTCCGATGATACTTTTAAGTCCATCCATGTCTTCCCATTGCACCTGGTCAAATCCATTATCACCAGTTACAAAACTCTGCATGTGAGATTGATTTCCCGCCGCTCCTAAAGCGGCAATCGTACGCCCATGAAAACTATCAGTGAAACCAATGATACGATTGCGATCAGCATTCCCCCGTGTTGCATGGTATCCACGAATTGCTTTTATTCCTGCTTCGATTGCTTCGGTTCCGGAGTTTGCAAAGAACACATTGTCAGCAAAACTGTTGGCCGCGAGTCGTCGGGCCAGTTCTTCGGCCGATGGTATTCGATGCACATTCGATAGATGCCAGAGTTTTTCAGCCTGATTCTTAAGCGCAGCGACGAGATGGGGATGGGAGTGACCGAAACTGGTAACGGCAATGCCCGATAGAAAATCAAGATAGGCTTCCCCATCCTCAGTGAACAATTCGCTACCCTTACCCTGAATAAATACCAGTCCCTGGGGTGGGCTGTAGTTGGGCCAAAGTGCGGCCCTTGAATCTTCCCGACCCTTATCTACTTTTTTCGGCCACTCTCCCCATCGAATTTTTTTAGTGTAGTTACCAAGTTCGGCCCAAAGGACTTACCTATCTTTTTCTATTGATAAATAAGCTGTTTTTATTTTAACTCTTCCAAATTTAAAATTTCGGTAGAATCCGAATTTCTACTTAGACAGCACATTGCCAGAATTTATAAAGACCTAAAAATCGACAAAATCGACTTGAAGATATTACAGACCCTGCAAAGGAACGGTCGCATAACCAATCAGGACCTGGCGGAGAAAGTTTGCTGTCTCCCAGCTCCTGTTTGCAACGAGTCGGCCCCGGGAAAAAAGGAAAAGTATTCAATCTTATCAGCAAGAATTGATCTCTCTCGCGTCGCCAGACATATCATGTGCATTGCCACCTTTCATTGAAAAATCACACGCAGCAGGAATTCAAAATCTTCGAAATTTTAAATTTAATCGATTCCGGAAATAGTTGAGTGCTATACCGTGAGCGGTGAACCCGGGTTTCTTGATTCGAATTATTTGTGCAGACATGAACCGCTATCTTCAAATCAATGACCAGCTGGTTGGTTTCCCGCAGCTATCAGGTAACAATTAATTCTTAGTTGTGATGAAAGAAAACAAAGCTTGAAGCATCGAATGAATACTCTTCGCGGAACTCCAACACCGGCAACACAATAAATCTTTGCCTATTATACTTCGTCAAGCATTTAGCAAGATCCCTTACCCAAAACGGCTTTCTAGACTGGTCAATTCACTTTTAATAAAGCTATTCGATGGATTCTTGCTACTCCAGGGAGAGCTGCGATTCCAAAAACTCTGCCTGTCGCCTGTAGTAAAAAAGCCCATTAGACATCTTACTCCATCCATGCCCTTCGTCGGGTATAGAATAAACGGCGCCTCATCCCGTTTTCCCCAAGTGCACTTACCATAGTTTCACTTTCCTGAATATCGATTCGAGGATCCATAACCCCATGGGAATAGAGCACTGGCACATCGATTCGATCTGCTTGCTAATGGGAGAGTTCACTTCATAAAAGCTTCGCCACTCCGGTAAGCGGATATCACCATACTCAATCGGTCGGACGCCTTCAATGCGGGTGAGGCGATTTCTAATCCGGTGATCCAATCAGCGACACCATAGCGAGACACTCCTGCTTTAAATTGACCAGGA
>BPDI01000007.1 GCA_019654215.1 Gammaproteobacteria bacterium | reverse complement strand
CATACGTCACCAATGGCATAGGGCCACCGCCCCCAAACCCCGGTGACAGTTTTGGCAGCTCCGCTGCAAGATTGGTTCGATATCTTTGTGGAACGTAATACTATCGCTCTGACCAAAACCGGCCATGGGAAAAGCAAAT
Organism: Gammaproteobacteria bacterium; assembly: GCA_019654215.1. Classification (GTDB taxonomy): domain Bacteria; phylum Pseudomonadota; class Gammaproteobacteria; order Pseudomonadales; family Pseudohongiellaceae; genus UBA9145. The sequence continues at coordinate 99,066 of BPDI01000007.1, read as the reverse complement.
AGTCCGATAATCAATGAAAAGCTTGCCTTAATGATGAGTTTCATCGTGATTCCTTGAGTTAAGCGCTCAGTACGTAAATAAAATTCTATTAAAACTAACATAGAAAGCCCTATCTTAAAGAGATAAGGCTTCCGTTTGACGCAAGATTTGGGTTACGAGTCTTGCTAATCGTTTCCTGCCAGAGAACGTGTTCTTTTTCTTTGCGCTCTACCAGCAATTCTTCATAACCCTCATCATCGAGATGTGTGATCGCAATCCAAGCGTGGGTCATTTCGTCGGCTGTTCGACTGCCGCCGAATACCCACTGATCCGGATCTGGATTGTTAGGGTTATCAGCAGTGTTGTCATACCACTGCTTCAATACCAGAACAGCACCTGTTGGAACTAATGGAGCAACATCTGGCTCATAAATATGACTATGGTGCCAGGTCGCACTCCAATTAGAAATTTGACTAAAGCTTCAGTGCGTCCAGTTTCTGGATAGAAAATCTCTAATGAAGCGGCATTCATCGCAGATGACCATGAGGTTGGAAACTATCGATGCGAACCGGATGATCAAAAGAATGGAATCCCTGAGTCATTTGATAGCCGTGAGGAGGAATGACCAAACGTAAGTCTCTTTCTTCACGGGCAAACTGAATATTGTATTGTCGAAGATCCTGAGTGTAGCCAACTTCTTCTTCATAACCTTCGGGGTGTAACCATAGTCCGATTTCAACTACGTTATCTTCCAGAATAGTTCCAGGTGCAACTGCCCCGATCCTCCCGGATACATATGAATACTCCAACGCACCATGGAATTTGAAGGGAAGGTTCACAGACATCTTCAGGAACCAGTTCGCCCCATTTACCCATCGCATATTCTGTAAGCATTCCGTAGCGTTCTAATTCACCATCTTCATTGAATATGTCGATGTTTGAATTCGCATGATGCACAACAGTTTTGGCGTCGCCACGGGCTTTACTTGAATAGCTTTAATACAGCGATCGCTACTAATACCATGAGGTACATAGTGAGTACTCCATAAATCATTCCCGTTTGCTGGGATATCGATAGGTACTGATGGGATGATTGCATCCGGTTCGCCCAACTCCGCTTCAAAATTCCAAGCATCAGGGTCACCGAGATTGGCAGGGGATAGTGGCGAATCAGGATCACCCAGAGGTGCGCCCTGATTTACCCAGGCGACAAGGGTGTCGATCTCTTCTTGCTCCAGGCGCCAGTCACCCTGAAGTTCCTGAATGCCAATTCCATGATCGTAGGCATAGGGAGGCATTTCAAGACTTGCAACCTTAAGTTGGATCAAAGGAGCCCAAGGTCTGATCTGGTCATAGGTTTCGAATTGCATGGGTCCAATGCCGCCATCGCGGTGACAAACCACACAATTTTCATTGATAATGCGTCCGGCCTCACCATTGTAGGTGATATCGGGGTTTGCATCCTGAGCTTGCAGCTGCCCAGCAACAACTAGAAGGGCGATAGAGCTTTTTAATCGGCTGAAAGTTTTCATAAGATTCTCGTCAGCAGTTAATTCTTTAGGTTGTTATAGATTGTAATCGGCTTATTGCTTTGCCGCTTTGGTACCGAGGCTTTCATTAAACTGGGTGGTATCTCCAGAGTCAAGAAATCAGGGAGGTTTTATATAGGATAACCACCCGCCAGAGCGCATTTTTTCAAGAAATTGCGTTTGGAGCACTAATGCTCAAATGTTGGCTGATAAGCGCCTAAACTAGGGCAATCTCAAGGCCACTAAGCCGCCTGGCTGTCCTCGCTTCACACTGCCAGATTGCACCACGATGTACTGCCTGTCCTCATGCATATAGGCCATCATGCCGTATTGGCCAGGAATCGGAATTTCAGCCTGGGCCAGTATTTCCCCAGTGTACAGGTCGCGGGCGTTTAAGTAGGGGTTTCCGTTTTATTGAGTTCAGTGTCACCCCTTAAGTCTTCGGTAGTTTGAATAGCAGATCTCCCATTACCATTTGGATGGAATGGCCAGTACCACCAGTGGCAGAAGTATCTATCCCTGCAAGAAGGGATGATCGCGAATGTTTTCGGGCGTTTCTCCAATTGGAATATCCCAGAGTTTTGCGCCGGTGTTCATGTCATAAGCCGCAAGGCCTTGGAACAAAGGTTTGTAAACTGGCAGTCTATTGATGAGTGGAAGGAATTCTCTATTGCGACCTGGCGCCCATGCGGCAACTGTTTCGCCAGTTGTTGGAGTATGGCGCTCTCGACCGCGCCAGGCTTCCTCGGACATTCCTGGTAAACCACGTTCTACATCGACGCCATTTGTTGGTTCCATAAATGCTGGCGCACTGCATCCACGCTGATGAGACGCATACATGATTCCAGTTGTTGGATCAGCAACCGGTGGGTGATAAATATTTAAACCACCAACACAACCAACAACGTTTCGATAGGGATTGTCATGGGGATAAGGAAGTGCTGGAACATAAAGGCCGCCGATTTCAAATTCATTTAACACCTCTTCTGCGCGTGCTTTAAGTTCCGGCGTGTAATCCATTAGAAATTCTTCGGTAATGCCATTGATGACAATTGGATCTAATGGCTCTGGTCTAGTCGGATAAGGTTGAGTGGATGCGGTGTAATTTCCGGGAACCTGAGTTTGCATTACTGCACGGTCTTCGATTGGCCAGATTGGTTCGCCGGTTTCTCGATTAAAAGCAAAGATTAATCCTTGTTTGGTGTTCTGAATTAATGCCGGAATGTCTTCTCCATCCACATTCAAATCCATCAAGATTGGTGCAGTGGGTATGTCGTAATTCCACTGATCACTGCGATGAATTTGGAAGTGCCAGACTCTTTCTCCAGTTTCCACGTCGAGAGCTAAGACACTCCCTCCGAATAAGTTGTCGCCGGGTCGATGACCTGTATATGACTGAAGAGTCGAGGCATTAGTAACCAGATAAACCATGCCCAGTTCAGGGTCTGCTGATGCAGGTGCCCAGGTGGACATATCGCCGGACCATTGCCAGGCGTCGTTCTCCCAAGTTTCATGTCCGAATTCACCAGGCCTTGGAATAACGTGAAATTTCCATAAGCGCTCACCAGTAAGAGTATCAAAACCCATGATGTCGCCTGGCACGTTCTCGATTCTGGTCTGGTCGTAACTTGGTTCATGGCCTACCAGTACTACTACAGTATCGTTTACAACGATCGGTGGGGCAGAAGCTGTGACCATGCCAATACGTCGCGGAATGCCATGATCGGGGTCGTAAGGACCTTCTCTTTCTAACCAGCGTGGCCAGTCACTGACTAAGTGAGGAATTAGATCGACAACGCCAGTATTAGAGAATGAATCGACGCCAGTTTCTGTTCCCCAATTTTCCAGCGGTCTTCCAGTTTGCGCATCAAGAGCCCACAAGAAGAAAGCGGGGGACGTGATATAGATCACACCGCGCCCTTCTACTTCTCCATAAGCAACACCTTTACCAAAGTCAGTTCGAGGTGAGCGCAGATAGCGCATGGTTTCCGGTTCACGAAATGTCCACAGAGTTTCACCAGTTGCTGCATCGATAGCGATTACCTGACGACGTTGTCCGGCTACTGTGTACAGAACACCATCTACATATATCGGAGTGGAGCGCGCAGTGAATTCCACACCCGGGCCGAAATTATCAGCGCGCCAATGCCAGGCAACTTCAAGGTCGGCAAAATTATCCGCGGTTATTTGGGTGAGATGGGGTGAAGCTCGTGTATGCCCAGCATCGCCCCCTAAGAATTGCCAGCTTCCGTTTTCAACGCCCTGTAACTGCCCAAAGCTATTTGGGGAGAACAGAAAGGCGAGAGGAACAACTATTAATAGAATCGAATATTTAGTCTTCATGGCATTCCCGGTTATCAGGTGTATACATAAAGAAGAAGGATTAGTGCTCGAAAGTAGCATTGACCCTCTATCCCAATCAACAAGGTTTCTGCCTCTCTATCGGCTAAGTTCAAGATTTTAGTTTAGTTTTACCGGCCTACGGTGCTATATTCCTCCTAGTTTCAAGAGCGCAGAAGAACACTCTTGAGAATTATGTAGCAGACCTAAGATTAAATATTTAGAGAGTGTTGTTTTGAAAAGAATAATTATCTTGTTGGGCGCGGGCTTATTGCTATCAGGTTGCGAATGGTGGGAGGCTCAGTACGACAATGGTGCAGGGATACCAGAAATTCGTAGTCAGGCCGACGTAGATGCGTATAACGCCACAGTTAGTTCAGAAAGTGAACAACTGGTTTGTGATAGGGAAAGGGTGATCGGTTCAAACATTCGGCGGTGGGTTTGTTTAACCCAGGCACAGCGGGATCGCTTGGCCCTGGAAGGGCGCGATGCAGTGGATCAAATCAATAGCATTCTACCGAACCTACAATAGGCAAGTTTGTTAACAACCCGGCGGGAAAGCTTCCTCGCGGTTTCTAATAAGTTCGAATTGATGCATAGCTCTTAGTGACCAATGCGGGTGGCTAAGGCCTACCCTCAGTGGGCCTTTTTATTTCTGTAAGCATTATTCAGAGTATTGTGTGCTGGAGACTTTCTATTAAAAGTCGGTCGACAATTGGCTTTTGAAAAAAAATCGAACGCGCCTGCTCTTAGCTAACTCATTGCAATCGTTTCTATCTTACCAGTAGATGGTTATGCACCGATCTACTCAGGATTTACGGCCGAAATTTAATCTACCAAAGAATTCGATTGATCAAAGTGGGTTGTGGAATAGCCGGGCGGTTTAGCAACTCCTGCAATGAATCTCGGGCGTTAATAAAGATAGTAGACATGACTGCATTCAGCTTCCCGGTTCCCATTTGGTTGGGATGCAATGCTAGCTTGTAGGGAGATTTTTCAGTTAATTCGTATCAACGAAAGGGATAACCACCACTTGTTGAAAAGCCTGCCATTTAGCTATTGCGCTAAAGGTAACTCATTGATTACTCTTCAAAGTCCCTATAAAGCGATTCTCTTATAAGAAAAACTCGGAGCAATAGGATTATGCGATTCTCATCTGTGCTTTTTACGCTAGCTGCAACTGCAATATTTTCCTTGGGGGCTTCGGCTCAGGATGAAAATGGCGGGGCTATTTCTGGTGTGGTGCAAAGTCAGAATGGACCAGAAGCCGGCGTCTGGGTCGTTGCTGAAACCGACGATACACCCACGCACTTTGTGAAGATCGTCGTAACCGACGATGACGGGCGATTCGTCTTGCCGGAATTACCAGAGGCGATATTTCAGGTTTGGGTTAGAGGCTACGGATTGGTCGATTCTGAGCCCATTTCACTCAGATCAGGCGCATCGAACGTGTCCTTAAAAGCATTTCTCGCAGAAGATCCGTTATTAGCCGCCCAAGTCTATCCAGCTAATTATTGGTATTCTCTGTTAGAAGTCCCTGGCCATGAAGAATTTCCTGGTACTGGCCCTGATGGTAACGGTATCTCAGAAGGGATGCGTAGTCAGGCTCAATGGATCGATATGACCAAGCAGGGTTGTCAGCTCTGTCATCAGCTTGGCAACAAATTAACTCGCTCCTTGGATCACTTAAGCCATCTTGATTTTGAAACCGGGTTAGAGGCATGGCAATACCGCACTGCCATGGGGATTCGCGGTCCTTTTATGGCGGCCTTTGCAGGTCGCTATGGGCCTCGTGGAATAGAAATGTATGCTGATTGGACCGATCGAATAGCTGCAGGAGAAGTACCCCCAACCCCTCCGCGACCAAGCGGCATCGAGCGCAATATTGTTATTACTCAGTGGGATTGGGGCAATGAGTCCTCTTATATACACGATGAGTTTAACAACCGATAAACGCGATCCAACCGTTAATGCCGGCGGTTTGGTTTATGGCGTAGACGGTGGTCACGGTTCACTGTTGGAGTTAGACACAGAAACTCACGAATGGCGCGAAATCGTTATTGAGGTTTTTGACAATCCCGATAATCCCGCGGTGACTCGCTTTGCACAACAATTTCCGGTTCCATCTGTTTTCTATGGCGATGAACCACTTGGGAGCGACCTGCCGATCCACACAATCCAATGTTCGATGAATTGGGTCGTGTATGGATGACCACAAAAGTGCGTGGCGATATCGTGCCTGAATGGTGCCAGGAAGGGTCGGATAATAGGTTTGCTCAGTATTACCCAACTCGAAGAAGTTCTCGACAAGCATCTTATTATGATCCTGCTACTGAGGATTTCGGCTTAATCGATACCTGTTTCGGCACCCATCACCTGCAGTTTGGTTTTACGGATGACCGCATGCTGTACTTCAGTGGTGGCGGTGACGTCATTGGCTGGATTAACACTCGTGTTTGGGATGAAACTCAGGACGAAAAATTATCTCAGGGTTGGTGCCCAATGGTGGTAGATACCAATGGAGATGGTGTTATTACTAAGCCGTGGAATCAGCCCGTTGGTCCATTGCGCAGTCAAAATGAAGGCGGGGGGGGAGAACTTCTGGTCGATTTCGATCCGAATCTTGATACAAGAATGAGTCCTGGCAGCTACGGCATTATTGTCGATCCCGTATCCAATGTTGCATGGGGCGCCGGAACTGAGTTTCCTGGTCGCATTTATCGCATGGACATTGGAGATAACCCACCTGACACCTGTATTACTGAAGTTTATGAGCTTCCAGTTATAGACGGGCAGATCAATGCCTTCGGACCACGTGGTCTTGATGTAGATAAGAACGGTATTGTATGGACTGCACTGTCTGGCAGCAGCCATCTCGCTAGTTTCGATCGCAGTGAGTGTGAAGTTTTGAATGGCCCTGGGGTTGTTGATTCGCAACATTGTCCGGAAGGCTGGACCTTTTATGAGTCACCCGGCCCGCGCTTAAAAGGTACAACCGTTAAGGCAGACTTTCACTATTACAACTGGGTGGACAATTACAACGCTCTAGGGCTTGGTGAGAATGTGCCAATTGCCACTGGGTCCGGATCAGATTCCCTCAAGGTTCTTGATCCGGAAACTGGCGATTGGGTCGTAATGCGCGTACCTTATCCTTTAGGTTTCTATTCGCGAGGTTTAGATGGTCGCATCGACGATATTAACGGCGGCTGGAAAGGTCGAGCAGTTTGGGCTAATTATGGGACAAACTTCAACTGGCACACAGAAGGCGGTAAAGGCACTACAAGTAAGATGGTTAAATTTCAAGTTAGACCTGACCCCTTAGCTCAATAAAAAGTGTAAGAGTGGTAGAAGTAAAAGAGTTATTATTTGGAGGACACAAATGAACAAATATGAAATAGCAGGCGTATCGGCTGGAGTATTAATACTCGCTGCATTATTCGGCTGGATATTCACCGCACCCTATCTTAGTAACCAAGGGTTAGGTCGCATGCCTGGCCTTATTATCGGTGGCACATTAACTGAAGCACCTGAAGATTTCACGTCACTTAATGAAACTGTGCAGGGCCCAATGTTGATGAAGCAAAGTGGATTTCCACCCTTTGTTCATTACCTTTCCTGGGTTGGTACGCCTGAAGGTGTAATCACAGCAACTCGTCCGGATGGTGGGCTATGGGCGCAGCGTGTGCGCGATCGTGGTGGTAATGGTCTCTTGCGTATTGGTGAAGAAACTTACGCCATGGAAGCTTTCGAAATTCTTGATGAAAATCGAATGTCAATGATGCAGCAGTGGGCAGACAAATCCGGTAGGCCATTAGACGAGCCGCTTTATCCAGGTTCAGAACCATTGAATGAATGGGAAGTGTTTTTCTGGAGACCTAGAGACATCACTGAGGCTGGTGGTCAGTAATAAAATAAAGTGGGGAAGCGAACAATGAATACTGAAGTTGATGAATTGAAAATCGCATTTAGCAAAGGCCTAATTTCTCGGCGTAAGTTTTTAAGTTCGTTAGCCATATTGGCAGCAGCTGGCTATGGAGTAGGCGGCAATGGACGACTTGTTAGTGCGCAAGGAGCGCGTCACCTTGCTGTTAACGCACTAAACCACATGACTATTAGCGTGTCCGATCCTGCAGCTTCACTAGAGTGGTATCAGGGGTTGTTTGGACTGCCTATTGCGGCCCGTCAGGCCAACACCATCGTGCTGCAAGTTGGTGAAGGCCCTCAGTTTATTGCGATCGGTGGTGGTTCCAGCGATAACCCTCGCATTACCCATTATTGTTTTCAAATGGACAACTTTGATGACACCGAAGTAATTGAAATATTAGAAGAGCACAACGTTGCCAATACCGGTACTTCTAATGCCATGGAATCGCGCATAAGGCAGCGCGGTGCTGACTTTGGTGGAGCACCGGGTGGAACGCCAGAACTTTATTTTGGTGACCCCGATGGTATCGTCGTGCAAATTCAGGATTCCACTTATTGCGGAGGTGCAGGCGAAGTTGGAGAAGCCTGTTACGATGCAGTTGTACCAGCTCCAACTGAAGGGTTAATCAAGCTAAGAGAATTTAATCACTTTACTTTGTTTGTTGAAGACCAGGTACGCGCAGTCCAGTTCTACCAGAATCTCTTTGGTTTTCAGATTGATACCTACCAGGGAGCGATGCCAGTACTTAGAGTTGGCGAAGGACGTGAGTTCATTGCACTTGCGCAAGTTCCTCCACTTGCCGGTCGAATTCATCATGCTAGTCTTAACGTAGATAATTTTGATGTCGACGAACTTTTCTCCATTCTCGAAGGCTATGGTCTAGAGGTTCTCGGAGAGGGTGGAAGTGCATCAGGTCCATTACAAGCCTATGTCACCATCCGTGGATCTGATCGAGGTGGTGCGCCGGGCGGTACTCCTGAACTTTATTTGACCGATCCTGATGGCATATTGCTGCAGTTGCAGGACATGAGTTATTGCGGTGGAGCAGGATATTACGGTGAGGAATGTGGCACAGTGGGCAATCCGACTGGACGCAACTAAGGTCAGATTCCGTTTTTAGTAAAACATATTCTGACTCTGGTTCAACCTAATATACTTACTAGGCTCTCTCGAGCCTCTTAAGGGCCCGATTTTTCTGGGTTTTAGTGCCGTTTTTGTCACAAATCGATGCAACTTGCGACTACTACAAATGCCCTATCCAATGGTAAATTAAATCTCAAATAAAAACGGGGAAAACTTTGCCCACCTTGCTAAAAAAGGCTTCTCTATTTTGGTTCTGTCTGGTGCTCTCAAGCCAGTTATTTGCTGATCCTCAATCAAGCAACTCAGGCGCCGGAGTATCGCCTCAGCGTGCCTTGCTTGATCAATACTGCGTCGCCTGTCACAACCAGGCCATTGTTAACAGTGCGACTGTTGATGGTGAATCAATTTTGTATTTGCCAATTGCGGGGTTTGGGTTTGACTCTTGATACCGAGAACGTAGACAACGTCGCTGAGAATCCGGAAGTCTGGGAAAAGGTAGTGCGTAAATTGCGGGTTGGCATAATGCCGCCTCCAGATAATCCCCGACCCGATAATGCCAGCTATGCCGCATTCCGCAGTTGGTTGGAAACAGAACTCGATCAAGCTTCGTCGACCAACGCGAATCCTGGTCGCACTCAGGCCTTTCATCGACTCAATCAAACTGAGTACAGAAATGTAGTTAGAGATTTGCTAGATCTCGACATTGAAGTTGCTGAATTCATTCCACCTGATGCGCCGGATCAACATGGCTTCGATAATAACGCCGAAGTTTTATCGCTCTCTCCTGCATTAATGGAACGCTATGTTTCCGCCGCCCATAAAGTTGCAGAGTTAGCGGTCGGTGCGACTCCACGAAGTACTACTATTAAAACTTATGAAGTACCACTTAATTTAATTCAGGATGACCACCTTAATGATGATTTGCCATTCGGTTCCCGCGGTGGTGCTGCGATTAAACATACTTTCCCTGTTGATGGTGATTACCGAATAAAAGTTCTGTTGCAAACAAACTATGTGGACTTTGTAAGAGGCATCGACCAAGCCCATGAAATGGAAATTAGTTTGGATGGCGAACGACTTGGAGTTTTCGGTTTTGGTGGTGACGCTCCAGGTACGCCCGCTCCATATAGTTATGCTGGAAACATTCGCGGCAGTGATGATTGGGAAGAGTGGAGCATGGCATTTGCCGAGGAAGGATTCGAGGTAAACGTTTCTGTAAATGCCGGTCCGCGGACAATTGGCGCAACCTTTCCTCGTGAGATGTGGGAGCAGGAGGGAATACTACAGCCCAGACTCTTCGGTTATCACTTAGCGGTCACAGAACTTCCAGATAACAACCCCAGTGTCGGAGCAATATTAATCGAAGGTCCGCTTTCCGTAGATGGACCAGGTAAAACCCCGAGTCGTCAGAAAATATTTTCTTGCATTCCTGCCAGTGCAGATGAAGAACCATCCTGCGCCAGAGAAATACTCTCAACTCTAGCCCGGCAGGCATATCGCCGCCCTGTAGATGGCAATGATCTGCAAAACCTCTTGGATTTTTATACCCAGGGTCGCAGTCAGGGATCTTTCGATACCGGAATTCAGTTCGCATTAGAGCGCTTATTAGTTTCCCCTGATTTTCTATTTCGCATTCAACAAGACCCTTCAGGTGTTGGTCCTGGAGATTCCTATGCGATCAATGATCTCGAATTAGCATCGCGACTCTCATTCTTTATCTGGAGTAGTTCGCCTGATGCAGAATTACTCAATCTGGCGGAGCAAGGTTTACTGCGAAATCAAGATATTCTCGAACAACAAGTACGAAGAATGATGAACGATGAAAGAGCCAGTGCCTTTATCAAAAATTTCGTAGGACAGTGGCTCTATCTGAGAAATCTCGATAGCCACTATCCATTGCCGGCAGCCTATCCGGAATTTGATGAGAATTTACGAGAAGCCTTCCAGCGCGAAACCGAATTGTTTATCGGCGACCAAATACATGCCGATCAGAGCATCCTAAAATTGTTAAACGCCGATTCCACGTACATTAATGAACGACTGGCAAACCACTATGGCATTCCAGGAATTTATGGCAGCCGATTTCGTAAAGTAGAATTGGATAATCCGCAAAGAGCAGGTCTTTTGAGTCACGGTAGCTTGCTTACAGTGACTTCTTATCCGAATCGGACTTCGCCAGTTTTGCGCGGTAAATTTGTACTGGAAAATCTGCTCGGCTCGCCACCACCCGAGCCGCCACCCAATGTGCCAGCGTTGGAAGAAACCGGCAATGACGGGCGCATTCTCACCATGCGGGAAGCCATGGTCCAGCATCGGGAGAATCCAGCTTGTCGTGTCTGCCACGCCGCCATGGATCCCATTGGGTTTTCTCTCGAAAATTACGATGCAGTAGGAAAGTGGCGACGGGAATTTGCCAACCAACCCATTGACGCTTCAGGTACAATGCCCGATGGAAGGGTATTTGATGGCCCAGCAGGATTACGGGATTTATTGCTGGATCAGCCTGACGATTTTGTGGGTACGGTTACCGAAAAAATACTTATGTATGCCCTTGGACGCGGCTTAGAATATTATGATATGCCTGCAGTTCGGGCGATTGTGCGGGAAGCCGCAAAGCAGGATTATCGATGGTCATCGGTGATTTTGGGCGTTGTTGAAAGCGACCCATTTCGAATGAGGAGAGCTCAGTTATGACAATCTTCAAGAAGGTTTTACCAAGGCGAACTCTACTAAAAGGACTCGGAGCAGGTATTGCTTTGCCATTGCTGGATAGCATGATCCCAGCCCTGACAGCCAATGCGCAGGTTGCTAAGCCCCAGAAGCGCCTCGGCGTGGTATATGTACCTAATGGAATGGCGATGAAGTTCTGGACGCCTGCTTCCACCGGTACCAATTTTGAAATTACCCGAATTTTTGAGCCAATGGCTGATTATAAAGATCGTATGTTGGTCATAACTGGGCTTAATGGCGCTAGCAGTAACGCCGGAGTTCATGCCAGTGCATCTACTCGCTTCTTAACCGGTGCTATTCCGGCACGAGTAGAGTCAGATCTTAAAGCAGGCGTATCAATCGACCAGTTGGTGGCACGTAAAACTGGCCAAGAAACTCAGTTAGGTTCTCTTGAGTTAGCTCTCGATCAAAATGACGTATTTGGTTCTTGCGATATTGGCTTTAGCTGTCAGTACACCAGCACAATTTCTTGGCGGGATGCAACTACGCCGCTACCTATGGAAGTTAATCCGCGTCTTGTTTTCGAAAGATTATTTGGTGATATTGGAACAACCGATCCAGTAATCAGACAGCAACGAATCCATAATGATCAGAGCTTGCTCGATGCTGTTTCTGATCGAGTAGCTGAACTGAATCGTAAAGTTGGGCCTAGTGACCGCGCCAAGCTAGATCAGTACTTGGATGCAGTACGTGATGTTGAGCGTCGTATTCAAATGGCAGAGGCGCAAAGCTACCGAGAGCTGCCTGAAGTTGCTCAACCGTCTGGTATTCCCGACACCTATGAAGAACATGCGAAGTTAATGTTCGACTTGCAGGTGTTGGCTTATCAAACCGATTTAACTCGAGTCATAACCTTCATGTTAGGGCGTGAACTTAGTGGTAGAACTTATGCGGAGATTGGTGTCCCTGATTCACATCACCCAACCTCACATCACCGCGACGACCCAGTGCTGTATGAAAAAGTCACGAAGATCAACGAATTCCATACCCGCTTGTTTGCTTACTATCTAGATAAACTCGATGCCACTGAAGATGCTGATGGTTCTCTGCTAGATAACATGCTACTGCTTTATGGCGCCGGAATGTCGGATAGTAATCTGCACAGTAATCGCGGATTACCGCTAGTGTTGTTTGGTGGTGGAGCAGGTTCTCTTCAAGGTGGTCGTCATTTGCGCTATGCGGAAGGAACACAGCTGACCAAGTTGCACTTAACCATGCTCGAAAAAATGGGCATTCCGGTGGAAGAATTCAGTGGAGCAACTGAACCGCTAGATCTGCTTGCTAACGTATAGATCATTGTCAGCGTCAGTAACAATTAAAAAATGAGTTCTCAAAACAAAATACATACTAGTGCCTTACTGGTATTTTTTGTTTTATCTTTTGGTTTTGCTCAAGCTCAAGATTCATCACTTATCGATGCGGCGCGAAATCAAGACATTGAACAAGTAAGTCAATTGCTTGCCGATGGCGCTGATCCAAATGCACGACAAACTGATGGTGCTACCGCCTTGCACTGGGCGGCATACCATGAAAATCTCGACCTAGCTGACTTACTAATTAAAGCCGGGGCAGCTGCAAGTGCAGTTAATCGATTAAACGCTTCACCTCTCTATCTCGCAGTTAGAGGGGGCAATGCAGAACTCACAAAACTTTTATTAGATGCCGGTGCCAATCCAAACGTGACGCTGGATATGGGTGAGACGCCAATTATGACTGCAGCCCGCGCAGGTTCAGCGGCAGCAGTACAATACCTGATCGACAGTGGCGCGAATGTTAATGTCCGTGAAGAATCCCGTGAACAAACTGCATTGATGTGGGCATCAGCTCAGGGGCATGTCGAGGTTGTAAGAGTGCTAGTTGAAGCAGGTGCTAGCCTAGAGGCACGCTCAAGAGTGCGTCCCATGCTTATGTTCGCCGAAGCAACAAATGGTGGCGCATTCGATCAGGGCGTCATGGAAAACCTAGGCGGCTATTCTGCACTACTTTTTGCAGCAAGACAGGGGCAAGTAGAAATTTCGAATCTATTGATTACGGCTGGCGCAGATATAAATGGTCAGGCAGGTAACGGAACAACCCCTCTAATAGTCGCAACTCATAGTGGCCATTCTGCATTAGCACAAATGTTATTGGCACAGGGCGCGGACCCTAATTCGATGCGTGCCGGTTATTCCGCTTTACATGCGGCAATACTGCGCAGTGACAGAGACACCGTAGCTTCTTTGCTAGCTAACGGCGCTGATCCTAACGTGCGGTTGCAAAAGGCAAACCCAGCGCAAAGAGCCAGCGAAGACTGGGTGTTAAAAACTCCATTGATCGGTGCTACTCCTTATTGGATTGCCGCGAGCTTTCGCGAAGTAGAAATTATGCAAATACTTGCCGGTGGTGGTGCCGACCCATTATTAACTAATCAAGAACGGTTTCAACCACTGAGAGATAGAGCATCCCGTCAAAACCCGCCTGAACCAGAAGTGATTGGCGGATTCGAGTCTACACTTCAGGCTGCAATTAAAGGCGATAGCACACGGCAGCGTTTCTATGTCACGCCAAATCCAGATCCGGCGACGGAAGAGCGCCGCGCACTGGATTCCGCTAGGGTCGCAATCGGCCATGGTGTCAATTTAAATCATGCTGACTTCACGGGGTCTACTGCAATACATGACGCAGCAGCCAGACTTTTGCCAAATATCATCAGAGAGCTTGCGAAAAATGGTGCAGACGTTAATACCTTAAATGGTAGTGGCAGAACTCCCTTAGATCTTGCAAACGCTGCTGAAGCAAGACCTAATTTCTTCGGTTTCGATTTAAGTATTCCTGGCGCAACAGCTAGTGAGGTTTTAATAGAGTTCGGGGCCGTCAGCTCCGATGGACTTTAAGATTTAATTTTTATATAACAATCATCCTTTGGTGATACTTTCTGGAGGAGCTATGAAGGCTATCCATTCAATTTTAGTGATATTACTCACGCTATCGTCTGCCGGTACTGCATTTGGCCAATCCTCCCCGCCGAGCAAAGCGCCAGCAGCCTGGGGCCCCGTATCAATTAACTTAGATGAGATCGAGTACCCTTTTCCTGTCAGTTACATGAATTTAAGCGTTTATGGAGAGGATGTCCGGATAGCCTATATGGACGTCGCTCCTACTGGTCCCGCTAATGGCAGAACCGTCATCTTTCACCATGGAGGTCTCTACTATGGCTGGTATTGGGAAGATCAAATGCATGCTTTGAGTGAAGCAGGGTATCGAGTCATTGCCAAAGATAGACTGGGGTGGGGAAAGTCATCCAAACCGATGATCCCATATAGCATCAACCTCTGGGCCTCAAATACTGCACTTTTAATGGATCACCTTGATATTGAACAGGCTGCCCTGGTAGGACATTCCATCGGCGGACAAATGGTTACTCGATTTGCCTTTCTTTATCCAGAACGCATTACTCATTTGGTAACTGTTAATCAGGTAGGGCTAACTGACCGCCGAAGAGGTCGCGGTTTTCGATCATTAACTGGTGAAGTGAATGCTAATCCTGACCCGGATGCGACTTATGAGTCCCTTTTGCGGTGGGCTCACGAAAACTATGCTAACTGGAATCCCAAATTCGAAAAGCACATGCGCATTCGTTATGGTCAGCGACTTAGCGGCGGATGGCCACAGGCTTCGGCTGTTAACCAATTAACTGGTCACATGCGCGGCATGGATACGGTTGTAAACGATTGGCAACATATTCAAACGCCCACATTGATTCTAGGTGGTGCTGACGACTATCCAACTTATGCGGCAGAAGCTGAACATGCAGCGAGTGTTTTTCCAAACGGACAGGTAATTAATATTCCAGGCATTGGCCACAACCCACACGAAGAAGTGCCAGAAATTATTAACGAAGCTTTAATGCGGTTTTTTGAATCTTAGAAATATTAAGAAAAAAGGAATAAATCATGAAACTTGTTTCTGCATTAAGTGCAAGTTTAGTTTTAACTCTGGCAGCTGCCCAGGCGATTGCTGATACCAGCATTTTGTTTATCGGTAATAGTTTCACCTACGGCTGGGGATCAAGTACCCGTTACTATCGTGCTGATAGCGTGACTGATCTGAATCATGAAGGTATCGGCGGTGTACCAGCGCTATTTAAATCCTTCGCCGATCAGGCTGGTCTTGATTATGACATTCACTTGCAAACTAGAGGTGGGGCGGGGCTAGATTTTCATCTAGCAGAAAAGCTCGGTGTGATGGGTCGTCGTCCCTGGGATCAAGTGGTCATGCATGGATACAGTACACTCGATGCAAATAACCCCGGTGATCCCACAGTGTTAATTAATACCGTCGCCGAGATGTCTGAATTCTTTCACAGTCTTAATTCAGATGTGGAAGTCTATCTCACTGCAACCTGGTCCCGTGCCGACATGGTTTATCTCGATGATCGGCCCTGGACTGGAACTCCAATTCATCAAATGGCCTTGGATGTTCGCGCCGGTTATGACAAAGCAGCTGCTGCGCCAGCGGTTAAGTCTGTGAATGCCGTTGGTGAAGCCTGGAATCGCGCCATGGAAAATGGCATCGCCGATCCAAATCCTTACGACGGTATTGACTTAGACAAGATTGATTTGTGGACTTACGACCACTACCACGCCAGTGATTATGGTTACTATCTGGAAGCATTAGTTGTATTTGGAAATGTAACCGGACTTGACCCAAGATCTCTCGGTGAAAACGAATGCTCAGGTTACGAGCTCGGCATGTCTCGTTTACAAGTGAAGGCATTGCAGCAGGCAGCCTATGAGCAACTTGCTAGTGAAGGTAGAGTGGAAGCGGCACCGCTGGAATTGCCACGACCGGTTGCACCGCAGCGTTGTGACTAATTCGAAAGATCTATAAGGGCATACTTTATTGAAGCATGCCCTTTATTCTGAAGAATCTTCTGGTAATCCCAATACAATTAATTCTGCTGTCGGTGTTGCGTTTACACCTAATGCGATGTATTGCCTGCCATCTATTGCATAACTCATGGGTGCACTTTGCGGATCTCCGGGTAACTCAATTTTAGCTAACTCTTCACCAGTCTCTTTGCTGCGTGCGATTAGTATCGGTCCATAACCTTCATTCTGCCCATGTATTAGTAATGTAGAAGTAACTAGTACCGGATGACGGCCGCCTCCACCTAGTGGGGGAAGGTCGAGTCCTTCAACTGCAGGATTGTTTTCTACACGGACAGATCCATCTCCGTTTGGAGCTTGCCATAAAATTTCTCCGAGATTCATGTCAATCGCAGTGATGGTTGAGTAGGGCGGTTTGAGTAGTGGAAGGCCTCGCGGTCCAACAACACCTCGATTTTGCAAGCGGTAATAACGAAAATTTGATTCGTCTTCGGGAAGGGTTCCCATAAAAGGTGTAAAGGCGCCGTTTGAAGATGGCACAAACAAGACATTGGTTTCTGGATCAAATCCAGCACCGGGCCAATTGGCACCGCCGCCTGCACTGGGAACAAAAATGGACCCGCGCTTAGCGGTTTCTTCATCCGGAAGACTCGCAGGTGTATAGATCGGCCCGTATACATAATCATCGATTATCTCTAAGGCCTCTGCTTTTAACTCCGGAGTGAAATCGATTAAGTCGTCTTCCGTTAATCCCTGCATGGCAAAAGCAGGTGGCTTAGTTGGGAAGGGTTGAGTTGGTGAAGTTCTTTCTCCAGGTATCAAACCTTGTGGTACTGGTAGTTCTGGCATTGGCCAAACAGGCACTCCAGTTGCGCGATCGAACACATAGGCCCAGCCTTGCTTAGTTACTTGAGCGAGTGCTCTGATCTCTCGACCATTTACATTTATGTTCATTAAATTTGGTGCTGCCGGCGTGTCGTAGTCCCACAGACCATGATGAATCATCTGAAAATGCCAGACTCGATCACCAGTGGCCGCATCGACTGCAACAACACTCTGGGTAAATAAGTTATCCCCTGGTCGATGCCCACCATAGTAATCATTGGTAGGCGCTTCTGTTGGAAGATAAACAAGACCGAGATCTAGATCGGCGCTCATCTGAGTCCAAACTCCACCATTGCCGGTGTAGCGCCAGGATTCTTCCTGCCATGTTTCTACTCCGAACTCACCGGCTTGAGGGATAGTATTAAAAGTCCAGACCAATTCCCCGGAACGAATGTTATACCCTCGTACAAAAGTTGGTGGACGTTCTTTATAGTGCGGTCGATTCGATGTGATTTGATTTACAACAAGAACGTCACCGACAACGATCGCAGGTGATACTGTGCCTAGTGGCACCGCACCGGAATAATCAAGTGACTCCCTATCTGCTCTAGGGATTCCTTGAGTGAGATCAATACGACCACCGGCAAATGCTGTATCTGGTCGCCCCTCTTCGGCATCTAAAGAAAAGAGATACCCGTCATTTGTTGCGAATAATATTCGCGATTCCTTATTGTCGCTCCAGTATGCGACTCCACGATGGTGATAGCCAAGTGGACTAATTGAATACCCAGACAAGTAGGCCTGGGGGTCAAATGACCATAACAATTCTCCTGTGGCAGAATCTAATGCAACAGCTTGGTTCAAAGCGGTAATCATATAGAGCACACCATCGATCATTAATGGTGTGGCTTGCAATCGGCCGAAGCTTATATCTTCCGCAGCGTCTCCCATAACCGCTTCAAGATCGATCTCACCGTCAATAGAAGTCCAGCGCCAGACGATTTCCAGCTCTTCAAAATTGTCGGCGTTAATTTGATCGAGACTGGTGTACTTAGTAGAGCCAGTATCTGAGGCGTAATTTGTCCATTCGCCATCGTTGCTGCCTAGCTGCGCTTGAGCACCACCGCATAGTAAAAAACCGACACAACTTAAAACAAAAAGTGAAAATTTCTTCTGCTTTGAATCAAGTATTAGTCTTCCTGTGTCCATCTAGTTCTCCATGACTCTCTTTCAACGCGCTCCCCACGAATATACACGTCACTGATCTGGCGGGTGTTGTTTATATCATCTAATGGGTTTGCATTCAGTATGACGAAATCAGCGGCTTTACCTGCCTGTAACGTGCCCACATCAGTTAAACCAAAGGCCTGAGCGGAACGGGAAGTCGAAGCAACAATAGCTTCCATTGGGGTCATACCCATGCGCACAAATAGCGAAAGTTCAACGTGATCGGCGTAGCCAAAGAAATCACCTACAGCGCCTGCATCGGTACCAAAAATAATATGATCTTTGAGTTTAAACAGATTATCAGCGCGTATTGCTGATAATGATTCCGCTTCGGCACTGAGGTTAGCAGGTGGTGTGTAGTTGCCATTAAGTGAATCAATAACTGATTGAGGAACCTGATCGTAGAAATAAGGATCTTGAAAAGCAGGAATATAGTAAGGCTCCTGCTTCGTGATCATGCCCAGAGTTGGAACTATATAGACATTGTTCTCTCGGACCATATCTAAATATTCATCATCAACTGCCATATCGTAGGGCATATGGATAAAGCGGCGATTGCCTGCACTTACTAAAGATTTATGATCCGTCAATGTTGTTGCATGGGCAATGATGCGCATGTCGTAATCAGAAGCAGTTTCTAATATTGCGCGATAGATTTCTGGCGCAACTTTGATTTGTGCGCCGCGTAATTCATCTCGTGAATCAACCCAAATCTTGGCAATATCATAACCTTCTGAGGAAAGCTGCCTTACCATATTTGCACCTTGCTCAGGATCTATAATTGGATTTACTCCCCAAAAATTTGGGTCGCTGGTAAAGCGCGGATTTGGTCCGCCGCCAGGAGAACCCATTCCTGGGGATAGATGATAGCGCGCGCCTTTTATGTTTCCTCTTAGTTGCTCGAGCTTTACTCTATTCGCAATCTCAAATTCATCACTCCCGGTAGAGATGATTGTTCCCACTCCATAGTAAGCATGACGATAAAGGTGATCGACCAGGTTCTCGTCAGTAAAGTATTGCGAGCCCCAGTCACCGTATGCTTCCCAGCCTAAATGAGCATGGGTATTCACCAGAGCAGGGATAATCGTTTGCCCGCTTAAATCATGAAATACCGCATCGTCCGGAATATCTAGCGATGGACCAATGTCTATGATGGATCCATCCCGAATCAGTAATGATCCTTGTTCAAATATTTCGCCGTTGCCAAGAATTAGGCGCACGTTAGCGAAGTGATTTGTTGATTGGGCATTCAGCGTCTGTCCAAGCATCAGTATGATTGCAAAGAAAAGCTGAAATATGAGATTTTCACTGGTCATCGCAGACCCATTAACTGGCTTATGATGATTGTTTTCTATTGATCTGCACTGTACTGTTGAATGTAGAAAACTACCAGTCATTAGACCTTTCTCACTATCTAATCAGGGTTTCTGACTGTCTTGATGAGAATAAAAATGAAAAAAAGGAACGCGATATTCCTGGCTTTCGTTGCAATGTTCGCTCTTTCAGCTTCAGCGCAGCTGCCAGGATTACCTGAGATAGATCAGGAAGCACCATTAGACGAGCCCGTCACTATTTCCAAAGAAATCCTCGCTGCTGCCTTTGGCCGTATAAATGATGAAGATATCCCCACCACCCGGATGCTTGAAGGCGGGGAGTTCAATGTAAATATCCGGCACATCGAAAACGTCACAATGTCGACCATGCGTATGTTGACACACCCAGACACCATTGATGTTTGGGTTGTGCAAGCAGGTTCAGGAATTTTAAATACAGGCGGCGAGTTAGTAGATGGAGTCTTGCAAGGCGGTGAAGAACAAATCGTCGAAGCCGGAGATATCATTTACATTCCGGCAGGACTTTCACATGGAATTAAAGAAGCTGAGTTAATCACCTGGTTTAATATCCGTTTTCCAGAGCATCGCAATTAACCGAATTAAATTTTAGTCAAAAGGAAGCAAACCATGATTAAGAGAAATAACGCTGGCAAAGTCGGCATTTTGACAGTACTTGTTTTACTCGGTGTGGTAGTGGCTGTCATCAACAATACTGAATTTTCTCAAGCAGACAGTCTGTCTGAAAAAACTGAGTTAACTGGTGTCGATTATGAAGAGATTAAAGCTCTTTATGCCCGCTACAACCAAGGCAGTGATTTTCGCGACACAGAATTATTTTTGTCGGCTTTTGCCGAGGATGCAATTATGACTCGTGAAGGGGGAGATATTGTAGGCATGGAAGGATTGAAAGCCGATCGGGCTCGCAGATACCAGGGCGAAACTGGCGATGTAGGCAGAAGGCATTTAAATGGTAGCTACTTGATAATGCCAACGAACGATGGAGCCGAAGGGCGAGCATACTACATCTTAATGGATGTAACTGAGCGTCCTCCAAATGTAATCGGATCAGGTTACTACGATGACAAATTTATTCGGACAGAGGATGGCTGGAAGATTAAACACCGAACTCTGTTTCGAGATACTTTGGATTAAAAATTTACTGTATCCATGCATTGCATATAGAGGATAGCTGGCAGTAACTAGTTCACGTTTGGGAGGTAGTTATGCGTTTATTCAATTCGATTCTTGTTGTGGCCGTAATCGGCAGTGGACTCGTCGCAGTAGCACAAGATGTATTTCAAGGTATTACGAAAGAACCACGCCCTGAAGAATACATTCACTGGAATAGTGCTTCTTTTATGGAAATAAAAAGTGAGTTGCAACAAAGTTTGCGAGAAGGAAGCGGCATCTTCGGCACTGACTTTGTATATTTGAATGGATTACCTGCTCGAGAACATCGAGCTCACAATGTTCAGTTTATTCATCGCTCCGGTTATACCCAGCCGGAAATCCATGAGAACAAATGGGATATCTATGTCATTGTCGACGGCCACGGTACTGCACGAATTGGCGGTGAGCGAGTGAACTTTATTGAAGGTGGTCCGAACGAAGGGCAGTATCCAGAGTTAGAAGGAGCACAGGAATATCAGGTAGAAACTGGTGACATATTGCATGTACCAGCCAGAGTATGGCACCAAATGGTAACGGATCCGAAAGAAACCATTACTTATGCGTTAATCAACATAATTCACTGAGCCAGATAAAGTCCGTGATCAGTCGGGAGAAAAAATGAATCGAATTACACTCGCACTCTTATGTTTTATTGCAGTCTCGTTTATTCACTCTCCCGTCTTTGCGCAAAATGAAGAAGAGGCAACGGAAGCCAGCGGTGGAATTATCCAACGTTATGGCAGAAACGCTGCCAATGGTATTTCTTCTGTGACAGCGGATCCAAACTCATCTAATTTGTTGCGTAATTATTCTTCAGTCACAGACGAACTCTTGCAGAGCCCACCCGACGCAGATTGGGTAACCTGGCGTCGCACATACAACAATCAGGGGTTTTCCAATCTCGATCAGATTAATCGGGAAAACGTTGTTGATTTGGAATTAGCCTGGAATCAGGTAGTGACTGTTGGTAACAATATGCCAACGCCGCTAGTACATGATGGAATTATGTTTCTGTACAGCGCTGGTGATGTGGTGCTCGCTTTGGATGCAACTAACGGCGATATGTTATGGCGTTATAGTCATGACGGCGAAGCTGGTACCAGCCACAAATTTGGCATCGCACTGCATGAAAACAAAGTACTGGTTCCCACTTCTAATTTTCACATGGTGGCCTTAAATGCTCGCTCAGGCGAAGTGATCTGGGATCACGCGATTGAAATGGAAGATTACGATGGCTATCAGTTAAGAAGTGCTCCCACGGTTGCGGGTGGTCAAGTGATTCAGGGAATGGCCGCATCCTTTGTTCCTGGTGGTGGATTTATCGTTGCTATCGATTTGGAAACCGGAACGGAAACCTGGCGCTTCAATACGATCCCGCGTCCTGGAGAGCCCGGGGGCAATACTTGGAACAATATGCCATTAGAAGAAAGGCAGGGTGGTTCGGTATGGAATACTGGGGCCTATGATCCGGAATTGGATTTAGTGTATTACGGTGTATCGCCAACTTATAACACGGCACCTTTGCTATATCCCTTAAACATAGATGGCGTTACCAATGAAGCACTTTATACCAACGCAACATTAGCAATACGCCCTGCAAGCGGCGAGTTAGTCTGGTACTACCAACATGTCGTTAATGATCAGCATGATCTGGATTGGATATTTGAAAGATCGATCGTTGAGTTGGATGTAAACGGTGAGACGCGCAAGGTTGTTGTTACAGCTGGTAAGCCTGCTCTCTTCGATGCGGTCGATGCAGAAACCGGACAGTACTTATTCTCAGTGGATACGGGATTTCAAAATTTATTTGCTGCAATCAATCCAGAGACAGGGGAGAAAATTCCAAATCCGAATATCTTTCCCGACGCAGAAGAGATTCGCACAGTCTGTCCTTATTGGCAGGGTGGTCGTAACTGGCACGCATCATCGATAAACAACGAAACTGGTTACTTTGTTCGTACCTATGTTCGAAGTGTGTATGGATACCTTGCTCGATGGCAGCGGCACCCTTCTTACAAGTGGTTTAAGAGCTGACACACGCCCTGCGCCCGATAATGATGGCAACTATGGTCGCCTGCAGGCTATTGATCTCAAGAATAGAGAATTAGCCTGGCAGCATCGCGAAGAAATTGTGCCGGCTTCAGCAAGTCTCGCCACTGCAGGCGGGTTAGTTTTTCTTGGTTATCTTGATTCCAAACTCAAAGCATTCGATCAAAGTAATGGTGAGATTCTTTGGGAAACTCAATTAGATGCCATACCCGCAGCTTTCCCAATAACTTATGCCGTCGATGGCAAACAGTATGTGGCCGTCGTCGCCGGGCAGCTCAATATTCACACGGGAATTTGGTTAGGATTACAAAACCAGTTTTCCGGTTTCGTTCCTAAAACGCCTGGGCCGGCGGCATTGTGGGTTTTCGCACTAGATTAAATTAACGAAAAAGGGTTAGATTGTTTCTAAACCTTTGCTTGATATGGTAGATATGGGTTCTACTAACTATCTTCGCTAAGCCACTTAGACAATAGGTTAATGCTTAGTCAAAAGTTGAACTCAGGACAACCGTGGCCATTAAATCAAGTGCAAGGACCTGAGCAATTTACTGGTATACTGTTACGTTATTATTTTCCCGTAATTGAAATTAAGGGGTATGCAATGATCGAAAAAATAAAACTGGGGGCCATAATTATTCTATTTTCAGTGATTATGAGTCCTTTGAGTGTTTTGGGGCAGTCGCATGGAAACCACGCTGATCACGGCGACACGGCCACGCGCATATGGGTCCAGCGGTTAGCTGCACTAACATGGCAATCCTCCGTGGAATGGTCTGTCTGAGAAGGATAAGCAGCGGTTCTCAAATTTGCATCAAGATTTGTCAGGGTTAAATACTCCTGAATCGGCGATAGCTGCAGGGTTTTTCCCTGCTTTAGGTGATATACCCGGAATGGGTATCCACTATGTCAATCTGTCGATGGGATTAGACAAGGACTACAATATTGATCTGCCCAATCAATTATTGTTTTCTCCGATAGATGGGGAAGAAAAATTGGTTGGTGCAGCTTACGCCTTTGTTGATGTGCCGGATACTGACGTTCAACTTCCCTTTGAGAGCGAGTTTGCGTCATGGCATGATCATCCTCAGTTTGCAAATGATGGCGAGACTCTGCATATGCTGCATGTCTGGTTTGTTGATTCTTCAAATGGCCCCTTCGCTGGTTTAAATTTTTGGCTTCCATATCGAACAGCCGATATTGAAATTCCGAACCCATGCTGGATGGGGAAGGGGAAAATTTGCTGATCGCATCAGAAAAGTATCATTTGCGTTAACTCAATTTAATTGGGAGGGCAGTGAGAGCGATTTGTCAGGGCAAGGCGGTGAAGCGCGCCCCTCAAGTGATGAAATCCAAGGTATTTCTGATTCGACAGGCGTCGATGGAGAAGTTGTAGAGGCTATAGTCACCACTGATGGTGCTGCGGGTGCGTCATGGAACAGACCTCCATCTATTAGTAGTGATAGGCTGGAAATGCTTGAAGTCTCGGAGCAGCGGCACAGGATGATGATATTGACGCCTGGAGGATTGCTGCTGACACATTTTTGGCAGATCTAAATGAAGAAGAAATGAACAGAGTATTCGCTACTCTAGGTGTCTTAGGTGAGAATCAGATGTCTTCTGCTGAGAGAGATGCTGCTGGGATTTCTCAACCTGGAAGTAGAAACTAATTCAAGCAAGCGGTCTCTATTGATGTTAACAGTAGTGATGAGAAAGTAGGGAAAAATTCATAAGTTTGAGTTCTGTTTAATCGAATAATGAAGAACTGACTTGATGATCCCAATCCTTCGCTAGGCCCTTTTGAAAAAGCCCCTAGTATGGGGCTTTTTTGTTGCCGTTGTTTGTGGAGATTTTTTTAAACGATTAGGTATTTTGGAGACTCATAGGTTAGAACGAAGCTACTATTGAATGAAGTTCGTGCCTAACCTATTGATAATATGGTAGCTATGGGTGGACTTGAACCACCGACCCCAGCATTATGAATGCTGTGCTCTAACCAGCTGAGCTACATAGCCAAAATTTGGACTGCAGCTTCCAGCTCACGCATCTTCATCACCGTATTTCCAAATTTTCTTCCTTCAATTTGGCATGAAATTAAGGATCTAGAATGCCGGAAGGCCGCGAATTTTGGCGATTTGGCGCCAAAATGTCAAGTTAGCTAGTCGATTACCACGTTGCGCACAACAGCGTAGAAGTCACCAACTGCGCGGCGGAACGCGTCTTCGGGGACCTGTTCATCATTGCCATGAACACCAGTGTGATCTTCATGGCCAGTGATCAAGGGGTTGAATCCATAGCTGACAATTCCAAGATCACGAGTAAAGTGACTGTCGGTAAATCCAGTGCTTACAGACGGCAATACTCGGGAACCAGGATGTAGTTCCTGAGTTACGGATTCAATTGCCGCGAACAATCGCGTATTTGTTTCTGAAATCGCTGGTGTAAAAGCCATAATGGTTTCGATAGTAACACCAGTGCCGCCAATCAAGTCTTCTAATTCGCTTATGAATTGTTGTGATGGTTTGTCAGGTAATATTCGACAATCTAATTCCGCCCAAGCCTCCGGCGGAATAACGTTGATCTTGTTTGAACCGCTCATGCGTGTCATAGAGCACGTGTCACGAATAAGCGAGTTATGTCCTGGTCGCGCTGCATGAAGTCTATCCACAAATGCAGGCTCATTAATCGCATTGCTTATATTTGCATAGGATGGCCCCCATTCTTCGCCCATATCAACCGAGAGTTCTGAAAAGTAATCAGACACGGGCCCAATGATGCGAGGAGGGAAGGGGTTTTCTAATAAAAGATTCAGTGCTTGTACGATTCGCGTAACTGAACTTGTTGTGCGAGGTGATGATCCATGACCTGGTGTATCAATTGCATTCAAGCGCAACCACACCGGAACTTTCTGCGTAACTTCGATGCTGAAAACCACATCACCGTCTTCGTTGCTGCTGCCGCCGCCGCCTTCATTGAGCAAAATACCAGCGTCGTCAAAGATTTCTGGTCTGTTCTCAATCAGCCAGCCAACACCAAAGTAACCGCCAGCTTCTTCGTCGGCGGTCGCTAAGAAAATCACATCTCGATTAAGTTCAACACCAGAACGATGTAAGCTGAGAAAGGTAGCAAGTTGTATGATGCCGAGACCTTTCATGTCACGAGTCCCGCGACCAAGAATAATGCCGTCGCGAATATCACCAGAGAGGGGATCAATAGTCCAGAATTCTTCTTCGGCAGGAACAACATCTGTATGTTGCAGGAGAATTAATCCCGGTTCGTCGCCACCTTTGAGACGTGCCCAGATATTGCCTCGACCAGTTGCGCTTTCTGCAGTTTCGTACTCGATGCCTTCAGCTTCAAAAATTGCCGCATAAAAATCGACAGCACGGTATTCATTGCCTGGAGGGTTAATAGTGTCGATGCGGATAAATTCCTGCAGCCATCTAACCGCCTCATCTTCGAGAGTCTGCGCATTAATTGCAGAGATAAATATAAAACTCAGTGTAATAATTCCGATTTTTATTCTTTTCACTAGAAACTCCACTTACACGTTGAAACGGAAATGAATCACATCGCCGTCCTGCACAATATATTCTTTACCTTCCAGGCGCCACTTACCTGCGTCTTTTGCGCCTAACTCGCCTTGATTCTCGATGTAGGCATCATAGCCAACGACTTCGGCACGGATAAAACCTTTTTCAAAATCGGTGTGAATTACTCCCGCCGCTGCCGGTGCTGTGGCCCCTTGCTTTACAGTCCAGGCCCGCGCTTCTTTTTCGCCGGCCGTAAAGTAGGTCTGTAATCCCAGTAGTTTGTAGCCAGCACGGATAACGCGATCTAATCCTGGTTCGCCCATACCCAGGTCCTGCAGAAATTCGGCCTTCTCATCATCTTCCAGCTCGGCAATCTCTGCTTCCAGCTTATTGCAAATGGCTACCACTTCTGCGCCTTCGCTATTGGCGATCTCCCGCACTTTTTTCAGGTGTGGATTATTTTCGAAACCATCCTCATCTACGTTAGCGATATACATTACTGGTTTAGCAGTCAGTAGATGTAATTGATAAAGATCGCTTTGTTCTTCTTTATATAGCTCCAAAGTTCGTACTGGTTTTGCTTCATCGAGATGAAGTTTAACTTTTTCTAACAATTGCACCTGACGTTGTGCATCTTTATCACCACTCTTAGCGACACGAATAACTCGATCCAGATTTTTCTCTACAGTTTCTAAATCTGCTAATGCCAGTTCGGTGTTTATGGTTTCGATATCCGCTGCAGAATTGATTTGATCGGAAACGTGAGTGACGTTTTCATCTTCAAAACAACGAACCACATGGGCAATGGCATCGGTCTCACGGATATTTGCGAGGAATTGGTTGCCCAGACCTTCACCTTTAGATGCGCCTGCAACTAGACCAGCAATATCTGTAAACTCAACTGTAGTAGGTATGACTTTTAGTGGATTTACTATACCTGCAATTTTATCTAACCGGTCATCTGGAATTGAAACGATTCCGGAGTTTGGTTCGATCGTGCAGAAAGGAAAATTTTCAGCAGCAATGCCTGCCTTGGTTAAGGCATTGAATAGAGTTGATTTACCAACATTGGGTAAACCTACGATTCCACATTTAACAGCCATTTATTATTTCTTTCTTAAATCTTTATTCCGTATGAAGTAAACGCATGGCTTCTTCCCATTCACCAGTTACTGCTTTGGGGATAACACGAATTGCATCTTCAATATCTCTTATGATGGCATCTGCTTCCGATCGCGATGGATCGCTTAGCACATAGTTCGACACCATAGACTTATGCCCTGGATGTCCTACGCCAATGCGCAAACGAAAAAACTCTTTCTTTCCGCCGAGCGCATTGATGATGTCTCGAATACCATTGTGACCGCCGTGACCGCCACCTTTTTTAAAGCGGGTTACTCCAACATCAAAATCGATTTCATCGTAGGCTACCAACATGTTTTCCGGTGTAATCTTGAAAAACTTGCACACGGAAGCTACCGACTTACCACTGTGGTTCATGAAAGTAGCAGGGAATAGTAGTTTAATATCGTTACCATCGATATTGATCGAGGTGAATTCGCCGAAAAATTTCGACTCGCCACGTAGTTTTCCACCATAAGCTTTACTGAGATGGTGCAGAAAAATAACGCCTGCATTATGACGATTGGAATCGTGTTGTGGGCCTGGATTTCCCAAACCCACAATCAGCTTTAATGGATGATCCGGCATTTTCTTTTACCCGGACTCCCTGGCAGAGCCAACAGATTAAGAGTCGTCGCCGTCCCCGGAAGACTCTTCGTCGCCGGAATCGCCACCCTCTCCTTCTGCAGGAGATTCGCCTTCTACTGATTCTTCACCTTCAGCTGCCGCTGCTTCTTCTTCATCTTCCATAGCGCCTCGTGGCTGCTGCACCCTAGCTACATTTAGGTCGTTTTCATCACCTTGAGAAAGGGCTACACTGCGCACACCTTCAGGGAAGGTGAGGTCAGAAAGGTGAACAGAATCGCCGAGTTTGATGTTTTCCATATCCACTTCGATGTACTCAGGCAAGTCTTTCGGCAAGCACACAATTTCTATCTCGTTGAGAGTGTGGCGGATGCTGCCGCCATCGAGTTTGACACCCACACACTTATCTTCATTAATAAAGTGGATTGGGACTTTCACTTGGATTTCTTGCTTCATATCCACGCGCTGAAAATCGGCATGAAGGATAAACGGCTTTGCTGGGTGACGTTGCACGCCTTGATTACTGCTGGTTCCTTCTTGCTGTCGATATTAAGGCTAATAATATGAGAAAAGAACGCCTCATTCTCTGTTGCCTTAGCCATATCTTTACGGGCAATAGTTAATGAAACTGCCTCTTTTTTACCGCCATATAAAATGGCGGGAATTGAATCGTTCAGACGACGCAGGCGGCGGCTCGCACCTTTCCCCAAAATCTGTTCTGACCGAACAATTCAGTTCAAATTCTTCATTTGACATGATTGTCTCCTAATAAGCAGCTCTATGAGTTGCTTTTTGTCCAAGAAGTTTGCGACCAACTTCATGAAAGGTTCATAAATAAGAACATCGGTTCCTTTGAAACCGCTGTTCGGTTTACCCGGCGCTATCTAGCAAATATTGCTCCGCTAGGTGTTATCAAACATTGCGCTAATGGATTCTTCGTTACTCACTCGTCGAATCGATTCGGCGAGTAATTTAGCCATCGATAACTGACGAATATAAGAGCATGCTTTCGCAGCATCGCTTAAAGGAATCGTGTCTGTTACTACTAACGAATCCAGACTCGAACCTTCGATATTCTCCAACGCTGGGCCAGAGAGTATCGGATGAGTACAATAGGCCACAACTTTGTTAGCACCGTGTTCTTTCAGCGCATCCGCTGCTTTACACAGCGTGCCGGCAGTATCCACCATTCGTCTACGATAAAACAACAACGATCGTTAACATCACCGATGATGTGCATAATCTGTGCTTCATTGGCGGTTGGACGACGCTTATCGATAATCGCCAGATCAACATTAAGTTGCTTAGCGACTGCTCTTGCTCGAACCACGCCGCCAACGTCTGGCGATACTAAAATTTAAAATTCTCATAACGCTGACGCTCTATGTCATCAGTCGGGACTGGCGAACCGTAAACGTTGTCCACCGGAATACTGAAAAATCCCTGGATCTGCTCAGCATGTAGATCAACTGTCAGTACGCGATTAACGCCTACGGCACTGATCATGTCGGCAACAACTTTGGCGCTGATGGCAACTCGGGCCGAGCGCACACGACGATCCTGTCGCGCATATCCGAAATAAGGAATCACTGCAGTGATGCGGTTCGCCGAAGCACGGTGCAGAGCATCTGCCATTAACAGCAATTCCATAATGCTTTCGTTAGTTGGTGCGCAAGTTGGTTGAATAATGAAAACGTCTTTACCCCGAACGTTTTCATTTAATTCAACGGATACTTCACCGTCGCTAAACTTACCCAAAACTGGCATGACCTAAGGGAACACCAATATTTTTGGCAATAGCATCCGCTAATGCCGGATTAGCATTGCCAGTAAAGACCATTAAATTTGTTGCCACTCTTAATTCCTTGGACTTTAATTTCTTTATCGCATGTTTGGTCTTCAAAAATGGCTGGGGTGGCTGGATTCGAACCAACGAATGCAAGGATCAAAACCTTGTGCCTTACCACTTGGCGACACCCCAAAAAATCATTCGGCTCCTCTCAGCCTAATGCGAATTAATACCCTTAGCGATGAATCCTTTCAAGCCTGATGGGCAATTCGCAAATACTTCTCGGGCAGGGGCTTCACTCTCATATTTAGCGAAGACTGCCGATCCAGTTCCAGTCATTCTAGCTTCACCGAATTGGCTGAGCCAATTCAGGACTTGATCCACCTCGGGGTACAAATTTCGGGTCACTTTTTCGCAGTCATTTCTAGCCCTGCCCGCCAGAAAGTCGGCCATTTTGATGGCTGGAGAGTTCCGTGTCAAATTTTCCTGAGAAAATATTCGAGCCGTGGAAACCGGGCAATCTGGGGTGATTACTAAGTACCAGTAGGGCTCGATTTCTATTGGCACCAGGCGCTCTCCCACGCCTTCAGCCCAGGCGGATTTACCCTGGATAAATACCGGCACATCGGCCCCCAGTTGGAGACCTAATTTAGCAAGTTCGATATCGGAAAGACCGCATTGCCATACTTGGTTGAGTCCTCGCAGAGTTATCGCTGCGTTGCTGCTGCCGCCACCCAATCCGGCGCCAATGGGAATTCGTTTAGTAATGCTGATGCTGGCACCCAAATTTGGTTTTCCGCTTGCTTTTCTGAGAAGTTGGGCGGCTTTGAGAATCAGGTTATCGTCCATTGAAATGGACTTAATCGGAGACTCAGCTGTGATATGGAGAGAAAGTAGTTCTGAATCTTCAGGATTAATCTCTAGCACATCTCCATAATCCAATAGTTGGAACAAGGATTGCAGTTCATGATAGCCGTCGTCTCTTCGCCCTAAGATATGGAGAAAGAGATTGAGTTTGGCAGGGGAAAGTAAGGTTAGGGTTTGGTCGCTCATTAATTAGTGATTAATTGACTTCGGGATTTAAAACCCAATTCAATCCCACGAAGCGTAATCGAATATCGTTCTGTGGACGGGTTACTTCAACACGACGAGGAAGTGTTAGTTCACCATATTGGCGCGGATCAATATAGTTGATTGTCCATCCATCCTGAATCATTAAAGATAACTGATTAAGTTCGTTGAATGTCATATCTGCATTTGAATCAGGAGCTGGCAGTCCGCGGATCCAATATTCTAGGTAAGAAACTGGTAATTCGTAACCGAGTTGTTGCAAGATTAAATCTTCCGGTGTATTTGCTCGAAATAGTTCGCCGTCATGTTCCATGGTGACAGAACCAGTTCTGCCAATGATTCGGGTATTGCCGGCGTTAAAAGTTCCCCATAGACGAATGTTGTAATTCTCATCTAACTGCTGCCATTGAATTCGTGGAGTATGATTTTCATCATTGTATCTGACATTGACCCGTCCTCTTAATTGCCAGGCACCAAGTTCTTCCAGTAAATCTCTTTGTTGATCCCACACAACATTTTCCGACGCCCGCGGAGCTACATTGCTGCATGCATATAGAAATGCCAGCAAACCAATGGCGATGGTTAGATTTTTAATTAGTTTTACAGGCATCCTTATAAAAGGAAGAAAGAATGAGATCATTCGTAAGGATGGAATCTTTCTATTACTTCTTTAATAAGCTCACTATCTGGGCGCTCTTGCAAGGCGTCTTCCCAAACTTGAATTGCTTCGTCTCTGCGATCCATCATCCAGAGAACCTCACCTACATGGGAGGCCACTTCATGATCTGGGAATACAGCGAAAGCGCGGCGTAAATTCTCTAGTGCTTCTTCATAGTGCCCCATTTTGTATTGAGCCCAACCGAGGGTATCGATAATGGCAGGGATCGTCAGGGGAGATGGCGATAGCCCGCTCCGCAAGTTCCAATGCCTCTTCATAGCGGGTGGTTTGGTCGGCAAGCATATAACCAAGGTGATTCAATGCGCGGGAATCGTCAGGTTGCATGCGGATTATCTGTCGAAGATCTTCTTCTGATCCAGCCTGATCGCCCTGAGAATCATGATAAAGAACTCTAGCAAACAGCAGTTCCGATTCATTCGGAAAGCGATTGAGTGCCGTATCTAATAAACTTTTTGCTTCTGTAATGTAATTCGCCTGAATCAATAAACTCGATTCGATAGTGGTGAATAGAATTTCCAAACGTCGCTGACCACTAGATTGTCTAACTAACCAGGCATGAGCATCTTCTAATTCACCTAATGCGATGGAATGACGTGTTGCCTGTTGTTGTGCCGCTAAAAAGTTATTGGTTCCTATTCTTACTTCACGATAATGTTCGATGGCTTTCCCTAAATCTTCTCGCTGCTCATAGATGTAACCAAGATAGTACTGTGATTCATCGAAGCGCTGATCCACGGCAATTAATTTTTCGAGATTAACAATCGCGGAATCGAAGTTTTCCAATTCCATATCGAGTAGAGTAATGGAATAAAGCGTTTCCCAATCTTCTGGGTCTTTTTCGACGATGATTGCAAATTGTTCCTGGGCCTCTTCAAAACGATCATCTTGAATTAAAAGCCGGGCGTAGCTAAGACGGAGAGATCCATCATCTGGAAATTCCTGAACTCCATTGCGCATCACTCGGATTGCGCCATCGGTGTCATTCATGTTTTGCAGAATCTGACCATGGAGTAATACCATGTTGGTTGTTAATTCGATGCTCTGCAGCACTAATTGCATTTCATATAGCGCTTCGTCGAATTGACGGTTCTGCGCTAGCAATTGCACCAGGGCCAAATGAATAGTTTCCTGCTCTGGAAATTCCCGAGTCAGTTGTCTGAGATTTTCGATTAAGGTTTGTCGATCCCTTGGTTCGAGTCGGCCCGTGCGAGCAGCTAATGCAGTGAAATCCATATCTCCACCTAGGTCTATCACACGAGCCATGTGAGACAGCGCCTGGCTATAGTTGCCGTTTTCCAGAAATTGAAAGGCGAGGGATAAATGAGGTTGAGGATTGTCAGGTTCGATCTCTGCCCAGAGCAATCCCAGTTGCATCAGCGCATTGATGTCAGCGTTAGCAGAGGCAAACTGAACCGCTCGCATGACGATGCCGAGATCGCGGGTTTCCATAGCGAGATCTAGGTAATTGTCACCGGCTTCTTCTAGGTCTCCCCGCTGCGCACCCAATTCACTAACAATGGTTTGATACAGTTGATCTTCGGTGAAGGAACCGTATTCGATCTCTTCTACCTCTTCTGCTTCAACAACTGCCACTTCGGGCTCTTCCACTAATGGAGGAGGTGGCGGGGGCGCACTGGTGCAGGCAGCCAGGCTGCCGAAAAAGATGAAAAGTAAGTATTGTTTAAGTGCTAGCTTCAAAGTGCATGTCCAGATGTACCTGCATTGTAACAGTTTGTCAGGATTTCTGAGAATTCCCGCCCATGGTGTCCTTGCTTACTTTTATACGCTCTCTTTCGGTTTTTGAATAACCTTAAGTCTACGTTTTGAACTGGCACCATATCATTCGAGCTGGATCTATAAGTTTTACGAAAAATTCAGCCGAATCAGTTACTAATATCTCTTCCGGCCGATAAAGAATCTATCTGATAGTGAATCGCAGCTGCGATGAATTATAGGGTAGCATCTAGTAATATATCGGGCTTTTTACTCGACGACTCTCCGAGATTCCAATGGCACTTGTACTGGTGGGGATCAACCACACTACAGCAAATATCGCATTGCGCGAGACGGTGGCCTTTCCGCCAGAAATCCTCGGCGAAGCGCTGAAACAGCTGTGGGGACTATCTGGCATCGATGGGGTAGTAATTGTCTCAACCTGCAATCGCACTGAGGTGTATATGAATTTCGACTCTGGTGAGCAGGAAGACAGCGGCGGATCTAAAGTTGAACAGAATCGACTTCTGATTGAGCGGCAGCAATCCATCGTTGAATGGTTAGCTGGCTATCATGAGATAGATGCCAGTGAGCTAGCTTCAAGCACTTATTTTTTTGGGGGCAAAGATGTAGTGCGGCATCTCATGAAAGTTTCCTGTGGATTAGATTCAATGGTATTAGGTGAGCCGCAGATTCTGGGGCAAATAAAATCTGCTTTCGCCATGTCCCAGGATCTTGAAGTAGCAGGCGCATCATTAGGTCGTGCCTTTCAAGGCGCATTCACCATTGCTAAAGAAGTGAGAACCGATACGGCTATCGGTGAAAATCCAGTATCCGTTGCCTACGCTGCAGTTACATTGGCAGAAAGAATTTTTTCGAACCTGCCCAGCTTGTCGGTCTTGCTTATTGGTGCGGGCCGCACAGTAGAGCTAGTAGCAAAACATTTAGTAGACAAAGGAGTCTCTGTAATCGTGGTAGCTAATCGCACGCTGGACAATGCTTTAGGGATTGCAAGAAAGTTCAATGCTCAGGGAGTTTTGCTATCGGATATTCCCGAGCAACTGATTGTCGCAGACATAGTTGTTTCATCCACTAACAGTCAACTGCCACTATTAGGTAAGGGTGCGGTGGAGCGTGCTCTTAAAGAACGTAAGCATAAGCCCATGTTGTTAATCGATCTGGCAGTTCCAAGAGACATTGAAGAAGAAGTGGGCGAGGTTGCGGATGCCTATTTATACAGCGTCGACGATATCAGTGAAGTTATTGAAGACAATGTTAAGAGTAGGGCTGAAGCCGCTGCTCAGGCGGAATCCATAATAGAGCGTGGCGTAGAAGAGTATTTAAAGCAAGTTCGATCCCTTAACGCTGTTGCAACGTTGCGAGCTTTTCGTGATAAGGCAAATTCGATTCGTGATCAGGAATTACAACGGGCACTTAAGGGATTGGAAAAAGGTGATGATGCAAATGCGGTGCTTGAATCATTGGCCCGCGCAATAACCAATAAGTTAACCCATGCCCCTAGCGTACAAATGAAGAAAGCCAGTTCTGAAGGAAGAGATGAGCTTTTGAAATTGACTCAAGAATTATTTGATTTAGGAGAAGGCGGTCAGAATTAAAGGATCGTTTAGTAGCATCAATGAAAGAATCAATCCGACTCAAATTGGAAAACTTACAATATCGCTTCGCTGAACTCGAGGCGCTGCTAAGTGATGCCGAAATTATTGCGGATCAAAATCGCTTTCGTGAGTTTTCAAAAGAGTACAGTGAGATCGAAGATGTGGTTAAGAGCTTTAATCGTTTCAATGAAGTTTCGAACAACTTGAGTGAGGGGAAGGAAATGCAAAAAGACTCTGATCCTGAAATACGTATCATGGCTGAAGAGGAAATTTTCAACGGCTCAGAAGAACTGGAAATTTTGGAATTGGATCTGCAGAAACTTTTGTTGCCTAAAGATTCTAAGGATACTGCAACGTATTTCTTGAAATTCGTGCGGGAACCGGTGGAGATGAGGCGGCAATATTTTCTGGCGATCTGCACCGCATGTATAGCCGCTACGCAGAAGAACAGAAATGGAAAACAGAATTAATTACGGAACGGCCTGGTGAACATGGTGGTTATAAAGAAGTTGTTGTTCGCATCGACGGAAAGAATGTTTATGAAAAACTGAAATTCGAATCTGGTGCTCATCGCGTTCAGCGTGTACCGGAAACTGAAACTCAGGGGCGTATACATACTTCGGCATGCACCGTTGCAATCATGCCGGAAATCGATGAAGTGGAAGAGATCGACATCGATAAGAATGATTTGCGTATTGATACTTTCCGGGCCAGCGGTGCCGGCGGTCAGCATGTTAACAAAACCGACAGTGCGATTCGATTGACTCATATCCCGACTGGTATCGTAGTGGAATGTCAGGATGAACGTTCGCAGCATAAGAACAAAGCTAGAGCGATGTCTTTGTTACAGGCCAAGC
Source organism: Gammaproteobacteria bacterium (assembly GCA_019654215.1). GTDB lineage: Bacteria > Pseudomonadota > Gammaproteobacteria > Pseudomonadales > Pseudohongiellaceae > UBA9145. Next base: position 63,045 of record BPDI01000007.1, on the reverse strand, counting down.
TATTGGATCAAGCGCAACAGGAAGCGAAAGACGAAGAGTCTGATACTCGACGTAAACTAGTTGGGAGCGGCGATCGTTCGGAAAAAATCCGTACTTATAATTATCCGCAAGGTCGAGTTACCGACCATCGAATTAATCTTACTCTCTATAATTTACCGGAAATCATAGCGGGAAATCTCGGTTCTGTTATCCAGCCATTGATTAACGAATATCAGGCAGATCTTCTTGCAGGCCTTGCCGAAGAGGACTAAGACTAAATGTCAGTTACAGTGCAACAAGCACTCCATGCTGGGAATCACTAAAGCCAGTAAGCGAAAGTGCTCTGTTAGACACTGAGTTAATACTTAGTCATGTGCTCGATAAATCTCGAGGTTACTTAAGAGCTACAGTGAAAAAAAAATTTCTGAAACTGCTTATTCAGAATTCAAAACACTTTTAGATCGTCGACGCCAGGGAGAGCCCGTTGCATAATAATTGGTAAGAAGGCATTCTGGAAATTTTTAGCTAAGCGTTAATGAATCAGTACTGGTTCCTCGTCCGGAAACTGAGTTTTTAGTGAGCTCTGTCTGGCAAACTAAAGAATGATAGTGGTTCGAAACGGATTGCCGATTTAGGGACTGGCAGTGGCGCTATTGCCATTGCAATAGCATTAGCAAACTCGGATTGGCAAGTACACGCCACCGATATCAGCGAAGATGCGCTTGCAGTTGCTCGCGATAATGCCCAATCACTTGATGTAAATAATATTGTGTTTCATCAGGGATCGTGGTGTGATGGCCTGCCTGCAGAAAAGTTCGATTTAATACTGGCAAATCCGCCCTATGTTGCATTTGGTGATAAACATTTAGAAGAGGGAGACCTGCCTTTTGAGCCTTCAGTCGCGTTAGCGGAGAAGATCAGGTTTTGGTGCGCTGAATTCAATTATGAATAAAGCAAGCGAGTACTTAAAGAAAGATTCCTGGCTCCTTATGGAACATGGATACAATCAACAGGCTCAACTCATTAAAAATCTAAATGAGCTTGGTTATGAAAAAGTAGCTGGATATAAAGACTTTGCTGGAATCGATCGTATCGTCGAAGCTAAATGGCCGAAAGGTCTGTAAACTAAAAATATGAAAGATGAACAACTACTTCGATTTAGTCGACAGATAATGCTTCCAGAAATGGATATTGCGGGTCAGCAGAAACTAGTCGATGCAACTGTGCTTGTAGTTGGAATGGGCGGTTTGGGCTGTCCTGCCGCTATGTATCTTTCCGCAGCTGGAATAGGTCATTTAATCATTGCCGACGATGATTCAGTTGAGCTCACTAACTTGCAGCGACAAATTGCTCATAGCCAATTGAACCTAGGTGAAGAGAAAGTTAGCTCTGCTGAGCAAACTTTGGTTGGACTAAATTCCGAAGTGAAAATCACTTCGATTAATTCTCGACTTCAAGAAGACTCTTTGGATAGTGCTGTTAAACGAGCCGATGTAGTAGTGGATGCTTGCGATAACTTTACTACTCGCTTTGCGATAAATCGCAGTTGTATTGCCTATTCAAAACCATTGGTTTCCGGCGCTGCAATTCGCATGGAAGGTCAGGTAGCAGTGTTTGATAGTACTAATCCTGAAAGTCCTTGCTATCAATGTCTGTACCAGGAAGGCGATGATGACGATGCCAGCTGCGCCCATAATGGAGTCATGGCGCCAGTTGTTGGAATAATAGGTTCAGTACAGGCAATGGAAACGATCAAAATAATTACTGGTATTGGAGATACTCTTGCTGGGAGATTATTGCTGCTCGATGCAACCACTATGCAATGGCGTGAAATGCGCCTGCCCCGTGACCCCAACTGTTACGCTTGCAGTAGTTAATACTTTCTGCGCTGATACATTCCTTTCAAATCATCGCTCATCTCGCTATTATGCGTGCGCCCCATGCGATCATTGAAGTAAATAGTGTTAGATAGATGGGATAGATGGACAGCTCAGTAGAAGAAAAACAAGAATTGTTGTCGTTCGACAGTTTCGAGTTACAACAACCCTTACGGGAGGCGATTACTAAACTCGGATTTGAATACTGCACACCAATTCAAGCACAGAGTTTAGTGTATACACTCGCCGGTCATGATATTACTGGCCGAGCACAAACCGGCACAGGTAAAACTGCCGCATTTCTTATTTCCATCATTAATGACCAGCTTTCTAATCCAGTCGAAGAAAAAAGATTCCTGGCAGAACCCCGTGCCTTAATTATTGCACCTACTCGTGAGCTCGCGATTCAAATCGCAACCGATGCTGAGAAGTTAACTGCTTGTTGTGATTTGCACACCGTAACTTTAGTTGGAGGGGAAGATTATGCGAAACAGAATGCGGAATTGGATAAACAGGCTGTAGATATTCTGGTAGCGACACCGGGACGCTTGTTAGATTTTGTCAGAAACGACAACCTTTATTTAGGATTGGTTGAATTATTAGTGTTAGATGAAGCCGATCGAATGCTAGACATGGGATTCATTCCGCAAGTGCGTCAAGTCGTTTCACGCACACCGAAAAAAAACTGTCGTCAAACCTTATTGTTTAGTGCAACGTTTACGCCAGAAATAATTGAGTTGGCTGACCGTTGGGCACTGGATCCTATCAAGGTTGAAGTAGAGCCGGAAAAAGTTGCTGCCGATGCTGTCGATCAAATTATTTATCTGGTTACCACGATAGATAAATACAATTTGCTCTACAACATTCTTGATGAGCCAGGCGCAGAAAAAGTCTTGGTGTTTAGTAATCGTCGCGACCAGGTGCGTAAGCTGGCAGATGATCTATATCGTAACGGTATTAACTGCGCTGCGTTATCTGGAGAAATCCCCCAGAACAAGCGCATAAGAACTCTCGATGCATTTAAATCAGGAAAATTGCGGGTACTGGTTGCAACGGATGTTGCGGGAAGAGGATTACATATTAAAGACGTTAGTCATGTTGTGAATTACACCCTACCGGAAGAACCTGATGATTATGTACATCGAATTGGGCGCACGGGAAGAGCAGGGGCAGTTGGTACTTCAATCAGTTTTGCCTGCGAAGAAGATTCGTTTTTACTTCCGGCTATAGAAGAGAAGTTAGGCAATAAATTAGAGTGTTCCCATCCGCTGGAGCATCTATTAACAGAGGCGCCGGGCTTCGTCAGAGAATCAAGATTTCGGCCTAAAGGTGTCCATCGAAAAGGACGCAGACCTGCTAGGTCACGCTAAGACTTAACTTTCTTAGCGCCCGCTTCTTCTAATGCAGCGGCATAGGCAGTAGATTTGCGGTGTTGTGATACCAGGTCGAGAAAAGTACTGCCATCAGGAAGAATATCGTTGATGTCTCTGCCGTCTTCTAGGTAGATCGGAATAAAACGCTCAAACAATTCTGCTGTCATTCCGCGATAGGCTTTTAGCAAAATATTGTAATCAGCAGGCATGCCGGTGGGCGGCTCTAATTCGAGAAAGGTTTTTAGACGATCATCAGACCATTCTTCGTTGCGAGTGGCGATCTGAGTTCGTTCCGCTCCTCTTTTTTTGCCTTCTTTCACTTTTACCTCTTTATTTTTGATAGTCGTCCTGACTTGCATAAATGTCGCTTGAGATTGCTGACAAAAAAGTGCGATTTTCCTTGAAATTTCTTCGCCCTCACTTGCTTAGCAAGTAGGATTGGCCTTTCTGAACAACAATCACTTAATTTTTTCCCGCAACAACTCATTCACCTTCCCAGGGTTAGCTTTTCCTTGCGATATTTTCATTACCTGACCCACCAGATATCCTAGAACTGCTTCTTTACCATCTTTGAACTGCTGCACTTGGTCTGGATTATTGGTGATAACTTCATCTACCAGCTTTCCTATCTCGCCGGAATCAGTAACTTGCTTTAAGCCTTTTTGTTCAATGATTTCATCTACAGCAGCAGAGTCATCGATCATGGTTTCGAAAACAGTTTTGGCAATCTTGCCTGAGACGGTGCTGTCTTTAATACGGCTTATTAAAGTAGCAAGACGATCCGACTGGATTGGCGATTCGGTAATCTCAATGTCGTTTTTGTTAAGGAGGGCGAGCAAATCACCAGTTACCCAATTCGCTGCGAGTTTCGCGTCGCCACAACCTTGAGTGACTTCTTCAAAATACTCTGCCATCTCACGGGTTGCGGTTAACACACCTGCGTCATAGGTACTTAAGGAAAATTCTTCGATGAAGCGTTCTTTTTTAGCGTCTGGAAGTTCCGGTAGCTCTGCTTTAACTGCGGAGATATACGAATCGTCAATCACTACTGGGAGTAAGTCAGGCTCCGGAAAGTAGCGATAGTCGTTTTCAACTTCCTTGCTGCGCATGGAAGTGGTGATGTCTTTGTTTGCATCGTAGCGGGGGGTTTCTTGAAGCACTTCGCCACCATCTTCTATTACTTCATGCTGACGAATGATTTCAGATTTAATGGCTTTTTCTACAAAGCGGAATGAATTGATGTTCTTAATTTCCGTGCGCGTGCCTAAATCTGTTTCACCTTTAGGTCGAATCGATACATTTACGTCGCAACGCATCGAACCTTGGGCCATGATGGCATCGGAAATATCTAGGTACCGCACAATTGAATGCAGTTTCTTTAGATAGGCTACCGCTTCTTTGGCGTTGGTAATCTCCGGCTCGGAAACTATTTCCAATAGTGGCTCACCTGCACGATTTAAATCGATACCAGATCGCGCACTGAATTCTTCATGTAAAGACTTACCAGCATTCTCCTCGATATGTGCGCGGGTAACACTGATTACTTTTTCTGTACCGTCCTCTAAAGTAATGGTTAATGAACCTTTACCCACTATCGGAAAATCCAGTTGGGTTACTTGGTAACCTTTGGGGAGGTCAGGGTAAAAATAATTCTTACGATCAAAGACTGAATGCTTGCCAATATCCGCGCCAATAGCCAGACCAAATCGAACTGCCATTTTTAATGCTTCTTCATTAAAGACTGGAAGTGTTCCTGGTAGTGCCAAATCGAAAATATTTGCCTGGGTATTAGGTTCTGCTCCGAATTCAGAAGCAGTACCAGAAAATAATTTCGACTTAGTGGAAAGTGAAACATGTACTTCCAGGCCGATGACTGATTCCCATTCCATGGTTAGGTCTCCTGCCCGAAGTTTGGCTTCTGACGATGCCAATCAGTTTGTTGCTGAAACTGATGGGCCACATTAAGGATCTGAGCTTCGCCAAAGTCTCTGCCAACGATCTGCATTCCCAGCGGTAGTCCATTAGCAATACCAGCAGGAATAGAAATAGCTGGCAGCCCGGCAAGGTTTACCGCAATAGTGTAAATATCTTCTAGATACATGGTTACCGGATCGGTCTTGGTGCCGAGTTCAAATGCGGTATGGGGTGAAGTCGGCCCAATGATTACATCTACTTCTTTGAAGGTTTCCACAAAGTCATTTTTGATCAGGCGCCGAATCTTTTGTGCTTTGCGGTAATAGGCATCGTAGTAGCCAGCAGAAAGCGCATAGGTGCCTACCAATATGCGCCGCTTTACCTCCTCGCCAAAACCCTCACTGCGAGTGCGATTGTACATGTCTTCCAGGTCTACTGGGTTTGCGCACCGGTAGCCATATCGTACACCATCGTACCGAGACAAGTTTGCTGAAGCTTCTGCTGGGGCAACAACATAATAGGCAGAAACTGAGAGATGATTATTGGGAAGATCTACTTCGGTAATGGATGCGCCTAGTTTTTCATATTCGCATAGTGCTTCTTGAATACCTTTTTCAACATCCGCGGTCAATCCTTCAGCGAAATGCTGTTTTGGTATTCCAATTTTTAACCCTTCAAGCGAATCGTTGAGAGTTGCAGTGTAATCTTCAACCGGTTTATCGATACTGGTAGAGTCTTTTTTATCCAATCCTGCCATAACGTTTGTCATAAGAGCAGCATCTTCAGCGCTTTTCGTTAATGGCCCTGCCTGATCGAGACTTGATGCAAAAGCAATCATGCCCCAACGAGAAACGCGACCATAACTTGGCTTGAACCCGGTTATGCCACAGAAGGCTGCAGGTTGTCTTATCGATCCACCCGTGTCGGTACCAGTCGCCATTGTACAAAGATCAGCAGCAACAGCGGCAGCGGAACCACCGGAAGAGCCACCGGGAACTCTGTTTGTATCCCAAGGATTCCTAACTGGTCCAAAAAAACTTGTTTCGTTGGATGAACCCATTGCGAATTCATCCATATTGGTTTTACCTAGCATAACTACGCCAGCATCATTGAGCTTACCAACCACCGTTGCATCATATGGTGCAATGAAGTTATGCAGCATGCGTGAACCACAGGTTGTAGTTACACCGTTGGTGCAGAAAATATCTTTGTGTGCGAGAGGAATGCCAAGCAGAGGAGAGCTATCACTATGTACTCTTTTTTTATCTGCTTCTTTTGCCTGGACCAATGCAGATTCTTCACATACAGTAATATACGAGTTAAGTTCTTCGTTATACTTTTTAATCCGGTCTAAATAAGACTGGGTAAGTTCAACGCTAGAAATTTCTCCGTTAGCTAGCGCTTGTGATAATTCAGCAGCAGTTTTTTCAATCATTTTTGTATATTTGTATTCAAAAGGAACAGGTGTTACTCAATAACCTTGGGTACTAAGTACAAACCGTCTTGAGTTTCTGGAGCGAGAGTTTGAAATTCATCACGATGATCACTTTCCGTGATCTCATCGACGCGCAAGCGTTGCACCGCATCTAACGGGTGAGCCATTGGTTCAACACTTTCGGTGTCTATGGATTGCATCTGATCGATTAGAGCCAGAATATCAGTAATACGATTGGCGACTTCATCGGCGTCAGCTTCACTGATATGCAGCCGTGCCAGCTGCGCGATCTTTTCTACTTCAGACTTGTCTAAAGCCATCCAATTTCTCCGGATAATTCTGTGATTGGTCAACCCTAAGAAAGAATAGTGGCAGAAATGTGGCATAGCTCTAATTTATGATTATTTCAGGCTTTTGCCACTTGCTCTAACACAATGCCATTGTTAGAGTGCGTCCTATTCGCGCAAACGCGAGATTATACTTGAAATTCACCTACTTAGGTCAATTCCAAAAGTCAAAAGCTACAGGAGATTCCCTTAGTCAAAACTAACCCTTTCAAGCCGACAACTAATCCTTAGCAGAAGCTAAATCATTAAGCTTTCATGCCGCCAAAATAGCAAGGATATAAGGATTGGAATCTTTATTTTGAGGTACGCAAAAATTCATGTTTAAGAAAATTCGGGGAATGTTCTCCAATGACCTGTCTATCGATTTAGGAACGGCGAACACACTTATTTATGTGCGTGATGAAGGTATAGTGCTGAATGAGCCATCTGTAGTGGCGATACGCACCCACAATGGTCAAAAGACGGTGACTGCCGTGGGATCTGATGCGAAGCGCATGCTAGGAAGAACGCCAGGCAATATCACCGCTATTCGCCCATTGAAAGACGGCGTAATCGCTGATTTTCAGGTCACAGAAAAGATGCTGCAGCACTTCATTAATAAGGTACATGAAAACAGCTTCTTTCCTCCCAGCCCTAGAGTTCTAGTATGTGTACCCTGTAAATCGACCCAGGTGGAGCGCCGCGCAATTCGTGAATCCTGTGCCAGTGCCGGTGCTCGGGATGTGCGCTTGATCGAAGAGCCCATGGCTGCTGCTATTGGTGCAGGCCTACCGGTAGAGCAGGCTAGTGGATCCATGGTAGTGGACATTGGAGGTGGAACCACCGAAATTGCAATCATATCGCTGAATGGTGTGGTTTATTCTGAATCTGTCAGAGTAGGAGGGGATCGTTTCGATGAGTCCATTACCACTCACGTTCGTCGTAATTACGGCTCTTTGATAGGTGATGCCACCGCCGAGCGAATTAAGAAAGAAATTGGCTGCGCCTATAGTGGTGTTTCTGCGGAATTGAGAGAAATCGATGTTCGCGGTCGAAACTTAGCTGAAGGTGTACCCCGTAGCTTTACCCTGAATAGCGATGAGATTCTGGAAGCATTGCAGGAGCCGCTTTCCGCAATCGTTCAGGCAGTGAAAAGCGCGCTGGAACAGTCACCTCCAGAATTGGCGTCAGATATTGCAGAATCTGGGCTTGTTTTGACCGGGGGCGGCGCGCTATTGGGGAATTTCGACAAATTACTCTCAGAGGAAACCGGTTTGCCGGTGATCGTGGCGGAAGATCCGCTCTCCTGCGTGGCTCGTGGTGGGGGTAAGGCCATGGAGTTGATGGACGCCCGCGATATGGAATTGCTTACCTTAGAGTAGGCAAAAGCGTAGACTAAGAATCACCCAAATCCGCGAATTTTCAATGAAATTCGAGATTCCTGTGGAAATTCGAAGATTTACTAGCTTTGGGGCGGAATAATATAATTCCGGTTTCCTAAAGGAGGTAATCCGGCATCGATAAGACCTTATTTATCAAAGGTGTTGCCCTGGAATACCGGGCTCTGGCCTTTCTTCTTCTATCTGTGTGCATGATGTTCGCAGATAGCCGCTTTGGCTATCTGGAAAAGGGTTTCGCTATGGCCTGGGCTATGCCACCACCCCTATTTATTGGATTGCCGATATCCCAACCCGAGTCTCGTTCTGGATCGATGATGTTTTTGTTTCTCGTACGGACTTACTAGAAGAAAACGAGCAGTTACAGGAAGCCCTTGTTAGTGGCGCAGCGTGAGTTGCAACTCCTCGAAAGTCTTGCCAGTGAAAACAGCAGATTATTTGGCATTAAATGAAGCCACTGGCGGTATCGATGGTGAAGTCTTACCGGCAGAAATAATCAATGTGTCTCCCGACCTTTATTCTCAGCGAGTACTTATTAATAAAGGGCAAAGCGATGGCGTGTTTATCGGTCAGCCTTTATTAGATGCAAATGGACTAATGGGTCAGGTCGTCGAAGTACTTCCGTTCACCAGTTGGGCTTTGTTGATTACTGACCCCCAACACGTAACGCCGGTAGAAGTAAATAGAAATGGTGAACGCGCTCTAGCCAGAGGAAGTAGAGCTATGGCGAATGAACTAGAACTGCAATTCGTCACGCAAACTCAAGATATGCAAGCGGGAGACAGATTGGTAAGCTCGGGAATGGGCCAGGTATATCCCAAAAATTATCCTGTCGCAGAAATTATTAGTTTTTACGCAGATCCTGGTTTGGATTTTGCCACCGTTCGTGCACGACCCTTAGCGGAAATGGCCAGCACCCGTCACGTCATGCTCGTCTTTCAATCAGAAGAAAGCTTACCAATCGAACCTCGTCCCGGTGTTGAAGGGTTTATTGATGATGAGCTGACTCCGACCGAAATCGATGCGCAGATTTTACAAATTCAAAGTGAGTCAATAGAACAGTAGTCGTGGCAATACAACAAAAAGCACATGCCACCTGGGTAATAGTATTTAGTTTCTCCATTGCCTACCTATTAGCCATCGTCCCCTTTCCCGAATGGGCCATGAATTATCGGCCCGAATGGGTTCCCATGGTTCTTATTTACTGGGTAATGGCATTGCCTTATCGAATCGGCATTGGTTCAGCCTTTGGGTTGTTGGCCTGGGGCTGGACATTCTCGAAGGTTCAATCCTCGGCTTAAATGCCATGGCTTTGGTAATTATTGCCTATGTGACTTTGAGTTTGCATTTGCGTCTGCGCATGTTTTCTGCATTCAGCAGGCGGGTTTGGTCTTGACCTTAGTTGGATTGAACTTAATGCTAAGTCACTGGTTGCAGATTATTACCGGTCAGACCGTGGGCTTCCCAAAATGATGTTTCTCATGGCTGCATTAACCAGTGCAGTAATCTGGCCATCACTTTTTCAATTACTGCGTCAGATTCGCCGTAGTTTCGACGTTCGCTAAATAGTAGTAATGAGAGTTCACTCCTGATATTGGCATCGGCCTCCCCGCGCAGAGAAAAATTATTACGACAGCTTGGCGTAAACTTCGTCAGTGAGCCCCAGGACATAATCGAAGAGAAACGTATCGACGAATCTCCTGAAAAGTTTGTTAAACGAATGGCAGAAGGAAAAAGGGCCCGTTCCGCATTTGGTAAAAGAAAAGAGAAAGACATCGTAGTGGTGGCTTCGGACACCATCGTAGTATGCGATAAACGGGTTCTAGGAAAACCAAAAGATAAGAGCGATGGAAAAAAGATGTTGCTAACTCTTTCAAACAAAACGCATCGCGTACTTTCTGCGGTCACTGTAGCTAAACCCTTAGATACAAGTCCACCGTATCAGAAACCAGCGTTTCATTTCGTGAGATTAGCGAAATAGAAGCTGAATGTTACTGGGATTCCGGAGAGCCAGAAGGCAAAGCCGGTGGCTATGCTATTCAGGGCTGCGGTGCAGTGTTTGTGCAATCTATAAACGGAAGTTACAGTGGTGTTATGGGTCTACCTTTGTTTCAAACAGCACAGCTGCTTAGTGAATTTGGCATTCATTCCTGGCAATCGGCTTCGGAATAATCAAATGAGTGAAGAAATACTCATTAATGTAACGCTGATGGAAACTCGAGTAGCACTTATCGAGAATGGCATGCTGCAGGAAATTTTCATCGAACGTCACAACAAAAACGGCCACGTAGGCGATGTGTTCAAGGGCAAAGTAGTAAGAGTAATGCCCGGCATGGAAGCAGCCTTTGTCGATGTCGGATTAGAAAAGGCAGCATTTATTCATTCATCGGACGTTACCGAAATTGATTCCGAAGGATTCGAACTCCGTTTTGATGAGCACAAAAACGTGCACGAACTCTTGCGGGTAGGACAATCTCTAGTGGTGCAGGTTGCGAAAGATGCCATCAGTACCAAAGGTGCGCGCCTGACGACCCATATAACGCTCCCATCACGCAATCTGGTTTATCTACCACGCAGTAAGCATCTTGGAATCTCACAACGGCTTCAAGATGAAGAAGAAAGAGAACGGCTGCTTACGCAACTGAGAAAAAGTCTTGCAGAAGAAGATTTCAAAGATCAGGGTGGATTTATTATTCGTACAGCAGCAAAAGGTGCAAGTAAGGAAGAATTTAAAGAAGATATTCGTTTTCTAAAGAGGCTCTGGAGCAAAGTCGATCAGCGCATTGCCAATAGCAATGGTATTAAAAATGTTTATCGAGAAGTTCCGCTTTATATAAGAACTGTGCGTGATTTAATTACCCCAAAAGTAGAAAATATTCGAATCGACAACAAAGATTCCTGCGAAGAGATCCAGCAATTTCTTAAAGACTTTATTCCCGAATTTGAGGTTAGCGTTGGGTACTATGAAGGTGGTCGTCCTATCTTCGATCTTTATGGTCTCGAAGATGAAATTAACAAAGCGCTAGGCCATCAGGTAAAACTTAAATCCGGTGGTGATTTAATTATCGATCAGACTGAAGCAATGACGACTATCGATGTAAACACCGGAGGTTATTTCGGTAGTCGCAATCACGCCGAAACGATTTTAAAAACCAACCTGGAAGCAGCAACGCAATTGCACGACAACTGCGGGTTAGAAATCTCGGCGGTATCATCATTGTCGATTTTATTGACATGTTGGATGCTGAGCACCAACAACAGGTGCAACGCACTTTTACCAAAGCTTTAGAAAAAGATCACGCCCATACCACTATCACCGGTATTTCCCAATTGGGCTTGATTGAGATGACCCGCAAGCGTACGCGCGAAAGTCTTGGGCAAATCCTCAACAGTCATTGTCCGGTTTGCGAAGGTCGCGGAACACTAAAATCTGCCGAAACAGTCTGCTACGAAATATTTCGAGAAATTCTACGGATTGTGAGGGCTTACGAGAACGATATCTTTCTGGTTACAGCATCTCAACTAGTGGTAGATAGGCTACTGGATGAAGAATCGGACACCCTTGCCGAATTAGAAGAATTGGTGGGTAAGACGGTCAAATTTGAAGTAGAACCTATGTATACTCAGGAACAATTCGACGTTGTTCTTTATTAGACATTTACGCTGGAGCCCAGCCCCTGTTTTAAGTTCCGGTTCAGGAAACCTGAGGTATACAGAATATCTGGCGTGGGCTTAGTGTTATCTGACGAGATACCGATACAGATAGTATGTTTCTGACTATTTTTAAGCGCATTTTTCAGCAATTGATATTGCTGATTATCGTGTCTGTTGTGCTGCTGGCGGCTTATGTTAGCGCCGGCCGTCAATTCATGCCCGCTGTTTCTGGTTATGCTGACACTTTTGAAGAAAGAATCGTGGAATACACCGGTGTTCCAGTCAGCGTCGATTCCCTAACCGGCTCCTTTGAAGGTTTTAATCCTCGAGTTCGCGTCGATGGTCTGCGTCTGTTAGTAGGCGAAGCCATTGAAGATGAAAATGCCAGCGCCCTAGTATTCGATAGTGCTAATGTGATCGTCGATATCCCTCGTAGTATCTGGGAACGTCGTTGGATTCTGGAAGATTTCGTTGTCGAAACTCTAAATATAAATTTCGAACAAAACGAAACAGGTGGATGGCATTTAGCGGGCCTAGAAAACAGTGGCGACACCGAACTCAATATTGAGGATCTGTTTCAGGCTCTACGCAGCGTTTCCTTTCTTAATTTACGGAATGTAAACATTAATTTTGAAACCAATGTAGGAACTTCGTTTAGTTTACTAAACGGTTCTGCTGCTATTCAAAATTTCGAAGACACACACTTTCTTCATGTGAATGCTAATTTCAAAGACAACAGTGAACAAATTGCATTTTCATTTGAAGTGATTGGCAACGAACTAGCTGAAGTAAATGGTGTAGTTCATGTCGAATTACCATTAGCAGATTACTCGGAAATTTTTTCTGGCCAATCATTCGCGGCTTTCAATGTTCAAGAACTAATTGGCGGTGGAAATCTATGGCTTAATATTACCAACGGAGAATTGGCAGGTGGCGCTAGCGAGCTTGATCTGAAACGAGTAACGCTAATCGGTCAGGAAATGGCACCAATCACTTTGGAAAATATTAGTGGTGGTGTGTTAGTTAATCGTGATCCGGCTGCCAATTCATGGGAGGTCGCCCTCGCCGACATGGCAATCAACTGGGAAGATCACTTCTGGCGACCGTTTAACATTTATACCGAGTTTTTTCCAGACCAAAGCGTGAGTATTCGCGCCGATAACATCGATCTTACTCTTGTTTCCCAGCTCGCTATTTCTTCTGGATTGTTGCCGGATTCTTTAAGTTCAGAAATAGAACAATTTGCACCCAGAGGTGCTTTGGAAAACGTAAGTCTGTTTGCTCCTTTATCGGTTACTAGCTCAAATTTGTTAACACTTCGTTCTAACGTAGCAAGTCTTGAGCTCAGCTCAGTTCGTGGCTCTCCAAATATGTGGGGATTGAATGGATTTTTAGATCTGGCTTATGACAGCTCTGCAAAAGTTCTTTCAGGAGTCGTGGAGGTTGAATCTGAAGAGTTCAGTTTAAACTTGCCAACTGTTTTCACGTCTGTATGGGACTATGGCTATGTTAATGGAAGATTAAATATAAACGTCGATCAGAGTGATGGAAGAGAAGTTAGCTTAGTAAGCAGCATAATTGTCGCTGAGTCCGAAATTGTAGATGCACACATTGAATTTTCTTCTACAATTCAGAATAACTCTACCGGTGCTAGAGAGGGATTCTTAGATTTACTTATTGGCGCCGAAAGACTAGACGCCGAATATAAATCGGCATATTTACCTGACGGCTCAAACATTTCTGATAACCTGCGACAAAGTATGGAATGGTTGGATAATGCGATTTTAGACGGTGAAATTAGAGATAGTGGTGTGCTTTTTAGAGGATCAACGATTCAGGGTTCAGATGCTGTTACTAAAACATTTCAATCCTATTACCTAATGGAGAACGGTGAACTCAATTTTTCTGATGAGTGGCCAAACATTAATTCCTTTTCGGGATATGTTTATACTGATGACAATGAATTCGATATAGAAGCATGGAGTGGGGAAAGCTTAAGTCTAAATCTGGGTGAAATCGTTGGTGAAATTCGAAGAAATGAAAGAGACGAAAACTGGCTTAGTGTCAATGGTCAAGCAGCTGGATTGACCTCAGATGGATTGAATTATCTGCAAACGGCCCCCTTAGGTGAGCAACTAAAAAATTCGATTGCTAACTGGGAAACTGAAGGTGATGTCGCTGCTGATATTCAGGTTCGAGTGCCTCTTAACCAACCAGGTCGAGAACCGGAAGTTCGAATAAATTTTGCGATAGCTGAAAACAGTATCGAGATACCCGACTATGCGCTCACTGTGAGTCAGTTAACGGGTCCTATAATTTTCGATAGTTTAACGGGCCTCGAACCCAGCGAACTGGAAGGTCAGCTATTTGGTCATCCTGTTAATTTAGCTCTTTCCTCGCAAGCGAACGAAGGAGAGATTGAAACTATATTCGTCGATGCAGAAGGAGCTGGTACTAGAGAAGAATTAATGGCATGGCCGCAGCAGAGTCAATTTGTGCGCGATGTGCTGGCACAGATGCAAGGAGATTTGATTTATACCGCAAACTTGAGTCTGGAGCAGCGAGAAGATAGTGAACAGGGCAGTACTTTAGTCATCGATTCAGATCTTGTGGGCTCGGCTCTGAACCTTCCGCAACCCTTTGGCAAAACCTTTGAAGAAACTGCCGATCTCCACATCGAATTACAGTTCGGTAATGAACAGTTTGTCACTGGAAATTTTGGCGACAATGTTCAATTTGAATTGGGCATGGAGGAAGGAACCGTAAACGATGGAATCGTTCTAGTGGGCTCCTATGACTCGCCGTTGTCTTCTTTTTCTGAAACTGACAATAATGGCATCATGATTATCGGTGAAATGGGTCGGCTGGTAGTGGAAGAGTGGACAGCATTTCTCGGAGAGCTGAATAGCACTTCTAATCCATCTGCGGACTTAAACAACGCTATTAAATTTGTAGATGTGCAATTGGAAATTTTGGAACTCTATGAACAAGAGCTTCCCGGCGTTGCCATGCGCGTAGAAGTAGATGAATCTGCCAAATCCTGGGAGGTAACTCTCGACAGCGACTCAATTCAGGGTCAGGTTTATTTCCCATTCGATCAGGAAGACTATCTGCGTTTGGATCTTGCGTATTTACGTTTACCTGGAGATGAAGAGAGTGAGGTTTCTGCTGATTTAAATGACGAAGCTGAAGAGGAAGAACGCATCGATGTATTGGCAGATATCGACCCTCGCGAACTTCCACCAATGTATTTTGCAACCGACGACTTTACTATTGGCAGCCGTCCATACGGTGCCTTTGCTTTTACCTTCGAGCCCAATGAGATGGCGCAGAAGTGAATGACTTAGTGTTCGACTTTCGCGGTTTGCGTTTGAATATGGAAGGGCCATACGTAGATGACTCTGAGCCTGATGAATATGCTCAACGTTTCGCTCCAAGATTTGTCTGGTACTACGATGGTGTAGAGCATCGATCGGAACTCAGAGGTATTTTATATGCTGATGACATGGCAGATGTTTTGACTGCCAATGGTTATGCCGCGATGTTCGAAAGTGAAGAAGCAATATTTTTTGCTGACATTTCCTGGCCAGGTTCTCCTGCCTTTTTCGCCGGTTCGAATCTTAGTGGTGAAATAGATATGGATATTGAGGACGGTCGTTTCCTGCAGGGGTCTGGTGGGCAGGGTGCATTGCGCTTAATCAGCATTTTGAATTTCGATGCCATCATGAGGCGTGCGCGACTCAGTGACGATTTAGTGCGCACTGGCCTCGCCTACGATGAGATTACTGCTGAGCTTAATCTCGATGATGGTCAGGTAAATATAGAAGATAGATTGGTTATTTCAGGTCCATCCAGTCTGTATCAGATAACTGGCGATCTTGACTTAGAAGATGAAACAATTCTCGGAGAGATGTATGTCACTCTGCCGGTAAGTGACAATATCCCCTGGTTAGGTTTATTAACTGCAAATATCCCACTCGCAGTAGGTGCTTACCTATTCGATCAGATTTTTGGCGATCAGGTAGATAGCCTGACTAGTGCTATTTACACCCTCGACGGGCCCTGGGAAGGACTGGAGCCGGAATTCAAACAGGCCTTCGGATCACCAGGAGAAAAATCCCGAAGCTTCGGTTAACTAGCGAATAGCCTCGATACGGGAATATGGCACGTACCAGATGTCCTTATTGCCAAATCCACCCGCTCTTTCCGAATCAAAAAAAGAAATATTCAAAGTCAGGTGAAAAAGCCGGGCATCTGTCATGCTGGTCCGAATTCACTCCCGGGCCAAGATTGACTAATCGAGTCCACTCACCATTTTCATTGCGCGTAGTAACATAAATATCTTCCATACCAAAGCCTTCATCGCGAGTCGCAGAGATATAAAGCGACCTGCCATCTTCAGATGGCAAGGAATGATGTTCGCTGGCCTCGCTGTTTACATTTGGTCCAAGATTTTGTGCTTTCTGCCAGACTCCATCAATTCGCTCTGACATCCAGATATCGTTGCCACCAAACCCGCCTTCGCGGGTGGAAGTCCAGTAAGCGAATTCCCATTCGTCACCGGTGAAATAAAGGCAATGATCCATATCCGGGGAATTAAACGGTTCACCAAGATTGCGTGGTTCAGTCCATATACCATCTACCCAGTCGCTGACATAAATGTCGGTGGATCCAAATCCGCCTGGTCTGTTACTCATGATATAGAGTTGCTGCGCGTCAGGGGAAAGCAGCGGTTCAACTTCCAGATAATCACGAGTGCTTACCTCCCAGACTATGGTTGGTTCGGTCCAGTCGTCCCCATCGCGATGAGTTACGCAGATATCCGATCCAATTTCTCCTTCTCGATCGAAACAATTGAAGTACATGGTGTTGCCGTCGGGAGTAAAGGTAGGTTCTGCATCCCGTTCAGAAGTATTAATGATCGCTCCCATATTGGTGGGGCCAGGGTCCTGGGAAACAGCAGGAAAACCTAGAAATACAGTCAGAAAGCCAATTATTTTTAAATTATCGGATAGTGGATTTTTCATTAGTACCTCTTAATTAAGTCCTGCAATTAACTAATATCAAACTGTAATCTAACTTGCAATAAGTTATATTAAGGGCCAGGTATAACATATTAATAATTATAGAAAAAACTCTCTAGAATTCAGTTATTTGACGTTGACTCGAAGCAGGATAAACCTTACTCTCACTGACAATCTAATCAACCCAAAATCCCACCAGGAGGATGGAATGAAAATTCGTCGAATCTTAACTGCCATTGCAGCCGCAGCAACAGCTGGATTGATAATGCTGGTACTGCCTGCTCTTGCTCACCATGCAACAGGACCATTTTATGATCCTGAAAAAGTAGTGGATCTTCAGGGAACAGTGACCCGCTTCGTTTTCAGAAATCCGCATGCCTTCTTGTTTATCGACGCGCCTGATGCAAGTGGCCAGAATTCGGAGTGGCAAATAGAGCTAGGCGCGCCGGTAGGACTGCGCAGAATCGGTTGGACTCCGGATACTCTGCCAGTTGGCATGGAAGTAAAGCTCACCGGTCGAGGTTCCAGAGCTGAAGGTTCACAGGGGGTTTGCTGCGTTCGTATGACCCGAGCGGATGGCAGTCCTGTGCTTGAAGGTGGCGCAGTTAGAGAGCGGACCCAGGACTAGGGAGTAGGGATTATCAATGAAAGAGCTAATTACAATTAAAACAGTAAGAATTCTGGCAGTAATGGCAGCCTGTTTCGCTTTCGTAATGGGATTACTAATGCCACAGTTAAATGCGCAGGGAGTAGATAGTCATATTCCTGATTTAGCTGGTATCTGGGATGGCACACCTCGTGTTCGACCAGTAAATGGCGAAACTGTACCCTGGGGCGAGAATAACTTTCCCGATTTGAATGCACGTGCCCGTGCTTACCAGGAAGTATGGGAAGAAATTATGGCGCCAAAATATGATTGCCAACCAGCCTCTTCACCTGCCATTCAATATGACCCATATCATATGCAGTTAACCCAGTGGCCTGATCGAGTTCTGTTTCGTTACGAGAAAGACGATCAGTTGAGAACTGTGTGGCTGGACGGTCGTGAGCCGACTGCAACCGACTTCAGTTTGCAGGGTTTTTCTCGCGGTTACTATGAAGATGGTTCTTTATATGTGACTACCACGCATTTTGTTTTCGATATTGCTGGATTCGATGACTACAACGGTATTCCTTCCTCATCACAAAAAGTGATTACAGAAAGATACTGGCGTGAAGGTGAAGAGTTGCGCTTAACTCTTACTGTTGAAGACCCAATGTTTTTTAATGGTGATGTTTCATACACTACTCGATGGTTGCCAGCTGGGGAAGGATACCGATTGGCGCCATATGATTGCGATCCTGAAGCGTCAAGACTTTCGGTGCAGTTCTTTCCGTCGAAGTATGATTAGTTGATTAGGTGTGGTATGAAGAAGCCATCTAAGGGTGGCTTTTTTGTGGAGAAAAAATTTCAAGAAAGAGCTATGAATGCTTAGGAATAGATTGAATTTTACAGCTGTTGGTAGATTGTCTAATGCGTTCGAACATCTGGATCAGAGTTATATTGATACATTGGTGAAGTATAAACGGTTGGAGAGGTAATTAAATTTAGAAAGCATGCACAAAGCTTAACCTGTGCCTACATAAGGTATTAACCTACCTAAAAGAAGTACTCCTGTCCAAGCGCCTAAGGAAGTGAACGCAACAAGCTTTGCAATTGCAGGTGATGCAAGATTGCGATCCATAGTTTGAAGAATTGGATCAACTTTGAAGTGATAAACAGCAGCATTAAGCCCAGCGATTATTACCAGTACCATCTTTATCTGAAATCCTATATTGATTGAGTAGCGCATTGGATCGCCGTAGAAGAATAAGATTCCGGTGATCAGGTTCAGTGTGAACCCGAGAATGACTGCTGGCAAAAGTTTATGTGTAGCTGCAGGATCGATTGCGCGAAAGAATCCTGCCATGCGTAAATCGATTACGATAAGCCCGCCTAATAAAAGTGTTAAGCCAATGAAGTGAGTAATTTCTAAAACAGGCCACAACCAATACGTACTCTGAATCCACTGAGTCAGCATACTGTCGACGATTGATTCTGCAAAGCTTATTAACATATTTAAAAAATATACGCGATTAAGCGACCGGCAATAATTGCGCTTGTCCAACAAGCAAGAGAAACAACTGCTAGTAGTTTAGTTTTAATATCGACTTCGCTAGTCAATTTACTCTGAATAACAAATGCTAGAACCATTCCAACTAGTATGGCGCTAATCTTCGTTAAGAATGGGACGCTTGTTACAAAAACAGATGCCTGTGAAGTAAACAAAAGTACACCCGAGAAGGCATTCAAAACGAAACCAGCGATAGCGAGATTTTTTAAATAACTAAAGGTGCTGATTGATAAGGAGCTGAATACGCCGAGTAAGCGCAAGTCGCGCATCGAGAAAATCCCAACTACGATAGCTAATCCCACAATATGAATACTCAACAGAAAAGGGTAAGCCCACAAAGATGTGCCTACCCAAAGTGCGATTGCAGTATTTTCTAACTCTAAGAACATACAAAAACGAAGCGGAAATGATTACGCTTTGTATCACAGATCCCTCTTAGGACAAACCCTGCTGGCAAAACCGAAATAGACATCTCCTCTGGCTCGCATTATGCTGAATTGATCCATTGGAGATTCAAAAATGAAAGTAATAAAAAATCTTGCGAAATTTGGTGTTGTTACGCTCCTATCGTTCTTTTTTGGTTCATTTGCCTTACATGCTCAATCCGATCGCGATGTCACCGCAGCGCAGGTGGATCAATGGATGGAAGAGCTCTCGAATTGGGGGCGCTGGGGAGATGATGACGAATTAGGCACTCTAAACCTGATTACTGCTGATAAACGAATTTCCGCTACCAGACTGGTTCAACCCGGGAGTCTCGGTGTCTTTGGCACATAATTACACGGTTGATCATAGCCTGGGTGATCCTCCCCCTTTCGATTCGGAAGTCACAACAATTGAAGCTCCAGTGCATGCTGCGATGGAGCGAGTTACTTTTTCTTATCATGGTCTACTCCACAGCCATCTCGACTCACTTTGCCACGTGCTTAAAGATGGTCAGATGTACAATGGTTATGGTGCAGACACGATTACTGAAAACGGCTGTGAACGTTTAGACATTGCTGGTGTAAAAGAAGGCATTCTCACGCGTGGTGTGCTACTCGATATTGCTCGCGTGAATGGTGTTGATTATCTGGCTCCTGGTACTCCTATATATGTAGAGGATCTCGAAGCGGCAGAACGTGAAGCCGGAATTCAGGTTGAACCTGGAGATGTATTGTTTTTAAGAACCGGTCGTTGGGCAGTGCCAGCGGGTGCGGGCCCAGGTAGCTCAGGTATTCATGCTTCTGTCGTGCCCTGGTTGCGATCAAGAGGGTCGCTATCTTAGGCGGTGATTACGCCAATGAAGTAAGCCCTTCTTTAGTCGAAGGTAATTTATTACCAGTGCATGAGTTAACTATTGTCGCATTGGGAATGCGTCTTTTTGACAATCTCGATCTTGAAGCGGTGGCTGAAGAAGCAGAGCGGCAAAATCGTTGGGAGTTTCTGTTAACAGCTTCACCGATTCCTGTCGATGGCGGCGCAGGATCACCAATGAATCCTATCGCAACATTCTGAGGAGTAGGGGTAATGGAAATGAAGAAACGAATAAATCAGGTCCTAGTTCTGATGGGTTTTGGATTCTTATCCGTATCTTTTACGTCTGCTCAGAACACAGTTGAAAACGACGATGCTATGGCCAGTATTAATCAAAACGGCAACTGGCTTTCCTACGGGCGTACCCACAGCGAACAACGGTTTAGCCCCCTTACTGATATCACTAAAGAAAATGTGGGCGCCTTACAACCAGATTGGTACTTCCCTATTCCTAACAGTCGTAGCCTGGTGTCTACACCGTTAGTTGTAGATGGTGTTATTTACTTTGTTGCAAGCTTGAATTTGTAAGAGCGTGGATGCCACTTCCGGGGAAGAGCTTTGGTCATTTAATCCTAAAGTTGGCCAGGTGGCCCAGAACGCATGCGCGCAGGATGGGATAACAGTCGCGGAATTGCTATCTGGGAAGATAAGTATTTGTTGCAACCTGGGACGGCAGATTAATTGGTTTAATCGGGAGTCGGGTGAGCAGCTTGGAGCACTCAGACTATCGATCCAGCATTAGCTATGTATATCCCCGGGGCCCAAAACCCTTTTAAAAGGGGAAGGTCTTAATTGGCAATGGTGGAACAGAAAAGGACCGAACGGGTTATGTCTCTGCCTATGATGCAGAAACCGGTGACCAGGCCTGGCGATTCTGGATTTTTCCCCGGAAATCCTGCTGATGGCTTTGAAGATGATGCAGGGAGATGGCAGCGGAAACCTGGACCGGCGAATGGTGGCGTCACGGCGGTGGTGGCAATTCCTGGCAGGTTGGACCTATGACGCAGAATTGGAGCAGCTATATATAGGAACCGGTAAGGTTCTCCATGGAATAGAAAGATTCGAGTCCTAGCGGGGTGAAAACCCTGTTTCTGATTCTATGTTGCACTTGATCCTGATACCGGCGCATACCTTTGGCATCACCAGAACACCCAGGGGAAACTTGGGACTACAACTCCAATATGGACATAGTCCTGGCTGACTTGTTATCATGGTGAACCATTAAGCCTTAATGCAGGCACCGAAGAATGGTTTCTTTTAGTCATAAATCGAAAAACGGTGAGTTGCTACCCGCAGAAAAAATTACGAATTTACTTGGGCCTCTCATTACGATCTTGATACGGCTAGCCCGTAGAGTTCCTGGAGTGCGTTAGAAACTTCGGCTATAAGAATTTCGCCTGGACCAGTTGGCGCACAAGTTTGGCATGCCATGTCTTTTAACCCCAACACGGGCCTTGCTTAATTCCATCGATTCATTCTTCTACTTATAGGTGATAAGGTATTGATATCGAAAACTTTGAAAGGACAATGGCGACTTAATACTGGTGTAAATTCCAGGCCTGGTGGCGGTACCCGTGACGATGCACCAGCTTCACTGCAAGCCTGGGATCCAGTGCGTCAGGAACAGGTGTGGGAAGTGTTGGCGGATGATATCTGGAATGCGGAACCTTACCACAGCAACAATCTATATTTCAAGGTAGAGCAGAGGCCATTTGATTGCCTACGACGCTGAAACTGGGGAAGAGCTTTGGGATTAGATCTTGGGTTAGGATCTCTGCCCTCCGATCACTTATGCGATTGATGGCAAACAATACTTTGCCTTGCTTGTGGGTTGGGGGGTTCAATGGCAGCTCTCGGCGGACTAAGCGGCAGAACATGGTTGGTCTTATGGGCTCAGGAACGCCCCCTGTTGCCTTTTCTCTGAATGGAACCGCAGTTTTCCAAGCAACTCCGCCGTTAGTTCCACAGCCATTGCCTTCATCTGACTTTATAGTGAATCAAGATTTAGCAGTTGAAGGCGGGGGAATTTAATGGCACTTGCAGATGTGCACGGTGGTGGTGCAATTGCTGCAGGTATCGCTCCGATTTGAGAGCTTCAGGTGTTCCTCTTTTAAGAGAAGCTTCGAGAACGTTGTTAGGGAAAGGTGCACTGTCTGACAATGGAATGCCAATCTACAGAGATTTAACCGAGAACAATTAGAATCACTTCGTCACTATATTCGTTTGCAGCGGAAGTGGCTTTGCGGCCCCCTCAGTAAGTTTAAATGAAACATGTAGTCGCAGCGGCCAGATGGTTTCTACTGGGAAAAGTAGATGCAAATCTTGCCGCCGCAGAAAGGCTCATAGCACAAGCGCTAAGCAAGCAAAAATGGTTTCATTACCTGAAGTATTTGCGGTCTGAAGGTGGACCTATGCATGGTTTGGTGAAGCGAAGGGGAAGGTAAGATTCAGGGATTCCTTTCTGCTCAAGCCAAAAAATATGGATTAATTCTTTTGGCGGCACAATTCCTTTGCTAACGCGACCCAATACAACTTTTTCTGATGCTGATCATTTGATAGAAGACACTCGAGTAAGAGCTGCATGCCTGGTTTTCGATAGCGACGGTCAGCAAATTGCTCGTTATGACAAGATGCATTTGTTCGATGTGAAAGTGGCAGACAAACAGGCTAGCTATTCTGAATCACCAGCTATGAGCCTGGTGATGAAATCGTCACGCTAAAACAGAAATAGGGCATCTCGGTTTGAGTGTGTGCTATGACTTGCGATTTCCCGAACTGTATCGTGAGTTTTTTAAAAGAGGAGCGGAAATCGTTACGATTCCTTCCGCGTTTACTGCAGTTACCGGCAATGCTCATTGGGAAACTCTGTTAAGGGCAAGGGCAATTGAAAATCAGTGTTACATCGTGGCTGCTGCTCAGGGTGGTAAGCACAATGATAAACGGGAAACCTGGGGACACAGGGTTGATCATCGATCCATGGGGGTCCATCCTAGATAGTGTTGAGAAGGGTGAAGGTATAGCACTGGCTGAGATAGCCCTTAGAATACCTCCGAAAAATCCGCGAACGCATGCCCATTTCAGAACAACTCCGCCTATAGCTTGCCCGTCTGCAAGTGCATCATTTATGATGCGGCGTTGCAGGATTCCTCAGGAGTAATACTATTAATAAGAGTCTCGTAAGCAATTTATTTGCCGCCGTCTTGATTCTGATTGGATTTACCGTTCCTGATCCCTACCAGATATACATTTTAAACTCTGGTCTCTTTCCCCTTATCCGGAGGGATTACGAACTGGATAGCCGTCCACATGCTCTTTGAGCGGGTGCCGGGTCTTTATGGTTCTGGGGTAATACCCATGCGCTTTGAGGAGTTCAAAGTGGGAATTCGCAAACTGATCATGGACCAGTTTTTTAATAGTGCTGACCTCGAAGAATTTTTCCATGGCGCAGGCGATACGTTTCCCAAAAAAATCCGCGCTTCCTTGAAACAAGGGCCCTCGATGACTTGGATCTCGATGCGGCGTTCGAATCTCTTCTAGATGTGATCATGTCTTCTTCATTCAGTAGCATGTTAAACATGGTTGGTGGACGTGACGCGCTCAACCCTTTGAAATCTCCTTTCGTAGAAAAGATGCGTGATTATTTCCAGGAACAGTTCGCTAAATCTGGATTACAGGGTCAGATTCAGGATGCTCTGAAAAATGCACTGGATGATGAAGCGATTCGCAATAAAGTGGCTGAACTAATCGATCATCGCCTGGATCAGATGACTCCTCAGATGGTTTAAAGAGATCATCCAAGGGGATGATCCGTAAACATCTTGGATGGCTAGTAGTGTGGGGATGTTTCCTTGGTGGATTGATAGGTTTAACAGTCACCATCATCTCTAATTTGTAATTGGTTAAAAATCAACCAATTCAAAATTGGATAATTGAACCTCCATTCAATTTTGGTTCCCCTATTCGGCGCACTTTAATTTTTCTACAAACTAATCGAAATGAATTTTCGAATTTCTTAACTTTGTTCAAAATATCTAAATAATTTCTGGTAAGGGCTGATGTAAATCGAAAATGACTGTAATACAATAGCGCGCTCTCAAAATCTGGAGAGTTTGAAACGGCACACAAGGATGCCGTTTCTTTATTCACAAATCGTAAGTATTTTAATTTTTTGTATAGATAAATCTGAGTAAATGTTATGGCAAGACCAGTCGAATTCGATGAAAACAAAGTATTAACTAACGCAATGGAGCAGTTTTGGCGAGAAGGGTACGAAGCGAGTTCGGTCCAAAAGCTTTTAGATTGCACAGGAATTAATAGAGGTACTCTCTATAATTCTTTTGGCGATAAAGACACATTCTTTAAGTCTTGTGTAGATCAATATAATAAGATTGTTGACAGACAAATTAAAAAGCTCATTAAAGAATCCTAAGCTGAATGCCTGGGATTCTGTCAATGCTTATTTCGATGAAGCTATTCTAAATGTTTCAAACAAACATCGTTCCATGGGTTGTCTATTGGTTAATTCTCTTTGTGAAAGTATTAACTATGACAAAAACATGAAAAAAGTTGTGCGCGGAGCTCTAAGTTCAATTCGTAAAGCGATTGTTGCTCGATTAAAAGAAGCGCAATCCAAAGGTAAACTAAGAAAAGGAGTTAGCGTTGAATTCGCGGCAGACGTACTCATGAATACCCTTCACGGTTTACGGGTAAATTCCCGAGATGGTAAGAATGCCAAGCAGCTAAAAGAGCTTATTAAGCACAGCGTAAATACATTAAAAAAGTAACACCTTCCCACAAATAATGTGGGTAAATTTTGAAGAGAATACAAGTAAGTCATTGGCTTTACTTGATATTTTCGTAGGATCGACAAGACCTTAGAGGCGGAGTTGCTTCTGGCTATGTCGCTGATATACTCTCGCTTATCTATGTAAGCTGTTGAAAGCAGGGCAGGCAGGACAGAAAAATGAAAAAGATCGCTGGTCGCAAATCGGCAGATGATGCCAAGATTGATTTAACACCCATGCTTGATGTGGTGTTTATTCTCCTAATTTTCTTCGTTGTGACCGCTACCTTTCTATCAGAAACTGCAATTAGTGCAGCAAGTAGTGATAACAATAATGATAACCCTCCACCTCCAGAGGATGATGAGCCGCGAAACATTCTGTTCGAGATTGGCCCTAATAACGAAATTATTTTGAACGGTAATCCACGTCCAATTATTGAGACGCAGATTCGTTCTAATATCGACCAATTGAAAGCAGAAAATCCAGCGGCTTCTGTAATTATCCAGCCTGATAATTCTTCCGATGTATCTACTTTGGTAATGATTATGGACGCAGCCCGACAAGCTGGAATGGCAAACATCTCGATTGTTGAACCTAACTAATTCTAGAAGTACTCAAATTTAAGAAAAACGCATCTTCTTTGAAGATGCGTTTTTTGTTTGTATTCTAAAGAAAATTTAGAACTATAGATCCATGAGAAACCGTTGGGACAAAAGCAGATTAGAAGAAATAGGTGATGATGAAGTCGCCATGCGTGTATTTACTTCGAACTTGCTTGGCGAAGAAGAAGATCTGGTGCTTCACGGTGGAGGTAATACTTCAGTTAAAGGAACTGCAGAAACTGTATTCGGTGAAGAAGAAAAGGTTCTGTTTGTTAAAGGCTCTGGTTGGGATCTACGGACAATCGAAGCGGCTGGATTTCCACCGGTTCGACTTGACTATTTATTGCGATTGGGTGATCTGAAGTCACTCAGTGACAGTGAAATGATGCGCCAGTTGCGACTGGCTTTATTAGATCCTCAAGGTCCGACGCCTTCGGTTGAGGCCATTCTTCATGCATTGATTCCGCATAAATATGTTGACCACAGCCACGCTGATGCAGTGGTAACTATCAGCAATACACCAAACGGTGACGAGCACTTAAAACAAATTTATGGGGATGAAGTACTTATACTTCCCTACATCATGCCCGGCTTTATTTTGGCACGGCAGGTAGCAGAAGCGACCCGCGATTTGGATTGGTCCACTCTGAAAGGAATCGTACTTTTACATCACGGCATTTTTACCTTCCATGAAGATGCAAAGATCAGCTATGACAACATGATCAAGCTTGTCGCCAAGGCGGAAGATTTTATTACCAGTAATACTGATACCAATACTGTCGCTCATGCGGAAAGCAATATAGATGGAGACGACTGCTTGCAAATTGTGAAGCTGAGACGAGCGGCGGGAAAATTATTTGGAAATCCCGTTCTGGTTCGTCTGGATACTACACAGGAAGCAACGGGGTTTGCTTCCCTTAATAATGTGGCGGACCTGGCAACCTGCGGACCACTAACACCAGATCACACTATTCATGCCAAAGCATTTGCCGCCGTATTTGATGCAGAGCCGGCTGCGGAGCTGGTAAAGTTTGAGAATACTTATCGAGAATACTTTCAGGAACACGCAACAGATGCTCACCAATGTTTAGATACTATGCCTAGATATGGCGTGTGGAAGAACAAAGGCATGTTTATCTGGCGGGGAATCGAAAACGCCTGGAAATTGTCAGTGACATTACACAGCACACGATTCGTGCTATTCAACAGGGTGAGGCATTAGGTGGCTGGCAGACATTGCCTCGTTCAGATTTATTCGATGTTGAATATTGGGAGCTGGAACAGGCGAAACTAAAATCCGGTGCCACCCGTGCAGAATTTGAAGGGAAGATAGCAGTTGTAACGGGCGCAGCGTCAGGTATCGGAGAGGCCTGTGTAAACGAATTAGTTTCTCTGGGTGCGGTGGTTATTGCTCTGGACATTGATGAACAACTTACAAGCAAATTCGATAATCCAATGGTGCTGTCTGTGCGTTGTGATGTGACCAATCCAGAAGAAATCGAAGCAGCGCTCCTGGCGGGGATTCAATTTTTTGGTGGAATCGATATTTTAGTGAGCAATGCGGGAAATTTTCCTGAGAGCCAGAATATCGAGGCCATGGACGATTCGAACTGGGAGAAATCCCTCGAGTTAAATCTCAGTTCTCACATGCGCATCATGCGCGCGAGTCTTCCTTTTCTAAAAGAAGGCTTCGATCCTGCAGTGGTTATCGTTGCTTCTAAGAATGTACCCGCGCCGGGAAAGGGAGCAGCAGCGTATTCATCGGCGAAAGCAGGATTAACCCAGATGGCCAGGGTTGCAGCGCTAGAGCTTGGAGCAGACGGTATTCGCGTAAATGCTCTGCATCCGAATGCAGTTTATGATACGGCACTCTGGACTGATGAAGTCTTAGCTTCCAGAGCAGAAAATTACGGGATGAGTGTCGAGGAATACAAGACCTCAAACGTATTGAAAACTGAAGTGAGTTCGAAAGATGTAGCTCGTGCAGTTGCGCTTTTCGCTGGCAATTCACTCGATAAAACAACCGGCTCGCAGTTGCCAATCGATGGCGGTAATGAACGAGTTATCTAAACGGGTCGCCGCAATAAAATGAAAATCGATGGCGAACAGTTACAGAGTATTTGGTACGAACCAGAAACTGATGAGATCTGCATTGTCGACCAGACTATCTTCCCCATCAGATAAAAATCCTAAGCCTACAATCTTTGGAAGATGCTTGTGAGGCTATTTCCTCAATGCGAGTTCGGGGCGCTCCTTTGATTGGAGTTACTGCTGCCTACGGTATCTATCTGGCATTGCGTGATGATTCAAAGAACCTAGATTCTGCGGTTAATGCTTTAGCAAACACGCGACCAACTGCCGTTAATCTGAGGTGGGTTTTACAACGAACTCAGGAATATCTTCACGGCCTGGATTTTAATGCTTTACCCGGCAAGGCTTTGGAGATAGCTCAACTCATGGAAAAAGAAGATATCGCCGTGTGTGAAGCTATTGGTGAACATGGTTTAGGCATATTGCAAGAATATTGGCGGGAAATTGGTGAAACAAAAAAACGATTAAACATCTTAACTCACTGCAACGCTGGAGCACTGGCAACGGTGGATTGGGGAACTGCCTTGTCTGTGATTTACAAAGCTCATGAAGCAGGAATCCCATTACATGTCTGGGTAGATGAAACCCGACCGCGAAATCAAGGAGCTTCATTAACTTGTTGGGAGCTCACTCAACAGCAAATTCCTAACACATTGATTGTGGACAATGCCGGGGGTCACTTAATGCAAACGGGTAAAGTGGATGTTTGTATCGTAGGGAGCGATCGGACGACATTGGGTGGTGATGTTTGTAATAAGATCGGTACTTATTTAAAAGCCCTGGCTGCACATCACAATAACATTCCTTTCTATGCGGCTTTGCCAGTATCCACGATTGACTTTTCAATCGTCGATGGCATGGAATCAATTCCAATTGAAGAACGAGATGGAAAAGAAGTTAGTCACATTAGTGGAGTAACTGCGGAAGGAAACATCGAGTCAGTGCAAATTGCCCCAAATAATACAGCAGTTAGTAACTATGGATTTGATGTAACACCGGCGAAGTTCGTAACCGGCATTATTACTGAAAAGGGTGTGTTTGAAGCGAACGAAGCTTCTCTGAGGAAATTGCTCTAATTGTTAGCCTGGAGGCCAGCTCATTTGACGGCCGCCAATTATATGTAAATGCAAATGGAAGACTGTTTGGCCACCGTGACTGCCGGTGTTTATTACATAGCGAAAACCTTCTTCGCCAAGACCCTTCTCATCGGCAATTTTGTTAGCTGCCAACATAAGTTTTCCTAGTAACTCCGCGTCTTCTTGTTCCGCTGCGGCTACGTCTTTCAGGTGTTTGATTGGGATTACCAGGGTATGGATCGGTGCTGTAGGATTGATATCTTCAAATGCAAAAACATCCTCATCACGGTAGACTTCTGTGGAAGGGATTGTACCGGCTATTATTTTGCAAAACAGACAATCATCTGACATGGAAGACTCCGCATTGGTCGGAAGAAATATAGGATTTACTCGTATTTATGGTCATTCTATAACAGTGATGAAATATTTGAAGATCACACTTTTCTCAATGCTGCTGGCCTTTGTTGCTAGCGGTTCAATTGTTCCTGTTATTAGCCAGGAAACACCGAAAGAATACAGTTATCGCATTATTAACACCTATCCACATGATATAAATGCTTTTACTCAGGGTCTAATTTATCACGAGGGATATCTGTTTGAAGGCACAGGTAAGAACGGTCTTTCTACTCTCAAGAAAATTAATTTGGAAGATAACGAAGTTTTAATGACTCAACGCTTGAGTCGCCGTTATTTTGGGGAAGGGATTGAAGTTGTCGGCGACAAAATTTATCAGCTCACTTGGACTTCGAACATGGTGTTCGTTTGGGATAAGAACACTTTTGAACAATTGGGTACTCACTATAATTCCACTCAAGGGTGGGGCCTAGCTTACGATGGTGAGCACATAATTCTTAGTGACGGTACTGCAATACTCCAATTCATGGAGACTGAAAACTTTGTTCCGCAGAAAAGAATCACCGTCACCTTTGCTGGTAATCCTTTAACAAATATTAACGAGTTGGAATACATTAATGGAGAAGTCTGGGCAAACGTCTGGCAAACAGATTTTATTGTAAGGATTAATCCAGAAGATGGTGTGGTTACTTCCTTTATCGATTTAACCGGATTAAGTAACGAAACTCAGTTAGGCAGTCGTGAAGCTGTTCTCAATGGCATCGCCTGGGATGCAGAAAACGAAAGACTATTTGTAACCGGAAAGCATTGGGCCAATCTTTTCGAAATTGAGCTAGTGGAGCCCTAGTCTTCACAGACTTTTTATTCTTGTATGTGGTTACAGAAAAAAATCCAATTGTCTCCTAAAAGCCGCGGCTTCCATCTCATAACTGATGAGATAACCAGTCAGTTTCCAGAAATGCGTATGGTAAAAGTGGGTATCGCGCACTTTCTATTGCAACACACATCTGCTTCCTTAAGCATAAATGAAAATGCCGATATCTCAGTACGTCGGGATATGGAAAGTCACTTAAATGAGCTGGCGCCAGAAAATGCTCCTTACTATGAACATACCTATGAAGGCCCTGACGATATGCCGGCCCACATCAAATCAGGATTGCTTGGTTCAGAGTTAAGCATACCAATCGGAAGTGGAAGATTACTGCTGGGAACCTGGCAGGGATTATATCTCGGTGAGCATCGTAACTATGTTGGATCCCGCTCGGTTGTTGTCACGATTCAAGGTATGGAAACGGATGATTCCTGAGTTAGCTGTTAGTAAATCAAATTTGATCAAACTAATTGTCTTATTAGCAATTTCTATTTTTCTCATATCATGTGAAACCATTGGTTATTACGGCCAGGCAACCCGTGGCCAGCTAGCAATCGTTTTTGGTCGAGAGGATATTCAGCACCTACTTAGTGATGCGGAAACGTCAGAGAAGCTAAGAGGCAAGTTTATCGAGGTCTTGCAGATTCGGAATTCGCGGCGAATGACTTAGATTTGCCGGTTGCAAACAATTATTCCACTTATGTTGATGTAAACCGTGAACACGCAGTGTGGAATGTTTTCGCAGCCCCGGAGTTTTCAACTGACCCAATTAACTGGTGTTTCCCTATTGCTGGTTGCGTCGCCTATCGCGGTTATTTTAATGAGGCCAGCGCATTAAATTATGCGACGCAATTAGAAGATGAAGGTTTCGATGTGTATACCGGCGGGGTAGATGCCTATTCGACTCTAGGCTGGTTCGACGATTCGTTGCTGAGCACGGTTATTTCCCGCACAAATTACAATTGGCTGGATTAATTATTCATGAACTTGCCCATCAGATAGCTTATCTGCCTGGCAATACACTTTTAATGAGAGCTTTGCCACAGCGGTTGAAAGAGAAGGGCTGCGTCGCTGGCTTCAGGCCACCAATCGTGCCAACACCATCGCGATAGCAGAAAGAGCCCATAGTCGACAGCAAAAGTTTATTGATTTGGTTACGGAATTTCGGGATCAATTCGCTGAACTTTATAGCTGGAATTAAGTGAGGTAAGAAAACGAGAAGAGAAAACCGGTTTACAAAACCGGTTACGCGAGGAATATGAAAATCTTAAAGCTAGTTGGAATGGCTATGGGGATACGACAGTTGGTTTTCAAGATCATTAAACAATGCGCAATTGTCTACTGTTGGTTCCTATAATGACTACGTTCCATTCTTCAAAATTTATTAGAGCAGGTCGAGGCGTAATGCCAGATTTCTATGCCGAAGTGCAGCGTATAGTTGCTTTAAGCGAAGAGGAGAGAAATTTTTTACTGGAAAATTATTAAATTAGTTTTCCAATCGGCGGCGAGTTAATCCACCAGATTGACATAGAAATCCGAATCGGGGTTCCTTTCTGCGCAGTTTTATATTCAGAAAGAGCTTCTTCTAATCGGCCTTCCTCTTCCAGGATACGACCTAGACTGCGAAAGAAAAATGCATTGTCTGGCATAACCTCGATTCCGGCACGATAAACATCGATAGCTTTATCGGCTTCGCCGGCATTTTGTAAGTATTGGCCATAATATGGATCTGCGAATCATTGTTCGGGTCTAACTCAATCGCTCGCAAATCATAGCCAATAGATACTTCGAAGTTACGAGATTGTCGTTCGAGTTCACCTAGCGTGGCCACTGCGGCAATTAAAGCGGCAGTTTCGGCGTCTTCGAGTTCAATAAAACGAGCAAGTAATGGCTTGGTTTCATCATATCTTTCTAGGAAGTAATATGTATTTGCTAAATTGCGAATTGCTGCGGAATGGTTTGGGTCTGCGCTTATTGCTTTTCGATATTCTTCAATTGCTTCGTCATAGCGTTGCAAGTTGCTATAGGTGTTGCCTCGGCGAAACATTTTCTGTGCAAGCTCTGCATCAATAGTAGGGCCTTCGCGAGTAACGTTTAGATTGCCGTATCTTTCCAGAACATCACGGCTGGCTGAATCTTGGGCGTGGGCACTCTCGAGCATCATTACTGCTCCCTACGCTGGTATAAGCGAGCACATTAAACATTTTTTCAATCTTAGATTTCTTTTTCACAAACATTCCTGAGTGAAACCGCTGAAGAAGGTTGAACTATACCGCAGAGCTATAGTTTCTACTAGGCAGCGCCTGACGAGGGGCCGAAAAAATAAATAAAAAACGTATTAAAAACAGTAATTTACTAAGTAAGAACGATGGAAGGTAGGTCGCCATCGAGCTTGGCAATTCGTCCGATCGCCTTGGCATCCGAATAGCCATATTCTCTTAATTCCTGCAGACATTCTTCGGCGTTTTCATCGGGAACCGAAGCAAGCAACCCGCCGGCAGTTTGGGGATCGAACAGCAATTCAAATTTTGGATCGTGAGCAAAAGCTTCGTAATTATAGATGCTGTTTGCTGCTATTAATTTGTTGTCGTTGTGCAGCGAGCTGAAAATATTTTGTTGCAGCGTATCTAACGCACCATTCAGCGGAGCTATATCACCCAAACTAAGTTGCACTTCGGCGTTTTTAGCTGAAAGCATCTCCATTAGATGTCCGGCTAGGCCGAATCCGGTAATGTCAGTGCAAGCAGTCGCGCTGTGTTTTATTAAACATGCAGCCGCCCTTTTATTGGATTGTAGCATTTGCTCCAGAGCATTATGCATCCAGTTGTGAGATGCTTTATAGCGCATGTCTGCCGCCAAAAGTGTTCCAGTTCCGAGTGGCTTGGTGAGAATTAAAATATCACCGCCTTGCATACCTCCTTTGGTTAATAGTTTTTCTTCATCAATAAATCCGTTTACACATAAACCAAAATGCAAGTCTTCTGATTCCGATGAATGCCCCCCAACTAGTGCGCAATTATGCTCATTTAGAGCTTCGGTACAAGAAAGCATAAGTTCTTTTAATTGCGCTCTACTGAAGTCTTTTGCTGCGAAGGGTATACCGACAACTGCCAGTGCTGAATGGGGCTCACATCCCATCGCGTAGATATCACTCAAGCAGTGATTCGTCGCAATGCGGCCAAATATCCAGGGATCATTAACAAATGCTTTTATTTGATCGATGCTTTGAACAAGAATTCTACCGTCATCCAGCTTTATCAATGAGGCATCTTCAGTGGTTGCTTCTGAAATTAGAACATTGCCTCGATCAATTATTGAAAGTTGTTGCAACACTTCTTGTAAAACATTGCTCGCTACTTTTGCACCGCATCCTGCACAACGCAAGGCATGGCTGCGAAGCTGCTGTTCGGTTTGCTTGTCTACCAGTCCTTCAGCCAAATCTAATTGCGCATTCATTTCCGGTAGATTGGAGTACTTTTTTATAAAGCTTGTATCTATGTTGTGTTTGATAGACCAGACGCTACGACCTTGAAAGAAAAAATTATTGCGAGAAGCGATTGCTGACTTATTACCCATGCTCAATAGTGCGAGGGCATGTTGTTGTGGTTTGTAGCGAGTCAGGGATTTGCCAGTTGCATAACGTACCAGATTCTTGGCTAGGGGAGGACCCTGCCTAACTGCATAAACACCAGATTTCGGTCTCGGGTCACCTCGAATATCCGCCACATCTCCCGCCGCAAAAACAAACTCATGAGACGTGGATTGCAGATGGCTGTTCACTTCGATAAAGCCGTCTTCTGTTAATGCCAGTCCGCATTCTCCAGGCCAGGGAGGAATTGAGGCCCCGGTAGCGTAGACGACCTTATCAGCGGAATATGTATTACCATTTTCACAAATCACTTTGTTCTCTTCAAATCCCGAGACATAGGATTCTAATATTACCTCTATATTGCGTTTTACCAGTTCGGTTTTTGCAAAGCTGCGAACTTTCGAATTGTGCAGGCATAAGAGTTCTTGATCTGCGCTGATTATTTTTATGTTGAGCAAAGATTTTTCAGTGGTCTTTAGTTGCAGCTCTTGATGAATGCGAAATTGGGTCGCAAAAGCTAGTTCAACACTGGCTGGCCCGCCGCCGACAATGGCGATGGAGAATTCTTTATCCTGCTCCAGACTATGGATGGCCAGTTTAAGAATCGAATCCCAATTAGAAAGAAATTCATCGATGGGTTTTATCCCGATTGCAAAATCATGGGCACCAGGAATATTAAATGCATCCGGCTTAGAACCAATGTTGAGCGAAATTAAATCGAATGAAATTGTAGGCCGATCATGCAATCCAATTTCTTTTTTTGTTAAATCGATTGACTGAATTTCTTCCTGAATAATTCGCGCATTTGCAAACTGAGCAAGAGGGCGTAGATCGATATGAATTTCGTCAAACTCATAGACTCCAGTAATGTATCCAGGCAGAGAGCCTGAATAGGGCGTATTAATATCGCGACTGATTAGGGTGACTGCAAGCCCGGGCACAGGATTCATTCCCAAGTACTTCAGTACCGCCAGATGGCTGTGCCCACCTCCGACTAGTATCAAGTGTTTTACGATTGGGCTACTTACTTTCATTTCCATTCAGTTCAGGCAAAAGGGGACCAGTTTACCTTAATTTTGGTTAATTGCTTGTTACAGCGAGTTAGATTGTCTAAATCCGGTACCAGGAAATCTGGATTTCTTCGCCAAGGTCAGCATAGTCGCCAGCGGCGCGACCACTACGAAAATCGCGCCAGGAAATGGCCTTGTAATGACTATCTTCTGATTGAGCGACCAACGGAGTACAAACAGTTTCGTAGGATGGGTTATAAAAAAACGGAGCTGAGTAACGCGCCCGTTTGCCGCTCGCTAACACACGATGCTCAGGTGCTTTAAATCTATCGTTTGACCAGACCTGAAGCATGTCACCGATATTGATAATAAAACCATCTTCTACCGGCACTACTGTGTGCCAGGTGTCATCTTTTCGAACCTGAAGTCCGAGCACATCATCTTGCGCTAACACGGTTAATGCACCTGCATCGGTATGAGGGTGGATGCCCAACCCTTCAGCCTCATTTAAGGGAAGCCTTTCGCTAATCGATGGGTAGTAATTAAAGCGCAAGAAGCTGGTATGATTTTTCAAAAAGAATGGATTAAGCGCTGCCGATGACTCTCCTAATGCAATACAAATCGAACCAAGCAGATTTAAACTTAACTGTTCTACTTGTTGCAGCCATTCCATGGCAACTGGTCTAAGGGTTGGAAGGTCTTCAGTCCATGGAACCGGAAGCTCAGGATGCTCTTTTCTGAGATTGTCGATATTGCCATCGATGTCATAAATCTCTTTGGCATCGACTCTATTTTTAGTGAGCTCTTTATCATAGTAGCCCCAGATATTATTTTCAGTTCGAGATAGAGCCAGTTTTGTATCTTTAGGCAGTGCGAAGAAATCTTCTACACCACTGAAAAAACGTCGTCGCAATTCTAGATCGATCCCATGTCCTATGATCTGGAAAAAGCCCCATTCTTCGCAGGCAGCAGCAAGCGCTTCGATGAACTGATCGTCATCGAGTCCGCGGTTTGCGTCGAGAACTGGGATATTTAAAGTCATCTAATTCCTGTTTAGGATGTCTTTTTCAGAAGCATGATTATAAACGTGCTATACCCTTAAAGGTATTATCGGGTAAGCTTAGCAACTCCAATTTCTCTGCTAACCCACACAACACAATGAAGAAAGGAGAGCGAGGATGATCCTCAAGTCCCTAACAAAATTGGTCACTCTAGGTGTTACAGCCGTATTTCTGACCAGTACAGCCCAGGCCGAATGGTCTTTAGTCAATGATTCTTCAACCTTGAGTTTCGTCACCATTAAGGCGGACCATGTTGGAGAGGTTCACACTTTTGATCTTATGGCTGGTTCGATCGATGATGACGGTACAGTTGAGATTGTTGTAGAACTTGCCAGTGTTAATACACTCATCGATATTCGAAATGAGCGCATGCAAAATATGTTGTTCGAAACCAGTATTTTTCCTGAAGCCAGAATTACCGGAAATATCGATGTTGCAGCAGTAACTGCTATGTCAACTGGTTCTACTCAAGCTATGCAAATCCCTTTTGAATTAGACATCCATGGTGAGACCAATTCTTACAATGCGGATGTTCTGGTTACTCGTATAGCTAATGGTGCCGTAGCTTCTACTGTAAAACCGATCTTAGTAATTGCAGACACTCACGGAATGGTTTCAGGTGTAGAAGCCTTGCGCGAAGTTGCTGGTCTTCCCAGCATTAGCCGCGCTGTTCCGGTTACATTTACCGTCGTATTCGATCAGGACTAGAAACTTTTGGGTTGCAGCGGGAGCTCTGCCAATTCAGAGCTCCCGTCTGCATGTCCTTGTTGTTTTGCTGTTATCAACAGGGACGGGGTGAAACTAGTTAGTTAAAACTTGTATTTCATCAATACTCGTACGGTGCGAGGATCCGCTGGATGGAAATGGATGTCTTCTACTGCTGCCGCCTCTCCTGGCAGCTGTGATTCAAACCAATAAGCAATGTCATCATCTTCTTCGTCGAGAAGATTAAGTATGTCTAATCCAATTTCCCAATTGTCTTGCTCGTAAGACAAGCCGAAATGAAGCAAAGTAGAACTACCTTTTTCGACTACTTCGTCTTCAGTTAGTGCCGCATCCCCAAAATGTCTAACTCGCAGACTTGAGGTCCAGCCATTTCCACCGGCATAGGTCAGACCTACTCCATAAACTAAGTCGTGAGCATCGGGAATTGCGTTTTCGCCTGAAGGCAATCCAATAAAGTGCCCATCGGATTTAGCGCCAGAAATATCAAAGACTAGTTGATCGCTGATTTCCCAGAATGAAGTTACTTCGATTCCATCACGACGCGAAGGATCACCAGGTTCTGTTGTGCCAGCATCGCCTACGAATACCAGCTCCGAATCCATTTTTAGTGTGTAGTAGGCAGCTGATAAATTAAATCCTTCGAGGGTGTCATAGCGAAAACCGATTTCGCTGCCTTTCCCTTCAACTAACATCTCTAATGATTCGGTTGGATCGCCAGTTACAGGATCAACAGTATTAACCGCAGCGCGGACGTCATTGGAATGAAAGCCGTGTCCGTAGTTTCCATAAAATTCCAAATTTTCATTTAGACGATAAGCTAGCCCGATATTGGGTTGCCATAGCGAATCATCATCGCTGCCGGAGTTTTGCGATCGAAATGCATCTACTTCACCATCATAGTAGTCGTAGCGCACTCCAACGGTAGCCCGTAAAGCATCAGTAACTAGAAATTGCAGTTCGCCAAAAGCACCAATGCTGAATTCTTCTGCTTTATCCTCGCGTATTGTGCTAATGCGTCTTCGGGAAAGTGTGTTAAATAGGTTGAGTTCGTCCACATTGTCGTATCGTATGTCGGAACCAACAGTTCGTCTTACGGGTACCCCGAATAATTCAATCTCGGCTTCATTTCTTAATGTGCCACCGAACAGGCGCCGCTCATCTTCCTGTTCAAACTCATCGCCATTAATTGGATCATTTAACAGATAGGTTGGATTGTTAATCAGGCTCATGTAATAAGAACTGGCATATAGATTTAAGTCCCAGCTTTCTGCTAATTCAAAGTTACCTGTAATTGAATAGCGATAGGATTCACCACCAAGGTCTGGGTCTATAAAACCGAAGCGATCAATTAAGCCACTATTCACTGCACGTTGCGGAACTTGATTAGTAGAAGTCCACTCTGAATCGTAGGCACTTAAGGTAATTCGACTAGGAACACCAGCGAAATTACCTGTGTATTTGAGCAAGCCATTTAGCTTTCTGACATCTTGTTCTAGATCATAAAAACCATTGGTTTGTTGGTGTTCTAAAGCATAAAGCAAAGAGCCTTCAGCGAAATCAAATGAGTTTGCAGTGACGAATCGAATCTCATCGCGGGAGCCGAGGGTTAATTCGCTGAAACCTTCTTCTAGAACATCATAGGTCTTCATTGAATTCGATCCGGCCAGTGAAAAGTCACCAGTATCGGCAAAGTAGGGGCCTTTTTGAAAATCTATGCGCTCGATGATTTCGGGAATGATGAAGTTCAGGTCCATATAACCTTGAGCATGGGCATGGGTGCGCATGTTTACTGGCATGCCATCGAAAAAGGTGGAAAAATCTGAACCATGATCCAGATTGAATCCGCGCAGGAAATACTGATTCGCCTTACCAGGGCCGCTGTGTTGCGTGGCTATCATGCCGGGAACGACTTCGACGAGTTCTCCTACTCGCGCTATTGGTCGAGTTGAAAAATCTGCATAACCAATGACTCCCTGGGAAGCAG
This sequence comes from Gammaproteobacteria bacterium, assembly GCA_019654215.1. Taxonomy (GTDB): domain Bacteria; phylum Pseudomonadota; class Gammaproteobacteria; order Pseudomonadales; family Pseudohongiellaceae; genus UBA9145. The sequence goes on along the minus strand of BPDI01000007.1, from coordinate 24,469 downwards.
AGTCTGCTGTTCCAATTAATTGCAGGGATCTACCCCAGACTACTACTTCTTCAATCTGGTCCTGTTGTGCCCATGTGGGCTGCATGGAAACCAGGGTTGCCAAGGAAATCAGTGCTGGCAAGGTCTTACGCTTTAAATTCATGTGGATGCTCTACTCCTAAGAACCCAATAAGATCTAAGGCAAAGAAACATAGAGCCTTTCCGGTTACAAAACTAGGTAAGTGACGTTAACTAACTGTAAAGAATTATTTAATCAAGGACTTGGGACCGTTGTGTTTGAGGAGACCACTGAATCCAGCGAGTTTCCTGGCCCTGCCGTGGTTTGTCAGGAATTAATTGAGTGAGTACCAGCGAACCAAATGCGATTCCTGCACCCACAAGAAATACAGCGCTGTGGTTAATTACCCAAACAAATCCGAGTACTGCTGGCAGGATGACTGCGGCGATGTGATTGATGGTAAAGCTGATGGATGAAGTGGCAGCTATATCTGTTGGATCAGCGATCTTCTGAAAGTAAGTCTTGATAGCGATAGCCATAGCGAAGAACAAGTGATCTAGCAAATACAGTGCTATTGCCACTGCTATTGAATCAACGAAAGCATAGCTGACAAAAATGATTACCAGGCCAATGTATTCCAGAGTGAGTGCCCGCCGCTCTCCTATGTAACTAATCAATGCACCAATTTTTGGGGCCAGCCAATAAGTTAAAGCAGCGTTAACTAAAGTCAACAACACTACATTCTCTATTGGAAAACCAAACTTCTCTACCATAAGAAATCCGGCAAACACGACGAAAATCTGTCGGCGCGCGCCGGCAAGAAAAGTTAGAAAATAATAAAGCCAATACTGTCGGCGTAAAAACAAAGACTTTTTCTGCACGACGCTGTCTTCAAAATGAGGAATAGCTGTCCAACAAAAAAAGCCAATAGCTATGGCTGCGCCGCCAGCCAACATATAGATGAACACATAATTCGCGGCAAAAAAGTAGAGATAAAGATAGATACCACCTAGCACTATTAAATTACATATAGCACGTACGCTTAATAGCTGGCCTAGCACGCGGGGCGCTTCATCTTTGCTAAGCCATTGCAGGCTGAGCGAGTTATGCAAAGTCTCCAGATAATGAAAACCAATGGACATAATTACTGTGGCGGCATAGAGCCACAGGGCTGTGGGAAAGAAAGCGGTAATAGCTGTTCCTATGCCCAGAGTGATAAGTGAAAGGATTGCGAAAGTCTGCTGGCGAATAAAAATCATTACCAGGATTGCAGTAAAGGCGAGAAAGCCAGGTATCTCCCTTAGACTTTGTAAAACACCGATTTCTTCTCCGGTAAACGCAGCTCTTTCAACGACAAAGTTATTGAGCAGGACTTGCCAAGTTGCAAAAGCGATGGTGTTGCCTATAGCCAGCAGGAATAGCAATTGTTTACGACTTTGTAGCTTCGACAAATTCATTCAGTTCATTAGCTGGTTTGGATTAACTGCCAAGATTTCTTATGGGGAAAATCAAATACAGTAGATTGCGTTGGGACGCGATTATATCATTCCCTGCCTATGTCTTCTCTCGCTATTTATGCAGGCCCTTTGGCGTTAAAAAAACTGCAAAAAGATGGGTTCCGCCAGGAACATTTTAAGGTGCTTGTCGGAGCGTCCGGTGGGCCTAAGTGGTTTGTGTTGGCTGGAATGGATCGCTATCTATTCGGCGAATTCTTCGCAAACCGCAAGACGGAACTACATACCATTGGATCATCAGTGGGCGCCTGGCGCATGTGCTGCTTTGCTACCAATGATCCAGTTGGCAGTATTGGAAGGCTTGCTCATTACTACAGTCATGAAAAGTACTCTGCCAAGCCAACGGTGAAGGAAGTAACCGACAGTGCGCGCGTAATGTTGAGCAAAGTTCTAGGAGAGACTGGCGCTGAAGAGATAGTTAACAATAAAATTTTTCGCACTCACATTGTGGCGGACCGATGCAAGGGGATTGGTTCATCTAGATTTAAAAGTCTGCAAGTTTTACATTTAGGTCTTGGCGCATTATGCAATGTGATTAGCAGGCGTTCGTTGAGTTTGTTCTTTGAAAGAACAGTATTTACAAGTAATGAGCAAGTATCGCCTTGGTCAAACTTAGACGATTTAAGCTCAACAATCGCTCCGTTAAGTCAGACTAATATTCTTGATGTCATGATCGCTAGCGGATCGATTCCCTTCGTACTCGAAGGAGTGAGAGATATTGAGGATGCGAAAAATGGGCTCTATTGGGACGGCGGCATTACTGACTATCATTTTGATTGGCAGTTCCATGACGGAGATGAACTTGTGCTATATCCACATTTTAGTACGCAGATAATTCCTGGATGGTTCGACAAACAGGTTAAGTGGCGCAGAGTGAGCAATAAATATCTTAACAATGTTGTACTGCTCGCCCCCAGCAAGGAATTTGTTTCTAATTTGCCGGGTCAAAAGATTCCGGACCGAAATGATTTTCGAAAACTTGAATACGAAAGCAGAGTAAAAGTCTGGCAGGAAGTCATAGAAAAAAGTGAGGCTATAGCTGAAGATTTACATTTGCTTGTGAATAATAGAGTAGGAATGGATCGAATACAGCCAATAAGCGATAGGGATCGCTAGTTATGATCGGCCGTGTAAAAGATTCTGATGTTGCAACAATCACTGAAATTTAAAGCTGGTATATCGAGAACAACATGATCAGTTTAGAAAAAGTAATGGAAACTCTTGTCTATGAATTAAGAGGAATGCCGATACATGTTCTAATTGTTGGCATTGCTTTGCCAAATGAAACCGGTGTCAAGCTGTATGAAAAACTGAGGTTTAAGAGAATTGGTCAGTTTGAAGAAGTTGGAATTAAATAGGATAAAAAGATTAACGTGGGTTACTGGCAGCTAATCTTATGAATTTAAAACGAACACTATTAAGAACATTTTTTCTATTTGCGCTGGTAATCGGAATGCAATCTTGTGTTGGTGCAATCATGGGTGCCGGGGTGAGCACAGCGGTTGAAGTTGCTAAAGTACCATTTAAAGTAGTCGGAGAAGCTGTGGATCTGGTGGTTCCAGATGATGAGGATCCGATTGATTAGAAAGGACTTATAGAGAGCAAATAAATAGAAAATGAGTTTCAAACCTGAAGATTACGATATTCCCAGTCACTTCAAGCACTGGGTGGGCGATAAAGCCGAAGACTACATCGGCCCATTCTTTTTCACATGGACGGCGATACACCCCGTAGCGCATTTCGCGTACAACAACATAATTGCAATGCCCACGACTCCGTTCACGGCGGTGTCCTAATGACCTTTGCTGATTACACCTTATGCCTTGGTGCCAATATGGGCGAGAGTGAAAGTGTGGCAACCGTAAGTTGAGCAATGAATTTATCGCTCCCGCCTATAAAGGCGATCTTGTAGAAGGAGAGTGCAAGATCATTCGACGCGGGAAGTCCATGGTTTTTAGTCGCTGTGAATTAAGCGTAGATGGCAAACCTATACTAAACAGCAGTGCAGTAATTAAAAGAATTAATCCCCGCTAAACGAGCGCGCCAATTCCATTGGATTATTGAAGGTATGATCTGAATTTTCGGAGCTCAACTCTTCTAGGCTTCAGTAGCCCACACCACAGCAGCCTTTGCGAGTTCATTGCCTCGGGCTGCAGTTAAATCCGCATAGCGATCGCCAAGCGTGATGGAATTGTTTGTGATTACATTTTCCGCTTTAGGTCTATAATCGAAACTGGCAAAGGCATAGTTCATACAGTATACGAAACCCAATTTCTGATCGGACGGTGTGCCGTCCAAGTCGAAGATTAATGTTTCATATTGCAAGATTTACTACCTCAATCGATAAAAGCTGTACTACGGATTAACAATGCGGGTGAGTAGCTTATCGCATTGCACCTATAGATACTTGATGATTCGTTGTTATAGTATGCGTCAATAGTAGTCAGGGCATAGCCAGGCTAAAAAGTAAAAAGTAGCAGGAGCTATGCATGAATCTAACCTCCCTCGTCATCATTCTCTACCTCGGCGCCTTTGTCGTCTTTGGCCTTTATTTAAACAGCAAGAAAGGCAGTGCGTCTGATTGGGCAATTGGTGGCAGCACTCTGGGAATAATCATGATCGCTGCCGGGGCAGCCGGAACTCGAATCGGCGGGGCGGGTACTTATGGTGTAGCTGGCGACGTTATCACCGAAGGTATAGGCCACATGTGGTATGGCTTTAATTCCTTTGCCGCTCTTTTTCTTGTTGGATTGTTCTTTGTAATTCCTTATCGCCGGCTTAGGGTGGTTAGTGTTGGTCAAGTTTTCGATCGTCGCTTTGGTTCTTACCGCTGCCAGTGGTTAACCAGTCTTTGTGTTCAGGCGGAATACTTCATCGTTAATATCATTGAGCCCTACATAATCGGTGCCATCGTTTCAGGTTTCACTGGAATTCCTTTTCCGCTGGGTGTTGCCATCGGAGCTTTCTTAATAATTTCTTTCACTGTGTTCGGCGGATTAAAAGGAACCGCTCTTGCTAATATCGTACATTGTTCTGTCATTATTTTTGGCCTACTGCTCGTCGGTTTAATTGCCATGAATGATATTGGCGGTTGGAGCGTGGTTGTAGAACGGACATCTGAAAATCTGGCAGCTTCTAACCGCAATGAAGTTGCCTGGTGGAGTTTCACTGGAATTGGATTCGCCACCATTATTGCAATGTTTATTTCTGCAACGATTCACACACCTGCGGCTTCGGTATATGCGAACTATGCTTCGTCTGCAAAATCCGAAGATGCGCTGGTTCCCGGATTTTTCTTTGCCGGCCTGATCGCTGCCGCCATGCCTCTGGTAGCAGGCTTTATTGGGATTTTAACTATGGCAGCTTATGGCTCCGATGCTGGATTAAGTAGCTATCTGAATATCGCTCAGCTTGCTATCGATGGTGGAGAAATTCTCGGTGGCATTGCCCTTGCAGCAGTTCTAGCTGCGGTTATTTCATCCGGTGCTCCAATCTTGTTGGCCAGTTCAACCATGTTTGTAAATGACTGGATTCCGGCTTCGAAAAACTTTTCGGAACAGAAGCAGTTGCGCTGGTACAAAGTTGTTGCAGTAATCTATGGAACTATTGCCGCATTAATTGCCTGGTTAGGAAATATCACGTCGGTTCTTGGATTAGTATTAATTGGTTTTGCTATGGTAGTTCCACCTGCTGTCGCAGTTGGATTTGTTATCTATTGGAAAAGAACTTCTGAGAAGGCTGCGTTCTATGGTATGGCATCCGGTTTTGCCGGTGGTTTAGTAATGTGGTTGTTTAATGTGTTATTCGATGGGCCTGAGAACGCAGATGTCGGTGGATTCGCGCAGTTCTATCATGAGTTTTATACCCAGTTTGGTGCATGGACCGATCCAGCCTTCGCAACTTTTATCTTCCCCATGATTGTTGTCCCGCTATTCACTTTCATTTTTCCAAACGATGTGAAAGCGAATGAGCATAAGGACGTTTTTTACCGCACGCTTGGTCGAATACAAAAGAACTTTAAATGGACTAACGAAGAGGCTAACGCTTAATCTCACCGTTAGCTTGGATGATAAACGGACCAGGTGTTGTATAACTTTTTTCTAGGAGTGCACACAATTCTTCACCGGTGTCTGCTTTGCCACCGGGTACGCCAAATCCCCTGGCTAGAGCAACCCAATCGATGGAAGGGTTGCCGATGTCGAAAAGGCTCGCGGCGATTTCTCCCACTTCGGTAACGCCAAGACGGCCGTACTCCACGTCGAGAATATTGTAAGAATTATTGGCAAAAATTACTGTTGTTACATCTTGATTTTCTCGTGCTTGAGTCCACAGGGCTTGAATCGTATAAGCAGCGCCGCCATCACCTAACATGGCCAGTACTCTTTGTCCGGGACAAGCGAGTGCTGCGCCTACTGAACAAGGCCCACCTTGGCCAATCGCTCCACCGGTAAGGCTCAGCCAGGTATTCTGTGATGTGCTTTGACAGAGTGGGTAAGCTGCAACTCCTCCACCTGAGTCGGTACAAATGACTACATCTTCAGGAAGTGTAGCTGCAATAGATTGCACAATGATTTTTGTATTCAGTTCGCCGCTAGGCTTATCTATTTCTTGTTTTTCGAAAGTAGTGACAGCCTCATTGCTCGCGCCTAACCTATCAGCGAGTCTTTCCATTGCATCGATTGCATCTTCTTCCACATAAGAAAGTCTTGTGACTTTGCATCCTTCGGGAATTAATTGAGCAGGTTGGCCTTTGTAAGCGAAAAAACTGACGGGAATCGAACCACCTACAAGAATAAGATTGTTAACACCATCTAAAGTAGCGAATACATGTTCGGGGAAATAGGGCAGGCGATCGATCTTCACTCTACCGGGGCCACCATCGACTCTGGCTGGAAAGGTACCGTTATACATTCTGCAACCATACTTCGTGGTAATTTTGCTTGCCGCTATCATCGAAGCCTGTTCGCTTCCATGATGTTCCAAAAGAATTGCAGTAGTGCTGCCATTTTTTTCGATCACACTTGCGACACTCTCAACCGCCGATTCATTTACTTTGGATCTTTGAGGCAAGGCATTTGGAATCGCCGGACCGTCACATTCTCCCCAAGCGGCATCAGCTCCCATTATTAAAGTTGCAATCTGGCCTGTGGATCCAGTGGACTGCCTTAGAGTTGCGGTATAGGCATCTGCCCCATCTTGCGCTAAAGAGTCTGCAGTGCACTCAGACTTAATCCAACATGAAAAATTACAGGCCAGGGTATCGATATCCGATGTTAGAGGAGCATCGTGACCCACATGAAAATTTGGATGATTGCCAACAATATTAATCATGGGTGAGTTGGCCCGTCTGGCATTATGCAAATTGGCAATACCATTGGCCATACCCGGACCAAGATGAAGAAGCGTAGCAGCAGGCTTGCCGGTCATACGGCCAATACCATCAGCTGCACCGGTACATACGCCTTCAAATAATGCAAGTACTGATTTAACTCGTGGTACTGCATCCAGTGCCTGGACTAAATGCATTTCAGAAGTGCCGGGATTTGCAATACAAAACTCAACGCCACAATCGGCAAGAGTATTTATCAGTGCTGTTGCTCCATTCATGCTATTGTTTTCTCTTTGCTGAAATTACAAAGTGCTTAACGGCTAGCTATCATAGCATTCAATCATGCCTATATCTCAAGAAGAAAAAGAATTCGCTGAACACATAGTGGACTTATCTCTATGTATTGGACCGGTTTATTCAAAACGTATGTTTGGTGGATTCGGAATTTTTTTGGAAGGTCTGATGTTCGGACTGATATCAGATAATGTTTATTACATAAAAGTAGATGAAGAAACCCGATCAGAATTTGAAGAGCTTGGATTAGAACCATTTACTTACGATAAAGCCGGTAAAAAAATGAATCTTGGTTATTTGCAGGCACCAGAAGAAGCGATGGATAGCGCCGAATTTTATGGCGGAGTGGGCTAACAAGGGATTTGATGCGGCGCTGAGGGCTGCAGCAAAGAAAAAACCTAGGAGTAAGGTAAGAAAAAAGAATAAAAAGGCTTGATTGCTGCAACTAACAAAATCATCAACTCAAATCTTCTGGCTTTGATCCGGAGAGCTAGTAGTTCGTTTGCTTTATTCAACTTCATTAAGCGCAGGCCACGTAATTACTGTAAACTACCCCGCTTGTTCTACCTCGTTTTTACGAATTAGGGGGGTTACGATGAAAATACGCGTACTAACTCTTGCAGTGGCAACAGTTCTTTTTGCAGGAATCGCGCAAGCACAAGACGATGACATCGCGCCACGCACAGAATGGGGCCATCCTGACCTACAAGGTGTGTGGAATTTTAGCTCGGTAATCCCATTGGAGCGACCAGCATTCTTCGGCGACAAGCAATTCCTTACGGATGAAGAAATTACTGCGCTTGCTAGCCAGACTGAAGCTGGCCTTGAGGCGATTAACAACATTGGTGTTGGTGGTTACAACACATTCTGGGTAGAGATGGGTGAGAACGGTGATAACCGAACTTCTCTAATTACTTATCCAGAAAATGGACGACTTCCTGAAACCCAAGAAGGTGTTCCAGTACAAGTTGGTGGCCTTGGTCCCGATGAGCCAGGTGAACGACCGGTTCGTATGGTTGTGGGTGGTATTGCCAAAGATGGGCCTGAAGATCGAGGTTTGTCCGAGCGTTGCATCGTTGGTTTCAACTCAGGACCTCCTTTTACACCTAATCTGTACAACAACAATGTACAAATTTTCCAAAACCAACACACTGTAGTGATCATGACAGAAATGATTCACGATGCCCGTATAGTTCCTATCGCTAGTGATGCAAGCTTAACTGACGATATTCGATTATGGACTGGTGATTCTCGCGGCTACTGGGATGGCGATACATTGATTGTTGAAACTCGCAATTTCAATAGGTTTACTCAAAGCTTCGGAGTGTATGGAACCGCAGAAAACAAATTATTAACTGAACGCTTTACTCGAACCGGCCCTTACACAGTTGAATATGAATTTACTGTCGAAGATCCTGCTACTTTTAAAGACAGAATCACAGTAATGATTCCTATGTCTAAGGTTGATGGTCAGCTTTATGAGTACGCATGTCACGAAGGAAACTACGGCATGATTAATATCTTACGCGGAGAAAGAATGACTGAGCAGCGCGAAGCGGAAAACTCTCAATAGAGATTTAGTGGTTTTAAAAGGCCGGCTCTGCCGGCCTTTTTTCTGTCTACAATATTTTATTGCGGTAATAGATCAATATAGCCGCATGAGCGCAAACCTACAGCAAAGGGATTTGCACCTAAAGTGATGATTGTATCTAAGTTTGAAGTTCGAATCGTAATCGAGAATTGCTAGTTCTCAACAAAAAAGGAAGACTCTGCACTACCTTTTTGCCAATATTAAGATTAATAAGAAGCTGGTAGTAGAACGGAAGACAAAAACAAAACAGGTTTCCTTGCAGGCGAATTGTATACTATCGTTGGCACCCGATGTAATCGGCAGATCCAAGCTAGCAGCTAGTACAGAAAAAATAGTGAGCCAGTTATCTGTAACTCTTCGAAACTCGAAAACGGTAAGCAAAACCCAGGAGACAATGAAAGCGCTTTAAGCACAAGTTAAAGAGAATTTAACTAAAAAGAGAAGTAAATGAAGAATTCACGTAGAGATTTTATGAAATTGGTTGGCCTTGCTGCAGCGGGACTAAATCTACCTGCACATGCACAGTCGCCTCTAAAAATTTTAGTGCTGGGCGGCACCGGATTTATTGGTCCGCACATGGTGCAATACGCAGTTTCTCGAGGTCACGAGGTATCAATTTTTTCTCGTGGAAATAGGCGGCTCGATATTCCTGGAGTTGAGCACCTTATAGGAGATCGTAACGACAATCACGACGCATTAATTGGGAGATCCTGGGACATCACCCTGGATAACAATGCGCAGGATTATCGTTGGGTGCAAACCAGTACGGAACTATTCAGACATGTAGTTGAACACTACATCATTGTTTCTTCTATCTCTGCTTACTCCGCTGAAGGGTTTGGTTACGACAATTGGCAGCGCCTCGTCTTTGAGCCAATGATTATGAAGATTATGAACGCCTGCGTCCACCGGAGGGAGGGAAACGATCGAGATGATGCCCTTTTGGTTTAATGAAAGCGCTGTGTGAAGACATTGTCCATGATGCGTTTCCGGATCGCTGCACAGTAGTAAGACCTGGGCTAATTGTAGGCCCCGGTGATCCGACGATAGATTTACTTATTGGCCAGTGCGTCTCGATGAAGGAGGTGAGGTATTGGGACCGGGAAATCCGAACCATGCCAATCAAATAATCGATCAACGCGATCTTTCGAATGGATTGTTAGGCTGGCTGAGGGTCGGGTTGCAGGGACTTTAATGCTACTGGTCCAAATTTTCGCATGACCATGAGTACCATGCTTTCTCGATAGGGGCGGGAGTAGAAAGGATTATGTTTTAACCTGGATTCCAGAAGGTTCTTTGAAGAGCAGAACGTTGCTCCCTGGAGCGACATGCCAACTTGGATACCCGGTGATGCCTTTCCTATGTCAGCATCGAGCGCGCGCTTAATGCAGGTTTGACTTTCCGTAGTATCGAACAAACTGCTCAAGATACTCTTGAGTGGGATAAATCCCGACCTACAGAAGAAAGAGAGAATCGTCGAGCTGGCTTATCCCGCGACCGAGAGCGAGAAATAATTACCGCCTGGAAAAACCGACATCCTTGATTCTATATTTTTTGGGTAATTCAATAGTTGAAACGTTCCTCCGTTTCCTTTTGCAACACTGCTATTTAGTACAACATAACCGTCATCACAATCTAACAATCTTAGGTAGTGATTAGTTGCTCAGCGCGCGGGGGTTGGCGGTTACTTAAGCTTTATTAAGATTCTGTTCAGCCTCAGGCCGGTACTCTTTTGTCATTAACGGAATAGTTAGGCAAAGCAGGCATTCCTCGCATAACCCACATCTTATTGTCCTGTTTAGCACCGACATTTTTTCCGTGGATCCCCACTCACCCATATGGCGGATAGGGAGTGGGGATTTTTTATTTTATCGCGATATCCATCTGAAGGGATTTGAGGGAAAGAAACCTCCTAGAAATCAGCGACTTGATCTGAAGTAAATCTTTGATAAGATTCAGCTTTCCGCACTCGTGCAGTGATTGCTGCGCGATGGATCGCAGGACAAAATGACAACACGTAGTTGCACGCCCGCTCGCTTTCTAAATCTCTGGTTTTACTTCACTGTTGCCGGCTTGCTGGTATTTAATCCATCCTTAACGCCCAGGACGTTAATCTGGCAGAGTACTCGGTGCCTGCAGATATGAGCGGTGTGCATTTCTATCTGATAACCGTCGATGTGGGGGATGCGGTTTGGGACAACTTTGGCCATACCGCTCTGCGGGTATTCGATGAAAGCAACAATACCGACATGGTATTTAGTTGGGGTTACTTCAGTCTCAGCGGGGGGCCGGTAAGTTTTTCCTGGAATTTTTTCAAAGGAATAATGAATTACGAACTAGTGACTAATCCGACCAGCCAGGAATTTTCCAATTACCGTTTTCAGGAAAGAACTGTCTGGCAGGATCGAATTAATCTCACAAACCCGCAGAAAGAACAACTTTATCGTAGATTGATGTGGAACTTAGAGCCCGCCAATGTTGAATATGCGTATCAATACTTCTTTGATAATTGTACTACTCGAATTAGAGATTATTTGGATGAGGCTCTCTCGGGAAGAGTCAGTCGACAGTATGTAGACGAAACCAATGTCACTTTCCGTGATCAAGTGCAGGCTCACTACGAATCTGTTGGGCTAATTGCTTTTTCCTTAGATGTTCTAATGAACAGCAACATCGACCGGAAAATGACCGAATGGGAAGACATGTTCCTGCCTTTGCAATTTCGTGATCGCTTACTGCAAGTTCGTTCCGATGTGGCGGAAAACGATGAACAGTTAATGCTGTTATCAGATCCACAAGTCATCATCGAGTATCCTTCGCCCACTGCAGATTCGAATCCCTATCAATTAGCTTCACTGGTATTAGTTTCGCCAGTGTTGCTGTTGATGCTAATGCTTAAGCGTATTCCACAATCCTATTATGCAACTCATTCCCGCATGGGATTTAGAGCTGCTGGAATAAATTTTCGAATTCTTGGATTGCTTGGATTATTAACCGCATCTTTTAGTGGTATTTACGGCATCTTAATGTTGGGAAGTTGGTTTGTCTCTGACCACATCGATACGCACCACAATGTAAACCTTTTACTTTTCTGGCCTACGGACATATTAGCAATCGCAGTAACGCTGCGTTGGTTCTTCTTTTGTAAGCCGTGGCCCATGACGAACAATAGCGCACCATTTATTAATTACTACTTACTTACTCACGTATTAGTGATGGTGCTTTATGTAGTGCTTGCCTTCTTTGGTTTGGTTGCCCAATCCATTATAAACATTGCGCTATATGTCGTGCCGGGACTTTTTCTATTTACCTTACTAATTTGGCTTGTTGGTTTCGAACCGGAAAAACCAAAGAATACGTTTATCTAAGAGATTGTAATGAATATATTGAGAAGTGCTGAGGCCATGCGCGCTGATGAACTCGATCCTATAGCGCAAAAAGTCGCCGATGCTTCGGCCAGGTTGCATCAGATAGAGGATGGCACGCCAGAGGAGGCTAGAGCCTTTCGAAGACAAAGGGGAAATCCTTTTGCTCCTAATCCAATTCAATTAGAAAGCATAGAAGAAAGAGAAATCCCTATTAGCTCGGGCTCACTGACTATACGCATCTATCGGCCTTTTGGTTGGAAAGAAGGATCCAATACTGGTTTCGTTTTTTATCATGGTGGCGGATTCGTTCTTGGTGATGTCGAACAATACGATACGGTAGTTCAACACATAGCTGCGAAAAGCCGCTGCATTGCGATATCGGTGGAGTATCTTTTGGCACCGGATAATAAGATAAAAGGAATACATCGAGACGGATTCGATGCTTATAAATGGGTGCGAGAAAACGCAGAAGAACTTGGCATAAATTCAGAAAAAATTGCAATCGGCGGCGACAGTGCTGGTGGAAATCTAACTATAGGTGTGGAGTTACTCTGTAAAAAAGAAAACTATCCCACACCTATCTATGAGATTCTTATTTATCCCTCGGTTGACCTGTCAATGAGTTATCCATCTGTTGAAGAATTTTCTACAGGATATTTCTTAACAAAAAAGAGTATGAGTTGGTTTCGCTCTCATTACTTGGAAACTCCAGAGCAGGCAAAAGATGCGGAGCTACTGTTTTTAGAAAGAGATTTGCAAGGGTTATCGCCGGCTTTTGTAATCACGGCGGGCTTTGATCCATTACGAGACGAGGGCAAGGCTTTCGCAGATAGTTTAGTTGAACACGGAGTGCTAGTGGAGCACGTTTGTTACGCAGACATGATTCATGGTTTCATTTCTTTTGCGGGAGGCATTCCTGCAGGTATGGAATTAATACGGGAAATTGCAGAAAGACTCAGCCAGCTTTAATTCTAGTAACTCAGTATAAATAAGAAAGCCGAGCATTAGCTCGGCTTTCTTATTTCGGGAACGGTTATTGGGTAACTATTTCAACGCGTCGGTTGCGTTGATACGCAGTTCCAGAAGAGCCTCGGTCTGCTGGACGCTCTTCACCATAACTAACGGTTTCGATTTGATTGCGTGCAGCGCCGTTCACAATTAAGTAGTTCAAAATACTATTAGCACGACGTTCACCCAATGCTAAGTTGTACTCTCGAGTGCCACGCTCATCCGCATGGCCTTCGAGTCGTACACGTTTGCTTGGGTTCGTTGATAAATCCTGAGCATGAAAGTTCAAAACATCGCGATCCGCTTGCCGGAAATCTGCAATATCAAAGTCGAAATAAAACAAGCGGGTTGCTAGGGCAGAGCGTCGCATGCGCTCTTCAGCGGAAGCTGCTCGCGCAGCGGCAGCATCTTCTAATTCCTGTGTTCTCCTTGTGGTAGCGTCTATACCGGACTCACCAGCAGAAGCAACTTCGCTTGAATTCACCTCCTCACTAGTTGTACTGCAGGCAACCACGCTGCCCAAAGCAAATAGGAGTGATACCAGTTTAAAAAGATGGTTAATTTTCATGTCGGAACCTACCTGGAGGGCAAAAAATCGCGGAAAGTCAGTCTTTTAAATATACTGCAAAGTCTACCCCATTTGTCAGGTTTAAATCCATTGAGCTAACTCAATCCACGAGCATGTAAAGCCTATGCTTGTTGTCTGAATTAATTGAATATTTTGCCAAAAGTTAGAGTCGCCGAATTCGTCGAGCATTTGTTCGATTTTTGTTTATCTGGATACTGGATAAATGTTAATCTTCCGTCGCTTTTTTAAACTCATTCATGAGAAAAAATTGCGTCAAATTACTAATATTTGTGCCATGCAGTGTTACTTAACTGCCAGGAAGCGCTAACTAGGAGATGAGAAGTGAACGCCGATTTCACAGCAGAGGATTTAGCATTTCAGGATGAGGTCCGAACCTTTTTGCAGAACGAATTTCCTGCGGAATATCGGGAAAAAATCGATGCCAATATTCGCCTAAGCAAGGAAGAAATAATTAATTGGCAAAAGATTCTTTATAAAAAAGGTTGGGCAGTTCCTTCCTGGCCAGAAGAGTAGGGGGGTACGGGTTGGTCACAAATTCAAAAACATATCTTTGAAACTGAAATGGGTCTTATTGGGGCACCTGAACCAGTTCCCTTTGGTTCGAAAATGGTTGCACCAGTTATAATGGCCTATGGCAACGATGAGCAGAAACAAAGATTTCCCCCTGATATTCTGGAAAGCAATGTTTGGTGGTGTCAGGGCTATTCAGAACCAAATGCTGGATCCGATTTAGCTTCTTTAAAAACTTCTGCAGTGCGGGAAGGCAATCATTATATTGTTAACGGGGCCAAGACCTGGAATACCTATGGTCAATATGCCGATTGGATATTCTGCCTGGTAAGAACTGATAACACCGTAAAGAAACAGGAGGGGATTAGCTTTCTGTTGATCGATATGAAATCTGAAGGCGTTAGTCATAAACCAATTTATTTGTTGGATGGACATGCCGAAGTAAATGAAATTTTCTTCGATGATGTAAAAGTCCCAGTGGAAAATCTCATCGGTGAAGAAAACAAAGGGTGGACTTACGCCAAAGTTCTACTTACCCATGAACGTACCAACATTTCCGGTGTGCCACGAGGTAAACGCCGTCTGCGTGCATTAAAGAGAATCGCTGCTGAAACCGACGACGGTTTCGGCAATTCCATGATGGAAAACCAGACCTTCCGAAATCGATTGGCCAACATTGAGATTGAATTAAAGGCATTAGAATTCGTTGAACTACGCACACTGGCTTCTGTCTCTGCAGGAAAAGCGCCCGGCCCAGAGTCTTCCATTCTAAAAATTGTTGGCACTGAACTGGCACAAAAAATTGACGAGATCTTTGTCGACCTGGCAGCTTATCAAAGCCTTCCATTCGTACCAGAACAATTTGAAGACGGATTTCAGGGCACTCCAATCGGCCCAGGAAACTCCGCTGCATTCGCATTGACTTATTTTAATAATCGTAAAGCTTCTATTTATGGGGGCTCCAACGAAATTCAGCGTAATATTATTTGTAAAGCAGTGTTAGGCCTGTAAGTTGAAAGGATAAGAGGTAACAAAGTGGATTTTTCATATTCAGAAGTACAACTAATGCTGCAAGACTCTGTACAAAAGTTTGTGCAGAAAAGTTACGACCATGACACACGCACAAAAATTGTTGATAGTGAAGATGGTTACAGCAAAGAAAACTGGCAGCTATTTGCGGAATTAGGTTGGCTCGCAGTTCCCTTCACTGAAGAGGACGGAGGGCTTGGTGGTTCCGCCGTTGATCTTATCGTTATGATGGAAGAGTTTGGCAAGGCGAACCTGGTAGAACCGTTTACCGCAACAGCAGTTTTAGGAGGTGGCTTGATTGCTGAATTAGCAGAAGGAGCGAAAAAAGCCGAATTAATTGAGCAATTGGTTACTGGCAGTCTGCAACTAGCCTGTGCCTATGCCGAATCTGGAAGCCGCTTTAATTTGAGTAAGGTTACAACCACTGCCGCTATTGAGGGTGGTGATGTAGTAATCAACGGTAATAAGATTGCGGTCCTAAACGCGCCCAATGCAGATAAAATTCTGGTAGTCGCCCGAGAATCTGGTGCAGCTACTGATGCCGAAGGCGTTTCAATCTTCTTGGTTGATGCCAATGCTGAAGGACTAGCGATAACGCCATTTACTACTTTTGATGGTAAAAAGTCTTCAGAAGTTCTCTTCGAAAATGTGAGAGTTTCAGAAAGTGTTCGTTTGGGTTCATCTGGCCAGGCACTTAATGCCTTACAGAAAGTTGTCGATCGCGCTACTGTGGGTGTTAGTGCTGAAGCTGTAGGTGCGCTGGAATCTTTACTGAAAAAAACTGTGGAGTACAGTAAAACCCGTAAGCAGTTTGGAACAGTAATTGGAACATTCCAGGCGCTGCAACATCGTATGGCTGACATGTTTATTGAGTGTCAATTAGCACGCTCAATTGTTGTTATGGCCGCAATGCAGTTAGATAGCTCAGCCGATGAACTAGAAAAAACAAAATCCGTGTCGGCGGCAAAGAGTCGCGTTGGCAAAGCAATTCGCCATGTAGGTCAGGAATCGATTCAGATTCATGGTGGGATTGGCATGACTGATGAGTTGGATGTTGGTCATTTATTTAAAAGAGTAACAGCAATCGATATCATGTTCGGCAATGCTGATTACCACACAGAGCGATTTGCCTTCTTACAGTAAGTCCGGAACTGCATCATGAGTGAACTAATTCTTGTTCGGCATGGGCAGGCTTCCTTTGGACAAAAATCATATGACAAGCTCAGTGACTTGGGCATAGAGCAGGTTCGAATTCTCGCTCGCCACTGGCAAACAGTGGGTGAAGAATTCGATCATATTTATGCTGGCTCGTTGGTGAGACAACAGGAAACTGCTCAGGAATTATTATCTCTAGTTAAGGGCAATCCATGTCAGCCCAAAATTCACCTCGGTTTGAATGAATACAATGGCGATTCACTAATAAAGACTCATTTGCGGGATATTGGCGAAATAACAAAATCTGATTACGAATTTGGTAGTTCGATAATAGATGCAAAAACCTTTCAGTCGCTGTTTGAAGATGCGACTACCAAATGGATTCGTAACGAACTCAATCCGTCTGAAAATGAATCGAATTTTGAATATTGGCAAGAGTTCAAACAACGAGTATACGGAGCGCTGGATGAGATAATGTCACAACACTCTAGTGGCAGCCGAGTTTTAATTTCCACTTCCGGTGGTGTGATAGCCATGGCCTTGCAACGGGTGCTTCAGTTTCCCGATGATCAGGTAATTCAAACGAACTGGGTGGTGCACAATAGTTCTGTTACTCGCATTCGTTATGGAAATGGTAAGATTTCCCTCGCGCAATTTAACAGCCTGCCTCATCTGGTCAAAGAAGGCATGCAGCAATATGTGACTTATCGTTAGAACAAAACAAGGAATAATTGTGAGCGCGGAAGAATTAGTCGATAAAGCAGGAAGTATTAGAGAGGGGGAGGAGTTAGACCTTGATGCACTTAAGCAGCATCTAGAGCCTTTATTGGGAGCAAAAGCTGCGAATCTAGAGCTATCACAATTTCCAGGTGGTCATTCGAACCTCACCTACTTATTGACAAGCGCAGACGAACAGTGGGTACTAAGGCGACCGCCTTTTGGCAGCAAGGTTAAATCAGCCCATGACATGTCGCGGGAATATCGAATTCTTTCTGCATTAAAAGATGTTTATTCCTATGGGCCAGTCCCAATTCACTTCTGTGGTGACCACTCTGTTATAGGATGTGATTTTTATTTAATGAATTACATTCAGGGTTTAGTAATTCGTCGGGAGTATCCGACCAATCTGAACCTAAGTCCTGATCAGATCCGTACCCAACTTTTAAACTTCTTCGATGTATTGGGTGACCTCCATTCCGTGGACTTAGTGGAAGCTGGTTTAGATACTTTTGGTAAGCCGGTTGGTTATGTGCGCAGACAAGTTGAAGGTTGGAGTCGGCGCTGGGTCGATGCGGTAACTCCAGACACAGTGAGCTGCGACAATACTATCCAATGGCTTAATGACAATATGCCGAAAGAAAGTGGTAAATACAGTGTTATTCATAATGATTACAAACTGGATAATGTAATCTTTGACACTGATGATCCGTTGCAGCTCCGCGGAGTTCTGGATTGGGAAATGTCTACCGTGGGTGATCCGCTTATGGACTTGGGATGCACTCTAGGATATTGGGTGCAAACCGACGATCCTGATTGGTTTAGGGAGGCGCGACAATGCCATCGGATATAAAAGGTGCGCCAAAGCGAGCAGAAATTATCGCGCGGTTTCAAGAATGTACCGGTTTGTCAGTGGAAAACTTTCCTTTCTATTTTTGTTTTGGTTTGTTTCGTCTCTGCGTCTTTGGGGCAACAAATTTATTATCGCTTTTACCATGGTCACACCAAAGACGAACGCTTTAAGGGCTTTCTTAAAAAAGCACATGTATTACAAAGAATGTGTGAAATGACTATGGCTGGCAAAGTAACCGACTGAGGAGGATTTCATGTCTTTTGAAATTAGTAATCTGTTTTCTGTCGCAGGCAAGACAGCAATTGTAACCGGTGGTTCTCGCGGTATCGGTGGGAATGATTGCTCAAGGGTATGTCGAAAATGGAGTGAAAACTTATATTTCTGCGCGTAAGGCAGAAGCCTGTATAGCGACTGCAGAAGAGCTCTCTGAAAAAGGCGAGTGTATTGCGTTTCCTGCCGATTTATCCACAAAAGAAGGCAGAGATGCATTCATAGGTGAAATAACAGAACGTGAAGACAAGATTGATATACTTGTTAACAACGCCGGTGCTGCTTGGGGCGCGCCTTTTGAAGAATATCCGGACGACGGTTATGACAAAGTTATGAACATCAATTTAAAAGCTATTTTTATTTTAACTCGCGACCTGATGCCTTTGCTTTTGAAAGACGCATCGCAAGAGAATCCCAGCAGAGTAAATTTAAAGTGGTTCAATTGATGGATTACGTGTCTCCACCACCGACAATTTTGCCTATGGTGCCAGCAAGGCAGCGGTTCATTTTCTTACCAAAAATTTGGCAGTGCGATTTGGACCGAAAGGCCTCACAGTAAACGCAATTGCGCCAGGGCCATTCCAAAGCCAGATGATGGATTACATGCTGAAAAACTTTCAGGACAAGATTGAGGCGGAAAATCCACTGGGCAGAATTGGTAATAGTTTTGATATGGCAGGGTTGGCGATTTTTCTGGCGTCTCATGCGACCAAATACATGACTGGTCAGGTTATCGCCCTGGACGGTGGCCGAAGCCTGGGAACGGCACAGAAGTAGCGATTTGACTGGCTCTTTAATTCGGCCTAAAGACTAAGCTCTGACCTCAAAATGCATTTAAATCCGTGGCTTACGGTGTTAGTTTTACTCGTAACATGTATCAAATGTTTGTTTGCAGGTTTAAGCTGACTTAGTAATCAATACGTTTTCGGATTTTTCCAAGCGAAGAATAATACTAGCTTTTGTGAACGTGAAAAATTTCGAAAGGCGAAGATGTCTTGAATCTGGAAATAAACCACGACCCTTTCGCCTGGATGAAGTATTCAATATAGGTCATAAGTCTTTGATATTTAAGGCAGTTTATAAATTTTTTAGTGAATTGATGCAAGATGCGGGTCAAGCTCTTGCAAAAAATAAAACCAAAGCGTAATGGGCAAGAAACAGCCTCAAGTACTTCCTAGATCGATTATTGCCGGCATGGCTTTTGTCAGTGGTTTTTGCATCATGACCATTGAAATGCTTGGCGCGCGAATTTTGTCACCTTATTTTGGCGGCAGTCTCTCAGTTTGGGGCAGCATTATTACAATTTTTATGCTGGCTCTAGCTTTGGGTTATTTATTGGGAGGTCGACTCTCTACTAAAAATCCCAATGCAATTACTTACGCCATGTTCTTTATTCTCGCCGCTGCCTTTTCATTACCAGTAATCTTGTTTGCCGATCCTATAATGGAGCCTATCTTCTTAACAATAGCAGATCCTCGTTATGGATCTTTGTTTGCTTCAATCTTTTTGTTTTTTATTCCAACTAGCATTCTTGGCATGATCTCACCTTACTCGGTTCGTCTGATGGTCGAATCTCAAGAACACAGTGGGCATATGGCAGGTTTGCTTTACTTTATTTCTACACTTGGTAGTGCAGCCGGTACGCTGGGGACCAGTTTTTATTTCGTACTTTGGCTCGAAGTAAATCAGATTTTATGGGGAGCCATCGCCGCTCTAGTGCTGGCTGGTGGCGTTATTCTCTTAACCGACCATGTGCAAAAATTGAAATCTACAAATAAAAGTGCGGATTATGCAAAGAAACGTGCTTAAGCAAATTACGAATATAATTTTAGTAGCAGCCTTTTTGTTGCCACACTCTGTTGTACTAGCTGAGGCTATTCATGAAGAACGTTCGAAGTATAGGGACATTACCGTTACGCAGGTGGGGGATCGTCGCTGTTTATTATTCAACGTTCATCGGGGAGATCGCAATCAAACTTGCATGATGGTGGATGATCGTGACTTGTTGGTCTTTGATTACACGCGAATGAGTTTTTCTGGATTGTTATTAAAACCCGATCCAGAAGACATACTAGTAATTGGTTTAGGTGGTGGATCGATTCCCATGACCTTTGCTGACTTGTTTCCTAATGCAAAAATCGATGTTGTCGAGATTGACGAAGCCGTAGTAAGAGTCGCAGAAGAGTATTTCTATTACAGTGACACTGACAATATGACTGTTTATGTCGATGACGGTCGCCCTTTTATAAAACGTGCAGGAATACGTGGTCAAAAATATGATTACATCGTGTTAGATGCGTTCAGTGGTGATTACATTCCGGAACATATGCTTACCCGAGAATTTTTAGAAGAAGTAAAAGCCATTATGACTGAAGATGGAGTACTAGTCGCAAATACCTTTTCCACCAGCCGTCTTTACGATCATGAGTCGGTTACATATCAACGTGCCTTCGGCGAGTTTTATAATTTCAAATTACCTACTTCGGGTAATCGAATTATTATTACACAGTTTGATACGTTGCCCCCCGTGGCGAAATGGTGGAGGAATCCCGGCGTATTGCGCCCAGTCTGGAGAAATAGGTGTACGCTTAACAGAATACCCAAGAAGACTTACTACTAGAGTCGATTGGGACATGAGTCGGCGCGAACTTACTGATCAGTATTCGCCCGGAAACCTGCTTAGAGATAACTAAAACTTGGAAATTGAAATGAAGAAGATAACTCACATACTTTTTGCACTAACGGCTTCATTCGTCTCACTAGTCAGCCTAGCAGACGTCAATATTAAAGCCGATGTTGTGTATGGCCATAAAGATGGCATGGCTCTCGTTTATGATGTAATTACTCCGGAAAACGCAAACGGTGCAGCGGTTGTGTTCATGGTGAGTGGTGGATGGTTTTCTCGCTGGGCGCCACCTGAAAATCGTGCTCAACAGTTCGCTTACTATTTGGATGCTGGATTTACCTTAATACCTGTTCATCATGGTAGTGCGCCGCGCTATCACGTCCCTGATGCCTATTCTGATGTAAGTCGAGCGATCCGCCACATAAAACTGCGTGCTCAACAGCATGGTATCGATCCGGACAGAATTGGTGTTACTGGCGGTAGTGCAGGCGGGCATCTGTCACTGATGGTAGGTCTTGATGCTGATGCCGGTGATCCGAATTCAGATGATGTAGTTATGCAGCAAGATAATTCCGTGGCTGCTGTAGTCGCATATTTTCCTCCGGTAGATCTGCGTCCACTTGCTGGCCCCGGTTCTTGGTCAGAAAGATTTCCGGCGTTAAATTTTGATCCAGAAAAGGCTGAATCGATTTCTCCAATCTTGCATGCTGATCCCGATGATCCTCCAACACTATTGATTCACGGTGATGCTGATGAGCTAGTGCCAATTAGTGCATCGCAAATCATGCAGGCAGAATTTGAAAAACAATCTGTGGTTTCAGATTTTATTACGATCTCTGGGGCGGGACACGGATTTAGAGGCGATGATGCAGTTCGAGCTGCAAACGCTTCAGTTGCTTGGTTTAAACAACATCTGTTGGCCGGTGGTTCAAGTCTTAGAAACTAATTTATAGTTCAGCCGCCAGGCGCGTGGCCTGATCGATCGCACGCTTGGCGTCTAATTCTACAGCAACATCGGCGCCGCCGATTAAATGGAATGGCTTGTTTAGTTCTTCTGTTATTTCCCGCAGTGGCTCCTGGCCGGCACAAACAACTACATTGTCTACTTTTAAAGCGCGTGGGTCGTTGTTGACCAGCAAATGCAATCCTTCGTCATCGATACGCATGTACTGACAGCCAGCCAACATTTTTATTCCTTTCTTCATCAGGCCGATGCGATGAATCCAACCGGTAGTCTTGCCTAAGGACTTACCGATACCTTCCGGTTTACGCTGACATAAATAAATTGTTCTTGGGGAAGGAGCAACTTTAGCTTCTATGCCTTCCACCCCTGCTCGCGCATTCATTTTCATATCGATGCCCCATTCATGCATAAATGCAGAAATGTTTTGGCTGGTGGGTTCGCCGGCATGACTAAGATATTCTGCCGTGTCAAAGCCAATGCCGCCTGCTCCGATGATGGCGACTCGCTCACCAATTTTTATTTTGCCTGTTATGACATCGACGTAACCAACTACCGATGGATGATTGATGCCATCTATTTCTGGAATACGAGGTTTTATTCCGGTCGCTACAATAACCTCATCAAATTCGGAGTTATTAAGATCAGCAGCGGAAATTCTCTGATTTAATTTAAGTTCAACACCAAAAGAATTTAATTGGTACTGGTAATAGCGAAGAGTTTCATTAAATTCTTCTTTGCCAGGTATTTTTTTCGCCAGATTGAACTGTCCGCCGATTTTGTCATCTGCATCATACAAAGTGACTGTATGACCTCTTTCCGCAGCAGTAACTGCTGCTGCTAAACCAGCGGGTCCTGCACCTATCACTGCAATTTTCTTTTTGTTATTTGTTGGAAAAATTTGCAGCTCTAATTCATGGCAGGCTCGAGGGTTCACCAGGCAGCTGGAAATTTGTCCATTAAAAATGTGATCGAGGCAGGCTTGATTGCAGGCGATGCAGGTATTGATTGCATCGGCTTTGCCACTTTTGGCTTTTACTACGAAATTGGCATCGGCTAAGAGTGGTCGAGCCATGGAAACCATGTCTGCATCGCCGCGGGCAAGTATTTCTTCTGCAACTTCCGGTGTGTTTATACGATTCGAAGTAATAACTGGAACCGATAGCTCATTATTAAACTGCGCAGTTACCCAAGTGAATGCGGCTCTGGGAACTTTGGTTGCAATCGTAGGAATTGTTGCTTCGTGCCAGCCGATGCCGGTGTTTATAATACTTACACCACTTTCACAAAGTGCCTGTCCCAACTGCAAGACTTCTTCGGCTGTGCTGCCACCTTCAACCAGATCCAACATAGATAGTCGGTAAATAATAATGAAGTCTTCGCCAACTGCTTCTCTTGCTCGGCGGCAAACTTCTAATGGCAATCGAATTCTTTTTTTGTAACTTCCGCCCCATTTATCTGTGCGTTTATTGGTGCGTTCGGCGATAAATTCATTAATGAAGTAACCCTCTGAACCCATTATTTCAACCCCGTCATAGTTTGCTTCTTTGCAGAACACAGAAAAATCTACGAATGCCTGAATTTCACCCTCTATTTGTTCATCAGTAGCTTCATTGGGGACAAACTTATTAATTGGGGACTTAATAGGAGAAGGGGCGATTAGATTTTCGTGCCGACAATAGCGACCAGTGTGCAATATTTGCAGGCAGATCTTGCCATCATGCTCGTGCACTGCATCCGTTATTAAGCGGTGTTTATCCAATTGGGATGAGTCTTTGTAAAGCGGTTCTTCCCTAGGGGCAGGCAATATTCGCTAGGCATGAAACCGCCGGTTACTATTAGAGCAACACCCCCTTTTGCTCTTTCACCATAGAAAGCTGCCATGCGTTCATGGCTGCCAGGTATATCTTCTAATCCCCTGTGCATAGAGCCCATAAGGACGCGATTTTTTAAAGAAGTGAAGCCAAGGTCTAGCGGCTCGAATAAACGAGGGTAGGGATTGCTTCTGAATTCATGGATTCTTTTGAGGCTGTGATTGCTGTTTGTTTGCGCTAATGATATTGCGTATTAAAGCTGTGTGAAAGGGCCCGTAGTTTTAGCCCCCAAAAAATTTAATCGCCATCATCTCCGACGAGCACAGTTAAACATCACAAGTAGAACCATGTAGCACTTTAATGGGAGTTCCGCCTAGGAGAATCTTCCAGCCAGAATGACCATGACTGCCAATGACTATAACATCTGATTTCAGTCGTTGGCGAGATTTCTTACTTCCGGTGCCGGCGCACCTAGCAGGGTATGCAAATGATCACTTCCAATCCCAAGTTCTTTGCCATGCTTTCCAATCTTTGTTCGGCGAAAGTAATTGCTTCTTGCTGAAGCTCACTGACATTTACCGCATAGATATCCATGCTATAGGCGGCTGCAACTGGCTCAACTATATGCACTAAATGCAGTTTGCCAAAATCCCCATTAGCCATACGTACAGCGTGTCGATTACCTTTTGGGAATCGTTAGAAAGGTCTAAGCTACTAATATATTGTAATACATAAGATGCGCCTCTGTAACTTACTGTTCGGCTGGGGCAAACTGTGTCCGCTACATTGCTAAAAATTTATCCTGATCCTGCTGATTGACTTATGTCAAGCAGCAATTTATTT
>BPDI01000006.1 GCA_019654215.1 Gammaproteobacteria bacterium | reverse complement strand
ATCCAATGGTTTAGTTCTATTGCTACAGCAGGATTTGTATTAACTTCGATCACAATTCTATTGGGGCTTGCGGGAAGATACTTCGCCTTACTGCTGCTTGGATTACTGGCGTGGTATTACATGGGCAATGAAATGCTGCCTGTGGATTATATTTTATCAAGTTGCGTCATATGGTCTCTACTCTTGGGAAGCGGTCGTTTCAGCCTATGGCAGGAAGACGATCATTGGCTTAATCGGTATGACGGCGCTTGAAACAATCAACTAGCACCATCCAAATCTTAATTTGGCTATTCGCCATCGGACTGGCAGTCTTGGTTATCAGTAAGCTTCCTCTTGCTGATTTAGGCTCATCCCTTTTACAGTTGAGTCCTACCAATTGGATTGTCTGGATCTTTATCAACATCATTATAATTGTATTACTTACAGCTCGTTGGAAATCTCTAACCAAAGCTATTGGCCTATCTACTAATTTTTTTGGTTTATTACGTGTGCGACAGGCCGGCCAACTTATAAATTTCGTGACACCTGGCCCCCAACTTGGCGCCGAACCTCTACAAGTTTATTGGCTGTGGAAGAGGTATTACATGTCCACCCACGCCGCATTGTTAACTGTGGGTTTAGATCGTTTTTACGAATTCTGGGTGAACTTCGCTGTACTGCTACTAGCAGTGCTAGTTTTATTTTCTTCTACCACGATTGCTTTAATAAATTGGCGTGTAGTCACCGCCATATTGGTCAGCCTAATGTTGCTTATGTCATTAGTTGCCTGGATGGTTTTACGTAAGCCCATACCCATTCGAAACTTTCTAAAACGCCTTACAAGTCCATGGCAACGACACAAACGACTTAGTGAATTCCATTCCGAATGGACTCAACTTCAAGAATTATTAAAGCGAGCCGTAACTGAAAAACGCAACACTCTCTTCATTGCGTTTTTACTTTC
This sequence comes from Gammaproteobacteria bacterium, assembly GCA_019654215.1. Classification (GTDB taxonomy): domain Bacteria; phylum Pseudomonadota; class Gammaproteobacteria; order Pseudomonadales; family Pseudohongiellaceae; genus UBA9145. The sequence goes on along the minus strand of BPDI01000006.1, from coordinate 100,179 downwards.
ATTGTTGTCTTGGGCAGGCATGGTCCTGGAATTCTGGGTTCTGCTGGAATTCATTAGTGTCCCGATTGATGTTGCCACTTTCATTTTCCTCTTCGTAATTGTACGACTAGCATTCCTACTTCCTTTCCCTGGGGGAATCGGAACCGTAGAAGCTGCGCTATTTTGGGCTTTCCAGTCACTAGCCCTGCCTCTTTCGGCGGCAACTGCACTGATAGCACTGATGCGCTTAAGAGATGTAGTGATACTGATTACGGGCGCTGTTGTATTACCAGGTTTGCAAAGCCCAAGTCCCAAGAACGAAGCAGCAAGAAGTTGATGGTGTAATCTTTAGTAATCTTCTCCATAAGCAGCCCAGCAAGATTCATTTTCCCAAATCTTGACAGTAAAACGACCCGATCCGGGGGGAGTAATAGGGGACCAACAGTTTTTCACAAACAATACGACTGAAGTGTTCGATACTGGGGTTTAGTCCTTCGAACTCAAACAGATCATTGAGCATACTGTCGCCAAAATAGTCGATGATGGAATCAAGTTCAGTTTCAATCTTCACAATGTCCACAAGATAACCATGCTGATCGAGGTCCGCGGCTTCAAGCCTGACTTCAATTACGTAATGATGTGAATGAGGATCATTCTCCACACCCCAGTCGCCCCCGATAAGATAGTGCTGAGCGATTAGGTCTTTTTTAACTGCAACTGTGTACATACTGACTTCCTTGAAACTCTATGCTTCTTAAGAAACTAAATCTCATATTCAAATACTACCTGCAAAGCTTCCTGCGGTGAATTATCCAGTAATTCATAAGCCTCTTTTGCTGAATCGAACGGCAGGAAATGGGTAACAAATTGTTCAGGCTGACACCTTTTAATCATCTCCCATGCGACTTCGAAACGACGCTGCTTATCCCAGCGGCCACTCAAATCTGGAGCAATAGAACTTACCTGGCTGCTGATTATTTCAATCCGATTGCGATGAAAATGACCACCTAAATTTACTTTACTAGTTTTTGCGCCATACCAACTTCCAACTACGATTCGTCCAGAATATCCACAAAGCTCTATTGCAATATTCAGAGCGTCTGGATTGCCACTGAGCTCGTAGACAAGATCGGCGCCGCCATTATCATCGTTCAACTTTAGTTTATCTTTTAGTTCTGCAAGCTCATCTTTCGACTGCGACGAAAATGCTTCATCAACACCAGCTTTCTTCCCCCAAATGCGCCGCGTATCAATTGAATCTAGCGCGAATACCATAGAAAGAGGATGCTTTGCTAGTAAGCTAGAAACTAAGAGGCCTACTATGCCTTGCCCTATTACAACCACTCGATCTCCGATTCTCAGATTGCCGTCATGCAAAAGATTGACAGCGGTTTCCATATTGGCGAGAAATACAGCCGCTTTTGGATCGATATCACAGGGAACGGCAATAACTTCATTTAATGCACAGCTAAAGTGACTTCCATGGGGTTGGAAAGAAAAAACTATCTTTCCAATTAATGAATCATCTATATCACTTCCTACCTGTTCTATTTCCCCGACACATGCATATCCATAGCGCAGCGGATAACCAATGTCTTCATTTGCCAGGGCGGCCAGGTTTGCGTCCAGCGTCATATTTTCTGGAAGTTGTCCACGAAAAACCAACAACTCGGTACCAGCACTTACTGCCGAATATAGATTTTTTATCAGCACATGATTAGAACTTGGAGCTTCGAGTTGCTGTTCGCGAATCTCGATTTCAAAAGGATTAGTGAACCAGAGCTGACGCGAGTCCAATTTCTTAACCACCGTATTGCAATTCGCCCCAGACGACAAGATCTTCGCCTGCTTGCGCAAAATTTATCGGTTCAATATTTAATTGCTCATTACTACCGGCACCTTGTAAGTCATTAATCGCTTTATACCCACCAACAAGTTTGGGTGCCACGGTTAGAATGATGGCATCAACCATACGTGCCTGAATGAAAGCAGTAATAACCGTCGCTCCGCCTTCTACCATCAAACTTCGTATTCCTTTTTCTCGTAAAAGTTTCATAGCAATTTCGAGAGGTACATCTTCATAATTTTTATCATTTCCTTGAACAGTTAAAATTTCAGAATTATCCACAGTGTAGTTTGAATCTGAATCTACAGTTAAAATCCAACATTGCTTGTCTGGATGATTACAAATTTTTGCATTCGGCGGAGTGCGTAATTGACTATCTAAAACTATGGGTTGAGGATTTGGTCCAGTCCATTCTCTGACAGTTAGTTGCGGGTCATCACACAAGACCGTACCAATACCAACTAAGATTCCATCGTTCAAACTTCGCAGTTGATGGGTAAGTTGCGTTGATTCTTTACAGCTAAAATTTAATGTTTCTCCAGAACGGGTTGTAATACTTCCGTCCCAGCTTTGTGCATAAGCCAGTGTAATAAAAGGTCTGCTGTCATATTGAAAAGCTGCAATGCGCGACTGCAACCATTCTTCAATCTGCCGATTGAGATTCATGGGAATCGTTTTCTGCAGTTAATGCTGCTACTTTTGCGATACGCATTGTGGCGGATTCAGACATAGCACACAATCTTACGATTATAGACTCAACCCGTAAAGCAAGGTTTCAGTTTTATTACAAGCTGTGATCTTTTAGGGAAAGGTGTGAAAATTCTACTGGCGCAGCGCTTCTAACTCAAAGCGTAGTTTTACCTCATCTCCTACCATTTCATTGGAGACACCATAGTCCATCCCCCACTGACTTCGGAAAATAGTAGCAGATGCTGAAATACCCAAAGTCTCTCGTCGATGCCCAAATGGATACCTTTCCTGCTTGTTCACTGTTACTGCTAATTCAACAGGATGGGTTTCTCCTAACATGGTCAGATTCCCCGCAAGAACTCCCTCTTCACCGGGATTATCAGCAGGAACGTAGCTGGAGGCTTCAAATACAATGACAGGATTTCTTCTAGCACTTAAAAATTCTCTGCTGCGGAGATGATCATCACGATCATCATGATTGGTAAAAATACTTTCTGCCTGAATCTCGACATAACCAGAAATCAATTCCTGAGATTCAGGGTCATAATTAAAACTCCCGGTTCCCTCGAGGAAAAATCCAAGCTGGCTCTGAAAGCCTATATGCTGAGCTTCGAATACTATTGAAAAATGCTCTGGATCAATTTCCCAATCTGCTGGTTCTGCATTGGTATTAGTAGCAGTAATTGCGAATACAGGAATTAAGTATCGGACTAAAAGGGGAGCTCCTTGAAACATTTTTTGCATGGGTAATCCTCTTAGCGTGTCCCCTGTTTTTAAGCATAGATTATCAATGGACTGATCATAGAATGCAGCTATTTTTGGGTCAACCTAATTTATAGTATGTCGAAACTTACTTTTAAAATGAGCTAACATTTAACCTTGAGGCAATGCCAACAAATCACAATGTCCTACTCTACAGGTGCCAGCTGTCACATGTAATCTCCTGAACTTAATCCAATCTTTTAGAAACACTAAACCCAGGGCCTCGTCATTTTTTAGCGCTCTTTCTATTCCGGCGATATATTCACTAACTAATTTCTCATCAACTGCGTCTAGCAACCAAGCGCTATCAGCACGACAAACTTTGAAACCCGCTCCAGTCAATCTATGCTCAAGATAATCTGAAGCATCAGGTCCAAGCGCCCTTCCAAATCCCTTGTCGCGCTTTTGATCTTGATTCAAACTATTTTGCACTTCTTCGTCTAGTGAATGACTTGGTGTCCATTCAATCATGCCGCTATATGACAGCGCAGTATAAATACCCACCGGTTGCTGTTTATTTAGATTCACTAATTGGCGTGTAATCGCATCTATAAATTCTTCTGAAACTAGATCAAGTAATGCTGAGGCAGTGATGAGCTGAACGCTTTGCAGAGGCAATGCTGCGGTATTGTTAAGATCCAGGTCGAAAGTCTCGATGCGATAAGAGTCGCAATGACGATTACGTGCATTCTCCAGAAGTTCTGAATCCTGATCGATTAATCGCCAAGAGATTGATTCACTCTTCTGTGATCCGGAATTTGCAAAAGCCCTTATAGTTGAACCGGTTCCCGCCCCCAGATCTGCAACGATTAGTTCTGAGGCACCGTAGTCGCATAACCATTCTTCGGCCTTCTCCAGCAATTTGGAATCCCTTGAACGTAAATCTACTTCTTCACGCAGAGTAAGCCAGTCAGCACTAAAGCCACTCATGACTTAGCAACCAGCCTTAGTGTATTGCATATGGTTTGTGCACTCTCTTTCCAGGATGGCAAGTTTGCGGAAACACGCTGAGCACCGAACTGAAGCTTTTTGCGCAGCTGTTTATTAGTAAGTATCTCCTTCAGTGCAGCAGCTAACGAATCACTGTCACCAGGCGGCACTAAGATACCAGCATTTTGAGGTACAACGTCTGGAACTGCTCCCGCTTCTGCACCAATCACCGGCAATCCAGCAGCAAGGGCCTCTGCAAAGACCATCCCATAACCTTCATAAAGTGATGGCAGCACGAAAACATCAGCCTGTTGATACTCACGCCGAATGTTTTCGACTGATTCTACAAATGTAATTCGTTGAGTCAGATTTAAATTGTCTACCTGCTGTTTCAGGCTGGATGCCCAATTTTTCTCAAACTTACTGCTACCTATAAAATACGCTTCCCAGTCTAACTGGTTCAATTGGGCTAAAGCATGGATGAGAACGTCATGCCCCTTGCGCGGGATCAGTGAAGCAACTGTGAGCAATCTAATCGGGTCGCCATCACAAGCTGCAAAAGAAATTGGGTCAGAACCTGGAAGTGCCGTCGTTATTTTTTCATCGGTAACTGCAAACTGAGTCACTAGAATAGTTCGCGTATGTTCGCTGGTTACTATAATTGCTTTAGCACATGCTAATGCACGTCGCTCTGCCTCCAGTAGATCTTTTTGCTGTTGCTCATCAAGCCCAGTTTCAAAAGCAAGCGGATGGTGACAAACGGCTATTAGAGACAACCGATCCTTTTCTTCTTCTGCAACTTCATCCAACACTCCAAAAGCCAACCCATCAATAATAAAAATTGATCGATCAGGCAGTTCTGCAAACATTTGCCGAACAATTTGGTGGGATTTTTTTTCAAGAAGTGAAGTACTGTCAGGTAACGCTAATGTTTTTACATCAGCTCCGATCTCTCGAAGCTCAGAAATGATCCGTCTATCATAATGATAACCACCCGTCTGTGTTTCTAATTCACCGGGATAAGCAAAATAAAACGCACGGGATGAATTTATTGAACCGCCCTCTTATCAGTACGCAGGCTCAATCTTGAGTAACGCTCCGTCTTCTTCTTCATCAGTGAGCAAATATAGGAATCCATCAGGCCCTTCGCGGACGTCACGGATTCGTCGTCTCAACTCGGTGAGCATTAATTCACGCCGAACCTCTTCCATGTTTTCGTTAAAGACGATTCGCTGTAAGTGACCAGTTCCAGGTATGCCACCCATGCGTAGCGACCCAACAAATAAGTTTCCTTGCCATTCGGGGAAATGATCGCCGGTATAAACGGCCATGCCCGACGCAGCTATAGCAGGTAACCATACTAGAAATGGTGACTCTAACCCCTCCCGGGTGGGATGCTGATTTACTATACTTCCATCATAGAAACGACCAAAGCTAACAATGGGCCATCCGTAGTTGCGACTGGGCAACAAAACGTTTACCTCGTCTCCACCATTCGGACCATTCTCGTGCTGCCACATTTCTCCTGTCTCAGGATGCAACATTAAGCCAAGCGTGTTGCGATGGCCCAAGGTGTAGATTTCAGGTTGGTAATTCAGACGATTAACAAAAGGATTGTCGATTGGAATACTGCCATCGTCTTCAATGCGGAGAACTTTGCCTCTTAAGCTCATCGGATCTTGAGCAGCTTCCCCAACACGACCCCCAGTGGACATATAGACTTTACCGTCACTACCAAAAGCCACTCTTCCATTTAATCCAGAATTTCCTTCATAGGCTTCAGTCTCCACCAGTTCTCGAACATTAGTTAGAGAGTTGTCTTCTAATTTTCCAACTCCCAGAGCTGGAGATCCCCATCCGTTCGGAAATGGCTTTGTGTAGGTGAGATAAATTAATCCGTTTTCCGCAAACCTCGGATGTACTGCAACATCCATTAAGCCACCATTGCCATCAGTTCGAACATCAGGCAACCCATTGATAGCTTGCTCTTGGAGTTGTCCATCAATGACTAAACGAAGACGCCCGGGGCGTTCAGTAATAAGTAATCTTCCATCTGGCAGAAAAGCGATTGCCCAAGGATGCGATAGGCCTCTTGCTACCACACTGACTTTTATCTTGGGCTGCTCAGCAGTCTCAATAACCCACGGACCATCTCCAAGAGGAGAAACAGGCACACCAATAGGTTGTCCAAAAGATCTACTAAATATGAGCGAGCAAAATAAAAACACTCCAACAGCACTGCGAACCCGATTGATCATACTTGAAGCCTCTCAAAAGCTTTTCTAAGAAGAATAAAGCTAAGCCAAACCTAAGTCTAGGTATGAAACATCCTCATTTTGACTTAATTATTCAATACCATTATCAAAGGAAAGCTGGGTAACTATCAGGATAGGTATGAGCTAGCTACTTAGTCTCAATTACTCAAAAAACGCCGGCATCCGTACCAACACATAACTTATGTGATCATTGCCAGCTGTTAAATAAGCATGCGGCATTCGCGCAGGAATATGCAGTACATCGCCTGCCGTTATGGATATTTGAGCTCCATCATTAATTCGAGCGCCAGGCACATTGGATTGACCAATCATTTCCCCTCCGAAATGCACTGTACCATTACCGCTTTGAATAAAAACCACATCGATAATGTCTTGATGGATTTCTGGCACCCCATCACGATCGCGGCGGATAAATCTTAGTCGATGTGAATTACCTCCAGCTCCGTAATCGGCTAATGTCTCTCGAGATGAACCGTCCGAGCGCATTCGTTCAATAATTTCTTCATTGCGTTGCACTAATTCAGAAGCTGGCCATAAACCAAATCCAGGCGGATCCAATGCCGGCGCCTCACCATCGGGGCTTTCTACAACTGCTCCTCTATATGCAGGGAGTCGCACAAGCACATAGGTTATGTGTCCGCCTTCTTCAGGAAGATATGCATGGGGAATTCCTGCTGGAATACGAATTACGTCCCCCGCTCCTAATACATATCGTGTACCACCTATGATTTCAGTACCAAGGTCACCAGTGCGCCCGAGCATTTGACCACCAACAATTATGGTTCCAGCACCACTTTTTACGTAGACATAGTCTTCAATGTTGTCATGCTGCTCCGGCAATCCGTCTCTATCTCTGCGAATGTAGCGAAAGCGATGAGATCCGTTAGGTGTTACATAGTCGGCTAAAGTTTCTCTAGATGAGCCATCTACTCGAATTGTCCTGCCAAGTTGTGCATTGCGTTGTTCAAGCTCTAAAGCAGTCCATATAAGAAACTCGGGCCGCTCTATCATAACATTTGTTGTAGGTGACAATGACCCAAAAGTAGATGATGGCAACTGCTGACAGGACTGCAACAGGAAAGCAAAGTAAAAAGTAAGAATTAGAACTAAATGCTTAGCAGCTTGAAATGAGCCGCCTAGACAAAGCAAGAATTGGTTCATCAGAAAGTTCCATCGTTAAAGAAACTGACCAGAAAGTATACCCCTTAGCTACAAATTTACTATTCGCCGAACTCAATCCGTCCCAAATTGATCGGATTAAAGCGAAAACACAGTACAATGGGTTCGCCTTGACATTGAAATGACCATATTAGCTCCACTACTCTGCTGAGGATCACTAATGGCAAAGAAACAGAAAAAAGGAACAGGTGGCAATGAGCATAGCGAAAAAAGCCAGGAGAACAACGGCGCCCTGAGCAGGCGAGAATTCGTCAAAAAAAGCGCAGTTGCCGGACTGGGAGCAGCGGCCCTGGCTGGAAAAGCTCAGGCGCAAGAAACTAACTCTGGCTCTATCGTTTGGGATTACGAGGCAGATGTTGTCATTGCTGGTGGTGGCTGCGCCGGTCTCACTGCTGCAATTAGAGCACGGGATCTCGGCGCATCTGTGCTGGTGGTAGATCAGAACTTCGATCTGGGTGGCCGAATGTTGCATAGCGCGGCACGAATGTCCCTTGGTGGTGGCGATCCAATTCAACGGAGAGACATTGTTGGTGAAAATGATGAAGAGGGTTTCGTAACCGTACCTCCTCTCGAGAATCCAGAAGAAATGGAAGATAGTGTCGACCTCCTTTTCAGAGACGTAACCGACTGGTCAGTAGTAGATCCCAAAGGACAAAATCCTTATCGCTATAACGAACGGGAAATGGCTCGAGCCTGGGCAGAAAACTGTCCAGACACTCGACAATTTCTAATGGATAACTATGTACGCTTTTCACGAATCAACGGTACTCATGGCGGTGGTGGATTATCTCGAGCTCGTTTGGCTAATTGTTTTTTAATGTTAGGAGATGAAACAAATATTCCAGCGGGAACAGTCTCGCGAGAAGATGCTGGAGTAGTCGATCGTGAACGCTCTAGCGCCTTTTCTCCAATTCCCATGTACAACGCGCGGCGATTTGTCGGGCCCGATGCCGTTTCTAATGGTGCAGCACTCTCGCGGCCTCTCGAATACTCGGCGCGGGAAAAAGGTGTTCAATTTATTCTCCACCGTAAATTCAATGAGATTATTCGAGAGCAATCAGTTGCCGGACAGGTTCTCGGAATTAAGGCTGAATATTCACCTCGACTTCACCCTGATACTGGAGAAGTCCTCGAAAGCCTTTGGAAGAACGGCAATGTCGATGAGCAACGTGAAACTATTAATATCATGGCTCGACAGGCAGTAATTCTGGCTAGCGGCGGTATTGCTGGCAATCCGGAGGTAAGAAGTATGTTCTACCCCGCATTAAGAGAACCAGCATTTCCAACCAGTGGTCGCGCATTATTAGGCCCAGGTGGCCAGGATGGGTCCGCTCTGATTGCTGGCCTCCGAGTTGGCGCCAACATGGCTGGCATGCAACAGAATTTGTCCTATCACACAACCTTCCATATTTCGACGCGACTAGGAACTCGTGATGCATACACTGGCATGATGCCCGGACATCCTACCTTTGGTTACCGGGATTCTTCCGGTTTCAATGTTGGCAATACAGGATTCGAAGAGTTCATCGCCGTGAATCAGGTCGGAAAACGTTTCTTTAGTGAGGTTCGACTACCTAGACGACCTGGCCCGAGTGCTTATCCGGGTGATGGTGGCTCTCCTGGCAGAGGACTCGAGCATACACCTTTGGACTGGCGTAATTGCCGCAAAGAATGGGTGCGGCAGATGTACGATTACGATCATGGCCTCGATGCTGCATTGGCCATGAATGAAGGTTCTGAGCCACCCAACTATTATTCGGGTCCAATTTGGGCAATTTTCGACCAAGACGCAGTTGATCGAAACGGTTGGGAATTACGTTACCCATTTGTAGCAGACAATGGTTACTACTTTAAGGCGGATACCATTGAAGAATTGGCTGAGGAAATTCAAACAGGCAATGCATTTCAGCGGGTTCCTTTGAAATACCTGGCAAAAACAGTAAAAACCTGGAATGACTATGTTGACGATGGAGTTGATCCTGAATTCGAACGAGATCAGGACGGTCCAATGAATCGAATTTCCATGGCTCCATTCTATGCTCTTTCAATCATGGTGATCTGGCATGATTCTTATGGAGGCTTGCGAGTTAACGGTAAACAACAAGTCATAGACATGCAGGGAAATGTTATTCCGGGACTTTATGCAGGAGGAGAAGCGGTTGGAGGCTTTAATAAACATGGTCTCGGAAAGGGACATGTACATGGTTATATCGCCGGTACTCATGCAGTTGATGAGCCTCTTGGCGCTTGATTTATCAAGAACCTAACATTTTCTATACGGTATCTAAACTTGATCCTTAGAAAGCTAATACCGGCCCTCACAATTCCTTGGGTGACTATTGCAAATTCTCAAGATTTGTCTAATTCGAGTATTCAACTTTCAATTTGGGATGGAGTGTACACCGAGGCTCAAGCGTCGCGAGGCGAATTTATTTATGAAGGCGCTTGTGGATTTTGTCATGGATATCGATTAGACGGTGCAGCAGATGATCCGGATATGCGCTCCTCTCCCCCATTGGCTCGAGCTAAATTCCTTCGCGATTGGGAGGGACGATCTCTTGCAGTGCTTTTCGAGCTATCAAAAACAACTATGCCAGAAGACAATCCAGGCTCACTTACTGATCAAGAATTCGTTGATGTGATTGCCTATATGCTGTCTGTCAGCAATCTACCGACAGGTGACGCTGAACTGCAAGTGGATTTGCAAGGTCTCTCTCAGGTAACAATCCAACAAACTAAATAAGACGATTAGTCATCTATGCAGTTTATTCTTTAGGGTTTGTCAAAAAAGATTTCCCAAAATCCCTGTACAATTTTTCAATTAGACAAACCATCCTACTGAATCTTTACTCCAATACATTTATTATAAGCGCATCCCACTTAACTCATCATGACAATAATAAACAGCTATGTCGTTATATGATTCCATTCTCAGTGCCGAGCTAGCAGTTCGAAAACATTTACGATTTACTCCGGCCGAACACTCACTTTTCTTAAGTAAAAAAACTGGCGCCGAAGTTTATCTCAAGCTGGAGAACTATCAGGTAACTGGTTCATTCAAAGCCCGGGGCGCGATCAACAAATTGTCTCAATTGAGCGATGATGAAAAAGCGTGCGGAGTGATTACAGCTTCAAGTGGCAACCATGGTTTAGGTATTGCGTCGGGGGCCAAGAAACTTGGAATTCATGCAATAGTGTATGTTCCTGAATATGCTGACCGCTCTAAGGTTCAAGCGATAGAATTGGAAGGTGCCGAAGTTAAGCCTTTTGGTGACGATTGTGTTATTACAGAGTCAGCCGCTCGTAAGAATGCTGAACAATCCGGAAAGGTTTATATCTCCCCTTACAACGACTTGGATGTAATCGCAGGCCAAGGGACTATTGGAGTTGAACTCGTTCAGCAGATAAAGCAGCTCGATGCCGTTTTCGTTTCCGTTGGGGGCGGAGGATTAATCTCTGGAATCGGTGCTTACTTAAAAGAAGCATCCCCACAAACAAAAGTTATTGCCTGCTCTCCAAGCCAGTCACCTGCTATGCATGAATGCATGAAAGCAAAAAAGATAATAGATGTTGCTTGCTATCCCACCCTCTCAGATGCCACAGCTGGTGGCGTAGAAGAAGGCGCAGTCACTCTAAATTTGTGCCGCTCTCACATCGATGAGTCAATCCTTGTTGATGAAGCAGAAATAAAAGAAGCAATGCTTTTCACGATCAATCAGCATCACATGTTGATTGAAGGTGCTGCGGGAGTTGCAATAGCCGCCTTTTTGAAAGAGCAAGAAAGTTATAAGGGGAAGAGGGTCGCTATTTTGATTTGCGGCGGTAATATTGGAATTGAAAAATTGCGCCAAGTGATTTCTTGATCTGTAATATCAATGGCTATTTCAAGTTTTCATTCTGGCAATAAATAGCGATTACTGTTCATCTATGACCTTCTCTAACGTTTTATTGAAATAACGGCTAGTCTCTCAAAGAAAAAGGGTAATCGCTAAGCGATTACCCTTTTTAAATTTATTGGTGGACCCCATGCGGGATCGAACCGCAGACCTTCTGGATGCAAACCAGACGCTCTCCCAGTTTGAGCTATGGCCCCAGCGTGAAAAGCCAGAGGCTTTTCATAAAACCCTCGTTAAGAGAAACTTAATAAGGGGTAGATTTAGTGAGAAAAGCCAAAGGATTTTCATACACCCAAATCTTCCAAAGGGCGGGCGTATTATACGCTCATACGATCATCAGGCAAGGTATTTGAGAAACTTAAGAAAGCACAGAACCAGTTTCAAGCTACTACACTCTTTTTACTGCCCAAATTTCGCAGGAAGCGATACCCAAGTAAGACAAAAGTAATGGATCCATAGAATACTGCTTCGGTCACATCGGCACGCAATATCCACAATAAATGAACCACTCCGAGTAGGGCAGCGATATAAACCGAGCGATGTAAGCTTTTTCCAATTCTTGCCCATTTTCCGAACCATCGCCTTAGGCGAAGTAATACCAAGTACAACCAGAATAAAAAACGAAGTAAAGCCGACAGTAATGTAAGGCCGCTCAACAATCTCTTCTGCAATAGCAAACCAACGAAATCCTAAAATTAAACTCATCCACACCAACAAATGGACTGTTGCATAGAACAGCGCAAACAACCCCAACATGCGACGATGGCGAATGAACTCAGATTGACCGGTTAATTGTCGAAGTGGTGTTAGAGTTAATGTGATTAGCAAAAACCGCAGAGTCCACTCTCCTGTTTCGATAGAGAGCTCTTGCGCCGGGTCCGGACCGAGATTATCTGTTAAGGCGCGAACTAATAAGAACGCGAAGGGAACTAGAGCCAACAGAAAAACTCCTGGCTTTACAAATTTACGCATAAAAATTAATTAAGTTGAGGTGAAACTTCCTAGTAATATCGGGCCAAATCCATACCATCATACATATGAGCAACGTGTTCCCCATAACCGTTAAACAAGCGCGTCTCAATTACGCGGGCGGCTGAACAAAGTTTGCGGTAATCGTCGCTCCATGTCCTGACGCCATCGAGGGTGATGTACTTGAGGATTAACGTTAGCATAGAAACCATACTCATTAGGCTGCAAGTCTTCCCAGGTTGTATTCGGTTGTGTCTCACGAAAATTAATTTTCACGATAGACTTAATACTCTTAAAGCCGTATTTCCATGGCACTATTAAACGCCAAGGCGCACCGTTCTGCACAGGTAAATAGGAACCATATAAACCAACTGCCATAAACGTTAATGGATTAGTTGCTTCGTCTATGCGCAAACCTTCACGGTAAGGCCAGCGTACAATCGCAAAACGCGAATTTATTCCAGGCATTGTTTCAGCGTCAACGATTGTTTCGAATTCTACAAACTTCGCATTGGATGTTGGCTCGAATCGCTTTATGAGATCGGCTAAAGGAAATCCAATCCACGGAATAACCATGGACCAGGCCTCTACACAGCGAAGTCTATAAATGCGCTCTTCTATATCATGTGGCTTAATAATGTCTTCTAAATGGTAGGTCCCAGGTTTTTCAACTTCACCAGTAATTTCAACTGACCAGGGATCAGTTTTGAATTCACCAGAACGGGTGGCAGGATCAGACTTATCCATGCCGAATTCATAAAAATTATTATAGATAGTGACATCTTCATAAGGCGTGAGTGTTTCACCAGTAAAATAGGGCTCTCTATCAGGAGCTGGTTTAATGTTTTGAAATTTCTCGGCCCACCATGCTGCTGGCGGAGATCTCCGCATTGCAGCAGGCGCGCGCGCTTTCAAAGCCTCCCCGTTCTGAGCATTGGCAATTGAAGGAAGTGAACCTGCTGCTACGCCGAGTAATGCTCTACCGCCATCGAACATAAAATCACGTCGCTTCTTGTAAACACTTTCAGGTGTGATTTCTGAAGGTATAACGTCTGATGGTCTTTTAATTAACATGGTATTTACCTGTTGTTTGGTTTTCCTGTCTCTATAACAGATCAGACAGGTTTGAGTTAACTATCTTCCCTTGCCTTCTATTTCTTTAATCGATTAATGCAATCGATTTTTTATGTTTAATTGAAAATAATTGGAGCTATTCAGCCGCCCCAGATTCCTCTTGTTCTTTCTGATCCATCCTTTCTTCTTTCTCTTTCTTAGCGTTCTTAAACCGGGTTCTGTATAGCCAACTCGCAGGACCAGAAGCGGCATAGATTACGCACGTCAATACAAGAACTTCATGAGGGCTCTGAGCAATCAATACTAATAATACTATTGTAAAGACAAATACCATGTAAGGTACGGTGCCTTTGAAATTCAACTCTTTAAAGCTGAAATACTTGTAATTCGAGATCATTAACAGACCGGTAAAAATAGTCAGAATAGCGCATAAATAAGCCACCAGAGGCGTAACTTCGACACCGTATCGAAAGCCAACCCAAGGTACGCCAGCAACTAGACCAGCCGCCATAGGGCTCTGTAATCCCAGGAAGAATCTTTTATCTACAGTTCCCAATTGCACGTTGTAGCGAGCAAGTCTTAATGCAGCACATGACATATAAATGAAGCTTGCCGCCCAACCCACTTGACCTAGCGGTGCAAATCCCCAGCTAAACATAATGAGAGCTGGCGCTACCCCAAAAGAAACCATATCAGAAAGGCTGTCGAACTCTGCGCCAAATGCGGATTGTGTTCCTGTGAGCCTGGCGATTCTCCCATCTAGCCCATCACAAACAGCTGCAACTAATATGGCCCAACCTGCTTCATTAAAATTACCAGACATACCGGCTATGACAGCGTAAAAGCCAGCAAACAGTGCTGCCAAAGTGAACAAATTGGGCAATAGATACACACCGCGGCGGCGCACCTTCTTGCCGCCTTCGGATACTATCTCCTCATGCTCATCAATCGGCAGAATACTTTCAGATTCTGTATCTTGGCCTTCGTTGCTCACGGAATCCTTATATGCTCAAATTCAGCGGTTCTCGGATTATACAGGCCAAAGCATGGGCCTGAGACACTATTTTTAACATTTTACCCAACTTTAGAGATGCTATATGATCGCGCCTCACTAAAAAAACCTGGCTTTCCGGAGAGAAAGCTGATCATAAAATACGGAGCGAATCCATGAATTACTTTAATACGCTGCCCCTTCGGCTTCAGCTGGAACAATTGGGCAAATGTCGCTTTATGGACCAATCGGAGTTCAGCGATGGCGTTAATAAATTAGTCGGTCAGAAAGTGGTAATCGTTGGTTGCGGTGCACAAGGTCTGAACCAAGGATTAAACATGCGAGATAGCAGTCTCGATGTTTCCTTCGCTTTGCGCGAAGCCGCAATTAGCGAACAACGTCCTTCGTGGAAAAACGCAACTGAAAATGGATTTGCTGTGGGCACTTATGAGGATCTTATTCCTGCTGCCGACCTAGTACTAAACCTGACTCCAGATAAGCAACATACCTCTGTCGTAGAGCAAATCATGCCTCTCATGAAGAATGGCGCGTGTCTCGCATACTCCCACGGATTTAACATTGTCGAGGAGGGAATGCAGATTCGTGATGACTTGACGATAGTCATGGTGGCCCCTAAGTGTCCGGGTACAGAAGTACGTGAAGAATATAAACGCGGATTCGGTGTCCCTACCTTAATCGCAGTGCACGCAGAAAATGATCCTAATGGCGATGGAATGGATATCGCTAAAGCCTATGCTGCCGCAACTGGTGGTCATCGAGCCGGTGTATTGGAATCATCTTTCATTGCAGAAGTGAAATCAGACTTAATGGGAGAGCAAACGATTCTCTGCGGAATGTTACAAACTGGTTCTCTGCTTTGCTTCGATAAAATGATCGAAAAAGGAATCGACGAAGGTTATGCGTCAAAATTTGTTCAACATGGTTGGGAAACTGTTGCTGAAGGTTTAAAGCAAGGCGGTATTACCAACATGCTGGATCGTCTCTCCAATCCAGCAAAAATAGTTGCAACAGAATTGGCAGGCGAATTAAAAGAACTTATGGCACCGCTCTATCAAAAGCACATGGATGACATTATTACCGGCAATTTTTCCAAAGGGATGATGGAAGACTGGGCCAATGATGATAAGAAACTTCTAACCTGGCGCGAAGCGACAGCGGAAACTGCCTTCGAAAAATCAACAGCGGGCGATGTAGAAATCAGCGAACAGGAGTATTATGACAATGGCATTCTAATGATTGCCATGATCAAGGCAGGGGTTGAATTAGCATTTGAGACCATGACCGATAGCGGCATTATCGAAGAATCTGCCTACTATGAATCACTGCATGAAGTTCCATTAATTGCCAACTTGATTGGCAGAAAGAAACTTTATGAAATGAATAAGGTGATTTCCGATACTGCGGAATATGGTTGCTACTTGTTCTCCCATGAATCTATACCTTTACTTGCGGACTTCATGAAAAAGATCGATACAGATGTAATAGGCAAAGGGTTGGAATTATCAAACTCAGGCGTGGACAACGCGGAATTAATCGCCGTTAACGATAAGATTCGCGCACACCCGATCGAAGTAGTCGGAAAAGAACTAAGAAAGCATATGACCGCAATGAAAAAGGCAATCTAGTGTAAATTTAAATAACTAGAGAAATGCTCTGACTGAGCATGGGAATATGCGATGTTAAGGAAACCAATACGAGCCTTCAATTCATCAGAAAAACCTTGCTTCTGCGTCACTAAATTGAAGACGATTGAAAAAAAGTTTACGACGAACTTTTTCTAAGAAATCAGAGCGCTAATGTTTTTTCGCCACGAGAAATTCCGGAAACCCCAGTTCTGGCAACTTCCAGCACCACATTGTCACCAAGGGCCGCGATAAATGCATCGAGTTTGTCACCGGTCCCGGTGAGCTGAATGGTGAAAACGTTTGCGGTTAAATCTACAACTGAACCGCGAAAAATATCGACACTGCGTTTAACTTCCGCCCGTTGAGCACCAACTGCTTTGACTTTTATAAGCATTAACTCGCGTTCAATGTGCGCGCCCTCGGTTAAATCCACTAGTTTCACGACATCGATGATCTTGTTTAGATGCTTGGTGATCTGTTCAATACGCGCATCGTCTCCACTCGTTGTTAGAGTGAGGCGAGACAAAGATTGATCTTCCGTCGGTGCCACTGTTAAGGAATCGATGTTGTAGTTTCTCTGAGAAAAAAGACCAACAACTCGAGAGAGCGCGCCTGGTTCATTCTCCATTAATACTGAAATTATGTGTCTCATCTCAGGTCCTCTCTGACTTGCTAAGAACCATGTCCTTCATAGCTCCGCCTTTGATCGCCATCGGATAAACGTGTTCGTTCGGATCCACTAAGACATCGACAAACACTAGTTTGTCTTTAAATGCAAAGGCTTCTTCTAACTTCGGATAGAGTTCATCCGCTTTTTCAATCTTTATACCAACGTGACCATAGGCTTCAGCAAGTTTTGAGAAATCAGGCAACGATTCAGCATAAGTACTGTGAGAATGTCGACCGCCATATTGCATGTCTTGCCACTGTTTAACCATGCCGAGGGCCTGGTTATTCAAACAGATGATCTTAATTGGTAGCTGATACTGCATACAGGTGGCAAATTCTTGTTGGTTCATCAGGAAAGATCCTTCGCCAGTTATACAGACTGAAATTGCATCGGGATAAGCAAACTGCACACCCATAGCTGCCGGAAAGCCGAAACCCATAGTTCCTAATCCTCCCGAATTTATCCAACGGCGAGGCTTATCAAAACCGTAGTACTGCGCGGCAAACATTTGATGCTGGCCAACATCGGACGAAACGTATGCCTCTCCTTTGGTGATCTCGAAAACCGCCTTTACAGCGTCCTGGGGCATGATGATGCCTTCAGCAGATGGCGTGACCTTTAAGCAATCTTTTTCACGCCACTTATCAATTTGATTCCACCAGACTTCTAACGCCTGTTTATCAACCTTCTTATCAGACTGATCGATTTGTTCAATCATCTCTTCTAAAACAGGAGCCACTGATCCAACAATTGGCACATCTGCAGTTACAGTTTTAGAAATTGCTGCAGGATCAATATCCACATGTAAGATAGTTGCATCAGGACAAAACTTTGATGTATCTGAATTCGTCACTCGGTCATCGAAGCGAGCACCTATGCCTAATAAAACGTCGCAATAATGCATCGCCATATTCGCTTCGTAGGTTCCATGCATACCTAGCATGCCAAGGAATTGTTCGTCAGACGCAGGGTATGCACCAAGCCCCATCAGTGTGTTAGTAATAGGGAAGCCGAGTTTACGGGTAAGCTCAATTAATTGTCTGGAGCCGCTCCCTTGAATAACTCCGCCACCGGAATAAATCATTGGTCTCTTGGCAGTAAGCAACGCATCGACAGCTTTCTTGATTTGACCGGAATGCCCTTTTGCTGGAACAGCATAAGATCGTAGTTTTATATCTTCAGGATATTCATAAGGCTGTTTAACTTTTGGATCAGTTACGTCTTTAGGAATATCGATTACAACCGGGCCAGGTCTCCCAGTTGCAGCAATATGAAACGCTTTTTTAACAATATGCGGAATATCTTGTGCTTCCCGCACCATAAAGCTGTGCTTTACTACTGGGCGAGAAATGCCAACCATGTCAGTTTCCTGAAAACCGTCGGTACCTATCATTTTGCTATCGACTTGCCCAGAGATAACGATCATTGGAATCGAATCCATATAAGCAGTAGCGATGCCTGTAACTGCATTGGTTGCGCCAGGACCAGAGGTGACTAGTACCACACCTGGCTTGCCGCTTGATCGTGCATAACCATCGGCCGCATGGGTTGCAGCCTGCTCATGGCGCACGAGGATATGTTCTACTTTATCCTGATGAAAAATCGCATCGTAGATATGAAGAACGGCTCCACCAGGATAGCCAAATATGATTTCGACACCTTCATCGTGCAGTGCACGAATGAGCATCTCACCACCAGATAGTTGGTCCACTTTTCTTGCCTCTCTTTCCTTTCACATCCCTTTCAATTCAGTTTGGTCTGAATCCAAACAACCAATAACAGCATAGACCATGACAGCCTGCTGCAACTCCAATACATAATTAGTTAGTTTCGACACCCGCATCCCACCCCGCATCCAAACGGTCTGGCATTGCTTCATGTCGGCCCCGTACGCGATAACGTGATAGAAGCCTTAGGTGGATGTTGTCGGTCACCCAGACAGCAGTCTGCAGGAAAGCCAGGTTGCGGCGAATTCAGACTGCTGCAGGAAAATCTGGGGTGCACCAAATCCCCCCGCATTCAAGCAGTCGGATTCTCCCAGTTATTTGAGGAAAGTCAAGCGTTTATGGAAGCTTTGAGGAGATATCCGAGGTCAGGCCACTGCCTGACATTCATCAAGAATCACCTTGCCAAATAGCAGCTCATTCGCAGAGTTAAGCTCCACAGCGATTCGATCCCCGGGAACGTACTCACCTTTGAGGACTTCCTGCGCCAATGGATTCTCAATCCAGTTCTGGATGGCCCGCTTCAACGGTCTAGCTCCATACACAGGGTCATACCCAATCTCGGAAATGTGGTCCAGCACTTCCTTGCTCACTTGAATGCTAAGTTCACTGTCAACCAGGCGTTGATTTAAACGTGCAATTTGGATTTCTGCGATGCCACGAATCTGTTCCTGATCTAAAGGATGGAACACTACAGATTCATCGATACGGTTTACGAATTCTGGCGAGAAATGTTTTACAACTGCAGCAAGAACCGTCTCCCTGACATACTCATAAGATTTTTCATCTACAGCCCCTTCTGCCATAAAATCCTGAATGCGATCCGACCCCAAGTTTGAAGTCATCACGATGACAGTATTACTAAAGTCTACAGTACGGCCATGGCCATCAGTTAAACGGCCATCATCCATTACCTGTAACAAAATATTAAAAACATCCGGATGGGCCTTTTCTACTTCATCCAACAGCAATACAGAATAAGGTCGTCTGCGAACTGTTTCTGTGAGATAACCCCCTTCCTCATAACCCACATAACCCGGAGGTGCTCCAATTAACCTTGCTACTGAATGCTGTTCCATAAACTCAGACATATCGATACGCACCATGGCATCTTCGGTATCAAAAAGGAATTCTGCCAGTGTTTTGCACAGCTCAGTTTTACCAACACCAGTTGGACCAAGAAATAAGAAAGAACCATTTGGTCGGTTCGGATCGGATAATCCAGAGCGCGAACGTCGCACCGCATTAGCCACAGCAGCGATTGCCTCTTCTTGCCCAATTACGCGACGATGTAATGCATCTTCCATGTCTAACAGACGCTGCTTATCACTTTGCAGCATTTTACTCACAGGAATACCAGTTGCACGGGAAACAATGTCAGCTATCTCCTCTTCTGAAACCCGGTTACGTAATAGCTGCTTTTCAGCAGCTTCCGCTTCCGTTGCAGCTTCAAGCTTCTGTTCCAATGCTGGAATAACTCCATACTGAATTTCTGACATACGTGCCAGGTCCCCCGCTCTGCGAGCAGCTTCCATATCCAAGCGGGCTTTTTCCAGTGAACTCTTCATAGTATGAGCTCCCTGCAAGGATGCTTTTTCTGCCTTCCAGATTTCCTCTAAGTCAGCAAATTCTTTTTCAACCTCGAAGATTTCTTCTTCAAGTTTGTCGCAATGTTTCTTCGAAGCAGCATCGTCTTCTTTTTTAAGTGCCTCTCGTTCAATTTTTAATTGAACCAAGCGGCGCTCAAGTTTGTCCATCTCTTCTGGCTTAGAATCAATCTCCATGCGAATCATGCTGGCAGCCTCATCTACCAGGTCGATTGCTTTATCGGGAAGTTGTCGATCAGTAATATAGCGTTGCGACAACCGTGCCGATGCAATAATAGCGGAATCAGAAATATCTACTCCATGATGCACTTCATAGCGTTCTTTTAATCCGCGTAAAATCGCAACGGTGTCCTCTTCGCTGGGTTCTTCAACTAGCACTTTCTGAAAGCGCCTTTCTAAGGCCGCATCTTTTTCAATATACTGCCGGTATTCATCTACAGTAGTAGCGCCGACGCAGTGAAGTTCACCACGGGCCAGTGCTGGTTTTAGCATATTGCCTGCATCCATGGCGCCTTCCGCCTTTCCAGCGCCGACCACGGTATGAAGCTCGTCAATAAATAAGATAATGGAACCTTCCCGCTTGGAAAGCTTCAGTTAACACAGCTTTTAATCTTTCCTCGAATTCACCCCGAAATTTTGCACCAGCAATTAAGGCACCCATATCGAGAGCAAGAACTTTTTTATCGCGCAATCCTTCTGGGACCTCACCGTTTACGATGCGCTGTGCTAGCCCCTCTATGATTGCCGTTTTACCCACACCGGGCTCACCAATTAAAACTGGATTATTTTTAGTGCGCCGCTGTAGAACTTGAATAGCCCTGCGAATTTCTGCATCGCGCCCAATCACAGGATCTAACTCACCATTTACTGCCCTTTCCGTTAGATCGATGCTGAATTTTTGCAATGCTTGCCAAGAATCTTCAGCACTGGCGTCAGTTACATTTTCACCACCACGAAGATTTACGATTGCGTTCTCCAAAGCTTGTGAAGAGACTCCAAAGCCATTCAATATTTTGCCAACGGCGCCTTTATTATTCATTGCAACCAGCAAAATAGTTTCGCTAGAAATAAATGAATCTCCTTTTTGTAGAGCAACCTTGTCGGCCTGATTCAAAATTATTGCTAAATCAGGAGACACAGAAATTTCACCTTCGTTGTCAGGTACCTGAGGAAGATCGTCAACGGCTTTAGTTAGCCGCCTGTGCAATTCAGCAACATTAAATCCGGTTTGCGACAAAAGCGGGCGAACCGATCCGCCCTTCTGATCAATCAGAGCCAACATCAGATGCGCTGAATCTATCAAATTATGCTCCTTGACTAACGCCATAGACTGAGCGTCAGCTAGAGCCGATTGTAATTTACTGGTTAATTTGTCAATTCGCATGATTTGCCCAAAAAATCTGTGTATCTGTATCCACCAGCGGTGGAGTTCAGACCATCTCTACTTTCTATTTATTGGGTTTTGGAACGCATTTTTCAATGCAAAAGGATGAATTTTTGATGTCGATCAACAGTCCGGAATTCACGGGTCGCCGGGATTTAGGAGATTGTTTATAGACGCGGTATGTTCAGCAGTAGTGCCGCAGCAGCCACCAACGAAATTGGCACCATTGTCTATCCAATCATGAACGAATTCACTATAGCGTGCTGGTGATAAATCTTCCCGAAGGCCCAGACGCCCATCGGTTTCTTTATCACCATCCAATAACCAGCCTGAAGGAACTTGACTAAAAGCATTGGCATAACCTCCTTTAAAACTAACACTTGCTTTAACCAAATCCGGCATCGCATCGGAGATTCTCTCTGGTAGACAGCAATTCGCAACAATGCCCGCGATATCTAGCTTTTCAAGAATTGCAATTGCATCGGCTAAAGATTCACCACTTCTAAGGCAGGACTTTTGTTGGTCATGCAGAGTCAAACCAACAATAACCGGACGCGATGATTGTAAAGCAGCTTCGCAAGCGGTGCGGGCTTCAGCGATTGTAGACATGGTTTCACAAATAAAGAGATCGACGTAGGAATTGAGAATCTCTACCTGCTCTTCATACAAAGGGCGTATTATAGCTTCATCTAAAACGCGGTCAGGACGATAACTGCCATTCTGAGGCGGTAAACTGCCCGCAATTAATACCTGAGCGTTGGTGTCTACAACGGATTGTTCCGCTAAATTCCCTGCAATCTGATTCAATTCGAGATATTTATCTTCTAAACCTTCTTTGGCCAAATCTCCTCGAATTATTCCATAACTGTTCGTTGTAATGATATTGGCGCCAGCTGCAATATTTTCTTTATGCACTTCCTTTACGACTTCAGGAGCAACAATTAAGGCATTTGCTGACCAAATAGTAGGTGGAATATCCACACCTTTCATGGAAAGCGTTTTCCCCATTCCAGCGTCAAGTAGAGTTACGTTTATACTGCTCATAAATCAATCATTCTTATTTGTTCACCAGATTAAAAGCATAGTTTAGAAAACATTTTTACGCAGCCTTTAGAATAACCTGCGGTTGGCATAACATATACCAAATTTTTTGGTAACAGACATGGCTAAACCTTCAAACTTTAAATTCGATACTTTAAGCCTGCATGCGGGGCAGGGGCCTGACCCCTCAACCGGGGCAAGAGCAACCCCAATCTATCAATCTGCTTCTTTCGTTTTTCGTGACACTGACTTTGCGGTTGGCCTATTTAACATTGAGAGAGCTGGCCATGTTTACTCCAGACTTTCCAATCCAACTACAGCGGTATTAGAAGAACGCATCGCTGCACTCGAAAATGGTGTTGGGGGCATTGCAACCGCTAGTGGTCAGGCGGCAATGCATCTAGCTATTGCCACTATTGTAAGTAGTGGAGATCACATCGTTGCCTCTCGCAGTATTTATGGAGGGACTCATAACTTACTTGCCTATACCCTGCCACGATTCGGAATCGAAACTACCTTTGTTGATCCAAGAGACCCCAAAAGCGTTTAAAAAAGCAATTCGCGACAACACCCGACTTATATTTGGTGAAATTCTGGGAAACCCCGGATTAGAAGTGCTTAATATCCCCGGCATTGCGGAAGTTGCTCATGCCGCTAGTTTACCACTTTTAGTAGATGCAACTTTTGCTACTCCATATTTATGTAAACCCATAGACTTCGGCGCAGATCTAGTAATGCATTCAGCTACTAAATTTCTATCAGGTCATGGTGTGGTTATAGGAGGACTATTAGTTGACGGTGGTACATTTGACTGGGAAGCATCGGGCAAGTTTCCAACTTTATCTGAGCCTTATGATGGATTCCACAATTTAAATTTTTCAGAAGAATTTGGACCAGCTGCATTTATAACCCGAGCACGCAAGGAAGGACTGCGGGATTTTGGCGCCTGTATGAGCCCAACTACTGCGTTTCAAATTTTACAAGGCATAGAAACTCTGCCACTAAGAATGCAACGTCATGTGGAAAATACTCATGGGGTGATTGAATTTTTGGCAGAACAGGAGGAAGTTGAATGGCTAAATCATCCTGTATTGGAGTCACATCCTGATCATCAGTTAGCAAAATCCTTACTGCCAAAAGGCTGCGGTGCAGTTTTTAGTTTTGGCATTAAGGGCGGACGTGACGCGGGAATTAAATTTATCGAATCCTTAGATGTATTTTCTCATCTGGCTAACGTTGGTGATGCAAAGTCATTAGTCATACATCCCGCCAGTACTACTCATCATAGAATGGATGCTGACGCGTTAGAAAAAGCTGGTATATCTGAAGGCTTAATTCGCCTTTCCATAGGATTAGAAGATATTACAGATCTAACTGCAGATTTAAAACGCGGATTGCGCTCATCGCAAAAATAATTACAGGATTTCAATTTGTATTTCGAAGTTAGAGGTGAGAAAACTTATTGTAGCAATGGAACTGGCTCCATTGATCCAAATCGACAATCGGTAGTCTTCGTGCATGGAGCAGGACTGGATCATTCAACTTTCGTCCTTGCTTCGCGCCATTTTGCCAGGCAAAAGTTTAATGTTTACGCAATCGACTTGCCCGGTCACGGAAGATCTGACGGCGTAGCTTTAGATTCAATCAATGAATTGGCAAAATGGCTGCGTGATGCCTTAGAAGCTTTAGAGATTAAACAAACTTCTCTAATTGGTTACAGCATGGGCTCTCTAATCTGTCTGCAGTTCGCTGCTGATTATCCTGAATATTTACGCTCAATGGCTTTAGTAGGCACTTCGATTCCAATGCCTGTATCAGACCCCCTCCTGAATGCTGCCAAAGATAATTCCCATGAAGCTTTCGATATGGCAAATACCTGGAGTCATAGCAAGATTGCTCAGCTTGGGGGCAATGAGAATCCTGGCATTAGTATGATGATGTCAGGTCAACGCCTGCTTGAAGCGTCAAGAGAGGATGTTTTCTTCGCTGACCTTAAAGCCTGTAATGAATTTACTAATAGTCTCGAGTTAGCTGAACAAATCTCAATAAAAACATTAGTTTTTGTCGGAGACCAGGATCAGATGACCACGCCAGTTAAAGCTCTGAAAGTTGCAGAGTCGATTCCGAACTGTGAAGTCATTTACTTGAGCCCGGCAGGGCATGCCATGTTTTCTGAACACCCCAATGCGGTGTTAGACGGGCTCATAAAGATTATTTGATTGGAACCCTTTGAGTCTTTCCTGCGAGTTTAAATTCACGTAACCAGCGTAGGATGGAAGAAGCCAAAATCAAATAAATAATTAACAGTGGAAAGGATGCTACCAGTGAAGCTGTTTGTAATTCCCGTAACCCTCCAATAAACAGTAACGACACAGGGAGTAATCCCAAGGCGATCGCCCAAAACACTCTATTCCAACGAGCAGGATGTTGATGCTCAGTTAACTGGCGCGTAGTTCCTGCAGCAATCGTGTAGGAAGCTGAATCGTAGGTAGTAGCCATGAAGATCAACCCTACTATCGCGATATAGATAAGCCAGAAACTTCCTGCTGGCAATAAAGCAATAATCCCTGCGATGGCTACAGAAGGGGATGCTTCAATTGCTTGTTGAATGACCGGAAAATCTCCCGCCAATTCTAAAGACAGCGCATAGTTGCCCAAGACTACAAAGAAGAGCGCACAACCAACACTTCCCCAACCCAACATGCCAAAGATTAGTTGGCGAACAGTTCTGCCTTCGGAAATTTTACAAACAAACATGCCGATGAAAGGCCCCATTGCTAACCACCAGGCCCAATAAAAAATCGTCCAGCTTTCAACGAAGTCACCCTGTTCTAATGGATCTGTCCAAAATAGCATCGTTATGAAATTCTGGGCCACATTACCAAGCGCTACGGTACCCATTTCGAAAATGAATCTTGTGGGCCCAACCAAAAGAATGAAAAGCACAAAAATCAGTGCGAGTGTTGCATTCAGTGTGCTGAGTATTCTTATACCTTTATCTAAACCCTTATAGACACTAAATGCGATAAGCACTGTTGCGAGAAATAGAATAGAAGCTTGCAGCAAAATTCCATCTTCAATACCGGTCAATTCATTAATGACAGATGAAATCAATGAAGTGCCAAATCCCATCCCTGTAGCTGCTGTTCCCAGTACTCCAACAATAAAAAACAAATCAATTGTTCTTCCTGGCCATTTATCAACTTTGTTCCCAAGAACAGCGGAACAGGCGGAACTTAATCTTAATGCGGGAATTTTTTTAACATGATAGGAACAAGCTAGCGCTAGGGCCGGCAGACAGTAGAAAGCCCAGCCAATGGGGCCCCAATGGAATATTCCATAGCTCATAGCCCAGGTAATGGCTTCATCACTGCGTGGCTCAATACCAAATGGTGGCTCCACAAAATAAAAAGTCCATTCAGTAGCCCCCCAATAAATTAAGGAAGCTCCTATGCCTGCGCAAAAGAGCATAGAAGCCCAACTAAAATGGGAGTAGGCAGGCTGTGCAGAATCACCTAGCACTACGTTGCCGTATTGGCTGATTGCAATATAGAGCAGAAATCCTAGAGTAAGTACTGCCGCGTAAACGAACAACGTGCCGAATTGTGAAGTCACTCGCTGATAAAGACTCTCTATACTCGTAGCGCTCGACTCAGGAAAAATTACGATGATGCAAACTGCAATCAGTAGAGTCCCACTACCAATTCCAAACAATATCCAATCGATGTTTTCTTTTGATTTATTAATCTCGATGTCTGAATCTTTAGTAGTCAAAGTAACGGGTATTCTAAGAAACTTCAGTAAAGTAAATTATGCTTGCCATTCGACCTGTAACTCCATCACGACGGTAGGAGTAAAAATTCGATTCATCACAGTAAGTACAGCTCTCTTCCCCATAAATCTCATTAACTCCTAGAAGTTGAAGTTGCTGTCTGGCCAATTTGCGCAAATCAAAGCGCAATTTACCTTCTTCCTCTGATGCCAAGAATGATTGATTAATTATTTCTCGCTCATCATCTGAAGAGCAGCTAATTAAAAATTCCTGTTTGATTTTATTACCTACTTCATAGTGACAAGGCCCAATAGCGGGACCTAGCCAAACAACCAAATCATCGCTAGGACTCTCTAAGGCAACAATCGTGTTTTTCAAGATCCCCCCAAGCAATCCGCGCCAGCCTCCATGGGCAACTGCAATCTCAGTTCCTTCCTTGTTAGTAAATAGTACCGACAAACAATCTGCTGTTAGGACACAGCAACCTATGTCTGGCTCCCTGGTTACCAAGCCGTCTGCTGTAATTACAGAGCCGGCACCTTCAATAACTGCTACTTGAGCGCTGTGCACTTGATCTAGCCACTGACAAGAAAGTCGCGATGGTAATTCCTCCCGCAGTAGATCTCTATTACCTGCTACTGCAAGCGGAGTATCTCCGACATGATTTGCAACGTTAAAACTCGCATAGGGTGCCTCACTGATTCCGCCCTTTCGGGTCGTAACCAGGGTGTGTACGTTTGCAGGGGCTGGCCAATCTGCCACTACCATGCCTTGCTCAGTCATCAATCGTTCCTCTTGGGTTCTGGTCTAGCACCATTGCAGCAATCAATTCTTTAAAGTCAGCCGGCACCTCAATTTCCCAGGCCATAATTTCCTCTGTAGACGGATGTATTAATGCTAGTCGGCGCGCATGCAACGCTTGCCGCTTAAAGCTACGCAGTGCATCGGCGAATGCTTCACTGCAGGCAGCAGGGAGTTGAAACCGACCACCGTAGAGCGGATCGCCAACCAGAGGATGATTGATGTGAGTCATATGCACTCGAATTTGATGAGTTCTTCCGGTTTCCAAATTTAGTTGAACATGAGTGTGTGAACGAAACCGTTCTATAACTTTGTAGTGAGTAATCGCTTCTTTACCATTTTCAATAATCGCATTCTTTTTTTTGTTCACTGGGTGTCGACCCAGAGATTCATTGATTGTTCCCCCTCCAGTTAGAACACCATGAGCTAGTGCTTGATATTCCCGTTCGACCGAACGTTGCTGTAACTGATTAACCAGAGAAATATGACTTTTCAAAGTCTTGGCAACAACCATAAGTCCTGTCGTGTCCTTATCAAGCCGGTGCACAATACCGGCGCGGGGAATTGCATCGAGCTGGGGATAGGCATGGAGCAATCCATTTAGGAGAGTACCTTGATAATGTCCTGCGCCAGGGTGCACAACTAGGTTTGCAGGTTTATTGAGGACCAAAATATCGTCGTCTTCATATTGGATGTCCAGCTCCATTTGCTCAGGCTCAAATTGATCACTGGCAGCTATTTCTGCTTCGATTTCCAAAAGATCGCCATTTTGTATCCGGTCTCTCGGCCGCAGAGATTTTGCATTCACCTTGAGACTTCCGTCTTTAATCCAGGATTGCAAGCGGGCACGAGAATATTCTGGAAACAATTTCGCGGCAATCTGGTCTAATCGGCTACCTGCAAGGTCTTCTGGGACTATTGCCGATAAAGAGATATGAGCTGACATTGGGCTATAATAGCCTGAATCAGCCACTAGCCGCACTTTCCGGCTCTATGGTTAAATACCCACAAACTAGATGTAGAAAGCTAAGAAATAAATGAAGTTAAGTAAGTCAGCAATTTACCTCATCCTGGGCTTCATCATTAGTGGCTGCGGCCTATTTGGTGATGATGAGGATTCGGATGAGTTTTCGGGACTTTCAACGGAAGAGCAGTTCTATGAAAGAGCTCTGGACCAATTAAATGGTCAAAACTTCCGAGGTGCAATTTCCACATATCAGGCTTTGGAATCCCGCTTCCCGTTCGGCCGTTTCGCTGAACAAGCGCAAATTGAAATCGTCTACGCCCATTATCGCATTGATGACATGGAAGCGGCCCGTGCCTCAGCTGACCGGTTTATCAGGCTGCATCCAGACAGTGACAACATAGATTACGCTTACTATATGCGCGGCCTATCTTCATTCACCGATGGCGGTGGATTATTTAATCGATTTCTACCTATCGATCACACTAAGCGTGACCCTGGTCGAGCCCAGGAATCCTTTAATGATTTCGCACAACTTCTGGCACTTCATCCGGATAGTGCCTATGCCGGAGATGCCCGAGCTAGAATGATTTATCTACGCAATAACTTAGGACTCTATGAAATTCACGTTGCGAACTATTACCTGGAAAGACGAGCGTACATTGCAGCCCTGCGCCGTTCGCAATATGTCGTAGAAAACTTTCAGGGAACTCCCGCAGTCGCCGATGGAGTAGCGATCATGGCTGAATGTTATTTACGGCTTGGGCTTACTGAGTTGGCTGACACCTCTCTGGCATTACTTAGAGAAAATTATCCCGATCACGTATCCATCGATACCAATGGCGATTTCATTATTCAAACTGAAATCACCAATCCTTCTCTTTTGTATACCGTCACCTTTGGTCTGGTAGGCGACAATGCGGTGGATCCTCCCTTGGCACCGACGCGAAGACCTATTACTTCTGGAAGCCAGCAAATCATCAACGACCAGCAAGATATTGAGGTCGAAGAAGATAGCTCCTTCTTAAGTAGGATAACTTTCGGGGTACTCCAGTAAGCAAACTCCCATCAATACCGGCTTTGCGTCGTAGCTGACATTTTTCAAAAAATCTCGATTCCCCGTAAACCGATCTCTTATAATCCAATCAGGCTATTAGACTGCACTGCACCAAACAATCGCAATCAGCTACAGCAAAACACCAATAATCGCTAAGGACTCTTCACCTAATCCCCGATAGGCCAGGCATTGGTTATGGGATAGCGTCGATCCCGTCCAAAACCTCTCTCAGTTAATCGAACTCCGACCGGACTTTGGCGGCGCTTGTACTCATTTAAATCTACAAGGCGCAAAACTCGTCTAACTTCTTCTTCGTTGAACCCGAGACTAATAATGGCATCAGCGCTTAAATCTTTTTCTATATAGAGCTCGAGAATTTGATCTAGGAGCGCATAGTCTGGAAGACTATCTTGGTCAACCTGACCAGGTGCCAGTTCCGCTGATGGCGGGCGATGGATGACTTTTTCCGGGATGATTTCCTTTCGCTCACCCATGTATTCACAATTACGATATTTCGCTAATTTATATACTAGAGTTTTAGAAACATCTTTCAACACATCAAATCCACCGGCCATATCTCCGTATAATGTGGAATAGCCAACAGCAATCTCACTCTTGTTTCCAGTGGTTAGCACCAATAAACCCTTCTTATTGGAAATTGCCATCAACAAAACACCCCGGGCACGAGCCTGAAGGTTTTGCTCGCTGACATCGACTTCGGTACCGGCAAATTCATTTTCCAAGGCCGATATAAACGATTTGTAAATGCTATTTATCTCGATAATTTGATAGTTAACACCCAACATTTCCGCCTGCTGGCCTGCCACTTCAAGACTTAGTTCTGATGTGTACTCAAAAGGCATCATTACTGCTTCAACTCTGTCGCTACCTAGCGCATCAACAGCCACTGCAAGTGTTAATGCCGAATCAATACCTCCAGAAAGACCTAGGACTACGCCTTTAAATTTATTCTTGTTGACGTAGTCTTTTACGCCAAGAACTAGACTTTGATAAACACTTGCTTCGAGTGACAACTCAGTTGCAATTTCTTGTTTAGGAACTTCACATTCTCCATTTCTCACATTCACCTTTACAGCAAACATTCCTTCGACATAATTCGGAGCTAGGTAATTACATTCGCCATCAGCGCTAATCACCATTGAGCCACCATCAAAAACGAGCTCATCCTGACCACCGATCAAGTTGACATAAAGAATGGGAAACTCACCCTGCAGGCAACGCTCTTTTAATAAAGTTTTTCTTTCACTTAGTTTATTTATATGAAAGGGAGAAGCATTAATGTTAATAACAAATTGAGCACCCGCATCTTTTGCTTGTTGGATTGGCTCAGGTTCCCACAAGTCTTCACAAATTGTAAAAGCACAACTCACCCCTAGAATGTTTAACAAACAGACTTCACCCCCTGGGGCAAAATAGCGACGCTCATCGAAGACCTGATAGTTAGGTAGGCACTGTTTAAAATAAGTAGCAAGACTCTCATTGCCTTTAAAAACGCTTAGAGCGTTGTATAGAACTCCATTCTTTAAAAGCGGGTAGCCAACAACAAGATGAATATCGAGACTAGCATCAAGTATTTTCGCTATCGCCTTGTCAATCCGTAGTTGCAGGCTCGGACGAAGTAATAAATCTTCGGGAGGGTATCCTGTAAGAGTTAATTCTGGAAAAACAATTAGGTCTGCAGAATTTTCATCAATAGCTCGTTCCGCATTCTCAATGACAAGATCGGTATTACCTTCGATATCGCCAACTAGAAAGTTTAATTGCGCCATCACTATAGTCAGATGCTGCGCCATAAAGTCCTCTATATTGCTATCCTTAAGCTTAATTTGCGACAACATATAGCCACGCTAAGCGAATCAATCAAAGTTAAAGCCCTGTTTTTATTGATTTTTTAGAGCTAGACCGGTTCGTTTCAAATCTCTTCTCAGAGGTTTTAATTACTATATACAGACAGCGTATTCGTGTTCAACATCCTGCGCAAATCTCCTGCTAATTGGCTGGGATTATCACGTCGAAAGCTCCGTAAATTCTAACACTCTTTATATTTTGTCTGTCCCTGCGCCAAGAAATCAACAGCTACTTAAAATCCCATCTGGACCTACCATATATGCGAGAGGGATTTAGAGATAGTGAAGTGACTTGAAGAATACATAATTATTTTGGGGTTTTTGCATAGTTTGTGACTGATTTCACTCAAAAATCTGGGGCTGCAAGAAATCAGCGTCCCATTTATTCATTTAGGACATTTCTAACCAAATTTTAAACTAAAAACGCCTAAACCTGCTTTTGATATGCTTACATTGATATATAACTTTAACCCACTAAATAAATAGGATTTAACGTGCAGCTCGACCTTATCTCAGCGCTGATTTTAGCTTTTGCTGGATTTGTCGCCGGTGGCATAAATACTATTGCCGGGGGTGGTTCAAACCTAACTTTACCCGCATTAATGATGCTCGGATTACCGGCGGATATCGCTAATGGTACTAATCGAGTAGCCATTCTGATGCAGTCTCTAGTGGGCGTGGCTGGCTATGACAAATACGATACCCTCGATCGCCCAGCCATAATTCCAATTCTTATACCAACAATCATCGGAGGCATAGTTGGCGCTCTCACAGCATCGGTAATCCCTAACCTCTTTCTTAAACCAATTCTTCTAGGGACCATATTGACGATGTCAGTGATTATTCTAATTCGTCCTGATGTCATAGCTCCTCCAGAAGGAACACCTACTAGGTCTCCCAATGAACATCTTAGCGCCTGGTGGGGTTTGTTTGCTGCCGGAGTATACGGTGGATTCATCCAGGCTGGCGTCGGTTTCATTTTGCTCGCAGCACTGGCTGGTGGATTACGCTATGATTTGATCCGTGCCAATGCATTAAAAATGGCATGCACCTTAGCTTTCACAATGGTTGTGGTAGCAATATTTATTGCATCCGATCAAGTATGGTGGGTCCCAGGAATCATTCTCGCGGCAGGCTCAATGGCCGGCGCCCATCTCGCAGTAAAGATCGCAATTAGAACTTCGCAACAGAGTATTAAGTGGTTTCTATTCGTGATGACCCTATTCGCAGTAGTAGGTGGTTTATTTCTTTAACATCTCAGTTATTCCTTGGGAAAAACTATTTTAATCTTTGCCCCACTTAAATCACTAATATCAACAGCTATTTCACCGCCGTAACTGCTAACGATATCGGTGACAACTGCAAGACCAATCCCTTGCCCCTGAGCCAAAGTATCAGACCTGGCACCTCTCTGCAAAATGAATTCCCGCTTATCTTCAGGCACACCAGAACCGTCATCTTCAACAATGATATTTAAGTCCTTATTTTCCACACCTGCTTGAATTAAGCTAACTCTTATTTTATTTTCACCATACTTGAATGCATTATCGAGTACATTACCTAACACTTCCATCAAGTCCCGCTCATCTCCATTAAAGACTGCTGATTTATCTATTTGTGTTTCCAGTTCAATTGCTTTTTCAGCATAGACTTTTACCAAAGCTTCTATCACTTTCTCAATTGCAGAAGCAGCATTAACGAGTTTTAACAATGAGTTGCCGTTATTGGAACGAACCGCTCGCTGTAATTGATAACTTACGATTTGATTCATTCGATCCAATTGATCACTCACAGAAGCAAGTTGTTCTTCCGATTCATTTATGTGTTTTTCTTTTAGCTTAGGCAAAACTCCAGCAATAACAGCCAGAGGCGTTTTTAAACTGTGGGCCAGATCTCCTAATGTAGTTCGGTATCTGCTTTGCTGTTTCCGCTCTGATTCAATTAATAGATTAAAATTATCAGTTACTCCGCGCAATTCTTCAGGGTAGTCGCCTTCCAATTTGTCTTTGTTGCCAGATTCTATTTGCTTTAGATCATTTTCCATGCGTCGAAGCGGCGACAGCCCCCATTTCATTCCATAGAATTGGATGAAGAGCAATAAAATCGCCACTCCTCCTAACCAAAATCTAAGGTTAGTTCTGAAATTAGTAATTTCTGAATAATAAGGTGCTGCATTTTCTACAACAGAAAAGTTGTATTCGTTGTTATTTTCCCATTGAATTCCATAATGCAAAATGAAATAGGTTTCCGCATCTTCCATTACTACTCGATCAAACCTGTTTTCACCCACATTTATGCGTTGCTGCAGAATTTTCGGTTCTGGCAAATCAAATGTTCGTGCAGAATCACTGCGCCAAAGTTCTCCGATGGCCGCATTGCTTATAAATCCGTAAAGACCAGAATCAAGTTGAGCAAATCGAGGCTCCTGCAGATCTTCCAGAAAAAAGAACTCACCGTTCTCTTCATCCGCGCCTGCCAATAAGAGATAGATATGTCCCTGCAGCCTGTCCTGAGCTCCTGCCTCAATGCTATTGCTAAATGCACGATCGAGAACAACCCCAGTTAGAGAAAGAAAGACCCCCAACAGAATGCTGAACACGATAAGCAATCGTGTTTGCAAGGAGTAATCGGTGGCGGTAGGTTTGGTCGTCATTACTAACTTAGTAACAACATAGCGATGTTGCTAATGTGGAATTGCTAAAGACTAAAACGATAACCTTGTCCTCGGACAGTTTCAATTGGCTTCAAAGTTTGATCCGGGTCCAATTTTTGTCGCAACCTACGCACAAATACTTCGAGCACATTGCTGTCTCGATCGTAATCCTGCGCATAAAGATGCTCCGTAAACTCTGACTTCGAAATTACCTGACCAGGATGCATCATGAAGTATTCCAACATCTTATATTCATAAGCCGTTAGATCGACTTTTTCTTCGTTAAGAGTTAATCGTTTCGTGGTTATATCCAGGCAAAGAGGCCCAAACTCCAATTTCGGCTTAGAGAAACCTGCTGCTCGTCGCAATAAAGCATTTAAACGAGCGATGATCTCTTCCATCTGAAATGGCTTGACGACGTAGTCATCGGCACCAGCATCAAGCCCGGTTACTTTGTCTTGCCAATCACCGCGGGCAGTCAAAATTAACACAGGAAATTGTTTACCCGCAGACCGAATTTCTTGAATGAGGGATATTCCGTCAATTTCCGGCAGACCAAGGTCTATGATCGCAGCATCATAACTGTATTCGGTAGCGTAATAGAGACCTAACTTACCGTCTTCAGCTGCATTAACAAGATAGCCTTCCTTAGAGAGGCGTTGCTCTATTTGTTGACGCAATAGATTTTCATCTTCAACGACCAGTAAACGCATAATCAACTTACCTCCAAATGCCTTACTGTGTTGTTAACTAATTCCCGTTTACAATCCGACCGGATGTCGCATGCACGAACACCGTAAACACCTTGCCTTGATTTTCCATGCGAATTTGATAACGCCTGTTATTTCCTTCCCCCACCAAGCTAATGCGCAAGATATTACCTGCAAATCTCTGCCTGGCTAAATTTACTGCTTGCCTTTCAGAAATTATGCCGCTCGCTTGAGGATTGTTTCGCAGATCTCGAATTGGAGAAACTTGGTCTAACTGGTTTTGTTCTACCTGCACTGGAACTATCTGCGCATGACTGGATACAGACATACTTATCAGAAATAATCCGGTAGAAATTATTAGCCCAAGTTGTTTCAAACCTATCCTCATAGTCCAGACAGAACAGCAAAGCTTCATATGTTATGCCTAGAAAGATTTACGGCACCGATTGCACACTAACTCGAATTCGAATTTGATCGCCTGGATCGAAATCGGTGCGAGTGGAATATTCTTCCCCGTTATATAGGTAAGTGACTTGATAACCGACCAGCCTTTCTTCTTCACGCCGCTGATAAACAGTATCGCAACGTTGGGCTGTTTCGTACTCGGCATAACCCGGCCGGTCTCTGTTGTGTACTATATCACGTCCAATAGAGCGGCCCAACAAGGCACCTAGCACGGCACCAACCCGCTGGTTGGACTTTTTATGCCCTACCGCATTACCTATCGCCCGCCGATTATGGTGCTAACCAATACAGGCGTATTGGATTGTGGCGACGGGAATAGCGATCTACTGCTATTTCTTCTTCCCAGCACTGTTCCTGTGGCCTAGACACCTTTACGACCTGATATATAGGTACAGAAGCGATTAATCGGCGTATTCAAAGCTGGTCTCAGCAGATGTTTTGTTGCAAAAAGTAAAAAAATGACCGCTGTGGGGCAACTAGTCTTTGTTTCATTCCGACACCTCATTCATTGAGTTTTTTAAATAAATGCTCACTCCGGTTATCTCCCAAAGGGTTTTTTTAATTCCGGTGAGTAGAGCTCTGTTGGGGTGGCAATTTAGCAAGAGCAACCTGAATGAAGCTTAAGCAAAGAGCAGTTTTGTTATCGTTTATTAAGGATATAGAGAGGACTAATGCAGATTAAAAAAAATTCGAATACAAAATTATTGACATAGTCTTTTCAGATTACCAGAGAAATAAACGCCTAATAATGAGGGGGTTTTTTTCAATTTCAGCACCGGTGTTTCCAAGGGAGTTTTCCGCCAAGTCAAGTAGCTGATTTTGTAGATGCTTAATCTCATCTCCCAATCGCTCTAGTTCTCTTTGCTGTTTCACTATTGCCTCGTTTAAATTCTGTAACAAATCTTCCTGGAAACTGTATTTAGTTTCCAATTCAATCAACTTCTCTTCCATTTTCTTCTCCATAAACTCTAGGCCGGTGGGTTTAGTTACAACTGCGGGATAAATACAAAGAAATACAATACACCTTGAAAATACAAAGACGTCTTGGCAGAAAATGCTCAGAAATCTGACTGATTTCATTCCTAAACCTCCATGACCTAGCGCTCAGCCCCCTAAAATCTCTATATAAGGCAAGTTTTAGTCGAATCAAAATATTAGTATCATAGGCACCTACAGTCACAATCCCATGAGTTGAGGCTGTTTATCTGACTAACAAATTAGAGAAAATTTAAAAAACCCAATTAGGACGAACAAAATGGCTTATATGCGACGTTTTCAGCCCCTGCTCTGCCTTTCCTTATTTCTTGTCGGTGCGACTTCAATAGCACTCGAAGAGGGAGACACCGTCCCCGATTTCGATATTGCATCAATTTACGCGGACAAACCCAACATTAAATTATCAGAACTAAAAAGGAAAGACTCTTTACATCGATTTTTGGGCGTCCTGGTGTGCGCCTTGCGTGATATCACTCCTTTATATAACGAGATGTATCACAAGTATAAGGATCAGGGTCTTGAAGTTATAGCAGTGAATGTAGAAACCCAATCGAAGACGGCTTGGACTTCCTTTAGAACCCGTTAGATTTCTTAATCCCACAAGATCCTGAAGGTAATATCTCAGAACTTTTTGGCGTAATCGGAATGCCTTCTTCATATTTGGGCACTCCGGATGGCACGGTAAAAATGGTTCACATGGGATTCCGCAATGGGGATATGGAAACCATTGAAGAAGAACTCGTCAAAGTATTAGCCGGCGACTAGCAGAACTGTCAATAGATAAGCTCCAATGGCGGTTCATCAAGAGCCGCTAATTGCTCACGCAATTTCCCAAAATATGCTCTGACCAATAACGCTGGGTATTAAACCAGGGGAAAACTCCTTTTGGGAAAAACAGAATCTTCCCAGCGGCGAGCAAGCCAAGCGCTGTAATTCATAATACGCAAAGTTCTCAGGCTCTCTACAAGACTTAACTCAGATGCACGGAAGTTATGGAACTCGTTATAACCTTCCACCAATTCCAGCAATTGCGACTGTCGCTGATTACGACCCCCAGACAACATCATCCATAGATCCTGCATAGCAGGCCCATGATCGTATCGTCGAAATCAATAAAGTTTGGAGTGTCATCCTTCCAAAGAACATTACCGGGATGGCAATCACCATGGATACGCAGCATGGTTAATTGCCCATGTTCGCTAAAACGCTTTTCAATCCTACTAATCAGACCCGCACTCAGAGAATCATAGGCAGCAGTTAAATCTTCGGGAATAAAATTGTTGCTTAGTAAGAACTCCCTACTTTGAACCGCAAATCTATCTATAGAAAGCTCTGCTCTTTCTAAAAAGTTAGTCATGGCCCCAACTGCATGAATTCGTGCGACAAATCTACCCATGACTAAAAGATTATCGAGATTATCCAGTTCCGGCGCTCTTCCAAGAATAAGGGAAATGCCGCTAGTTGAAAATCTTCAAAAACAGTTAGAGTCGAAGAACCATTAATCTGCAAGGGTGCTATAACTGGAATTTCCAAATCCATTAACTCTTGAGCAAAGCGATGCTCTTCCAGTATTTGTTCCTCAGTCCAGCGATCCGGGCGATAAAATTTTACAACAATAGATCCACCAGAATGCAGACCCACCTGGTAAACGCGGTTCTCATAACTGTTTAATGCAAAAATACGAGCATCTGGTTCGAAGCCGATAGTTTCTACTGCGGCTAAAACCATGTCGGGAGTGAGCTTTGAGTAGGATGCGCTCAACCATAACTAAGTGGATGACAGCTGGGGGAATTACTACTTTTGTTGCCCAGCTGATTGCTACGCCAGGATTCATCTAGGAATCCTGAGAATCGGTCTTACCGCCTACTAAAGAAACAGGGAAAGGAGCAATGTTGTCGCCGCTAGAAATTTTACTTACACCTGACTTGTCAACCTCATCTATCGAATAATTGCCTGCATGGGAATAAAGCTGCGCTTGACGCCTTTGAACTCAGATTTGAGTTTTTCTTCGCTGGGATCCACCACTAGCTGAGTTTTCTCGTCAAACACATAGTTCTCTATCTCGATGAAGCCATAGAGATCACTCTGATAGACTTGCTTAACAAATACCTCGTAAACCTTTCCTTTGTTTAGGAAGGTTATTTTGTAAATTTCAGAAGAATTTCCCATTAAATCAATCTCTTATAGTTGGTGGTGAGGGGCCTGTAGCTCCCGGATGATATCCATAACTTAGTATCAGGCTAATTACATGAATTTCAAGTATTTGTAAGCATTTTGCCTGAATTTTCTCTTGGTTATATCTTATGAGCAGATCCTTCTGCTGTTATAATTCACAGCCTTTTTTCAATGCCAGAGAGCGATTGATTTGAAAGCGCAATCAGATAAATCGATTCAAAGCGAATCAAGAAAAGTATTCATTAAGACCCATGGTTGTCAGATGAATGAATACGATTCTGCGCGCATGCTCGATTTGCTTAAAGAATCGCAGGGGGCAGAACTTGTAGACAGCGCCGAAGAGGCTGACTTGCTATTGCTGAACACCTGCTCAATTCGCGAGAAAGCACAGGAAAAAGTTTTCCATCAATTGGGACGCTGGCGAAATCTAAAGGAAGCCAAACCAAACTTAAAAATTGCTGTCGGTGGATGCGTTGCCAGCCAGGAAGGTGAAGCGATCGGCAAACGCGCCCCGTTCGTTGACGTCGTGTTTGGCCCACAAACACTGCACAAACTTCCTGAGATGCTTGATGCTAACGCGAATGACAAACCTGTCGTGGACATAAGTTTTCCTGAAATTGAAAAGTTCGATCGATTACCACAACCAACAACTAATTCATGCCAGGCCTTTCTAACGATCATGGAAGGTTGTAGCAAGTACTGCAGTTTCTGCGTTGTACCCTATACCAGAGGCGAAGAAGTTAGCAGGCCCTTAGATGATGTCTTAACAGAAGCAGTCCATCTTGCCAATCAAGGTGTCAGAGAGATTAATCTGCTTGGGCAGAACGTGAATGCCTATCGTGGTCTGTCCCATGATGGTAAAACTATCGATCTCGCACTTCTGATTAATTACATCGCCAACATAGATGGCTCGATCGAATTCGTTTCACTACTTCGCATCCGGTAGAGTTCAATGAAAACTTGATAAATGTTTACAGTGATATACCTGAACTGGTCTCCCATTTACACCTTCCGCTGCAAAGTGGCAGTGATCGTATCCTGGCGGCGATGAAACGTGGACATACTGCTTTGGGAAAACAAATCAATCATTCGCAAGGTCGTCGCTAACAGACCAGATATTAGCGTATCTTCAGATTTCATAGTGGGGTTCCCAGGCGAAACCAATAAAGATTTCGAAGACACGATAAACTTAATCATGGAAATCGGTTTCGATACTTCCTTCAGCTTTATATATAGCGCCAGACCGGGAACACCTGCGGCTGAATTTAAAGATGTAACAACGGAAAACGAGAAAAAACATCGATTGGCTATCTTACAGTCTCAAATCATGAGACAGGCCACTGCTATCAGTGAGGGTATGATTGGCACCAAGCAAAATGTCCTTGTCACGGGCATTTCAAAGAAAAACGCCAAGGATTTGCAAGGCCGTACCGAGAATAACCGAGTTGTTAATTTTCCCTGCGATGACCATAGTCTGATAGGCCAGTTTTCCCATGTAAAGATTACAGATGCCCTACCGAATTCCCTGTTGGCATCGCTATAAATACCCAAAATAATTGAATATTTTCCACTTTTCATTGCTATACTTGGCCCATTCCAATAATGAGAGGATTCTCTTTTCTGCATGACAGAACAAACCTTTAGCCTGACGCTATTACCTGACAATGCGCAGCGCCTTTCCAACCTCTGCGGGCGACTTAACGAACACATTCAGCAAATAGAATCCGACCTCGCCCTGAACATTAGGCAACGAGGTAATATTTTCCAAATGTCCGGATCAGAAACTGCGATCACTAACGGATGTCGTATTCTCGAGTCACTCTATGTTGCTACTGAAGACGGTAAGCTATTAACCCCGAATATGGTGCATCTTGCCTTACAGGAATTTAAGGGATTCAGATGAAATCGACGCGGAATACGGCGCCACAGAAAATTATGAAAGCCTACTGATCAAGACTCCTCGCTCCTCAATCAAACCGCGAAGTAAACATCAGAAGCAATATGTCAGGGGCATTCGCAAGAACGATATTAATTTCGGCATTGGTCCAGCCGGCACCGGTAAAACTTATCTTGCTGTTGCTTGTGCGGTCGAAGCTCTTTTTAAAGAACGAGTAAATAGACTTTTACTTGTGAGACCAGCAGTGGAAGCTGGCGAAAAGCTAGGATTCCTTCCTGGGGATCTTACCCAAAAAATTGATCCTTATTTGAGACCTCTATATGACGCACTTTACGAAATGTTGGGTTTCGAGAAAGTCGGACGCCTGATTGAAAAAAACGTTATCGAAGTTGCTCCCCTCGCCTATATGCGCGGCAGAACTCTCAATAACTCTTTTATCATTCTCGATGAAAGCCAGAACACCACCAGTGCGCAAATGAAAATGTTCTTAACTAGGATTGGCTTTGGTTCCACTGCTGTAATTACCGGCGACGTAACGCAAATCGACCTACCCAAAGGCACACGTTCTGGCTTGGTACATGTAAGTAAAGTTTTAGAAGGCATCGACGAAATTGGTTTTACTTATTTCAATGCCAAAGACGTAGTACGCCATAGACTTGTACAGAAAATTGTCGAAGCCTATGATGAATTCGATCGTAATTCAGTCTCGCAACTTACCAGTCAAGATTCTTCTCAAATTAATGAAAAGTGACAATTGAGTTTAGCAACAACTGAATTCTACTTGGACTCCCCCATTAGAAGACTGTAAACGCTGGATTAATGCAGCACTTAATGATATTGCGATGGACTGCGATTTCAGCGTCTGCTTGCGCTTTGTAGAACCAGAAGAAGCAGGAGAACTGAATAAAAATTATAGGGGTAAAGACAAACGACTAATGTGCTTTCATTCCCGGCCAATTTTCCCCCATAAGTTGTCTGAAACACTGCAATATCGTCCCTTAGGCGACATAGTCATTTGCCCGCAGGTAGTCGAATGCGAGGCTAAGGAACAGGGCAAACAATTAGAAGCGCACTGGGCCCACATGTTTAATACATGGTGCCTTACATCTAAGCGGATTCGATCATTCCAATGAATCCGAAACAGAACTCATGGAAACCCATGAGGTGAATACCCTTGAAAATCTTGGATTCCCCAACCCTTATTTGATAGGGTAATCCTAAGCGAAAAACTCAGGAGAGTACGAGAAGCCAGCGCATGACTGACGACCAATCTAGCATCGATCCGGGACCGAAATCTTGGATCGATAAAATTGCACAGGTATTTTCGGACGAACCCACCGATACAAAGAGCCTTCTTGAGGTTCTGCGAAACGCCGAACAAGACCAGGTACTCGATGCTTATGCCTTAAGTATCATCGAAGGCGCCCTGCAAGTATCCAGTATGCAAGTGCGGGATATAATGATCCCCCGCTCACAAGTTGTTACCGTTCCTGCGAGCCTTTCACCAAACGAGATCATTGACCTGGTATCAAAAGCATCTCATTCCCGTTTTCCTATTATTGGTGAAAATGTAGATAATGTATTAGGAATTTTATTAGCAAAAGATTTGTTGCCACTCATATTAAATGGCAATACTGAGAAACTAGACATTAAAGATTTAGTGCGACCTGCTACCTTTGTTCCTGAGAGCAAACGACTAAACGTCTTATTGAAAGAATTTAGAGAAACGCGTCAGCACATGGCGATTGTAATTGACGAATACGGCAGTGTTTGCGGTGTAGTTACAATTGAAGATGTGCTGGAGCAGATCGTCGGTGAAATTGAAGACGAAACTGATGTCGACAATGATGACTTCATTAAGCAATTTGACGAAGAGAACCATGTCGTTAAAGCGCATGCTCCATTGGATGAGTTCAATGATTATTTCGAGACAGAATTCAGTGACCAGGAGTGCACTACCATTGGCGGGCTAGTTCTGCAGCAATTCGGCTATATACCGGAACGTGGTGAAACCGTAAATATTGGTCCCTTCCTGGTCACTATTCTTAATGCCGACAGTCGGCAGATTAAGCTGATTAAAGTGACATCGACTCTGGTGGATATAAAAAAGAAGCAGTGACTTTCTATATAGCTTATTTTTGCCGCAAGCCCTACCTGAAGGACCCGCCCTAGGGTATGCTTGCGAGTTTTTGCAAATTAGTAGTGGAAGAGTTTTTCGTAATAAGAAGAAATGAGTAGTAACAATATCCAATATGATCCGCAAACCATTGAAGCCGCAGCTCAATCCTATTGGAACGAGCACAACAGCTTTCGCGTAGAAGAAGATCCAAGCAAGGAAAAATTCTATTGCCTGTCTATGTTTCCTTATCCCAGCGGCCACCTGCACATGGGTCATGTTAGGAATTACGCCATTGGCGATGCCATTTCACGCTATCAGCGAATGCAAGGAAAAAACGTACTGCAACCGATGGGTTGGGATGCTTTCGGCTTACCCGCCGAAAATGCTGCCATGCAGAACAAAACGGCCCCCGCAAAATGGACCTACGGCAACATCGATTACATGCGGGAGCAATTACAGAAACTGGGATACGCCTATGACTGGTCGCGGGAATTGGCCACCTGTCATAGAGACTACTATCGCTGGGAACAATGGTTTTTTACCAAGTTATTCGAAAAAGGCTTGGTTTATAAGAAAGAAGCGGAAGTTAACTGGGATCCAGTAGATCAGACCGTTTTAGCAAACG
The DNA here is from genome assembly GCA_019654215.1 of Gammaproteobacteria bacterium. GTDB lineage: Bacteria > Pseudomonadota > Gammaproteobacteria > Pseudomonadales > Pseudohongiellaceae > UBA9145. Next base: position 57,413 of record BPDI01000006.1, on the reverse strand, counting down.
AACAAGTCGTAGATGGTCGTGGCTGGCGCTCCGGGGCGGTAGTAGAACGGCGCAGTATTCCACAATGGTTTGTTAAGATAACCGCATTTTCCCAAGAGCTTTTGGATGATCTGGAAAATCTCAATGGCTGGCCAGAAAAAGTTCGTACCATGCAGATCAATTGGATTGGCCGCTCCGAAGGTATAACCCTGGATTTCGAAGTAGCGGACGAGGAAAACGAATCCTTACGAACTTTATCGGTGTATACCACCCGTCCCGACACATTACTTGGTGTCACCTATCTAGCTGTTGCTCCTCAACATCCGTTAGCAATTAAGGCTGCTGCTGCCAATTCTGAATTAGCAGCCTTTGTGGAAGAACAAAACAATACAAAGGTTGCAGAAGCGGAACTAGCCACTCTGGAAAAATTGGGAATTGATACCGGCTTGAAGGCAATTCATCCGATAAGCCAAGAGCAGGTTCCGATTTTTGTCGCAAACTTCGTTTTAATGAGTTACGGCTCTGGCGCAGTTATGGCTGTGCCTGGTCATGATCAGCGAGATTGGGAGTTCGCTAAAAAATATAAGCTCCCTATTAAACAGGTTATTGAACCCACTTCAGGTGATTCCGTATGTAATCTAGATGAACGCGCCTACGTTGATAAAGGGCGAGTGATTAATTCAGATCAATTCGATGGCATGAAATTTAAAGAAGCATTTGACGCTATCGCCGAATTCCTTAACAAACAAGGAAAAGGTGAAAAGACTATTAACTATCGTCTGCGCGATTGGGGTGTTTCCCGACAAAGATATTGGGGTGCGCCCATCCCCATGATTAATTGCGAAAGCTGTGGCTCGGTTCCAGTGCCGGAAGGAGATCTTCCAGTATTATTGCCTGAAGATATTGAATTCGATGATAGCGGCTCACCATTAACAAAAATGCCAGAGTTTTATGAAGTCGATTGCCCCAAGTGCCAAGGCAAGGCCCGAAGAGAAACTGACACTTTTGACACTTTCATGGAATCCTCTTGGTATTACGCCCGCTTCGCCTGCCCCGATGAGGATAGCAAGATGCTGGACGAACGGGCCGACTACTGGCTACCGGTAGATCAGTATATCGGTGGAATCGAACATGCAATTTTGCATCTTTTATATGCGCGTTTTTATCACAAGCTAATGCGCAACGAAGGCTTGGTTAATTCAGACGAACCTTTCACTCGCCTGTTAACCCAGGGAATGGTTCTTAATGAAGGTAGCAAGATGTCCAAGTCAAAAGGAAATACAGTAGATCCTTTAGGCTTAATCGAAAAGTATGGTGCTGACACCGTAAGAATGTTCACTCTATTCGCGTCTCCACCGGACCAATCTCTAGATTGGTCTGACTCGGGCGTGGAAGGCAGCTATCGATTCTTAAAGCGGCTTTGGAAGATCGTCGCTAGTCACCGAGCGGTTCCAGTTCCAAATTTTGTCGACACGGAACTCACCGCTAAACAGAAAAAATTACGATTAAAGACCCATCAAACCTTGCAAAAAGTTACTGACGATTTTGGTCGCCGGCAAACTTTCAACACGGCGATCGCGGCTAGTATGGAATTGTTGAACGCAACAACAAAATTCCTTGAATTTAATGTTTCCGAAACAGATCAGGCAGTTATACAGGAAGCATTGGAATCTGTAATTCTCATGTTGGCTCCAATTGTTCCGCATTTCTGTCACGCCCTCTGGGATCACCTGGGCCATGAAGGCGCAGTAATGGATGCCTCCTGGCCTGAAGTGGATGAGTCTGCCTTGATACAGGATTCTATACTTATCGTATTACAGGTAAATGGAAAGCTGAGGGATAAGATTGAAGTTCCAAAAAATATGTCTAAAGAAGACTTGGAGCGAAATGCCCTTGAAAATGATGCAGTTAAACGCTTCAGCGATGGCAAAACTGTGCGAAAAGTGATCGTAGTTCCTGGCCGTTTGGTTAATGTCGTAGTAGGTTAGCACTCATGGCTAACTGTATAAGACTCCTTCTGTTGTTGTTACTTTCGAGTACTTTAATCAGCTGTGGCTACTCATTGCGTGGCGGTGATGCAATAAATGCGCGATTCGACAGTCTGCAATTAAATCTCTCCCAGCCTAACAGTGAATTTTCTCGATTATTACGCCCTGGTCTCGAAGTTGCGGACGTTTCCATTGAGTTAATCACAGGGACTGAAGAAGAAATTCTAGCTTCTACAATTCCAGTGCTCACCCTTGGCGATGAGCAAATTAGCGCAAGACCGGTAACGGTTAATCCTCGTGCTCGTGCGGCCCAATACGAAATGCGCTTATCTATTACCATTGCACTGGGACAAAGCAATAGACTATTAATTGAACCTGAAACCCTCTTCATCGATCGCACCTACTTCGAAGATATCGAAAACATTGCCGGTAATCGCGAAGAAGTTGAAATTATTACTCAGGAAATGCGTCGGGAATTAGTCAATCAGATAATGCGCCGTCTAGAGGCAGTCGAAAGCTAACATGAAGCTTAAAGCCGAACAGCTTCCCCGCACTTTAAAATCTAACTCCTATCTTATCTATTGGCTTGCCGGTGATGAACCCTTGTTGCTTCAAGAAACTGCAGATGCAATTCGCCAGCACTGCCGCGACGGTGGTTTCACGGAGCGAGAAGTTTTTTATATCGAGCGCGGGTTTCAATGGGAAAACTTTACCCAATCCGCCAGTAATCTTTCCCTATTCGCTGAGAAAAAAGTTTTTGACCTGAGACTTAGTAGCTCCAAACTAGATGAGAGTGGCAAACAGGCACTAAAAGAATTCATAGATGAAGCCAATCCGGATAATGCCTTGTTAATAATTAGTCCAAAACTCGAAGCCGGTCTTATGAATACAAAATGGTTCAAGGCAATCGAACCTAAGATTGCATTGGTGCAGATATGGCCGATAAATAAAGACAATCTCGCCAGCTGGCTTTCAAAGAGATTATTAAGAGAAGGCATCAGTGCCGATGGTGCCGCAATGCAGCTTTTGAGTGATAAGGTCGAAGGCAATCTACTAGCAGCAATACAGGAAATTGAAAAACTAAAATTACTTGCTAATGAAGATTCTGGTACGACAATTAATCTCGATTCGAAAACTGTCATGCAAGTGATCGCCGACAGTTCCCGTTACAACGTGTATAACCTGGTTGATGCGGCGCTGGTCGGTGATGAAATTCGCTGTGAGAAAATATTAATAGGATTAAAGGAAGAAGGGATCTTTCCCTTGCTGATTTTAGGCGCGATTACTCGTGAGTTGCGCTTGTTGGTACCGATGATTGAGAAATGCCAGCAAGGACAAGGAGTTAATGGGATAATGCAGGCACACCATGTCTGGTTCAATAGGAAGCAAGCGGTTGGAGCCGCAATACAAAGATTAACTGTCAATGATGTTTGGCGCTTGTTAGATCACTCTCGATTAATCGATCAGGCAATTAAAGGTATGTCTTCTCTCAATCCTTGGGATGAATTAAGCCAATTAACTTTAAGTCTCTGTGGCCAGCATACTGCATCAATGCAGCATACTGGTTAACTGATTTGTTGATTAATTTAGTCCTCTACGAACTAATAGTGGTCCAATTTCCGCATCCCTGCCACGAAAATTTCTAAACAGCTGCATGGCGTCTTCGCTGCCACCGCGTGAGAGAAGGGTGGCACGAAAATGTTCGCCATTCTCTCTTAACAGGCCATCATTTTCTTTGAACCACTCAACGGTATCCGCATCCAACACCTCGCTCCAGATATAAGAGTAATATCCGGCGGAATACCCACCCATGATGTGGTTAAAGTAGGTGGCCCTATAACGCGGTGGCACTTCCTTCATTGCGATACCCGCAGCCTCAAGTGCAGCAGTCTCAAAATCCATAATTTCAGCAGCAGGCGGCACCTCTTCTGGCCTTAATTGATGCAAGGCCTGATCAACAATTGAGGCGGCCAAGTATTCTGTTGTTGCAAATCCCTGATTAAAGGTCTGGGTAGATAAAACCTTATCCAGTAGCTCAATCGGCATTGGCTCACCGGTTTCATAATGCACAGCATAGTTTTCTAAAACTTCTGGCCAGGTAGCCCACATTTCATTCACCTGACTTGGATATTCAACAAAATCTCTTGGCACTCGAGTACCTGCAAAAGAAGGATATTCAACATTTGAGAACATGCCATGCAAAGCGTGGCCAAACTCATGAAACATGGTAGTCACTTCATCAAAGGTCATTAACGTTGGTTCACCTTCCGGTGGTTTAGTGATGTTCTGATGGTTAGCAACAATAGGTTGAGTACCTTGCAAACCACTCTGCGAAATATAAGCATTCATCCATGCCCCACCCCGCTTACTTGGTCGAGCATAAAAATCACCGATAAATATCGCCAGGGCTTCTCCATCTGCTTCGAATACTTCAAACACTCTTACGTCTTCCTGATAAACAGGAAGATCAGTGCGTTCCTGAAAGGTAATCCCAAACAAGCGCTCTGCAGCATAGAACACGCCGCGCTGTAGGACATTATCTAATTCAAAATAAGGGCGTAATTGGCTTTCATCAAAATCAAACCGCGCTGCACGAAGTCGTTCGGTATAGAAATCCCAGTCCCATGAAGCCAGAATAAAATCTTGATCATCATCGATAATCATCTGTTGCAAATCAGCCGTCTCCCTAGTTGCATTAGCAACTGCTGGAGGTGCTAATTCGGCGAGACGCTGATTAACAGCTTCTACTGTTTGCGCTGTCTGTTGTTCCAGAATGTATTCAGCATGATTGGAATAACCCAGCAATTGCGCACGTTCTGCTCGTAATCGAATGACATCAGAAAGCAGCTGGCGGTTATCAAAATCACCTCCGCGACTTCCTCTCGATAAGGAAGTTGTATGAATTCGTTCTCTTAATGAACGATTCTGCAAATTAGCCAGTGACGGTTGCCCACTAGTGTTTAAAAGTGGAATCACAAACTGCCTATCGAGCCCTCGTGCTTGGGCTGCTTCCGCTGCTGCTTCAATTCGCGCGTCGCTTAGTCCGGTTAATTCTTCACTACTATTAACGACAATGGCCAGATCATTAACTTCACTGAGAATGTTTTGGCTGAACTCAGTTTCTAATACTGCAATTTGGGCATTAATTTCTTTCATACGTTGTTGCCGTTCTTCAGTTAAAGAAGCACCAGCGCGAACGAAATCAATATAATAGTCTTCAAGTAAACGAATCGATTCCGCTTCTAAACCGAGATCTTCCCGCTGTTGATAAAGTGTATTGATTCTTGCAAACAGATCTCGATTCAAAAGAATTGCATCTTGATGAGCAGCTAATTCGGAAGCGAGTTGACGATCTATTTCCTGTATATCGTCATTAGTATGCGCACTGGACATGGCAAAGAACACAGTTGCGACTCGATTTAACAGATCCCCTGAGAGTTCCATCTGAATAATTGTATTTTCAAATGTGGCTTCTTCATTTTGGCTTGCGATAGCCTCAATCTCAGCAAGATTTTCTTCCATTCCTCGCTCGAAAGCCGGTAGATAATGTTCGTTAGCAACGAGGTCGAATTGTGGATAGTTCTTATAAAGTGGGCTTTCCTGGAAAAATGGGTTTTCAACAGCTACCGGTTCTTCATTAGCGACCACTTCAGGTTCCCCACTTGCTTCGGCGCTAGATGCAGCAGTTTGCTCCTCCTGCTCAGAACAGGCCACAATCAGAACGAGGCTCAGAATTAGATAAATTAATTTAAAATTCATGGACTTACTTCCTGTCACACTCTCTAGAAATAGGCGGGCAATGTCACATGGATGTAGAAATTAGTCAACAAATGCCGATTTCGGCTGGCTATTACCCAATTCGAGACCAGAAGTGCATGTTCAAAGAGTTCGCCAAGAGAAGCTCAGGTTCTGAAAAAGAGTCGAAGAGAACCAACCTATACACATTAATCATAAATCGAATGGTACAAAATTCGAGGGGAAACTACCTACGAGCCTAATCATGGAGAAGGAAGCGGATTTTTTAACCGTCTCTCCCCTCGAGAAAGCATTAGTTAACTATTTTAGAGTTTCGGCGGGGCTATCCTTCTCTAACTGATATATTAATTCATTAAACTCTTCGAGCTTGTCTTCGAATGCTTTAAGCGCATCTGCAAGGCCCTGATTGTAGTATTGGTAGCCTACTTGTTCGCTAAAAAAGTCTAAAAGATATTGTGCATCAAAGCTGCCTATATCAATATTCAGCTCCTCAGACAAATAGTCTTTTATCTTTTTTGTGATTTCGTCTTCTGCGGCTTGATCGAGTTCAATCTTTGACAAGCTTAGGCTCCCAACTGATTTGCCAGATCCAGAAAGTCTGTCGCGATGTAATCGAACTCGTCTTCTGGAGGGGGAGGCGCTTGCCGGCCTGGGCCATATTCCAAAGGTCTAATCACATAGGCCTGTTTCATGCCTGTTTGTGCGGAAGCTCGGGAATCACTGACATGAGCAGAAACAAACAAAATTTCTTCCGGATCTAGACCCAGTAAATCCGCGGCAGTTAAGTAAGCCTGAGGATGAGGCTTATAATGCCTTGCCAGCTCTGCTGAAAGTACCGCATCCCATGGCATACCCGCATTTTTCGCCATGTTAGTAAGCAGGGATACATTGCCGTTAGATAGGGTTGCGATAATATATTTAGTTTTTAGCCTGTTTAGTCCAGCGACTGTATCTGGCCAGGGTGATAATCTATGCCAGGCTCTATTGAAATGGTCTAATTCTTCTTCGGATAATCCTTCCAGGTTGAATTCTTCAACCAATTCGTCCAGTACCATTCTGTGCAGATCATCAATTTTTGTCCAGGGAAGCTCACCAGTTCTAACCCGATTCATTGAAGGCCCATAACCACCTCTCCAACGATCAGCAAATTCAGCCCAATCTATGTCGTAGCCTTTCCTCGCACCAAGTAATTGACCTTCACGAATTATAGATCCTCTCCAATCAACCACTGTACCGAATACATCAAAAGTTAAAGCTTTAACACTGTCCGCAACTGAAGTTTGAGCGTTAAGTGAATTAATTGGCAGAACTCCTAGGCCCAAAACTGCGGGAATTGCAGCAGCTGCTTTCAGAAACCGCCTTCTGGAGTCTCTAGCCAACTGAGTTTTTTGTTTTGACACAGAATTCATAGGCAATACTCGATTATTGTTCTAATAGAAGATTATGATCTCGCAAATTCGACGTTAGCACATCTGCACATCGATATCATCCAGCGTCTGGAGAGAAGAAATTTCGAATTAAATAGGGTAAAGCGAAGCGAGAAGAAACAGATCTTCTATTGAAAATAAACAACCAGAATAGCAACCGGGCAGATGAACTTAACGTAGAAAGGCCAGATCTTCCAGAACATTCCTCGTTCTGCTTCTGGAGCACCTTGCTTTATCTCCTGTAAAATATCGTTTCTACGCCAGATCCAGGCAGCAAAGATACAGAACGCAAACCCTAATAGCGGTTGACTAACTTCTGTAGTAAAACTAACTACCATGTCAAACATTGGGTCGAAGTTAAACACTATTGTTAACGAGACAAGGGTAATGATACTACCGATAATAATTGCTGCTTTGCGTCTTTCTAGGTTGTGATGCTCTACGCCGTAAGCCACTGGAACTTCCAACATAGAAATCGAAGAAGTTAGCGAAGCGATTGTCATTAACAAGAAAAATGCTAATCCTACGAATACGCCTGCCCCACCCATTGTATTAAATAGAGCAGGCAGGACAGACACAATTAAGCCCGGTCCCGCAATTAAGCCCCCTTCAGCATCGAATATTTCTACACCGTTGGCTAGAGCTACATACATAGCAGGAAGTATTAACAAACCAGCCAATACAGCGATGCCAATATCGAGTAAGGCTACCAACCCGCCGATGGTTGGAAGATTTTCTTTCTTACTAATATAGGAACCATAGATAAGCATGGTTCCCACACCTAATGACAGAGAAAAGAAAGCCTGCCCCATGGCATCAACTAACAATGCAGGGTCTGCAATTCTCGAAAAATCTGGAACCAGATATGCACGCAAACCACCTGATGCTCCTGGCAATGTCAGAACATAGATAATAAGCAGGATTAATATGACGATTAATGATGGCATTAGACGAGAAGCCCATTTCTCGATGCCGTCCTTCACTCCAGCATTGATAATAAAGACGGTGACTGTCATAAACATCACCACGAAAATGGAGTTGCGTAAGACCGCATCGGTCGTCAGCCACTGAGCAGCACTATCCATACCCAATATTCGTGCTACTGGATCAAAGAAGAACGCAATCATCCAACCGCTGACAATTGCGTAGAAACTCAAGATAAAACTAACGGTTATTATGCCAGCGAATCCCACTGCCAAGGCAGCAAGCTTACTCTTCTCGCCGGGAGAAATTGATTGGAGCGCTGTCACAGCGTTTGCGCGCGCATGCCGACCGATAATGAGCTCTGCCATTAAGGCGGGATATGCCAAAGCGAAGGCGAGCACAAGATAGACAAACAGAAATGCAGCACCGCCATTGGAAGCGGCGTTAGTGGGGAAACCCCAGATGTTACCCAGCCCCACTGCGGAACCAGATGCTGCCATAAGAAACCCAAATCTAGATGAAAACTCTCCTCTAGGGGCAGCCATGATTTAACAATTCCTTATTTATTGCACAACTTATGAGTCGCAAGATTAACTCATGTAACTGTTGAGGTAAAAGCTTTGGATTATTGCTGGAAAGATTCCAGGGTGAATTGCACTGGGCTCGCATTGGTTAAAACAAAAACAACATTTGAAACGATCGACACTTCCCCATTTGCATTAACTTCAAGTGAAGGAATTCTAAAACGTCCATCAGCACTAGAGTAAGTCGCAACTCCCTCAACAGGCCCCCGACGAGGGATGACACTTTCTAAATTAGCTTGAATGACTAGAGCATCGCCAGAAGGAACAACATTGAAGTTCAGAGCAATCAAATCTGAACCATTGTCAATATCGACAGACGTAATAAACAGTCCTGAATTAGTTTCGAATAAATTTGGAGCAGAGCTTAGTCGCTCAACTATTTCAACATTCATATAAAGAAAATTCGTTGGATCTTCATATGCGGAAGTTACATAGGGAGCTTCTGATGCTTTAAAACCAAGATTAATTGTGAGCTGGTTGTCTATTGCATCCACAATTTCCATGCCTTCGCCAATGACATTGGCGAAGACAGTAAAACCCCCATCAGAAGTATCTAGGTCCAAATTATCCGCCAAATTTACAAACCACTGATTGGTCGCACTGTTAGGATCGCCGGCAATTTTAGCCATGGCAACGGTGCCTCTGGTATTAGAGACATTGAATTCGTTCTGAATTGGTGGATCGGTGGGAACATCAATAGGCCCCACGAAAGGTTGAAACCTGTAGGCACCACCCTGAGCTACAAAATCATCCACAACGCGATGAAAGTAGGTGCCGTTATAATCATTGCGATTCACATAGTTGAGGAAGTTTCGCACCGTAATCGGTGCGATATCGTCGAGCAGCTCCATGGAAAAATCGCCAATAGTAGTACTTACGCGTACGATCGTGCCGGCACTGGAACTAATGGGAACTATTATAATGAGGAGAGTAATGAAAAACCCGGCAGTTCTACACCATAGAACCCGCAATACTGCTCTCATGAATACTCCTTATTTTGCTCTGTCTGACTATTCTGAGACCGGACGAGCATAGGTTAAGTTCCATTAAGTTTCAACTGATTAAGAAGCTAAGCTCAAGCTCAAATTGAAAGAATTTCAGTATTTTGCCGGGCATGGTCAAATAAGCTATGCTTGCTCATTGCTCGTTTCATGCAAAGCTTCTTCTTTGAGTTTTTGTCCAATCGTTCAGTAAAAGTATTAAGAGTTATTGGTGTCAGGAACTATTCGCCAGATTTATTCCAAACAACTTGGAATCGGTGTCGATTACGGCACTAGCAACAGCGTGGCCGCAGTTTTTGATGGACAAAATGTTCACCTAGTGCAGTTGGAATCCCATAGTGCGGTGATGCCCTCCGCTACTTATATCGATAGAGATTTTCAAATCGTCACTGGTCAAGCCGCTATCGACTGCTATATTGAAAGCAATACAGGTCGCACAGTTGAACTCAGCGCCGAAGTGCTGGGGAGGGAAGAGCCTCTACAGGACAAATTGGAGATCATGGACTCCCCCAAGAAGCGCAAACTGAAAAACTTTATGGCCAGTCGTTTATCGATAGTGGACAAAAAGGTCGTCTCTTTCGCGGCATAAAACGCTTACTCGGAAACTCTTCCGCACCGCGCTTAATGGTATTCGACAGACCGTTTAGGCTGGTAGCTCTGATTACTCCTCTTCTGCTAAGAATTCGTCGTAGCACCAGCAAAATTATTTTGAGATAAATAGAAAATCCGAAGATACTAATCATGTCTGCATTGGTCATCCGGTAAATTTTGAAGGAGCAGGCGCCGATCGAAACCATTCTGCTTTACAACTACTGTCAGAGGCTTATGGTTACGCGGAATTTAATGAACAAATATACTACCCAGAGCCTATCGCAGCGGCATTAAGTTATCTCCACTACCATCCAGAATCAGAAGAACAAATATTACTTGCGGTAGATTTTGGTGGGGGGACTCTAGATCTTTGTGTACTCCTTAGAAAAGAACAAGAATTTTCTGTGCTGGCCACGCATGGTATAAGTTTGGGTGGAGATCACATCGACCAAATACTATTCAAGGAGTTGTTGTTCCCTATATTTGGTAAGGGCGAACGCTGGCGTCGCGCGGGAGAAGATAGAGAAATTGAAACAGCCTTTCCCTTTGAAGAATATGAAGATCTGCTTCTAAATTGGCGGTGAGTTACATCCTGAATCAAAATAAGTACACTACTCCTTTAATGCAACGTATTGAGTATGGAGATGAAGCAGCAGTTAAATTCCGCAGGCTATATGACCTTATAAAAAACAACCATAGCTACTTAGTCTTTCAATGTATTAAGGAATTAAAGGCCACCCTATCGGATCAGGAATCAGCGGTATTGGATATTCCTGAACTGGATGTCGAGCTACTTGTAACACGGAATCAGTTTGATTCTTATATACAAGAAGTATTGAGAAAGTTTGAACAGTCCATCTTTTACCTAATGAAAGGGGGCGAACCTGGAGCAGCAAGATATACAACTCGTTATCCGAACAGGGGATCTTCTCTTATTCCTGCGGTGAAGAATATTTTAGACGCCTGTTTCCAAATAAAGTAATCGAACATGATCCATTCACAAGTGTGCAGCAGGGCTAGCCATTGCAGAATACAAAAAACTTGGTAATTCTGTGGCAAATAAAATTTCAATTAGTCCGGCCCTTCCCTTTCCTCGCGACGCGCTCCGGCCAATATACCCGGCAACGCATAGTTACCTTCGTGGCAGGCATACTCATATAAGGAACCCTCGGAGTCCGGAAAGGAATTTGCGCGGTCCAGGGCTGTGTGTAAGCTAATCGTCCTCAACTGTAAACTCATAAAGAATTTCGTCAGGGCCGGTTCGGGTAAATCGTTCGGTAACTTTCGCAGTGGGAGGCATATAAAGGACATGCTTTATGGCAAAGCGAAAACTTTTCTGTGGATGAAAATTAACAGTTTCAACCACTAAGGTATCCCCATCCCAGGTCCCACTGAATCGCCCAACCATGGAGAAAACTCATCTCCCAAATGTTCTGAATCAACCTAATGATTCTCGCATCGTGATTCATTTCCACCACAATCATCACATAGTCTTCATTCTGAACTAATTGCAAATTGTTGTTGTAGAGCACTGGTAACATTGGCGGCCCGCCACTAGAACCGAAACCAACCATACAGCGCTCTCCTAATGGGCGCTGTTCTGGGCCGTCATAACCAGTAGATTGGCCATATTCCATAAAGGCCATTCCTGCTGCCTGAGTATAGGGAATCTGTCCATTTTCTGGTTCAACGATCCATGAGGTTCGATATTGACCATCGATTTGGGCCAAGCGAGTTCCGGGGTCAATCCAGAACGCGTTATATCCTGCATCTGTATCACCATCAGTAGGAGGTGCACGATCAGGGTCGCTGGGAGCATTATCAGCTTCCGTTAACACATTGAGTGCTGCGTTTTGCTCGATTTGCCGAGCCTCTTCCGCGTCCACAATCAATGTGTTGCCCAGCGCAGACTCTCGCTCCAAAGTGGTTATAGATGCAGAAGTCCATACGCCCTGCAAATCAGGAACTCCATAATCCGTTCTTGGCACTTCCCATAAGTCCTGAGCAAGCGTGGATTGTGCTAGGAATAAAACTGATAAAAATGGAAAACTAATTTGCTTTGACATATATCCCCCAAATTGTTTGTCATTACACCGAGCATTCTTGTCTTTTTCGCAGCTTGCGTAGCTTAAATGTGTTGCAGTGGAAACTCTAGTAGAAGCTGGCCGTTTTCCGGATCGCGAATCTCGAACTGCGCCTGATATGCACTTACCAGAGCATCATTGAACGTAGTGCCATCTTCTAAATTACTGATTATAAAAACTACCTGGCCTTCTAAGCTTTTATCCGGCGGAATCTCCAACGGATTAAACAAATATCTCCTGTTCTCGCTAAGCATCCCTTGCACAGTTGACTCAACACTAAGGCTGTTGCCGGGCACATTGAACCTTACTGCCCTAAACAGGGTATCGCCACCATTGGAATCAGCCATCCGTAGGAATACGTTTACATGACGGGTAAATAGTTCGTGATTCTTAACTGAAATCGTTGGAGTGTATATGGGATAACGGAACCCTACTTCGATAATACCATTACTAGAACGATCACTTATGAGTGAACTCGCCAGTTGTTCCGCTTCAAAACCCTGGCCAGCCTTTCCAGGAAGCAACAGCATATAAAAAATAAATCCCGGAATAAGCGCAGGTATGCAGACTATTCCAGCGTAAGGGCCAGGCCGATCGGCAAACAATGGATTCAGCGGATAAGCGGCCACTAATACAGCCGTTATAGCTATGTTTAAGACCAGCGCCCGAACGATAAGCGGCTCTTCACCGAGACGGGCAGGATTTTCGTAAATAAACATAACGACAACGATCGCTACCAGGAGAGCAATGATACTAGTGATGATCTGTTGTAGACCAATCTTCATACGACCACTCACCGCTGACTCATTTTAGGATTAACTTATATATTCGCCATGGGCTTGTTTATCCGCATGGTAAGAAGATCTTACCAAAGGCCCACTGGCAACCTGAGAAAAACCTAAGCCTTCAGCATACTCACTTAACATATCGAATTCGGAAGGATGCACAAATCGCTCGACTTTTAAATGATCCTTGCTTGGCTGCAAGTACTGACCGAGAGTAATCATGTCGACATCATGCGCTTTCAAATCTTGAAGCACTTGTTTGACTTCATCGATTTCTTCACCTAATCCCAGCATTAATCCGGATTTGGTTACCACATCTGGCCGTATCGATTTGTAAGCCTTCAAAAGGTCTAAGGAATATTGGTAGTCAGCACCCGGTCGAGCCTTCTTGTAGAGTCTGGGCACCGTTTCTAAATTGTGATTAAAAACATCTGGCGGTATTGGTTCTAATATGCTCAGCGCAATATCTATACGGCCACGAAAGTCTGGAACCAGTATTTCTACCTTTATATCCGGATTATGTTTGCGGGTTTCTATAATGCAATTGGCAAAATGTTGAGCACCACTGTCTTTTAAGTCATCACGATCGACAGAAGTAATAACAACATAGCTCAAACCCATTTCTCTGATCGCCTCAGCCAATTCTCTCGGTTCGTTTTCATCCAGGGGACGCGGTTTGCCGTGGGCAACATCGCAGAATGGACAACGGCGGGTACATATATCACCCATAATCATGAAAGTAGCGGTTCCATTACTAAAGCATTCGCCAAGGTTTGGACAGGATGCCTCTTCACATACAGATGCGAGTTTATGTTGGCGCAACTTGTTTTTAATATGGCTTATTTTTGATGACGCAGGAATCTTTACCCTAATCCAATCGGGCTTAGATGGAAGATCAGTAGTAGGAATAACTTTCACCGGAATGCGACGAACCTTCTCCGCACCCCGAAGCTTCTCTCCTTCTACTAACATATTTCGGCGTTTACGCTCTGCCATAAAATTTTCTCTACGATTAGTAGTGCTCTTTATACCCTAGTTCGGCTAACAGTTTATTACATAGCACTTTACTGACTTTATGTAACAGCAATTCTTCGCTTTCTATAAAGTCAGATAACTGAGTTACCGCGAGATTTTCAAATCCACATGGATTAATGCTATGAAATGGAGACAAATCCATGCTTACGTTCAAACTAAGGCCGTGATAACTCCAGCCATTCTTTATCCTAAGTCCTAAGGCACCAATTTTAGCATTACTCACATACACACCAGGAGCTTTAGGACGGGTCTCGGCGATAAAGGCCGAACTGCGCCAAGGTAAAAGTCATGGCGGTTTCAATCAAATCCACCAGATCACGTACTCCTAATTTTCTGCGCCTTACATTAATTAAGAGATATGCAACTAGTTGACCAGGCCCATGATATGTGACCTGCCCACCCCGATCGATATGAACAACTGGAATATTACCGGGGTTTAGGATGTGCTCCTCTTTGCCTGCCTGTCCCTGTGTAAATACAGGTTTGTGACTAAGCAACCAAATTTCATCATTTCTTTTTTCTTTAGGATTTTCTACAAGATAGCGCATTGCACCCCATATCGGATCGTAATCCTGTAATCCTAATCGCCGTACAACAAAGATTCGGCAGGAAGGAATCTGCAACTAATGGTTCAGCTTGAAACCATTTATAGTCACTTAGTCGCAAATCAAAGCACCATTTTTACGCTTTCAATTTTTTTCAGATCCAGAAAAATGTTTTTCAACTGATCTTCGCCAGTTGCAGCAATTGTTATTGTTACTGAAACATAGTTTTTTTGGCGACTTGGTTGAACCTTGATTAGATCCGACATGATGGTGCCAGTGTAACGCTCAACTGCTGCAATGACGGAAACCTGAAAATCATCGGCCGCTTTGCCAATGATTTTTATTGGATACAAACAAGGAAATTTTATTTTAGGAGGTTCTTGATCACCCGAAGTTGAATCTGCAGACATAGAAAACTTGTTAACCTGCAAACAAATTCGCAAACAACAACGTAACCCAATCGATGAAGCGCTTAAAGATTCCACCCTGCACAATTTCTTGCATGGCGATTACGTCGCCGGTGTAAATAAGATCATTGTCCAGGGTTACATTTACAACACCCATAATCTGACCATTACTAAGTGGTGCGCGAATAATTTCATCGACATCTACTGTGGCCTGCATTGATTCTGCCTGACCTCTTGGGATAGTGACATACACTTCTTCCTGTATACCGAGATCCACTACGTTCTGATCGCCAGACCAAACTGGGACATTAGTTAATACTTGATTCAAATCATATAGCTTGTGTGTTTCGAAGTATCGAAAGCCATAAGTCATTAACTTTTGTGTTTCAATAGCACGAGCTTCTTCACTGGCTGCTCCCATTACCACTGAAACTAAACGCATGCCATCACGTTCAGCCGACGCAACCAGGCAATAGCCTGCAGCATCAGTCCAACCAGTCTTCATGCCGTCGACATTGCGATCACGAAATAACAAGGTGTTTCGATTCGATTGTCGGATTCCGTTGTAGGTAAATTCCCGTTCCGCATACATTGGGTAATAGTCAGCATGCCTGATGATTGATGATTGCGCCAGTTTGGCTAAGTCGCGCGCAGACATCGTGTTGTAGTACAACTCGGTATCGAGACCACTCGAATTCATAAAGAAACTATTGGTAAGACCTAATACTTCGCCGTACTGATTCATCATATCCGCAAATGCTTCTTCGCTACCTGCAATATGTTCCGCAATGGCAACGCTAGAATCATTTCCCGATTGGATGATAATGCCCCGCAATATATCTTCGACACTTACCTGAGTGTTCACCCCCACAAACATTTTAGACCCTTTCCATACGCCAGGTTTTTTCACTGATATGCACTTCATCCCGCAGGGATAAGTTGCCATTGATGATTTCTTCAATAGCAATATAGGAGGTCATGATTTTAGTCAGACTCGCAGGCGGTAATGGCTCATCCGCATTTTCTTCCACGATGATTTGACCTGTACGAGCATCCACGAGGATGTAACTGGTTGCTGCAATTTCAGGTGCGCGAGGAATGATGGTCTGCGCGAAACTAAGACATACTTAAAAACAACAGACCAAAAAGCGTTGTTCCCTGAATTAGGGGACGTGGCAAAAGTTGATAGATTGCATTCTTTAAAAACATAAAGAAACCCGTGTTAAAGCCTTAAATTATGTGGTGCCGAGAGGTGACAAAAGCAAGTGCATAGATCATGAATACTACTCAGTTACAGTGTACGGACTTCCCAAGTTAGCAGCAACAACACTTTGTGTAATTCGTCGAATTTCACTGGTGTCATTAACCGGGCCGATTCTAACTCGATGCAATACACCGCTGTTGGACTATCTAAGGATCTAATAAACACTGGCCTATTGGTCATAGCTCTCAACTTATCTGACATCTCGCGGGCCGAATTAATGTCCGCAAGGCGCCAACCTGTATATATTTGTCTCCTGTGCTCGCAACCCTCAAGGTCTGCTGTGACAGTGTATTATTGTTATTCCCGCAGCACGGTCGACTACAACTCCATCGGGAATTATCGCTTCCAACTGAACCCTTGCAGTACCTCGATCTGCGTATCCAAGTTTCAACGCTGCCGCGTAACTCAAGTCAACGATTCGATCACCATGAAAAGGGCCTCTGTCATTTACTCGGACAACGAGACTGCGGTTGTTATCCAAATTGGTTACTCGCAGGAAACTTGGAATGGGTAAAGACTTATGAGCTGCTGAGACCTTATACATATCGAAGACCTCACCATTTGAAGTTTTATGACCATGAAATTTTTCACCATACCAAGATGCGATCCCGCGCTCGTTATAGCCGTCTTCTGTGACCATTACGTGATAAGTCTTACCCAACACGGTGTAGGGCGACCGGTTACCTGCCAATGTACGGGCAAAAGGTTCAGGTACTACTTCAGGAATCGAAGCAATATCAAGATGTCCGCTTGGTGCACGGTCCTGTTCAATTGAATAACGGCTCGATGAACTCGGTGGAGTCGGAGCAGGCGCTGAAGAGCAGGCTGCTAATGCCCCCATTAAAAATACAAAGCCAACTATTCTTATATACGCTGCCATTTTTTGCTGCTGAAGTACAGAAAATCTAAGTAAGTTAGTTACTTAGCGTCCAAAACAGTGAGAATTTTAATCAATCCGGCCCGGAGCAGCAGTGGCAGATCCTTAATCCAGCACATTTTCTGCTTCAAATCATGATGAGAGGCAAATAATTTCTTTTATTTTCAGTTAGTTAGGTCGTACGCGCCCATGGGTGTGAATCGACATGAGCAAACCGAAACCGATGAACAGCGTAAGTATGGCAGTACCGCCACGACTTACGAGGGGAAGCGGTAATCCGATAACAGGCACCAACCCTGACACCATGGCCATATTAATAAATACATAAAAGAAAAAGGTGAGAGTTATACTGCCAGCCAGCAAGCGACTAAACATATCCTTCGCTGCATAGGTTATATAAAAACCACGCACCAACACAAATAAGTACAAGCTAATTAAAAACAAGACACCGAGTAAGCCAAACTCCTCCGCCAAAACCGCCAGAATAAAATCGGTATTGCTCTCTGGAATAAAATCCAGATGTGATTGTGCACCATTGCCATAGCCTTTACCGTAAACACCTCCAGAACCAATTGCTATTTGGGACTGGATAATGTTGTACCCGGCACCGGTCGGATCTCGGTAGGGATCAAAAAAAGTAAGAATGCGATTCTTCTGATGATCTTGTGCGAGAAATAAATACCAGGACGGTGAAGCTAAAAGTAAAGCAAAAATACCGGTAAACACAATCCGCCAACGAATGCCTGCCAACAGCACTACAAACACACCAGACATGGCAACCATAATCGCCGTACCGGTGTCATTCTGCACAACAATTAATGCAGCTGGAATCAAGATCATTATTGCTGACCAAAAGAGATGCTTGAAACGCGGCGGCAATGGCCTGCTAGCCAGATACCAAGCCATGAGTAACGGCACCACAATTTTCAAAGTTTCAGAAGGCTGAAAACTTGGCAACCCTGGAAGATCCAACCAACTGCGAGCGCCATTGTCTTCCACGCCTATAAACAAAACTAAAATTAGCAATGCCAGACCAACACCATAGAGTGATGGCGCCCAACGCCGAAAGAAATGCGGGCTAAATTGCGAAACGATAAACATTAGCACTAGGCCTGCGAGCATAATTAAAGCTTGTCGCTGAACCATTATCTGATCCCCATCACTGGCGCTGTAAAGTACGAACAGGCCAAAAGCGCAGAGGACGATAATGCCTACAAGCAATGGTGGGTCGGTGTGAATAATGCGCCAGATAGTTTGAGCACGACTCTTTGGAATATAAAAGCCCGTAGACTGGCGGATGAAATCCTGACTATTCATCAGCTTCTGAAACTAGCGCGCTGGTTTCTGGTTCAAGTGGCGGGACTACGTCTTCTAACGCTTCGAAATCGATTTGCAAAATATCTAATAAATACTTATCGGTAAGTTGCTTCGCAATAGGTCCTGCTGCGCCTCCTCCAGATTCACCATTTTCAACAAATACAGCTAATGCGATTTGCGGCGCAATATGCGCATTCATTGCTGGAGCAAATGCAATAAATAAGGCGTGGTCACGATTTAAATCGGAAACCATAATGTCATCACTAGACAATATGTCCTGGCTAATTCCAACTGCCTGGGCCGTACCCGACTTGCCCGCCAGCTTGTAACTCATTTCCGGGTCTTTTTGAGCGATCTCAGGATAGGCAGTTCCGTAATCCCTGAATTGGTCTGAATAAGGACGATGGACAACCATGGTCATGGCTTCTTCGATATAGCGCCAGTAGTCAAGATCATTTAATGTGACATCTGGTACTTTGTTTTCAAATACTGGTGCGTAGGGCTGGCCTTCAACGGCTTTTAACATCCGCGGCTCAATAACATTGCCTTTATTAGCAATTATGGAAGCTGCAGTAGCCAGCTGCAGTGGGGTCGCCCACATGTAGCCCTGACCTATGGATGAATTGATCGTGTCTCCCGGATACCAAGGTTCTCCCCGACTCTCCATCTTCCATTCACGCGAAGGCAACACTCCGGTTCTGGCGTAGGAAATATCGGCAGCAAAGTTATCACCGAACCCAAACCGGGACATAAAGCCATGAATGGTATCAATGCCCATTCGATTCCCCAGGTCAAAAAAGAAGGTATTACAGGATTGGAATATAGCTTTTTGTAAATCAGTGTGTTCGTGTCCACCACCGATCTGAGTTCTTAGGGTCCAATCACCCCATCGATAAGAAACACCAGGTAATCTAAAATAGCCAGGATCATTGATCGTAAATTCGTAGTCGATAAACTCATGATGTAATCCACCTAATCCAAGAAATGGCTTAATGGTTGAACCAGGTGGATAAGGATTGGTGGTTCGATCAAATAGTGGTGTATTTATTTCATCCGTAACCAATACGCTGTAATCTTTGCTACTAATACCGGTAACAAAAAGATTCGGGTCAAAGCCAGGTTTGCTAACCATCGCCAGGATTCCTCCTGTTGATGGCTCAATTGCTACCACTGCACCACGCATTTCACCTAATGCATCTTCAGCAGCGCGCTGTAACTCTGCGTGCATATGCAGTGTTATATTTTTACCTGCAACAGGATCGGTGCGGTCTAAATACCGCATAACCTGACCCCTATTATTCTTCTCTACAATTTCATAACCCACGGTTCCATGTAAGATATCTTCGTAGGTTCTTTCAATTCCGGTTTTACCTATATGGTTAGTACCACCATAATTTTCTCTATCTTCATCAGAGAGACTATCTAGTTCTTGTCGATTAATTTCAGAAACATAACCAATTGCATGAGCAGTCAAGCTACCTAAAGGATACTGGCGAACAAATTGAGACTCGATCGCAATACCAGGTAGCAAATGAGAATTAACTGCTATTCTCGATTTTTCCTCATTGCTCAAAACATAACGCAGTGGCACCGAAGAAAACGGAACGCGATTACGCTGCATACGTGAATTAAATTGTTCGATATCATCTTCGGTTAGTCGAATAAGTGAGCTCAAATAATCCAAAGTTGCATCCATATCATCAACTTGTTCCCGCACCACGGTCAGATTGAAGATTGGTTGATTGTCAGCAAGCAACTCACCCTTACGATCGAAGATCAAGCCTCTGGCCGGAGGCACATACTGGGAATGCAATCGATTACCATCGGAACGAGCAGAAAGGTACTCATGCTGGGTAACTTGGAGGTTAAAGAGTTTTGCAACTAGGGAGCCAAATAGGAGAACGATCAAAGCGGCTGCAGTTACGAGGCGACGATTAAACAGTCGTTGCTCAGCTTCATGATCTTTAAGCTGCCACTTACCCGCCATATAACTATCTTCCCTAAAGATTTGCTGTAGTAGAGTAATCGGCTAAAGAATAGGCCTCTAAAGCCGCGCTCGAAGGCTACTTAGACCCTATTTCTCCAATTAAGTTGCCACATCTATATAGGGAATAAGTCTACCGCTTTTTTTGATTAATTTTTAGCCAGCTATTCCAAAAATGGAATAGAAATACTAAGAAAAGCCGGCATTTTGCGAAAAATATCTCACTGTCGATGGTAAGGGTGCCCTTCCAATAGACTACTGGCCCGATAAAGTTGCTCCACTAACAGAATGCGAACCAATGGGTGAGGCAAGGTCAACTGCGAAAGTGACCACTGTTCGTTAGCCCTTGCTTTGCAAGATTTATGAAGACCATCTGGCCCTCCTGCTAGAAAAACAAGATTACGACCATCTGCCTTAAATTCCGCAATTCGCATGGCAACCTCCTCTGTCGAGTAGTGCTTGCCTGCTACTTCTAATGTGATCACATAATCATTGTCTTGAATCTTAGCCAGGATTCCCTCGGCCTCTTTCTGCATACACCGAGAAATATTAGAAGATTTGGTCCTTTGCGCAAGGGGGATCTCAGTTAAGGAGAACCTCAAAGAACTCTGGATTCTCTTGGCATACTCATCAACTCCGGACTGAACCCAGCCTGACATTTTTGTGCCCACTGAAACTAAAGAAATCCGCATAGATTTTCCGAAGTTAAAGCGTTAATAGAGATGCTGTTCTTGTTGGTTCTTTTTTGGCGCATCAAAGCTCCAAAGCTCTTCAAGGTTATAAAGCGCGCGCGCAGGAGCCAGCATTATGTGGATGACTACATCACCACAGTCCACGAGCACCCATTCAGATTGCATACGCCCCTCAACCCCAATTATTTCCTGTTTGGCTTCTTTGATTTTTTTAACAACGCTATCTGAAAGCGCCTTGATGTGCGTGTTTGATCTTCCGGTCACGATAACCATGTAATCCGTAATGGATGTCAAGCTGGACACTTCGATACAACTAATAGCCTGACCTTTTAAATCGCCTAAGGCATCAACTGCAATTTCTGCTAAATTCTTACTATTCAAAATTACTACTCAATACTTAGTGGTATAAATTATGCTTTTTGATATAGGAGTATACTTTTTCATTTAATTCCTGGCTCAAATCTTCACCCTGCGACAGCTTTGAACGCACAATGGTAGATGATAATTCGTAGTTGAATTCTTCAGCAACAAACACCGACCCGGCTTCTCTTCGCAAAAGCGACTCCGCAGAATCTACTTTCCTATTTAGAAGATCGATCTCCGTTGCTACATCACAGTTAACATTTTCTCCTGATCGAGCGAGGACGAATAAACTACAAAGCGGGAAAAGCTGCTCCCATTCATGCCACCGATTAAGCCCATTAAAGGCATCCATTCCCAAGATAAAACGATTCTACTCACAGGATTTTGCCTTTCAGTTCCCGCAAGGTATCCACACTATATGAAATCCCATCCCTATAAACTTCTATGGCGTCAACACTTAGATTCCCATAATCTTCAGTAGCTAATTCCAGCATTGCAACGCGATGATCCGCACCCGAAACGGCTTTCCCGTCGGTGATTTGGAAAGCAACAGGGAATCAGTTTTATCGGGTTCTAATGACAAATTTTCGCTGGCAAATTTTGGGGCTTCGATATGGCCGTTATGAATCGGGTCAAACATGCCTCCAAGCACACCTATGTGAGACATCATTGCCGAATATGACCATCCCCGAGCACAATGAATTTTTGGGAAGTTAATCCTTCCAGTCCTACTGGACCGCGGGCATGAAGCTTGTCAGTGGAGATTCCTATCTCAGCCCCCAGTCCGTATTCAAACCCATCGGCGAACCTGGTCGAAGCATTGACCATAACCGAACTTGAATCTACTTCTCTTAGAAATCGCTGTGCACGATTATGATCTTGCGTCATTATAGAATCGGTATGTTGTGAGCTGTAATCATTGATGTGCTGAATAGCTTCATCAACATCTGCAACAATCTTGATTGATATTATCGGCGCAAGATACTCGGTCTCATAATCTTCTTCAGAAGCGGGAATTACCCCTTCAACTAGTAACTGAGTTTTTTCACATCCACGCATTTCAACCTTATGAACTTTGTATTCTTCACGAAGTTTAGGAAGCACATCTTTAGCAATTGCGTCGGCAACGAGTAATGACTCTAACGTACAACATGTTCCATATCGTTGGGTTTTGGCATTTACCGCTACCATAATAGATTTTTCGATATCGGCTTTATCATCTATATATAAGTGACAATTTCCATCGAGGTGCTTGATGACGGGAACTTTCGCATCGTTACTTTTTCCGCTCAATTAATCCTTTACCCCGCGAGGAACGATTACATCAATATACTCTGGCATGGTTATTAATTTGCCCACTGCGCCACGATCGGTTCGATCTAGAACCTGAATTACATGTTCACTCAGTCCGACTTCCTGAAGTCCCTCTTAATACATTCACCAATTGCTTGATTAGAGTGAATCGCCTCAGAACCACCACGAAGAATCGTTGCATTGCCGGACTTCAAACATAGACTTGCCGCTTCACAAGTTACATTCGGTCGAGACTCGTAAATTATTCCTATAACTCCTAGCGGAACGCGCATTCTTCCTACCTGAATACCGCTAGGCCGATATTTAAGATCACTGACTTCACCAACAGGATCATCGAGGGTTTCCACCTGATGCAGCCCTTCAATCATGATGTCGATCCCAGCATCGGAAAGCTCGAGCCTGTCCATTAATGCAGATTCAAGACCCTGCTCTGATCCTGCTTCGAGGTCTTTCTTGTTCGCTTCCATAAGTGAAGCACGACTACTGTTTATGGCAGCAGCAATAGCGAGCAAAGCTTTGTTCTTATCCCCAGTCGAAGCGCTGGAAATTTCCCTGGAGGCAACACGAGCCTGAGCGCCTAGCTTATTCATATAGGTCTCAATATCTGTTATGGAGCTTTCTGCACTGTTCATTGCCAAAGGATCTACCTGTTTATAGATTAGGTAAGCCTGTACCTCACTTATTTCGCGAAAGAGGCGGATTATACCTTAAATCTTGTGTTTACTGGTGTTCAAATAGACAGACTACTGGCATAAGCTTTATGCTTGTTGGACTTATAAGGCATTGTTTCATGACAGTCACGCAAGAATCAGAATTAGCCTCTTCGAATAACTCGGTCTCCCCAACGGTTTTTTCAGGCTCTCATCCCAGTCTTAGTGCTGGTGTGCTTGCTCTCTTTTTCGGTTTATTTGTTTGGCGAAGATGCTAGTTATGGCCCAAATCAAATTGCTTTATGCGTGGGGCGCAGTGGCTGCTCTGGTTGGTTGGCGCAATGGGCCCAAAACCCGGAATCAAATTGAGAACAGTATTGTCACTGGCATAACTGTTGCCATAAAACCGCTGCTAATACTTTTTTTGTGTTGGCTCTTTAATTGGGAGCTGGATTATGTCTGGCACAGTTCCCACCATGATTTATTACAGCCTGCTCATTTTGGATCCTTCAATTTTTTATGCCGCAAGCTGCATTATCTGCGCATTGATTGCATTAAGTATCGGCAGTTCATGGACAGTTGCCGGAACAGTTGGTATTGCGCTCATCGGTGCATCGGCAGGCATGGGCTTGTCTCCGGAAATTACCGCAGGTGCAATTATTTCTGGCGCGTACTTTGGGGACAAAATGTCTCCCTTATCTGAAACTACAAACTTAGCTCCTGCCGTTGCCGGTACTGATTTGTTTAGCCACATCGGTCATATGGTTTGGACAACAATACCTAGTATTGTAATTGCATTAGTACTTTTTATTTTTATTGGATTGAATATCGATCCAGTAGCTCTTCAAGTGACCTGGAGATCACGCTGCGCTTAATCTCCGAAAATTTTGAAGTTAATTTTATTATGTTATTGCCAGTTGTCGTCCTGCTCATCATGGCCAACAAAAAGTTCCCACCCAAAACCAACAATTCTTACTGGCACGTGATAGGCGTGCTTATCGCTTTAATTTTCCAGCGACCTGCGATTATGAATGTAGCAGGAGATGCGCCAAATCTATTCTTAGCGTTATTCAAAGGTATTTGGTACACATTGTTTGATGGTTTTGTATTAAGCAGTGGCAATGAAACACTCGATGATTTAATGACTCGTGGGGCATGAGCTCCATGCTATCGGTAACCTGGCTGGTACTCTGTGCGATGGTTTTTGGCGCAGTAATGGATCATACCGGTTTGCTGCAACGCTTAGTGGAGTATGCGCTCTCATTCGTAAAAGCACCGGCAGCTTAATTACAACGACACTTGCAACTTGCATTGGCGCAAACATCATCACATCAGATCAATAATTTCGGTGGTGCTACCAGGACGCATGTATAAACTGGAATATGAGAATAGAAATCTCGACATGAAAAATTTATCGAGAACCTTAGAAGATGCGGGAACTATTACTTCGCCCTTGATTCCCTGGAATACCTGCGGAGCTTACATGGCTGGAACTCTAGGCGTTGCTACTTTTGGTTATCTGCCCTATTGCTTCTTTAATCTAGTCAATCCAGTGATAGCAGCAATCTACGGTTTTCTGAATTTCAAAATCACGCCAGCAATGGAACAGCAACCGGCTTAGTTGTTAGATATCTTTAGCTCCACAACATTGCCTTCTGGGTCATTTACATAAATTGAACGCCCATATCCGTCTGCCCCATAGCGTTCTTCGAAGTCTTGCACTTTAATTCCGTTTGTCGATAAGTATTGTAATAGCATGGGCTCCCGTGCCTTAGCTATTCGTAGGCAAAGGTGCTCCAAATTTCTACCGTCCTGACTTGGAGCTTTTCCCCCTTTTCTACCGAGTTCGCTATCCACCAGAACTATGTCAATCAACGCTGAGCCTGCTCTTAACTGGATTAGTCCGAGTTCTGGCAATTCTCTTTCGATCGGACAATTTAGAACTCCACAGTAAAACTGCAGCATCGCTTTAGTATTTACCGTTCTCAGCACAATATGGTCTATAGTCTCAACTTCGATCAAAACCGCTAAATCTCATTCTGTAATTTCAATTCCTGTGGGTAGGGCTGCATGTACCAACTATTTGCAATGTATTCATTAGGATGCTTACGAAAGAAATGATTAAGCAAGGTTATAGGAACTATAAGGGGAACCATTCCTCGACGGTATTTCTCAAAGATTCGAAATAACTCCTTCTTATCTTCTGAGTCCAGCGAGCTTTTTAAGTAGCCCTGAATATGCTGCAACACGTTCATGTGGTTGCCGCGGCTCGCTCTTTGTTTGAGCGCTTGCATAAGTACCAGTAAATATCTCTCTGCATTGGATTTGAGGTTTTCTTTCGTTGTAGCGGCGACAAGCTGTCCGAGTTCGCGATACTTATTTTGATCATGACTCATGACGATCAGTTTATGTCTCGCATGAAAATCAATTAGAGCAGAGACGCTCAATCCTGCTTGTTGCATCTTCTGCCATCGAAACATAACGAAAACTCGTTGGACAAAATTTTCTCGCAGAATCGCGTCACCGAGACGGCCCTCTTCTTCGATTGGAAGATAAGGAAAATTTTTCATTAGCCTTTTGGCGTAGATCCCAATTCCTTCTCGCACTGGCATAACATCATCCCAAACTTTGACTCGCTCCATACCGCAGCTAGGCGAGTCTTTCTTTAAAATGTACCCACAAAGTAATTGCTGCCAGGACTTTTGTTCATCACCGCAATCTTGTAGAGCCGTGGTGTAGTCCAGGGATATATCTCCTGCGTCCACACAATGAATTGAACTTCGATTGCCCCTATTACGCCAGAGCCGCATCGGCTTGCGTGGGATGCCAAGTCCAATGCTTACTTCAGGACAGAAAGCCCTAAACTCAAAATAATTCCCCAGGGTTTGAGTAATATAGGAATGACCTTTGTGACCCCCATCGTAGCGAACCTTTTCCCCGAGCAGGCAACTGCTTATACCGACTGGTATCAAAGTTGATCCGGAGACGGATTCAGTAGTCATGGCTATGTTACTTTTTTGAAATGGTGGGTTATGGGAATTTGTGATTGAACTAACATTGCTTTGTCAGATTTCGAGAGTAGCTTAATTTTATACTTCATTTTTAGCGCCGCCGATCAATTACCAACTTGGGATTTATGGACTAAACCGAATATCACCTTCCAACTCAGCCCCTTCGCACCCTTGTTACATTCCCTGGTGCTGTTTCTGTATGCTCACGGAAGCTTCGATCTACATTGTTGGTGATTCAGGTGTAAAACTTGCCGTCGTTGCATTACACAATGTAAATTCACCAATTAGAAATAGAATCCTGATTAGATAACTTTCCAGCCCAGTGATGTCTCTTTAATACGCTGATCTCTTTCTAATTTGATTAAATGCGCCAGCATTGTTTTCTTAGCCCAAGGAATTAAGTGTTCAGCTACATCATCATAAACAGTTAATACCAATTCATCGATGGAGCATTCGCCAAGTTTTTCCAATCCATCCATTACTTTCTCTTCCCGCATCAAACGATGAGCAATGAGCCGTTCTATTTCCTCAAAGGGTTCATCCATTACCCCACCATGACCCGGAGCCAAATAGCGTAAATCCAGAGCCTGGAGTTTGCGTAATGAATCAAGATAGGAACCCATATCACCATCGGGAGGAAGTATGACCGAAGTGGTTCCTTGGAGAACATGATCACCGGTAAATAACAGCTCTTCTTCCAGCAGGTAGTAGCAGATGTGATTGGAAACATGTCCTGGTGTGCAAATTAAGCGAATTGTGTAGTCACCACAATCGATTTCATCTCCATCCTGCCAGATCTGTTCGGGTTGGAAGGTTTTATCTTGCGCAATCCCCTCCGGTGCTTGCATACCAACCTGAGTGGCACCGGTTGCTTCATGTATACGTGCAGCCGCCGGAGAATGATCCCCGTGAGTATGGGTCGCTAGAATGTAGTCTAACTTTCGATCTCCTATCGCCTGCATGAAACTCTCATATTGAACGGGATTGATAGGACCGGGGTCCACCAGACAAAGTGTCTTCTCGCCGATCAGGTAGCTGTTGGTTCCCGGACCAGTCATTGGCCCGGGATTTCGACCCAAGATTCGTTTTACTGGAATCGTTAATCCTTCTAGAGGAGTCGGAACTCCCGGTTCAAATCCTTGCATCGATGCGCTCACTGGCAATTGGGCTGATAAATGAAATGTGATAATAACCTGTAGGAAGCTCCTAACTATAACTTTTGATAGGAATTCGAAAAGCTGCTGGAACTTCTCAACGATTCGAGACATAATTGCCGGTTTTGAAAAACCCCGGTTTCCCAGTCCGCCTCGCTAATCAAGCAATCGGGATCACGGTAAATGACTCAGTGAAAATATGAATATAATTTGCAGCAAACCAACTGCGAATAGTCGCCTCTTTTGGCAACCGGAAATTCACTAGGGCTGAAATATATGCACAAGATTCAAACTTTTAATGCCATTTCTGATAAAGGCCTTGATCGCTTTCCAAAGGATTTATATGAGGTCGGTGCTGAGACTGAAAATGCAGACGCAATTCTATTGCGCAGCCACAAGCTCGATCCAGCTACCGTCAATGGTGATTTAAAGGCAGTAGCTAGGGCTGGCGCCGGCATTAATAATGTGCCGGTAGCTGAATGTACCGAAAAAGGAGTCGTAGTCTTCAATACCCCGGGCGCCAATGCTAATGCCGTCAAGGAACTAGTCTTGTGTGGTTTACTCCTTGCTTCACGCGGAATTATCCCCGGTATAGGTTTTGCCAGCAGTCAAACTTCGATTTCAGATTATGGTGAATTCTCCAAATTAATGGAGGCTGAGAAGAAAAAATTTAAAGGCAATGAAATTGCCGGTAAGACTTTGGGTGTTATCGGCCTTGGCTCAATTGGTTCGCTGGTTGCGGATATGGCTATTAAGATGGGTATGAATGTACAGGGATTTGACCCAGCTCTTTCCGTAGAAGCAGCTTGGCGCTTACCGAGCCAGGTAAAGCGAATCGAAAATCTAAATAGCTTGGTTGGTTCATCAAATTTTATCTCGCTGCATCTTCCTGTTCTGGATTCCACCAGAAACTTAATCGATGCTTCAATGTTTGCGTCTATGCGCCCGAGAACCTGCTTACTAAATTTCGCGCGGGATGAAATTGTCGATACCGAAGCGCTTACCGCCGCATTGGATTCTGGGAAAGTTGGGAAGTATGTGTGTGATTTCCCGCGACCGGAATTTCAGGACCGTGAAAATGTCATCTCTATGCCTCATATCGGCGCCAGTACAGCTGAAGCTGAAGAGAATTGTGCCATGATGGCTGCAGATCAACTGCGGGATTTTCTAGAAAATGGCAACATCACGAATTCAGTTAATTTCCCCAATCTCCATCTCGAACGCGATGCTAATGCAGAGCGTTGTACTCGTATAGCCATAAGTAACAAAAACGTCCCAAAGATGCTGGGACAAATCCTATCGGTATTGGCAGATCAAAACATAAACGTTATCGATATGCTAAATAAAAGCCGCGAAGAAGTTGCTTACAACTTAATTGACCTTGAGAGTGAACCTTCGGATTCCGCTCTTGAAGCAATTGCAAATATTAATGACGTAATCAAAGTCACCGTTCTATAGTTTTTAAGTAGGAAACCAGTGATGACTCGAGTTTTTAATTTTGGTGCAGGCCCTGCCATGCTGCCAACCGAGGTGATGGAAAAAGCACAGCAAGAATTTCTGGATTATGCTGGTATGGGCGCATCGGTGATCGAAATCAGCCACCGCTCGAAAGAGTTCGATGCAATAATTAACAAAGCTGATGAATTGTTAATCGAACTAGCTCATATCCCGGAAAATTATAAAATTCTGTATGTACATGGTGGCGCTCAGATGCAGTTTTCCGCAGTGCCACTAAATCTAATTAATCGCACCTCAGCGCGCAAAGCCGCTTATGTTGAATCTGGAAATTTTGCGAAATTGGCGAATAAAGAGGCCGCTCGCTTTGGCGATATCGAAATTGTCGCCAGTAGTGAAGAAACTAATTACGACAGAATTCCTGACCTAGATCCTTCTTTTATTAATGAAGATCATTCCTATCTGCATATCACCAGCAACAATACAATCTACGGAACCCGCTTTCAGGAATTCCCTGAAACGGGAAATGTTCCTCTTGTTGCAGACATGACTTCGGAGTTCCTCTCTCGAAAATTGGACATAGAGAAATTTGGAGTTATTTTTGCTGGATTACAGAAAAACCTGGGCCCAGCTGGACTCGCACTGGTAGTAATTAGAGAAGATCTGCTCGAACATGCAGTGCCTGATATTCCAAACTTGCTGTATTACAAAACTTATGCAGACAAGCATTCACTCGCAAACACCAATAATACTTTTGCAATCTACATGATGAAGTTGGTATTGGAGTGGCTGCAGGAACAAGGTGGTGTTGCAGCTGCGGAAGAACAAAACACCGCAAAGGCAAAAATGCTATACGATTTGATCGATCAGTCTGATTTTTATCTTGGCTCCGCCCATCCTGATCACCGCTCTATAATGAATGTGACATTTAATCTGGCAAACAATGACTTGCTTGATGACTTTCTCGCCAAAGCCTTAGATGATGGCTTATACGCTCTTAAAGGTCACCGGAATGTAGGTGGAGTTCGCGCTTCTATTTACAACGCGATGCCATTGGCTGGATGCGAAGCCCTAGCTGAATTTATGCAGGAATTCGAACGTAGCAATTCTTAAGATAGCAGCACTCTGAACTCGTTCTTAACCTATCAGGCCTGATATAGTTTGCTTGGCAAAATTACAAGCAAGTGTTATGAGCGCATTACGAAAGATTATCCATGCCGATTGTGATTGTTTCTACGCATCAATCGAAATGCGGGACAATCCCAGCCTAGTGGGCAAACCAATTGCTGTTGGAGGATCTCCCGAACGCCGCGGAGTCATTGCAACCTGTAACTATGATGCACGGGAATTTGGCGTTCACTCTGCACTACCGTCCGCCACCGCCCGTAAACGCTGCCCCCAACTGATCATAATTCACCCGGATATGGAGAAGTATCGGATTGCTTCCCAACAGGTTCATGAAATATTCCAAAAGTACACCGATATCATCGAGCCACTTTCCTCGATGAAGCCTACCTAGATGTAACGGACTGTGAACTTTTTCAAGGAAGCGCCATAAAGATTGCAAAAACCCATTCGCGATGAAGTGCGAGAAACAATTGGCATAACTATCTCAGCAGGAATAGCTCCGAATAAATTTCTCGCCAAGATTGCCAGTGATTGGAATAAACCCGATGGCCAATTAGTGATTCGGCCTGAACAGGTGGAAAGTTTTGTAGCGGCTTTACCAGTCAAAAAATTGCATGGGGTGGGCAAGGTCACCGCTAATAAAATGAAACGCCTAGGCATCGAGACCTGCGGAGATCTTCGGAATCTAGACCAAGAGAAATTGCATAAATATTTCGGTAGATTTGGCGGACGTTTGCATCAACTCAGTATTGGAGAAGATCATAGGGCAGTTCAGACTAAACGCATTCGTAAATCACTCAGCGTTGAAAACACTTATGCAGTAGACCTGCCTGATTTGCAGGCTTGCCTGGATGAACTGCCTAGCTTAATGCAACAACTTGAAAAAAGAATGGAAAGAATCACAAGTGACTATGTGATCAACAAACAGTTTATTAAAATCAAGTTTCAAGTTTTTATGCAAACAACCGTAGAAATGATTTCTCAGGCAGCGGAATTAAATAATTTCAATAGCCTATGTAAAGAAGGATTTGCACGCGGCAAAAAGCCAGTTCGATTACTCGGAATGGGCGTACGGGTTTCCCCCAAGGATCCGGATGCGGAGACCGACAATAAAGTAGATAGTCACGGGAAAGACGAACAACTTTCCTTAATTCCTGAGTCGACAGAAGAGCAATCAGTATGAGTCGCTATCGGCCACCGCAAAAATCAGGTGCTAAATATATAACTGGCGAGGGAGAGAAGATTCTCAAGGAAGAGTTGCATCAACTCTGGAAAGTTGAACGCCCTCAGGTTACTCATTCTGTTTCTGAGGCCGCCGCCCTCGGAGACAGGTCCAAAAAATGCTGAATATATTTATGGTAAAAAACGACTAAGGGAAATCGACCGAAGGGTACGCTATCTCAGTAAGCGACTTGAAGAAATTACCGTAGTTTCCGCACCTCCTGATGATCAGAGCAAAATTTACTTTGGCGCTTACGTGACTCTGGAACAGGATAACGGCAATGAGGCGAGATATCGGCTCGTGGGCCCAGATGAAATAAATCCGCAGAAAGGCTATATCAGTATCGACTCACCAATGGGAACCCAACTGCTGGGCAAGTCAATCGGGCAGAATTAGCAATCGATTCGCCAACAGGTACCCGCAATTTTTTCGTCATCGACATCGAGTATGAATAGAAGCTTGGAATGAAACACGTAACTATCTTGGCAACAAACTCTTAGTTACAGAAACCAGCCAGCAGTCAATTCAATAATGAATTGACTGGGCTAATCTTCTTAAAGTTTGTTTGACTGTTGGCTGAATTTATCCAACTGTTCCTGAGTTGCTTCCTGCTGATACTTGGCTTTCCATTCCAAATAGGGCATACCGTAAACGATTTCACGAGCCGCATCGTAACCTACTTCGTGACCGCGATTCTCAGCTTCGGCGCTATACCATTTCGATAGGCAATTTCTACAAAAGCTTGCCAAGTTCATTAGATCGATGTTCTGCACATCTTTGCGGGCTATCCAGATGACCCAAAAGTCTTCTGAAAGTAGCAAACCTCAATCTCAACGCGTTCTTTATTATCCATTTAAAGATCACCTATGCAGCTTGATTACCGAAGTTAGACCCATCCTTATGAGACGGAGTCATTCGGCGTTTCTTATCGATTGATTTAAGTTGTCTTTCTGCTGCGTTGAACGCGTCTCTAATTGCTATATAGAGATCTTCGTGAGCATGATTATCGTGCTGCTCTTGATTTACGCGCACCTCTTTAGAAGGAGTGTGAATTTCTAATCCGACTGAATAGACTTTACCTTTATGATGATTATTATGGGGTGAATCCAATACAACTCTACCGGCAATTATCTCATCACAATAACGTTCAAGCTTTTGAATTCGTTTTTGTACTGCATCAGCTATAGCATTAGTCTGGTCTATGTTGCGGAACACAACTTGGAATTCATTAGTCATAAATTACTATCTCCTGATTACTTTCAAATAGCGGTTTACTGCCGTTTGCTTATTTAAAGACTCCTCCTCCTATCTTATATATACTGATTAATATAATTGCGTTCTTGATTCACAAATCCTAGTTCAAATCCACTAATTCCAAAAAAAAGCCGCCCACCACTTATCGCCGATACGAGAAATCCCCGCACGATGAAGAAATAAAAATTGGCCAAGTGATTAAAAAATTTGAGTTGGAGCTGATTACGCTAGTGACTAGGACTTGCGAAATATTCATCGGATACTGCACTGGGTAATCTTTGAGCATTCCCCCCTCCTTCTTGTGCAACGAGTTTAGATTACCCCTTTCAGATTGGTTTGTCTAAATTATAAAATCTCTCTATTTATCCGGGCTGCGGAAGCACCAATGCCATGGCTCGTAATTTATTCCCTGAGAATTATTTCTCGGAAAACTCATAAAGAATCCGTATTTATTTCCATTAATTTTAAGCCATTGAAATGCTTTCGTATTCTCAAAAGCCTCAACTAGAGCGTCACACCCTGGTGTACCTATATCCACCGCACGACCAGTATGGTGTTCGCTGAAACCCGGCGCTGCATTGGCTTTAAGAATTTCTGCAATCTCTCTGCCTTCCTCGAGCTTTCTAGCGATCACGTCGTGCTGATACTGTATATCTCGATATGCCGAAATCAGAAAAATGGTCACCCCCGCTTCAGCCGCAGCCTTTTTCATTGCGGTCCAGGAATCGAAGGAATCTGGGGTCAATCGTTGCGGCCTACCATAGAAATCAGCCTCGGTATCTACCAACTCCGTCGGTTCTTCGCATAATGGCAGAGAACAAGTATTGCTATAGTCGTCTGGAATACCCAGAGCGCTATGAAGTGCACTTAATCGATTATGAAGGGATTCTGAATTGTTCACAGAGTTTCGAAAAAAATAGCCCGCATTAAAACAGGCTATTTTTAAAAATAATGAGCGAAGTTATCTAGGATAACTATTGTAGACTGTGTTAATCCAAGCTTCTTCGCTTATAAAGCCCTGACCCCAGGATTCAAGTTCAGCACCGAGTCCTTCGGCAACAATTTCCTCTGCGCTCATGCGTTGCGACTTCTTCACTCTAATGTCGATAGAAGTATCTTTAACCACATTATAGAAATTTAACAAGTCGCTTTTAGCTGCCAATGGACCATGACCAGGAATTACCGAAGTATCATCGCTTATCCAAGATAGAACCTTTTCCAGGTTATCGATATATCCCTGAACCGTTCCACCATTTGCCAAGTCGACAAACGGAAATGCGCCATTAAAAAAGTGATCACCCATATGGATAACGTCGGAATCTTCAAAATAAACCACGCTATCCGTATCAGTGTGACCCTGGGGCATATGGATTAGGGTCACCATCTCACCATTAAAGTGAATGGATACATCGTCATCATAGGTAACAACAGGAAGAGCTACCGAAGGTGCATCGCCGCTGGCCATTCGTATCCTTACATTTTCATGGGCAACAATTACGCTGTCTCCTCCAAACTCAGCATTTCCACCAACGTGATCGCCATGAAAATGGGTATTGAGCAAAAACTTAGGTGTATCAGAGCCCAGGGCATTGAGGGCAGCTTTAATTCGTCAGCTAATGGAGCAAACTGATCATCAATGATCAAGATTCCATCATCTCCAGCTGATACTCCAATATTTCCTCCCTGCCCTATCAACATTGAAATGTTGCCAGCAACAGCTACAGTTTCGATCGTCACATTAGCAAAACGATCTTGCCCATAGACAGAAGCAGAGAAAAGAAGAACAAGTAGCGCCGAAATTCGAACTACAAGATATTTATTATTCATGAGACCTCCCACACCTGGGTTTGACCCTAATAAGGCAATGCTATGTGGCTGCATTCATTTATGCAAGCGCCGCTCCATTGGACCCACGCCTATTTTGGACTAAAGTATATTGGCCGATATACCTTAATTATTGTCTAATTTGTCCTAGACTAATTTACCAACCCGTCGATATAGTCCTATCAGATTTGCAGGAGTAGCTTGTTGTAGTAAAAATGGCCAGATTACCTATTGTTACGGGTCTCGGTGGCATTAATGCCGCTGGGCGTAGTTCAAATCATCACGCCTATCGCCGAATGGTGATAGATACTCTCGATGCTGAGCAGGCATTAGAAACCTATGCCGCAATAGCATCACTAACAGGTCGCTTAACGCGGGAGAACAATTCCTGGAAAGATGGTGCCGGCAACGAAGTAGAACTGAAAGCCTATATTGACTCTATTAAATCTGAGTTATTGCAATCCACCCTCATTCGAAAACTTGAAGATAATTTGTTCGACCCTGATCAAGTTCACTTTCACCAGCGCGCAAACCTATCTAGTGTTAATGGAGAAGGTTTTGAATTCTCACTTAAAACAAAACAGCTTCCCTCACCTTTACCTCCTGGTTGGGAAATGTTCCCAGAGCCCAATGATCCTTCAAATAAAGTCAGAGTTCGAGTTGAGCAGAACTTTGAAGTTTTATTGGATTGTTTCCGCAAGAATAATGTCAATTGTGCAGGTCAGCTTCCCACCGGGTTTAAACCAGAACTTCTCTATCAGGCCCGTAATCACCCCCGCGCACTGCAATTAACTGTTTACGCGGCTTCCGATGCCATTAACTCACTGGGTATCGATTGGGAGGCAGTTAGGCAACTTGTTCCTCCTGATCAGATCGGTGTTTATGCCGGTAGTGCGATGGGCCAGCTGGATTACAACGGTTTCGGGGGTTTGTTGCAGGCACGTATTCTGGGCAAAAAAGTCACCTCAAAACAAATGCCTTTGGGTTACGCTGAAATGCCTGGAGATTTTGTTAATGCGTATCTGCTTGGCAATCTCGGAACCAACGGCACTAATGTCGCAGCATGCGCCACATTTCTCTACAACTTACGCCACGCTGTGAGAGACATTCAATCAGGTACTCATCGCGTAGCTGTTGTGGGGACTACCGAAGCGCCAATATTTCCTGAATCCTTTGACGGCTTCACTACAATGAATGCGTTAGCGGATGATGATTCATTGCGCAAACTCGACAACTTGAATGTCGATCAAGAACCAAACTATCGAAGAGCATGCAGACCCTTCGCGGAAAACACTGGATTTACTCTAGGAGAGGCCGCCCAATTTGTCGTTCTATTTGATGATGAGTTAACTCTAGAGCTAGGAGCAAATATTCTTGGTGGCATAAATGAAGTATTTATCGCCGCTGATGGCCACAAGAAATCAATTACAAGCCCAGGCTTGGGTAATTACATTTCTATGGCGAAAGCTGTAGCAGCCACTCGAAACATTGTTGGTGAAGAAGCATTAAAACAACGCAGCAACGTGCAATCCCATGGCACGGGAACACCTCAGAACAGAACTACTGAATCTCATATTCTCAGTCAGATTGCTGGTACCTTTGGAATTGAAAAGTGGCCGGTGTCGGCAATTAAGTCTTATGTTGGGCATACCATTGCCACCTCGGCAGGTGATCAGCTGGCTGCTACATTAGGTAGCTTCGCTCATGGTATTTTGCCTGGCATCCTTACTATTGATCATATAGCCGATGATGTTTCTCAAGATAATTTAGATTTTCTCATGGCTCACAGAGAAATAGGTGCGGAGAGTATCGATGCCACCATAATAAATTCGAAAGGATTTGGTGGAAACAATGCTAGCGCCTCAATTCTTGCACCTCATGTCGTGAAACGAATGTTGGAAAAAAGACATGGCGCTGCGGCGATAGTAAATTTCAAGAAACGCAATGAAAAAGTAGTCGAACAGAGCGCCGCCTATGATCAGGCTACTATCGAAGGCAAAAACAACACCATTTATAAATTTGACCACAATGTCTTGGATAGCGAGGCATTGGATATGGATACGGTAACAATTAGAGTTAAGGAGATCGCCCCAACGATCTCATTAGATCTGGAGAACAAGTACGCAGACATGTGCACGGATTAAGTTACTTCTAGCGGATGCTGTTCAGCAATCTTGGCTTTCCAGATTGCGGGACCGGTTTCGTGCACTGATGCGCCATTCACGTCTACCGCAACAGTTACAGGCATTTCTTCCACGACAAACTCATGAATTGCTTCCATACCTAAATCTTCAAAAGCAACAATCTTTGCTTTCCTAATTGCTTTGGAAACTAAATAAGCAGCTCCCCCAACTGCCATTAAGTACACCGCCTTGTGCTTTCTGATTGCTTCGATTCCCGCAGGGCCTCTTTCGGCTTTGCCAATCATTCCTATAAGACCAGTTTTTTCTAAGAGCTCATCAGTGAATTTGTCCATCCGGGTAGCGGTAGTGGGACCCGCTGGCCCAATTACCTCATCCCTAACCGGATCAACTGGACCGACATAATAAATAAATTTGTTATCAAGATTTACATCATCTGGCATAGATTCACCATCATTTAACATGGTAAGTAATCTTTTGTGGGCAGCATCACGGCCGGTCAGCATTGCTCCAGAAAGTAAAAGTGTTTCACCTGGCTCCCATTTAGCTATGTCTTCGGCTGTGATTGAATCAAGATCAACCTTTCGGGCTCTAGGCCCAACGTCCCAGGTGATTTCCGGCCACTCATCCAAACTAGGCGGTTTCAATTCCGCGACACCACTACCATCTAATGAAAAGTGAGCATGCCGTGTCGCTGCACAATTCGGAATCATCGCTACCGGTAAAGATGCAGCATGGGTTGGATAATCCAATATCTTTACATCCAATACCGTGGTTAAGCCCCCAAGCCCTTGCGCGCCTATACCTAAAGCATTCGCACGATCCATTATTTCTAGCCGCAATTCTTCAATGCGACTGCTGGGGCCGCGTTCACGCAACTCATGAATATCAATTGGGCCCATTAACGATTCCTTGGCCAGTACTGCAGCTTTTTCAGCAGTACCGCCAACACCAATGCCAAGCATACCTGGCGGGCACCAACCGGCTCCCATTGTCGGCAATGTTTCTTCAACCCAATCAACAATACTGTCACTAGGGTTAAGCATAGCCATCTTTGCTTTGTTCTCAGACCCACCTCCCTTGGCCGCCAATTTCACGTCAATTGAATCTCCAGGAACAATTTCGGTATGAATTACCGCAGGAGTATTATCTCGAGTGTTCTTACGTGCACCGGCTGGATCTTCAAGAATTGATGCCCGTAAAACATTGCCTGGAAGTAAGTAGGCGCGACGCACTCCTTCATTAACCATGTCCGCTACGGACATATCACCTTCCCATGTGACGTTCATTCCTATCTTAAAAAAGACTGTGACAATACCCGTGTCTTGACAGATAGGTCGTTTGCCTTCTGCACAAAGTCGAGAATTAATAAGAATCTGCGCCATTGCATCTTTGGCAGCTGGGGATTCTTCTTTTTCATAAGCTTCGTTAACCGCTTTGACGAAATCGAGTGGGTGGTAATAGGAAATGAACTGCAAAGCATCGGCGACGCTCTGAATTACATCTTCGTTGCGGATTAATGTCATTTGATTCGGTCCTAATTCGAGCTCAGGCCAGGAGTTATTCTACCACTTTAAGCCATGACATTGCTTAGCGGGACGCGGATTAACCTGTAAAAAGAGTAACTAGTTGGAAGAAAAGCTGCCAGGTATTAAATCAGCCAAATCAGATTGTTCCTGGTCAGCACTACGATTATTAAATACCTTGCCTAGGGCTACACCCATAGCTGCCCAAATTGCTGCAATACCGGCTCCAATCGCCGCCATCGCAGCTATACCTAGACCTACGCCATCGGTCAGTGCAGCGAAGGCAGATGACCATACTGCATCCCCTCCACGATATATGGCTACATCTACTACAGGTTTGGCTTTAAATCTGCTTTCCCGAGCCACTGCTGTGAACAACATTTCTCTAGCAGGACGAGTCACTCCATAGTTTCCTGCCTGCCGTGCCACTTGCAGTGCAAGTAATACAGTTAAGATTGGAGCAAAAGCCAATATCAGCAGTGCAGCGCTCATAAAGAGCGGGATGATTGCCAAAGTTGTTGGCATTCCTAATTTTGTTGCCAGGCGTCCTGTTGCGAAAAATCCAAGAATAAATGTTAGTACATTAACCACTACTGCCAATATCGCTAAAATTTCCGTTCGTTCGTCGCGGGTGTAATCTCGCAGCAAATTTGTCTGTTCGAAATAGGCAAAAGAACTAATGGCTGTATATAGAAGAATAAAAGCAGCAATTCCTATTAAATAAGGACTGATAATAAACTGCCTAAATCCGGCCAATGGATTTCCACCGATTCTTAGATGGGAAAGATCCGCGCTTACTTCTTCATTGCCCAGGACTGCAATCTTTAAATACTGCAAATAGAAAATTATTGGTAACGGTAATAACATGATCAGAGATGACCACAGCATTAAAGTTTCCGAACCGGTAATGTTAACTGCTACGGCGGCGACCAATGGTCCAACGATCGCTCCAGCACTGGCTCCAACCGCGATAAACCCAAATAAGCGTTTCGATTGTTCTTTGTTGTAGAGGTCCGCCATCAAACTCCAGAACACAGAAACATGAAAAAGAGAAAATAGACTTACCCACAAATAAAATCCTTTGTCGAGTAGCTCGGGATTGGTTACTAAACTAGAGCCCAGATAGAAACAAGCGAAACTGACTGCAAAAAATCCGTAAACAGTGGGAACTAGATACTTGAAATTAACTCTGGAAACAGCTATGCCGTATATAGCTACAAAAGTGAGACTAAGCAAAAACTGAATATTCCACAGCACACTTATTTCCGTGTTAGTCCAATCACTGGCCATCGCATCTCGAACAGGCCTCAAGATGTAATAAGCAGCCATTAGAATAAATACCAAAAAAAATGAAATCAAAACTGCTTTCTGTTCATTTCTTTCAATTAGTGTTGCGGACTTAAATAATTCTGTTGGTTTTATCACTAGAGGCCTGTCTTGATTGTTATATTGCCGCTCAGCTAATTTCAAAACTTACACTCACACAGTCTTTTACCCTAGCTTGATGAGTTAATCTATAGAAAATACGAGGCGTAATGACCACATCGACAGCTATTCGAGTTCGTTTAATAGAAAATCTTTCGCTGTGTTTATTTTCTTTGCTAGATAATCAGACCCACCTCTATCAGGATGTAATTTCTGCATCAACTTTCTGTGAGCTTGAATGACATCTTCTTTGTTAATTGGTTCTGTTAATCCTAACACTTCGATTGCTAACTGATGATCCATCCTCCCTTCATCAGGCACCGATGTATTTTCTCCTGAGAATTGAGTTTGCTCTCTCCAATCTGGATGATTACGCTGAATGTATGCTTCTAATACCTGACTGGAATCGACATCAGCTAAACATTCATTGTGAAATTCCAGCAAATCGTCGAGGGATAATGATGAGAGCAATTTATTGCGAAATTTTCCTTTTAATACTTCACCATCCATATTACCGCTATCATGTTCTAATTCCATTGCCAGATACTCAGTACGGATAGTTGAAGTCTGCCCCTCTGTTCGGGGTCTAGCGGAAACAGTTCGACTTTTAAATAACTGCCACATAGGCAGCAGACGAATGAGCGTTGGAAGAAAGCGAAGAATAAATGCGGCAGCGGCCCCAAGAGGAGCGAGAATAAAACCAACTGGCAGTCTTCCCAGCACAATCAATACTGCAACTACCAAAAGAGCCGCTACGATCAAAAACAGCAACCGAGTTTGTCGCGGGGTGAAGTTGAATCGCCGACTTACTTCTTTGACAAAGTAGTAGGCAATTATTGGCAAGATCAGCAGTGCCAGAAATCTAGAAATCATGGGAATAGTTCAAGAATGCTATGACTTTAATTGTCGCTCTAGTAATTTTACATCTTGAGAAGATGATTTACTAAAATCCTGCAGTGCTTTTAAGCCGCCTGCCGCATAGATAGCAACAGCTTTCAGCAATTCTTTCAAATGGTCTGCGCTGGCCTTATCGAATTGAGCATAGGCACCGCCAGATAGCCTGCTCATTTCAATAAATGCCTTTCGTGCAACTGGATCCCCTCTTTCCTGAAACATAAAGATTGGGATATTAAGTAAACCAAGTTTGCCTGCAAGTTGAGCAAGTATATCGATGTTTTCTTCCATGGCATCGCCAATGTAAACCACGCATTTTATTTTATTACTCTCATTCTCATTTATGGCATGTCTTAGTACGCGTTCAATCTGTGTCGCACCTGCCTGGCAGAGAATGCGGGACATGTCTTGAACTATTTCATCTGCATTATTTTGCCAATCGCTGTTAAAAAACTCTCCGAAGCCGCGAAAATAACAAAGTTGCACATTTAACCCACCCAAGGAGTGTGTGCTCAAAAACATTTCAGTCTGCAATTGACTCGCAACATCCCAAGTCGATTCCCTACTCGCCGTTGCGTCTAACGCAAAAATCAGACGAGCATCGCCTCCTGTTTTTGGCATGGCAGCAACTTTAGAAAGAAATTGCTGAACATCGTTTTTGCCAGATACAGGGAGATCAGAATCTTTTTTAGAAACCGATTGTCTGCTTCTTTGCTTTAAAGGCTCTTTCATAAGATTAGGATAACGTAGACACTGTATAAAAAGTTACAATACGCGAGACACTTTATTGTGAATTTTGAATCAAATTAATATACCAGAGTGCCCCAAGGTATCGGGTTTAACCTTGATAAATCTTTCCGCTGTAGATTAGTGTTTCTAAATCGAGTGAACCTTCTGCCCGATGCTTTCCACCATCCGAAAGATTCACATTCATAACTATATCCCACTTGTGGCTACCACTTGATTTCTCCCACGTTCCATTCCCAATCCCTCCGAGCTCTGAGCCATCATCTAAAAAAGCGACACCTACCCATTGGCAACTGCCACTCGAAGCATTCATCTCAGATAAGGACTCAGTAGTAATTAAGGTGCCCCAAACTGGGCCAAAACCGGTAGCTTCTCCAACAAAATTATTGTTTGCGATCATTTCACCCTCTGAATTAGTACCAAATGTGCATCCAGAGTGCTTAAGTGTGAACTCACCAATTTGTTCTGACATGATTTCCCCTCCAAATAAATCAAATAAAGTAAAAAAGTACTGCTGATTTGAATATTGAAAATATAGCAACAAATTTGAGTGCGCAATAGCGCAGTAGTAATAATGAGCCCCTTAATCCGAAGAGAATAGTTCACTCATTGAATTGTTCTACCTTCTGCTTTTTGAAACTATTTTGAAACTATTTGAGTATATGGTGGTAATTAAACATAATCATCATAAACAAAAGCCTGAAATAATTTATTAAGGAGAATTACAAATGTCACTAAAAGACCATATGAAGCTAGAAGATGAAGAGTTTAACTTTCAGTTAAAAATTACCTCAATTACTCAAAATGCTGACGGCACTCAAGTTAATGCCACTGGGTCCGTAGGTAGGTATGGTAAAGTCTGGCTCAGCTATGATTTCACCCCCAATCCCAATCAAGAACATATGGGCTCTTTCATCGGCATAGGGCGAGCAGTAACAGAAGAC
Source organism: Gammaproteobacteria bacterium (assembly GCA_019654215.1). Classification (GTDB taxonomy): domain Bacteria; phylum Pseudomonadota; class Gammaproteobacteria; order Pseudomonadales; family Pseudohongiellaceae; genus UBA9145. The sequence goes on along the minus strand of BPDI01000006.1, from coordinate 15,121 downwards.
GGGGTAGCCAATGAAGGTCAAAGAAGAGGTGTTTATGTAGGCGATGGCCTACGGGGAACAGTATACTCCCTTGACGATGTTACAGATGGGGCTCCTAATTTCTGTATCGAAAAATGGGATCTTGAAAAAGAAACCATTGAACTGACCTTTTCAAGAATAGAAGGCTAGATCATCCAAAATAAGTAACAACTTTAACGCTACTAAATAGGCGTGAAAGGAAGACATGCTAGATAATGGGGCAGGAAATTCCTGCCCCTTGCGCTTTCATACTAAAGGCTTTAAATCCTTAAAGTTCTTGAACTTTTGAAATGTTGACTCTCGGGACCGGTTTACAAAGAGCAAGATCCCATCATATAAAGCCCACGCGCTATCTTAACCGCCTTTATAGAAAATATAGTTGATTAAATACAAGCAGTAAAAATTCACTTGAAGGAAAAAAATATGAGCAACTCTAATGATGTCTATGACGCAATTCTCGCAGTGAATGAAGTTTTTATGGAAACATTTGGCCAGGGTAACTCGGCTGGTGTGGCCGAACTATATACCGAGGATGGGCAGTTTCTCCCTTCAAATAGTGATGCGGTAGTTGGAAAAGCTGCTATTCAAGAAGCATTTCAGGGCTTACTAGACGGAGGAATTAGAGGTATTCAGCTAGATACCTTAGAAGTCGAAAGCTTCGGTGATACGGCTTATGAAGTCGGCTTATACACTCTAAAAGATGAAACGAGCGAGACCTTGGATCATGGTAAATTCATCGTTATATGGAAGCTAATAGAGGGAAATTGGAAGCTTCATCGTGACATCATTAACTCAAGTCTTGCTTCTTAAAAACTGAGTCCATGATAGTTAATCAATAGAGGGAAGAAAGCAGCTGAGATTAATTAATTAATTGAACGTGCTAGGGTAGTCTGCCGCGTCGGCCGGTTGCATATCACCACCACTAAACCCCCCGCCGGGCGTACCTTCATCTCTGTAAGTTCCCCACCATCTCAAGTGTTTCAGCTCCCTAATAGATAAGCAGAGCTTCGGCTGATCCTCAGATTCGATGTCTCTCTCATCTAAGCTTGCAGAACCTACTTGCGAAATCTCGATTTCTTCTTGGAACGAAATAGCCCCGGAAAATATACGCACTCCTGCAATTTCTTCCTCGCAAATAATTTGATTATTAAGCGTAGCCGAGGCGTTGTATAAAGCAAGTTCTGTTTCATCCATTGTTTCAAAAGGTAAATCGGGTACGCCCACACACGAAGATAAGCCTGCAAGGAAAAAAATTACGAACAAGTATTTGGCAATCTTAGTCATTATTAAATCAGAAAATGAAGAGGATAAACCCTTTAGCAGTATGGGCTGTAGTTTCTATGAGAGTGAGCAAAAGGGCTACATTCAACCCTTTCCTCACTCACTTTATCGCAATTTACTTAGCCATTCTTGAAAAATTAATGGTAGCCGACTCTTCGTCTAAATTTAGTTCTACCACTGAAAAATGGAAATTACCGTCTGACACGTCATCCAGGCTATATAACGTTATGTTTCTTTCCTTTCTTACCCATACTCCACCAAGAGCGGCAGTATTACGCTCGCCTTTCTCACCGTAACCAAGAGCTTTGCCAGTAAATGCGCCTTGAGTGACTAGATTAGGGTTAAGTGTAAGATTGTAAGTTAGATAAATTAAGCCATAAATATCTTGATGGCCGGTGACATTGATAGTGCCACCTATTTCAGAAAGGGTTACAGAAGTAATTTTAGCATCATTAAATGTTAAAGTTTCTCCCTCGAATTTTACTAATTCTGAAATCGACATATGAAGCCCCTCCATTGTTTAGAACATATTAATTAGTCTATAACATAGACATCTAGTGTTAGTTTTCTTTGGGCCTGTCAACCACTATATAGTCAAGATTCGTAGTACCGTCAGAGATATTTACTAAATTTCTCATTATTATATTAGCGCCATCTCTCTTCCAGATCCCAGAAAACGTGCCAGCGAAAAACGTATCTTTATCTACTACACCACGACCTTGGCCGGAGACCGTTCCTCCATCACCGGTGCTGTCATAGTTAAGCTGATAAGAAGTGTACGCAGCGCCATATTGCCCAACATCTCCTTGTGCTGTAATTACAGTCACACCATCTCTAAATTCTACTGAGGTGATTTTCAACGTGGAGCTTTCCGTGCGAACTTCAAGAGTGATGCTTTCGTTACTCATAGTTATTTTCCCTTTTTTTTTGTGGTTAAAGCTTTGGACCTTATAAAACCAACTGGTTTGCATTATCACAGCATTACGATGAGGCTTTGTTTAACAGAGCTTGGGAAGCAACGCGCTGCTAAACTTCCCGGGGGGTTCTTAAAGGTTGCCTGTCTGGAACCATCAGAGTTTATTGTTACCTCAAGGGGAAACCACTCCTCTCCATCACAAATGAATAGCAAGCAACCTTCGACAAGTAAATTGCCATTTTCTAGAAGAGACAATTCCGAACTATAAAACTTCCCTCTCCTCGGATCGTAAATTCTGCCACCTTCCAAGCTTTGATTTGATATGAGTTCTTTCGAAAACCCATCAAACATATTAATACCAATTAAAGGTCGGTCACGTAGTTCTTCGTTATCATTATTCTCATCTAAAACAGTCGATGGATCGACCCCTTCGTCAGTAATTACATGTATTACTTCAGCACAAATTAATTCTTCACATACTTTTATTTCAATTATGGCGCCCGAAGAAAACCCAAAAAGCCTTCAATTGTATTTTCTGAAGCTTGCGGGGATGAAAAACCCAAAAACGCAATAAAAAAAAGATACTTGCTGATATTTTTTCTTCATTTTTTGCTGTTATTTATCACTTATTTGCTACTTTTATATTTTAATTGGGAAAATAACACAAGGAGGAGTTCAATAAAGTTCACTGATTGAACTATTTTTCGTAACAAATACTTCCCCAAATCACTCAGAAACGAGTCGAACAAAAAAATATTTAATCTAAGATGAATAATTTAAGTTGATTAATTAATACAAATAGTTAAGGTACGATCAATTAATAAACTCGTTGATCGGCCGGCATAGGTAATAGCATGGTTCCTACAATTTTCACTGCAGATATTAACGATAGAGAAAAAGTATTAAGCATAGTTCTCATGGGCTTTTCGACAGATCCTTTCTTAAGATGGATATGTCCAGAGGCAGACAATTACTTGCTTTTCAAGGAAGGTTTTGATGCTTTCGGTGGTAAGGCGTTAGAAACTAATACGACTTATGTTGCTGAGGGTTATAAAGGTACTGCGTTATGGTTACCTCCGAACACTGAAGCGGATGAAGAAAGATTTATTAAAGAAGTAGAGAAAAATGTAGCACCCGAAAAACACGAACCTCTATTCAAGATACTAGAAAAAATGGAAGAGTATCACCCTTCAGAGACCTGTTGGTACCTACCAATAATCGCTGTTGATCCCTATTGCCAGAATCAGGGGATTGGATCCTGCTGATGAAGCATGCATTGGAAAAAGTCGATTCTGATGGGCTTCCTGCTTACTTGGAATCTTCGAATCCTCGCAATATGTCTTTGTACAAACGATACGGTTTTGAAACTATGGGACAGATCCAAGAAGAAGATTCACCTCTGATTCATCCAATGATTCGAGAAGCTAGGTAGACCTACTATCTATAACGAGTCAGAAACATGGGTACAGAGGGACTGCTTCTCGAAATTGATTTGCAGCGAATAATCTGTCACTTTGTATGAGTCTCTAAAATCTACAAATAAATTTAAAGGTAAATACTATGAGCGAAAAGATTGCTGATTTTGAATTAAAACATAGAGGAACATCATACTCTCAAAATGATGATGGAAATCTTGTTGCAACTGTTAATTGGGAAACAGAAGGTGACATGGATGTTTATGGTGCAGTATATGGCACTTTAACTGTGATTCATGATTACAATAACCCTGATGCTGATTCCGGAACGTGCAGCTGGGCTGGCGAAGGCTTCGCTCCAGATGGCACGAAGACTATTGGTTTTCAGTCTGGAACCTGGGAAAAAGCCGGAAACCATCAATGGTCATTGAAAATGACCGGTAAAGATTCTCGCGAAGGTGATGTATCTACTGAAAGCCACATCGCACTTGAAACTCTCACATGGTCAGGGAGTGTGTATAAAGCATAAATTAGATGAAGCTAGTTACGAAAGTAACTAGCTTCATCTATTCACAAATACAAAACCGAGCTACAACAGTCTGATATTGCTGCTCGTCTTCTTGCTTCTTCTGACTGCTGCTCCTCCCTTGCCGCCCGTCTCGCCTCCCTTTCTACTCGTTCTTTTTCCATGTGGGCGGCGATAGCCTCGTCTCTTTGCTCTAAAGTTAAAATTCCAGCCTCATAATCCGCTTCTATCAGCGCTAATTCATTACTGGAACTGCAAGCAACAAAACTACCAAATACAAAAAGTACCAATTGTATCTTTATTATGTGATTTATTTTCATGACCTGGATTTAAACTTAATTAACTATCCATTCAGAATAACAAGATATACAAGCCAGTGGAAATTACTCTGGTAAACTGGCGGTATTTACGTCGCAGTCTAGATAAAAAAGGGGCGCTGAAGCACCCCTCGGAAACTTAGCATTAAATCTATCGACGAAGTGTCTAAAGGTTTTATCGTAAGTTAATTACCCCAATGAATGACGTAGCTTTTCCACAGAGAGAGGTTTCCACAAGATGCAGGATCAGAAGAAGTAGGCGTGTTCCATGACATAGCATCCAGTCTTCTGGCCAAACCTGCCGCATTCTCACCAATTACCCTAATCGCAAATGAAGAGTTCATAGCACCTTCTGTCCCGCTAGCTAACATCTGTAGAAAGCCGTAACCAGATCTATCATTGCTGGCTCTGTTTTCTTCGTCAAATTCGACGAGTGCCTGCTGGACATCTTCCATGGTTTCGCCTGGATTTAGTTGGCATTGCCTAATGGCCACGTAACTTTCATTAATTTCCCCTCCTTCATATGGACTCGCATCACCAGCTTCATTAGCTGTCCTATTAAGTCCGACCTGTCTAGTTCCATCACAATCAACCATTGCAAAAAAATGACGGCTGGGCCCTGTCTGTGTTTGTGACTCTAACCCCATTATCATATGTTCAAAATTGTCCCAGTACCTAACTACGTTTATGCTTCCCGCCCGAGAAGAAGCTGCGACGATAGGTTCTCTATAGAACACCAGATTAGGTCCACTATCGGTTCGCGGAATAGCTCTTCCTACCCGAACCACTTCGTCAACTGTGAAACCAGGCTTAAGGGTACATTGCATAACTTCATTTAAGTTACCGTTTTGCGCCATTGAAGAATTCATCCAGCCCATGATGATAAAAAACACGAGCATTGAAGGCATATATTTTTTCATTTTTACTTCCTCTCCCAATTGATAAATAAAAGCTTAATCTTTTACTGATGTTCTTAACTTCATAATTTCTCATTTTGTTATAAATCTAAAGTCACTAAACGAACTTTTTCAATAAATACATAGGAGGCAGGACCTATTTGGCGCAATGAATGAACAATAATAATTATAACTTTTGTATCAATGACCTTGTAGATTTTCGAGATAACGCTTATTGCTCTACTGAACCTCTAGCAGAAATTATCTTATACAGTAAATTTTTCTGGCGCCAATTAAACTGCTTGTAGACATTAACATAATAAGTTTAATTTCGACTTAAAAATAATCTTATTATCTAGTTTTATGTATCTCGTCATGAGCTCGACGAAATCAAGACCAAATCATCCGACTCGTTTTGTTTAATGAGTCTAATTTCATTGCAGGAATTATGATTAACACGAGGCTGGTAAACAGAATCGTTAACGAAAATAATAAAACGCGTTCATAGCTATCTTCTCCTACCATAAACGCTGCAAATCCGGGCCCAGCACTTAATCCCAGAGTGCTCGTAAACGCCGCTAAACTTGCTATTCTGCCTTCATTGTCTAACTCTGATATAAGCCCAAGCATATAGGAAATCCAATGTTAAAAGCGATGCCCCATGCGATATTTCCAATCAAAAAAAAGCTAGAAATTGGAAACAGTAGTAAACTTATTGAAGCTATTTGAATACCTGAAGCAAGAACTATAGGAAATGCCCTCCCACTTCTCAATGACCACCAGGTTACGAATAGAGCAGAGGGACCACCTACCCACATCCCCATTGCAACGCTTGCTCCTGTGAATTCAACACTGAAATTATGATTAATTCCAACTTCTATTACATATGCAAATGCAGCAAATTGGCCCGTTTGAAACGCAAATAGACTTACAAGAGCTAATCCAATAACCAGGTTACCCGCACGTTTTTGGCTTTGATCACTAGCAAGAGTAATTCCACTTGGAATTCTGTTTTTTAATAAAGGACAGAGCAGGAGGCCTGCTGCAGAAAATAAAACTAAAGGAAGCCAAACAACAACTGTCCCAAGCGATTCAATTCTTGGCGTAATTAATTGAATCAATATTCCACCGAATAATAACTGCATTGTATATGATAACGCTTGTATTCGCTCCGGACTGCTAGTTTGAGCGATAGCGGCGTAAGTAATTCCCATAAGCGCCCCAGCTGACAGTCCATGAACAAATCGTAAAAAAAATAATGAAATTGGTTGATTAATCGGAATTGAGATGAGATCTGATACAACAAGAACAAGAAGAAAAAAAAATGCGGTACGAGACCAATTTATTTTCTGTAGCAGAAAACTTATTATCAAAGCGCCAAGAGCATTGCCAAACATATTTATGGAAATAACGCTTCCGGCATTTCCTACCGAGAACATTGGATTATCCACATATGCTGTGACGATAGTAGGAGCAATATTGCCGATCATTAAGCCGATGCCAGCCAAAAAGGCTAGGCCTAGGCTAGAAAAAACAAAGTTCGCCTTTGCATTAACCGCCACTTAACACTCCTTAATCAAGATGAATTCACTGCCGCCTTCGCAAAAAAAAGCCCAATAGAATGGGCCTTTTTGATAACTACTAAGGTAGCACCTGCAACCGTTAGTAACTGTTTTAACTTATAAACATCAAAATCTAAGCACAACTCACTTAATGAACTATTTTAATTAGAACCTTTCTGCCAATGAATCTTCGGATTCACTGGACAGTGTATAAAATTCGGCTAAATACAGAAAATTAAGTAACTTATACTAGAAAATAACCTTTTGATTATTACACTGCCAGGAAAAACTCAACTTAAAAAATATTGGGAGTGTAAATTATGAACTGGAAAACTACAGGATCGGTTGGAGAGATAAGTGCTGCTATTGAACAAATAAGGACTTTGGTATATTTAGTAATTAATGAAGCTTATACTCCAATACTGAATTGATAAGACATCTAAGCTTTCTACTCTAGCCTATGTTTCTTTTTTAGAGGAAGTATCAGTCATGAACACTGCCTATTCGTCTTCACTATTACAGTTAGTCAGAAACACGGCAATAATTTCATTACTTTCAATACTTACGAGTTGCGGACAGGAACCGCAAACCAGTTCCGAGCCCACTCTAGCGACTGATCAGGTCGCTTCTCTGGCTGCAGAGGAATCGGCTTCTACACCTAATCTTGCATTAGAAGAACCAGCAGAGTTATTTGCTGACTTGCCGACCCATTGGATTAATGAAAATCCCATAGGGGATAATCTCGGAGGGGTTACACAGGCTTTACAAGACACCGCACATGAATTAACCGATCACTGGATCCAATACGGCGGAGGTTATAACAATTATCGCCACAGCCCAATTACTGAACTGTCCCCAGAAAACATTAATAACATTCAGCTTGCTTGGGCATTTCCTACAGGTACTGTGGGGCAGTTCTCCGTGTCACCCTTAATCTATGACGGAATAATGTATGTAACTTCCTCATATAATCGCTTGTTTGCTCTTGATGCCAGAACTGGTGAACTCTATTGGCGATATGATCATCAGCAACCGGAAGATCTGCGAATATGTTGTGGCCCTGTTAACCGTGGCGCTTCTATTCACGGCGATACAATTTTTATGGCAACACTCGATGCGCGCCTACTCGCATTTGACCGGAAATCCGGCGAACTCCTTTGGAATACCGTAATTGATGATTACAAAAAAGGATTAAGCGCTACATCGCCCCGCTCATTGCGAAGGATATTGCGGTGATTGGCGTCGGCGGAGGCGAATTTGGAGTCAGAGGTTTTTTTGATGCTTATGATGTGGAAACTGGCGAGCGCGTTTGGAGACATTATACAGTCCCTGCGGCTGGCGAACCTGGAGTAGAAACATGGTCGGGTACATCCTATGAAACTGGAGGTGCACCTTCTTGGACATATGGGGCTTATGATCCTGACCTTGATGTACTTTATTGGACGACAGGAAACCCTTCACCGGATTGGAATGGCGATGTCCGCTTGGGGGATAACTTATTCTCTGACAGCGTGTTAGCTATTGATCCTAATACAGGAGAGCGTCTCTGGTATTTCCAATTCACACCTCATGATATCTGGGATTATGACGGCAACACTCATTTATTTTTAGTTGATTACGAGCATGAAGGTGAGAACATCAAAGGTTTAGTCCAGGCAAACCGCAATGGATTCTATTACGCTCTTAATCGGGAGACCGGTGAATTTCTGCGTGCAACATCTTATGTTGAACAGCTGAATTGGGCTACTAGCATGGAACCAAACGGGCGACCGGTCGTAAATCCAGAAATGGTGCCCTCAGAGGAACCGATGGTGCGAATCTGCCCTGGTGCCGGCGGTGGCATGAATGGCTCGGTAACCGGAGCATTGAATCCTAATCTAGGACTGACCTTCATTCCTGTAATCGAAAGCTGTAATCAGATGGAAAAAGGGCTTTCTGTCTTTGTCGAGGGTAATCAATATACGGGTGGCACGTTTATTCCTGTGGACGCTCAGGATGGCTCGGCATATGGCCACATCTCGGCGATAGATTATCAGACTGGAGAAGTCGTCTGGCGTTATAAAGATCCCGAACCAATCATGGCAGGCGTTCTGAGCACTGAAGGTGGTTTAGTATTTACTGGTAGTCAGGACGGTCATGCTCTAGCGCTTGATGCAGAAACTGGCGAAATGCTTTGGCGTTTCCGTATCGGCGGAGGTATCCGCAGCCAACCTGTTGCTTATCAGCTAGACGGCGAGACTTATTTAGCAATAGCCTCTGGAAACTTCTCTGGCATAGCCGGGGCAGTTGGTGGAAATACCATGCTGCCTGAAGGAGGACACTTATTTATATTTAAACTCTAAATAAGGAAATACTGGTTTGAGGGATTTGTTTGAAACCCGCTCAAGAAAAATCCTGTAAATCCAGAGATTTTAGAGGCGTTAAGTGGAGTCAAGAATTGATTTAGCTTCATTAACTAAGCAAAACCGCAAGATTAATTAAGATTAATAGTTCTTGTCGGCTTGCCGTTGCGTTGTGAATTTTGCCATCCTAATGGAACCGCTATTGATACATCTGCTAAAGGAAGAGGGTTTTTAGCAAGAACAACATCGGCAATCTTTTCTGCAACCATAATGACAGGTGCGTTAATATTTCCATTAGGGAGAGTAGGAAAAACAGAAGCGTCAACGACTCGAAAATTTTCTATCCCGTATACCTTACAATTTTTATCAACAACAGCTAAAGAATCATCTGCCCTACCCATCTTACAGCTTCCCGCAGGGTGATAAGCGCTTTCCACATTTTGCTTCACCCAAGTATCTATCTCTTTGTCACTACTCACATCCAATCCTGGTTGAATCTCTTCGCCTCGATAACTATCCATAGCTGGTTGCGCCATAATTTCTCGAGTAAGGCGAATGCACTGTCGCCAGGCTTTTATGTCTTCTTCGTGTTGATAATAATTAAAAAGAATAGTTGGTGCCGCTGCGGTATCCGTTGAACTTATATTCACGCGTCCGCGACTCTTTGGTTTATTCGGGCCTACATGCACTTGAAACCCATGGCCTTCAATTGAAGGCGTACCATCGTAACGCATTGCTGCCGGCAAGAAGTGGTATTGAATGTCGGGTGATTTTAATCCTTTTTTTGACCTAATAAATGCACAAGATTCAAAGTGATTAGACGCTCCTAGGCCATTTTTAAATAAAAGCCATCTGGCTCCTATTGAAATCTTACTGAGTAAATTCAATTTTGAATTTAAAGTTATTGATTCCTTGCAGTGAAATTGAAAATATACCTCTAAGTGATCCTGTAAGTTTTCACCAACACCAGGTAGATTATGCTTTTGTTTTATTCCAGCTTTAGATAAGTGCTCTTCGTTGCCAATTCCAGATCGCTGTAGCAGCGTTGGTGACGCTATAGCTCCCGCACTCAATAATACTTCTCGTTTAGCATTGATAACTTTTTTGGTGCCGTCAATATCTACATAAATACCGATTGCACGACAGTTTTTAACTTCAATGCGATGAACCAACACTTTAGTCATTACTTGAAGATTTGGTCGCCCTTTGATGGGGTTCAAATACGCGCTAGCCGCTGATTCACGTACACCATTACGCACAGTCATGTGCATCGGACCAAATCCTTCTTGATGTTCTCCGTTGTAATCTTGGGTTTCGGGGTATCCAGCCTCGATCCCGGCATCGATAAAAGCTCGATAAAGCGGGTTTAAACGCATTTGATTCCCCGCAGACACTCCAAGTGGGCCATCTCCACCTCGGTAAGTATCACCACCTCCAATCCATGATTCAGCTCGCTTAAAGTAGGGCAAGCAGTCTCGATATCCCCAGCCCTCTGCTCCTAAGGACTCCCATTCCTCAAAATCATGAGGGTTACCTCTGACATAAACCATGCCGTTAATTAGTGAAGTGCCGCCAAGTCCCTTTCCACGAGGGCAGCTAATACGCCTCCCATTCAATCCAGGCTCTGGTTCAGAATAATAACTCCAATTAAACCTATCCATGGCCATTGGATAGGACAGTGCCGTAGGCATCCGCACAAGAATATGCTCATCACTTTTGCCGGCTTCAACTAACAGCACGCGCAAAGATGGATTAGCAGATAATCTGTTTGCCAATACACAACCAGCCGAACCTGCTCCCACTATTATGTAGTCGAATTCATCCAAAGTGGTTACCTATGAGGTGCTTATTAACGATATGACCGATTGTCTTCGAAGAAAGACAAGTATTGAGATCGCAACGTAAAGACCAATAACTACTAACCCAACCCATTCAATCTGCAAAGGCGTGAATTGATAAAGTAAAATTAACCCATACAATAAAGACCAATGCATGACTATGTATTTTACCTTACCCAGCCGATCGACTGTTAATTGAAGGTTCTCGGAATATAGTCTTGTAAGTGAATCTAGCGAGTTAGTAACAAAGATCACGCCTACCAAAATCATAAAACCATTTACGAAGGCCGAAATTTCTATGCCTTGCTCATAGATGCCGAACAGCACAGAAAACCATAACGCGATTGGAATAGAAGGAATAACTAAAAGAGCAATCAACAAATGCCAAGTACGTAAACCGCCAACAAAGCGCGAAACAAATTGCCCTATCATGATACTCCAGGCGAACCACCAAAATAGATAAAAAGCATGGAAATCTGAGAAAGGCAAAATAAACCTATAGATATTGGGGAAATAATCGCCTATTTTCATAAGGTTCGCAGCTAAACCGCTCAAACCTAATCCACCATAAACCCAGGTCACTGCTATTAATGCGAAGAATAACCATGTAGAAGCCAAACTTAGTATTTTGACGTAACGAATATCTGTGCTCGAAAAAACTGCCCCCATTAAAACAATCGCAACAATGACGAATCTAACAAATGGGGTAATTCCTTCGAAATAGCTGGGTAGGTATTGAAGAAACAAAAACCCAGTAAATGCGCAGGTACCGATAATGACGATATTGTTAACGAATCTCACCCAATATATTTCAAAGATCTTCAAGCGGGGCTCAAAAATGCAAAAATAACATGTTGTTAGAAAATAAAAGACCCAAATAAAGAATCCCCAAAAACCAAATTCGATAGCAAGAGGATTAGTGAAACTATAAGCCTCATCAGTCTCGTATGTTGAGAATTCAGTTAACGGTAACATGATCAATCCTACATCAAGACCTGAAGTAAATAGGATCGCAAAGAAAGCGAAAAATCGCGCAGGCATCTTTCCGATGAGAATAAGATTACCCCACCGCAACACCAGCAGAAGTGAAAGAATTAACACCGCAACGACAGCAAAAGAAAGAATTGTCTGCATTAGATGCTGATACTTTGTGAGAACATGATTGAACCCATTTTAGAGCTGCCTAAACTGATCATTCTGCGTAAGAATTCTATCTAGGCTATCGGCGAATTTTTTATTGTCTTTGTCTGTTAGCACGGATGGGCCACCAGTTTCCACTCCGCTTGCTCTTAATGTGTCTAAAAAATCTCTCATGTTAAGCCGAGCTTTTATATTGTCCTTGGAGAAGAGTTCTCCCCGTGGCGATAATGCAAGTGACCCTTTTTTTATTACATCAGCGGCCAAAGGTATATCACTTGTAATTACTAAATCACCATTTTCTGACTGCTTGATAATCTCATTATCGGCGACGTCAAACCCTTTTCAAAACCTGAATCGATTTTATATATGGAGAAGCCGGAACTTTTAAGGATTGGTTCGCAACCAGGATCACCGGAGTCTGTGTGCGCATTGCTGCTCGAAATAGGATTTCTTTAATCACGACGGGGCAAGCGTCGGCATCGACCAATATTTTCATTTGATTGCTAAGATATAGTTAGAATTTCTATACGGTACAGTTCTTGGAAAGGGACTATAAGTGAAAAGATATGGAAGGGCGTCTATGGATGCTTTGGTACCTATAATCCATGGCAATCAAGAAATAAGCTCTTCTTCTTAATATGAAATAATTACAAAGTACATTGGCTAATAACACAACAGCGCTTTGCAAGGAATTGATTAAAGTAGCGCTTCAATTTTCTCTAGAAGCCCTGCCAAGTTAACTGGTTTAGTGTCAAAATCATCAGCTCCCGCCGCCAAGGCACGCTCCTTATCTGCCTCAAGGGCATGTGCTGTTAGAGCTATGATCGGAATAGCCTTTATTTGCTCATCCGCTTTAGCTTCGGCTGTCGCCGTCCACCCATCTTTAACTGGTAAACCCCATATCCATTAGCACAATATCAGGTTTCCCGTTTCTCATTGCGGTAAGACCGGTTTCACCATTCTCGGCAATTTCAATTTCATAACCCTTCCTTGATAGCCTCCTAGAAAGCATGTCCCTATTCATTTCATTGTCTTCAACAATCAATATTTTTATCATTTTCCAATCCTTTTCCTAAAAAAATTAGATGTAGAGCTGTTGTGCCAATACAATTAGATGATCTCCGCCGTTTAAATTTAAATATCTCTTTCTTGTCAGGATTGATCACTATCTCAGACTTAGCATGTCGAATAAACTCATAGCCGATCACGGTTTCATTAAATGCTTGCGCTCTCCTCACTAGTCTACTATGGCTAATTTCTTCATTGACATTCACATAGCGCTCAATAGGCCGAAAACCCATCTCCACGCCACCAGCATTTAATAACTCCCGGTAGATGGATTCAAGAAATGGATTCCTCGCGATCTGAAGAAGCAAGTTACTTATAAAGTCAGTAGTAATAACTGTATCATTCACGGGGGTATCCTTCAGGAGATCTAATGTCTGCTTATCAAGCACTTCAGCAACTATTGGAGGCGTATTTTCCTCAACTGCGCTAATGAGATTTTTAATTAGCACGAGCAACAATACCGTTCTGCTATCGGCATCTACTTTTGATTCAGATTCATCTGCTAAGATAAAAACTGCATCGAATTTTGATAGCTGTATATTCTCTAACAACCAATTTCCCTCCAAATCAAATTCCATCGGCTCGATATGGGGTTGTGTTGCAAGTATATTTTTAACCTTCTCCAAGTCCTCTGATAATTTGGAAGAAATTTTTTCACAGTTACTTACAGCGTCTTTACAGGCAAGCACTATTTCTAGCCTATCCATTGTATGCTGATTCATTTCGCGAATGATTTCGATGATATTAGGATTCATCGAAAAAATTAAAACCTTTTTAATATTTGGCCTTGCGGAAGGAAATATTATATTTTCTTCAATTTCGTTCTTTTCCCAAACATTATCAATTTGGTCTTTATTAAGCTTTAAAGAAGAAGATCTATTGATGACAACAATTTCGTCATCTCCTGCAAGATCAAAATCAGGCTCAGGGTTTAAAATAGTTACTCTTCTTTTACTATCGCCCTCGTCCTTAAACCAACTTATACCAATTGCTGTGCCATTTTCGAATCGAAGAGCGACCTCACCGAAAGTTTTTCCTTCAGCATCATCAATAGTATTTAGACTAATTTCTATTTCGTCTTCCGAGAAAAGCTTGCCATAGACATGTGAATACCCGGGATAGCGAGCGCATTGAACAATAATCTTGCTGATAATTTGCCCGCTGGAAACTATTGGGTGTTTTGCATTGGATACAACATTAGCAATTTTTAATTTGTCAGAATCTACTATCTCTGCAACTACATTCGACGCATTAAATTGGCTCAAATTCGAATTCATGAGCATTAAAGTTTTAATAGTAGTCACATCACTAAATGAATTTTTAGCGCCTAACCTTCAGCTAAGACTATGACGTAAGCAGCTTGCTTTAATGCTATCCTCCTTAAATCCCCGGGGAAGTGATAGAGCCCTGCAAAGGTATAATTTTTAGTTTTTTCAATCGACGGGCGTGACGTCGCAACTCGCTCCTCAAAATTTCTGTATCGGTGGTTGTCAATATCACAACGCGTAAATTTTCATCAATTTTTGCCAACCGCATAAGTATAGGGACAGCTTTGCGATTCCACCCCAAGATAAGGAAGTGGCCAGATTCCCTAATAGTAGAAGAGCCTGTTTTTGTTTGCTCAAAAGCTGATTGGATTGCGTTTACAATGTAACCAATTAAAGCACTCGTTATTACTAAGCCCATAATCGAATTAAATAATGCAAAAGCAATAACCAAAGGAGGAGCACCATAATTTTCCGCTAATGCCCCTGGATCCAAGATATGCTTCATCGACCACCAAAGCGCATCAAAAAAAACCA
>BPDI01000005.1 GCA_019654215.1 Gammaproteobacteria bacterium | reverse complement strand
ACAAATCACTGATTTCCGGACATACAGTTTGAAAAGTTTATTCTGGATAATGGTTTGACTTTGATCGTTCACGAAGATCACAAGGCTCCAATCGTTTCAGTAAACATCTGGTATCACGTTGGCTCGAAGAATGAACCGGCTGGAAAATCAGGCTTTGCTCACCTGTTTGAACATTTAATGTTTAATGGCTCTGAAAATTTCAATGATGATTATTTCCAGGTATTGGAACGGGTTGGTGCTACCGATCTGAATGGAACTACGAATCTAGATCGAACTAATTATTTCCAAAACGTTCCCAAGAATGCCCTAGATCAAGTGTTATGGATGGAATCAGATCGTATGGGTCATTTATTAGGCGCAGTTGATCAGGCCAAATTAGATGAACAACGCGGCGTTGTGCAAAACGAAAAACGTCAAGGCGAAAATCAACCATATGGCAAAGTATTTACCGCGATTCTTGAAGCAGTTTTCCCCTATAACCATCCATATGCCCATTCCGTAATTGGTTCTATGGAAGATCTCAATGCAGCATCGCTAGAAGATGTACAAGAATGGTTCCGCACCTATTATGGGCCGAATAATGCAGTTATCGTGATCGCTGGCGATATTTCGCCCGATGAAGCATTAGCAAAGGCGAACCAATACTTTGGTCATATTCCTCCTTCACCGCCAATTGCCAAACATGCGGAATGGATAGCAAAGCGCACCGGAGAGCAACGCCAGGTAATGCAGGATCGTGTGCCACAGGCACGTCTTTATAAAGTCTGGAATGTGCCTAATTCCTTATCTACCGATACTAGCCTGCTTGATTTGTATTCCAGTGTGTTAGCGGATGGTAAAAATTCCCGTCTTTACAACCGTCTGGTTTATCAAGATCAAATAGCAACAGATGTAACTGCATTTATTCAGGCCGGTGAAATCGCTTCTATGTTTATCATTCAAGCTACAGCAAATCCTGGAAATGATTTAACTGCGGTGGAAGCAGCAATTGATGAAGAAATGAATCGCTTGCTGACCGAAGGCCCAGAACAAGATGAATTGAATCGCGTGCGAACACAAATACGCGCGCGCTTTATTCGTGGTATCGAACGCATCGGTGGCTTTGGAGGCAAATCTGATGCCCTCGCCCGAAGTGAAGTTTATGGCGGCAGTCCTGATGCCTATAAGCAAACCATTGTTGATCAACAAAACGCTACGGTCGAAAGCATCCGCGACGCAGCCAATCGGTGGTTAACCGATGGTGTTTATGTCTTAGAAGTCGAGCCATTCCCGCGTTATGCTGCTCGCGGTGAAAGCGTCGACCGATCTCGCCTACCTGATCTAGACACACCTCCTGATGTGTCTTTCCCTGATATCCAAAGAACCGAACTTTCCAATGGCTTAAGCGTCGTCCTAACAGAACGTAATGCAATTCCAACTGTTGGCATTCAATTAATGGTGAATGCTGGTTATGCAGCAGATCAGTTGGCTTTGCCAGGTACGGCTTCACTAGCAATGAACATGTTGGATGAGGGAACCGATTACTTAACTTCCTTGGAGATAAGTGAAGAGCTGGAAATGTTGGGGGCGGTTCTTACTACCGGTTCAAACCTCGATACCTCCAATGTCACGCTCAATGCACTGACGGAGAATCTTGAGCCATCATTAGAGCTGTTCGCCGATGTGATTCTTAATCCATCATTTCCTCAGTCGGAATTAGACAGATTAAAACAAGAACAACTCGCTCGTATCCAACGAGAGCAAACTACGCCTATCGCAATGGCCCAGCGAGTATTTCCAAAACTTATTTATGGCGCCGATCATGCTTATGGGCAAGGACTAACTGGTAGTGGCACACTAGATTCAGTAAGAAACCTGCAAAGAAATGATCTGGTTGATTTCGTGCGCGCATGGTTCAAACCCAACAACGCAACCCTTATCATTGTGGGTGATACTGATCTCGATACTCTTGTACCACTGTTAGAAGAACAGTTTGCAGATTGGCAACCAGGTAATGTGCCCGCAAAAAACGTTTCCGATGTTGCTCACCAACAAGAATCCAAAATCTTTCTAATTGACCGACCTGACTCGTTGCAGTCTGTAATCTACGCTGGCCATATTGCTCCCGCGGTGGAAGACGAAACCGAGATTGCCATTGGCACTATGAACAATATTCTTGGTGGTTCATTCACGTCGCGCATCAATATGAATTTGCGGGAAGATAAAGGTTGGTCCTATGGTTCGAGAACTATAATGATTCCCACCAATAGCCAACGACCTTTCTTTGTTCAGGCACCAGTTCAAACTGATCGAACTGCCGATTCCATGCAGGAAGTTATAAATGAGCTGCGAGGATTTATCGGTGAAGCTCCTCCAACTCGAGATGAAGTGCAAAAAGCACAAGACTCTCAGTCTCTGCGTCTGGCCGGCCGTTGGGAAACCAATAACGCGGTTTCTGGGTCACTGAGGGAAATTGTCCGATTCGGTTATGAAGATGACTACTTCGATCGCTATGCCGAGAGAGTTCGTTCGTTAAATATCGAAGATGTGGCCGAAGCAGCTCGTGGAGTTGTTAGGCCTGAGAATTTGGTGTGGCTGGTTGTAGGTGATCGCAATCAGGTCGAAGCTGATATTGAAGCCTTGGGAATAGCCGACATCGAGATTCTCGATGCCGACGGAAATCCCACCGACTAATTTCTCAATCTTTCAAACTCAGCCTGCAATTCAGGAGACAGGGGGTAGATATCGCGAAAGCGAAACTCTCTGTCTTCCAATAGCTCCAGTTGAAATTTCTCACGGTCTGCTACCAAGTCCGCGTATTCCAAGACAATCTCTACCATCGAGGGTGGAAAGAAAAATACTCCGCCGTCGTCACCGACAACAACATCGCCAGGCAATACAGTAATGCCACCAATTCTAACTGGTGCGTTGTACTCCACACCTAACCATGATGTGGTGTGAGGATCACTGAACTTATGCAGTACTGGAAACTCTGCGAAACGTTCGTCTCTTAAGCCTGTGTAATCGCGCATGCCACCATCAATAATTACACCAGCAGCGCCACGCATCTGTATGCCGGTTGCTCCCATGTCGCCGAATAGATTATGGCCATCACTACCACCTAACTCAGCTACAACCACATCCCCTGGCTTGACTTCTTCCGCTGCACGAGCATAGTACCGCCGATCCCAGTTGCCTTCTTCCGCCAACTTAAGAACTGCATCGGTGAGATCTGGGCGTGGTGGTAAAAATCGCATAGTCAATGCCCTACCTACTAGCCTTGAGCCCGGCTGAGTGTTTTGAAATCCCGTTGCGTAATTCAAACGATAATTACCTAGTGCACTAAAAATTACTTCAAGCGGGATTTCCTCTAGCCTTGCAAGTTGCGCATCTGTGACTTCTATTCGAGTTGGCTCCAGCACATCCATTATTGCCGAGTAGGAAGTGCGATTCGCTCTAAAGCCATCAGGAACAGGAACATCAGGGGCAAAACTTTGATCGTATGGTCCCTGTGCTACCGATGGTATATGCATTAAAATAAATAAGAGAAACAAACCAACTATGCGAGCGCTCACGACTAACCCTCCAGCAATTATTCTTTGCTAGTAAGTATCAATCAGCTACGTTTGAATTGGAACCAGATTCCAGACTTTACGCTGGGACTGCTTCAGGATCTTCTTTTTCTAGCCTAGTTTGACGCAAAAAATCCTACAACTCGAGATTGTTTTTTGCATTAAGCAGCAGACTAAATTGGTTTAGCGATTTGCCCGTTGACGGTCTGGTAATTCCAAATCAACGGTAAATGAAACAGGAATGCTTTGTGGTAAAAAACAAATTGCATCGTCGCAAGCTTGATACTCGAGAGTTCCGGTTAGAGTAAGCGCATCACGACTCGACATGATCTCTTCGGTTTCAGCACTGCCATCCATTACGATTTCTTGCAGAAGCGTAAATGACTCCTGGTAAACCGGTACATACTCATCCAATGGCTCGAAGTAATAAATTTCTGAAGCTGGATATTCCACAGGTTCTACGCGCGCAATGTCCGGTTTATCTAAATTGAAACCAATTACTTGATAGCCTTTCACATCTGCACCTGGAGCATAGACATGCATGTTAGGACCAGGCTCTACATCTAGCGCAAGAGAGAATCTAGTGCCAACCGTTACCGAAGTATTGGAAGGATAAGCAGTGAACTTAAGATGTGCAGTTTCTCCTTCAACCGCAGCAATCGGCGATAATCCCACACCTAATTTGAGCATTACATTGGTGGTGGTATTACGTTCGCGATAGAACTCTTCGAAAAATCTGGAAGTTACTTCACCGCCAGAATTAATCATGAAGGTACCGGGATAAGGAGTCCCCACGATCATGGGATTGGCACCAAATACAGAAACGTACCTAGCAACATCAGCCTGCACGTCAGGATCATCAGCGTTCTCACCGATGCCCTCTTCTGCTGCAGTGTTCACAATTCCGTAGTCAGTTATTACTGCGGAATCATCGTCTGCCAGCAATGGAAAAGTAATTCCGCGACGTTCGGCGAAATCGGAAAGCACTTCTTCCGAATCATAGCTTATTGCAGCTATCCCTATACCCTGGGCTTCCAGTTCTTCGAGTTGGTCCTGCAACTCCACGAGTTGCGCTTTACAGTATGGTCACCAGTCCGCCGAACGGTGGAATAATAACATCGCTCCGTTCGGACCCATTATGGAATCGAGGCTGTGAGTTTCACCAAATTGATCTTTCAGTTCGAAATCTGGAACCTGTTCACCCACCTGAGGACCGAGTTCTGCTACCACGATGGCTTCGCGCTCCTGAGCCACAACCAAACTACCACAGAGGGCGAGATATAAAGCAAACAAGGATTTTTGAATTATTATTCTCATTGGTATGGATGCTATCACTTGTTTCGGGGTTGGTACAGCCATGCCAGTAAAGATCTGAATATCTTGTCATTTTTAGAAATTTAGTGGCTTTTCCATGGACATTTCCCAATTGGAAACTTATGCTTTCAGCTCAGATTCGTAGTTTTGTGATCAACGCCTGCAAGCCCACTCTATGGAGAGCATATGGCTATGAAATTCTTAATTGGTAGAAAAAGATTATTTCTCCTTGGTTCCCTTTTCGCACTTGGCCTTTCTCCGGTGAATGCTCAAGAGAGAGCCATTACTTACACCGAAGATATTGCCACCATCCTCTTCGATAAGTGCTCAACCTGTCATAATCCCGATGGCATTGGACCGATGTCCCTGTTGAGCTATGAAGAAGTTCGACCCTGGGCACCTTTGATTAGCTATAAGGTAGAACGCCGTGAAATGCCTCCCTGGCATTTAGATCTCACAACAGGAATCCAGGATTATAAGAATGACGTTTCACTTAGCGATGAGCAGATAGCTAAGGTAGTTAACTGGGCAGCAAATGGTGCGCCACAAGGTGATCCAGCTTTAATGCCCGCGCAGCCAGAATTACCTGATGTTGGCGAATGGCAATTGTCCTCTCTCCTTGGTGAGCCTAACTTCGTGGTTAAATCCCCTCCCTATACAGTTGCAGCGAACGCTCAAGATCAGTGGTGGGTGCGCAATACAACTTTTGAAGGCCTGATCGATAAACCTCGTTATGTTCGCGCGACTGAATTAAAAGGCTCCTATCCCCTGGGCGCGAAGGTATTGCATCACGGTCATGCGACATTAATATCGTTCGATGAAAATGGTAACCGTTATTCTGGACCTGTAGGCAGACAGGGTGTAGGCAAAGGCGGAGATATGTTTCCAGATGGGACTGGAATGCTAATCTATCCAAACGGAACAATTAATTGGAACCTGCATTATTTTCCCATCAATGAAGTTGTTCATCACGAACAAGCGGAAGCCGCTGTATGGTTATATCCAGAAGACTACGAGCCTGAGTTTCAAACACGAGGCGAACAATTCTTCGCTGCCGATTCCGGTCCCGGTGGATTGTGGGCCAATGACTTGGTACTTCCCCCGAATTCAATAAAGTCACTGCAAGGAGTCAGAGTTCTTAGCCGCCCTGCTTTAATCACCAGCTTTCGCCCACACATGCATATGCGCGGCAAAGCACAATCGCTTGAAGCAGTTTATCCTGATGGCAGAAGAGAGATGTTGGCGCGTGTCGACAAGTATGATCACTCCTGGCAAATTAATTATGAATTTGCCGATGATGTAGCACCATTATTACCCGCTGGCACCATGCTGATGATCACTTCAACCTGGGACAATACCGCTGATAATCCTCATAACCCAGATCATCGCCAATGGGTAGTATTCGGTCAGAGAGGGGTCGACGAAATGTCTCATCTCTGGCTGGGCATTACTTATTTAAATGAAGATCAATTTGAGCGGCTAAAGGCAGAACGCAGCGCCAACTTGACTGCGGCCAATGGTGACTAGAGATAGGCTGTAGTTCAATGAGTAGAATTGGTGTTACGGTACTGTTCTATTTCCTGGCGGTTTGCGCTTTTAGCACACAAGCGCAAACACCCTCTGTTCTGAGCCCACTAGGCGAAGCACCCCTGCGACCGCAGGGACAAAGTGTTATTCCTTTGTTTGATGGTTGGTATCCCAACGACGATGGCACGTTTACCATGTGCTTTGGTTACTTCAACATGAACACTGAAGAAGTAATCGATGTTCCTATAGGAGAAAAAAATTACATTACTCCGGTGGAATTTGATGGCGTACAACCAACTCACTTCGATGTTGTTCCTAATCCGGATTTAACCAGAGACTTTCGTCGCTACTGGTGTGTTTTTTCAGTTATCGTGCCGGCAGACTATGGCATGCAGGACGTAATTTGGAATATTGAAACCAATGGATTGGCGTTGTCGGTCCCTGGCACGCTTATTCCTTCTTATGTTTTAGACGAAAAGGAAACCTCTGGTCGTGAAACCTCTGCACCATATTTAAGTCTTAACGATAGCCCGCCGAGTTTTCGCGGAAGAAACGGTTTATTTGAAGGACCTCGACAAGCAGGGGTTGGTGAGCCATTAAATATCATTGCTCGACTGCAGCATTCCGAGCCCGGCACCTGGATAAACTGGACTCTGCACCAGGGACTCAATGCAGTGGAATTTGAAACTCCGGAAGCCCGTCTCAATGACGCAGAAGGCGTGATTGAAACCACTGCCACCTTTAACAAACCAGGAACTTACGTATTAAGGATTCAAGCCATTAACGACACAGAGCGTCAGCGTGAGCCGACTTATGGCTTCGAATTCCATTGTTGTTGGACGAATGCGTATCTAACAGTCGAAGTCTCCGAATAGTCCAGTTCACTTGCTTCTTGCCCACCCGAATGCTGTGTTATTCTTGTCGCTCCTCTGACGTGACGGAGAATACTAATGAGAATCAAATTCGTCGCAGTACTTTGTGGCCTCGTGGGCATAATCGTTAGCAGCCATTCATTCGCTCAACTAGAAGGCAGCTACGATAAGCGCACCCCTTGGGGCGATCCCGACATTTCCGGCATGTGGTCATACGCCAGCCTCACTCCTCTGCAGCGTCCTCAACGCCTTGGTGACAAAGAATTTTATACGCCAGAAGAAGCGGCAGGAATATATGCAAATACACAAAGAGAAGTTGTGGATCGACCAGGAGATGTAGGCAGTTATAACTATCACTGGTTCGATCGGGGAGAAGTATCTGCCGACTTACGCACGTCATTAATCGTCGATCCGCCGAATGGTCGTTTGCCCATAACAGAGGCAGCAATTGCCAAACAGCGTGACCAAGCCGAATACCGTCGCGAACACCCTGCGGATTCCTGGTTAGATAGGACCAATTGGGATCGGTGCATGACCTATCATGGCGTGCCGCCGGTTTCTTCTGGCTATAACAACTCTTATCACATTACTCAGAACGAAAACTTCGTGGCGATTCATGTGGAGATGATCCATGACGTGCGCATTATTCCAATCGATGGCCGGCCACAACTGCATGAAAATATTCGATTGTGGAATGGAGACTCAAGAGGTCACTGGGAAGGCGACACTCTCGTCGTGCGTACCGCAAACTTTAGCGAGAAAACACAACATCGCTTTCCTTCTTCACCCGATACTGTCGCAGTGGAAAGATTTCGTCGCATAAGTGAGGACATGATTGATTACTCCTTCACAATCGAAGACCCAAATGTTTATTCACAACCCTGGACCGCTGTAAGGCCTATGCCTCGATTGCCGGAGTACAAGCAGTATGAATATGCTTGTCATGAAGGAAATTACGCAATGACTTATATACTGCGCGGCGCTAGAGCTGAAGAGGCAAGAGCTGCAGAAGGATTAACCCCAGAAAACTAATCTATGCCACTAAAACTTAAAGAATATCTATTATTGTGTTTAGCTGTTGCCATCGTAACCGCAACTATCGTTTTGTTTGTGCCTGGCTTGTCGGACACTATCGAATCTAGAATGCTAACTTTTCTAACAACTATTACTCGTGCCTAAAAATGAAAAATAAAAACTACTTAATTTTGTGTGGAGTACTGACTGTCCTGACCATCGTCAGCATTCTCTCTATTCCAGGGTTTTCTGACACTATCGAAACCGGTTTGTTGGTTTTTCTTATGATCAACGCCAGCGGCTAAATGATGGTAAATCGAATTGCATTCCTAGTTGTTGCCCTGCTCCTAATCTCTCCATCTTCTTCACAGCAACTAGGTGCGCCACCTGCTATATATAAACCAGGACCAGAGATTATCGCCGAGTTAGATGAGGCAGCTAGAAATTCAACTTCTGCGGCAGGCGTATCGGTTACTATTTCACCAGGCATCACAGTACGGCGACGATTAAGCGGCGTAGCGCAGTATGCAGTACTACATCCATACAGCGTAGAGATTTACCGCGTACTGGAAGGTAGTGGCACTCTAGTAACCGGAGGTTTACTAATTTCACCATTGGCGGAACCAACTGGTAATGATGATTTAATGCGCACACTCAATGGCGTTGAAGGCGGAATAGCGCGCGAGGTGAAAGAAGGAGACATCCTGGTACTGCAACCAGGGACTCCCCATTGGTTCAGCAATATCGATGGCGATTCCATAACATATATGGAATCTCGGGTACGTATTACTACCGCGCCAGTTCGTTATCAATAATCGGGCTACTAGGCTTCAACCGTGTCTAGGGCAGTTTTATCCGAATAAGAGTTTTTTAAGATCACTCAGGTAACGCAAACACCCAAAGCGAGGCACCAGAAGGTGGATTAACGATTCCGGTTGTGCGCTCCATACCATTTGCAAAGTAACTACCGGCATTGGTTGCTACAGCCACATATTGCTTGCCTTCAACTCGGTAGGTGATTGGGTAGGATGTTGGTGAGTTATCCAATCGTTGCTCCCACAAGACATTACCATTATCTTGATCTACAGCTTGGAATAGACGATCAATGGTGCCGCGAAACAACAAACCACTGTCGGTAGTTAAGTGGCCACTGGCTGGTGGTGCAAACTGACGCGTGGTCCACACTACTTCGCGGGTCGTAAGATCAACAGCTTTTACTAATCCCCATTGACCTTCCGTTTCCACATCTGGATACTTCTGCCAGCGACTGCCTGTAAGATTATTAATGCAGGTGTCTTGCATCGGTATATAAAGCATATTGGTAGCAGGATTGTAGGAAGTCGTTTGCATGTTTCTTGCGCCAAGCGCATCAGGGCAAACTCCGTTTTTTGCCAAGCCTGGTGTCGGTTCACCTGGTTGCAACACAGCTGTAGGAAACATGGTCTTATCACCAGTGCGCGAATCTATTTCACTAAAAACATTTTGCATATCCATATCTATGGAGAATAGATATTCACCAGTTGTTGCGTCCATCGCTTCAAAGATCGCAGCTTTTCCGCCAGTTACCACCGCTCTGCGCATTTCTCCATTAAAAGGCACTTCGATAATTTGTCGCTCAAAGGCCCAATCCAAATCTAGTAAGTCATTGCGCACATGTTGAAAGTGCCAAACTAGTTCACCGGTGTCAGCATCGAGGGCAATCGTCGAGTTTGTATAGAGCGCGTCGGAAGTTGTGCCTGCAATATTCCTGGATTCACGCATCGTAACCGTGTCATAGGTTGGTGCTGGCCCAAAGTAAACCAAATTGGTTTCCGGATCATAACTACCTGGTGTCCAAACTGAGCCTCCAGTTCTTTCCTCCAGTGTCATTCCATTCCAACTATTGCCGTAAGCTTCATCAGGTCGAGCGATTGTGTAGAACCGCCAGACTTCTTCTCCGGTTTGCAAATCGATAGCAACAATAAAGTTCCCCCCGGCGACCTGCATTTGACCCACTAAGCCGAAAATTGCTTTGTCATTGATAATCATGGGCGCAGACTTAAAGCGATGATCAAGTTCTCCACCAGTATCAACTGCATGCTCCCACGCTAGTCTTCCTGTCTTTGCTTCTAAGGCAATGAGCTTGATGTCTGAAGTTCCGACAATTATTTTGTCTTCATAAATACCCACGCCCTTTTTCGATTCGGAGTTGTAGTCTCCTTCGATTTCATGTTGATAAGCCCAGAGCAAGTCCCCAGTAGTCGCATCCAATGCCTGCACCACGTCTTGAGTACTTAGAGTAAACATCACGCCGTCATGCACCAACGGAGTCATCATGTTAGCTCCAGGCGGAAGTGACCAAGTCCACTCGACTCTCAAGTTATCTACATTGTTTTTGGAGATCTCACTTAATGGGCTATGACCAAGATTCGAGTGCGTGCGCCGCCAGATCAACCAGTCATCTTCTGGGGGGTTTAGCAGCATGTCATTAGTGACCGGAGTCAGATCATCCAGACGGCTTATCGGAAGAACAGGCCCGTTTGTGGCATAGTTTGGTAAGCGTGGTGCAAATCGTTGATCGATTAACTCCTGAGCTGGAATTGTATAATTTGCTAGTACTTCCAAACTTGCAGAGAGAGGAGCAGTTCCTGCTTCGACGCCATTGCGACTGAATAAATAAGCCAAGACTTTTGCTGTTTCTTCTTCCGAAAGCCCTACTTCGTTTGGCGGCATGCGCAATACGTTGCGCGCCAAGTTGTCTGCACTGCCACCACCAAATCTTCTAGTAAACAAATTTCCTATTAGTGCTGGCGCCAATTCAAATCCTTCCAAATTGAAACCGTGACAGCTTGCACAACGTTGCTCGTAGGTTTGCTGACCCGCGTCCGCTTGCGCTTGTGTATAACTAACCGACTCCTGGCCTGTAACAAGAAATGGAATGCATAAAAGTATTGAAGCAACGATTTTTGTCGTTAAGGGATTAATTAATTCTTCTTTTTTCATGACCGCCTACTTCAATACTTTATAGAAATAAAAAAGGGATAGAGATTGTAATCAACTCTACCCCTTTGAACTATCTTAAGTGCAGGTTTTCGTCTATGCGATAATTTGGGAATTGGTTTCCCAGAAATATCCGATAAACGATAGTCTCGCCCACTGTAACGATAAGTTAGCTTCTCGTGATCCAATCCTAGCAAATGCAAGATGGTGGCATGCATGTCATGGGCAGAAATTGGTTGCTCGAATGCCTTATAGCCCCATTCATCTGACGCACCGATTTCCTGGCCGCCTTGAATACCCGCACCAATCATTAATGCAGTCTGGGTCCCTGGATTGTGGTCACGTCCTATACCTCGCTGAGAGATTGGCATCCGTCCGAATTCACCGTGCCAGAGAATTAAAGTGTCGTCTAACAATCCTCGAGCTTTCAGATCCTGAATTAAACCTGCAATAGGCTTATCAGACTCTTTTGCATGAAGTGTGTGATTCTCACTAAATTGGAGTGAGCATCCCAGGTGTCGGTATTCTGTACACCAACGCCTCCCATAAAAAGTTGAACAAAACGCACACCACGCTCAACCAGGCGGCGAGCCATTAAGCACTGCTTACCGAAAGGTTCGGTAATGGCTTCATCGATACCGTAAAGCTTTTTAGTAGCTTTTGATTCGGAACGAATGTCGATCGCTTCCGGGGCACAGCCTTGCATACGGTAGGCGAGTTCATAAGAAGAAATGCGTGCAGCTAGTTCAGTATTGCCTGGATACTTCTCCATATCCATCTGATTCAATTTCGCCAACACTTCAAGACGGGCGCGTTTCTGATCAGACGTTAAGTTTTCAGGCGCCTCTAAATCTACTATTGGATCGCCGGAAGATCGGAAAAAGTGTGCCTTGATAGGTAGCGGGCATAAAACCTGAACCCCAATCCGCTGGCCCACCTAAAGGTCCACCACGGTAATCATTCATTACTACGAATGCTGGCAAGCTGGAACTTTCAGAACCTAGACCATAGGTTACCCAACAGCCGACACTAGGAAAGCCAACTCGAATCTGTCCGGTTTGCATTTCGTAAGTGGATTGAATGTGGTCGTTGGATCGGCCATACAAAGATTTAATGAAAGCGATGTCGTCTACTTGTTTGGCAAGATGTGGAAATATTTCTGAAACCCACATGCCGCTCTCACCGTGCTGTTTGAATTCAAATGGGCTTGGCATTAATGGGCCAGGCATCCCTTGCCGCACCGCAAATTTCTCACCGATTAAATCTTCTAACGGAACACCGGCATATTTGGTTAGCGCTGGTTTGTAATCAAAGGTGTCGACCTGGCTCGGTCCACCACTCATAAACAAGGAAATAACGTGTTTAGCCCGAGGAGCGAAATGGGGTTCTTTAGGTTCGAATGCACCTGGGAAAGTAGCTGTACATTGTTCACCACCTAATACCGCATCTTGGGCAAAGGCTTTGTCATCATTGAGCAAAGAGGCAAGCGCCAAACCGGCAATTCCCCGCCGGACTGCATAAGAAAATCTCGGCGTGACCATATTTTTTTCTTAGGCTTGTCAGTCATGCTTTTCTATCTCCTGTAAAGGAATTCACTTAGGTTAAACACAACATGAGTGAGATCATCCAATGAGCCCAGTTCTACTAATTGTCGACCAATTTCTGCTTCTTCTTGTGTTGGTGGTCGAGTAAGAGCAGTTCGATAAACCATCTCAACTTGTTGATCAATATCATAAGGAGCTACTTCTTCTACCTGATCAGAAAAAGTTCGGCCTGATTAAGTATAAACGGATTGTTCATTAAGGTGAGCGCCTGGGGAGCAACTGTTGAGGTGTTACGCGCATTAATCGTTTGATTTTGGTCTGGCAAATCAAAGGTTTCGAAAAATGGGAATGTGAGAGTGCGTCGACGATAAACATAGATGCTGCGACGCCACACTTCCGGTCCGTCCACTTGATTATCCCAGCGCCCAAAATAATACCGCTGTGTTAAAATTTCTTGCGGAATGTATGGAAATATCGGCTGACCACCTACGGATAAATCAATACCGCCACTGGTTGCCATCATCACGTCGCGAATTGCTTCCGCTTCTAAGCGCTGCGGTCGATACTTCCATATCAAATGATTTTCTAGATCCACTAGAGAATTCTTTTCATTATCGAATGCCGATTCCATCTTATAAGCTGCGGACGTCATAATTGCTCGATGCAGTTCTTTTGTGCTCCAACCATTTTCCATGAAGTCCACGGCTAACCAGTCCAGTAACTCAGGATGTGTTGGTCTTTCACCTACAACTCCGAAATTATCGAGACTCGAAACAATGCCGCGGCCGAAATGATGGTGCCAAACTCGATTTACCCAAACACGAGCAGTCAATGGATTATCTTCTGACGTAAGCCACTGCGCTAAGGCCAGGCGACGACCCGATGTTCGACCATTGGAACGAGGAAGCTCAGTTGGCGGGTTGCCATACTTCGCTACCGTCAAGAAATCCGGTTCCATTTCTGGCCCTTCACTAAACGGATCTCCGCGAATCAAGAATGGTGAAGGTGGAACTTCATAAGAACCTTCATCATCGTGAAGAAAACTACCAGGCACATCCATTTGGATTCGACATTCAGGACAACCCAAAACATTGTCACCGGCTCGATCCGGTGTATAGCGGTAATCACCATCGGTTACCACTTCGATCATTGGCGGTTCTTCCGGACGATCGGCTTCTATTTCTTCGATCAACCTGCGTAAGGCTTCACGTTGCACCTTCGCCTCTTCCGTCATAGCCGCATCAACTTGATCACGGGGCACACCGAGAGTTAACACTTGGGCTGCCAAAAGCTTCTGACCGTCCGTACGTTCGTCTTCAGGAATGAGCACAGCTTCCAAAATGTCTGCAGGAAACTCGTTGCGAATTCGTTCAATTTTTAGCTCAGTGAGATAGGGCTGTTCGATTTCTCGAATTTGTTCACGGATGGAAGAAACGCGATCATCCAGTTCAGCAGTGTTTGCTAAGTATTTCAACGCCTGCTCATCGGGAAGCATTGGCCAATCGGTTTCAACATAACCGAATATGGAAGCGGTCATGCTGTAATAATCTTTTTGTAGGATTGGGTCGAATTTGTGATCGTGACAGCGGGCACACTGGATAGTCATGCCTAACACTCCACGTCCTACAGTCGCGACCACATCGTCCAGATAATCCCAGCGTCGCTCAGGATTGTCTTTCTCACGAAAGTTTACTCGCGGACCTGCCCGCAAGAATCCTGTAGCGATTCTGGATTCATGAGTAGTTTCATCTAACTCATCACCGGCTATTTGTTCGGTGATAAATTGATCATAGGGTTTATCTGAATTGAAGGCGTCTACTATGTAATCGCGATAGCGCCAAGCATTGTCGCGATCTACGTCTTGCTCATAACCATCAGAATCGGCATAGCGTGCAACATCAAGCCAGTGCCTTCCCCAGCGCTCACCGTAATGCGGAGATGCTAATAATTTATCGATGACTTTTTCCCAGGCATCGGGGGAACCGTCATTAAGAAATTTTTCAGTTTCTTCAATAGTGGGAGGTAGACCAATCAGATCGAGATAAGCGCGGCGCAGCAGAGTAAGTTTATCTGCTTGAGGCGCTGCAGTTATTCCCTGCTCCTGTCGCTTCTCTTCCAAGAAGGAATCGATTGGATGATCGAAAGAGGTTGCCTCTGGGATTTTGCCTTTTTCCGGTAATTGAAACGCCCAGTAGTTGCGCGCTGAAGCTGGAACGTCGGTTACAAAAGCGGAAAAATCGTTGCCGGCTAGAGTGGTTGCAGGAGCCGCATCCCAAATAGCGCCGCTATTAATCCAAGTACGGAATTTTTCAATGTCCTCGTCAGCTAAAGGAACACCCAAAGGCATTTGCGGCCCTTCCATGCCAGCGAGTTGTCGGAATAGGCGACTGGCTTCTGCGTCCCCGGGTATGATTGCCGGACCACGATTACCACCCGCCAAAGCCGCATCACGAGTATTTAGATCCAAGCCAGAACTCTGAATTGCTTCGCCGTGGCAATTCCAGCAGGTTCGCTCCATGATGGGGCGTATTTCATGGGAAAAAAATTCGGCGTCAGACTGAGCCTGAGCATTTAGGGAAAGGAAGCCGGTAACCGCCATCATGGCGGACAGCATCACTCGGATTGTTATTCGCTTTCCGCAAAGCATGATTCGCATCTTCACCTCGCGTATACACTAATTTAGTACTAATTCTTAAAATATTTTGCTGCTGCAAACCATACCGGCAGAGGCCATTTTTGGCAAGAAAAATGGAGGTTCCAGAAACCCTATCTCTTTGTTTTTTGTGTGAGTTTTTGTAACAGGTGGGCTAAAAAATCTCGTGTTGACGCTAGGCTTTTTTAGCTGGCCAGCGCCATCCGCAGAACCTGTGCCACATGCAGCGCCTGGCGTCCGGTTCCATGCTTAATATGGCCTCGGCAACTCGTGCCATCAGCGACAAGGAGAACATCTTCGTCAGCCTCATTGATCTCGGGAAAGAGACTTAAGGATCCCATTTCCATAGACACATCGTAATGCTCTTTTTCATAGCCAAATGAGCCCGCCATGCCGCAACAGCTGGAATCGATAGTCTTCACTTCCAGGTCAGGAATAAGCCCTAAGATTTCTTGTACTGGGGATAACGCATCAAATGCTTTTTGGTGACAATGGCCATGGAGTAGCGCCTGACTCTGAGGAAGTGCTTTAAGATTTAGCTCCAGTCGGCCAGCGTCCAATTCATTTGCGAGAAACTCTTCCAGCATAAAACTGTTTTGTGCGAGCCCCTCAGATTCTTTGCCTGGAAAGAGGACCAGATATTCATCTCTCAATGTAAGCAAACAAGATGGTTCTAGGCCGACGACAGGCACGCCTCTCTCTACGAAAGGTTTTAAGGCTTGCATGGTGCGACTGATTTCTACTTTGGCTTCATCTACCAAACCATTGCTTAAAAAAGTTCGACCACAACAGAGTGAGCGCCCACCATCTAAAGGTCTTGGACAATGAACGTGATAGCCTGCAGCTCTTAAAACATCTAGTGCAGCATTAGCATTTTCAGTTTCAAAGCAGCCATTAAATGTATCAACCAATAGGACCACCTCTTCTCCTTTAGCCATAACAGCGTCTTCAGCATGATGTTTGAAATGATCGCTGCGCCATTTAGGCAAAGGTCGATGACTCGAAAGGCCGAATAACCATTCCGAAATCTTGGCCAACCCGGGAATCTGATCTCGTAAATTCAGTAAAAATCCGATTGCTTTTAACTTAGATGCATAGCGAGGAAGGTAGGCAAACAATTTTTCTCTAACACCAATACCATGACGTTGATAGTAGTGATCCAAAAACTCAATTTTCATTCGCGCCATATCGACGCCGACGGGACATTCCCTTTTACAGCCTTTACAGCTAACACAAAGGTCCATGGTTTCGCGCATGGCGTCAGAACCAAATGCATCCGGGCCAAGCTGCCCAGTTATCGCAAGCCTTAAGGTATTTGCACGACCTCGTGTTAAATGAGTCTCGTCCTTTGTAACGCGATAGGAAGGACACATGGTGCCGCCCTGTGCTTTACGACAAGCTCCATTGTTGTTACACATTTCGATTGCTCGATGCAGCCCGTCCCACTCTGACCAATCAAGTCTAGTCTCGAGCTTGATTGGTTCGTAGCCCGGAGCGAATCGCATAATGTTGCGATCATCCATCTTGTGCGGATTAACAATTTTGCCTGGATTGAAAAGATTGCCCGGATCGAATGCCTGCTTAACTTCTTCGAAGTTCTCTACCATGCGCTTGCCAAACATGGGTTCATGGAATTCCGAACGAGAAATACCATCGCCATGCTCGCCGGAATGAGAGCCTTTATACTCCCGAACCATTTCCAAACACTCTTCAACAATTGCTCGCATCTTGGTGGCACCGGATTCTTCTTTCATATTTAACACAGGACGCACATGCAAAGTCCCTACTGACGCATGTGCGTAAAACGTACCTGTTGTTCCATTCTTTTCGAATATTTCAGTGAGCCGCCTCGTGTATTCAGCCAGGTCTTTGAGATCTACCGCACAGTCTTCGATGAAAGAAACGGGTTTTCCATCTCCTTTCATGGACATCATGATGTTCAAGCCTTGTTTGCGAACTTCCCAGATTGCTGGTTGAAACTCGTTATCCGTCGCTTCGACCACTGAATCAGGAAAACCCATGTCTGCCATGAGTTCCACCAAGCTCTGCAACTTGGCTAACTGCTCATCTCGGACATCTCCGGCAAATTCAACCAGTAGCAATGCTTCTGGCTCACCTTGTACGAAGCGATTAACTGTAGAAGCGAACATAGGAATCGCCCGAGCCAAATCGATCATGGTGCGATCTACCAGTTCAACTGCAGTAGGATCTAACCTGACTATGTGCTGAGTGCTATCCATCGCTTCGTAGAATGTTGGGAAATGACAAACACCCAATACTTTCTGTGGAGGTATCGGTTGTAACTGCAGATGAATTTTTTGAAAAAAGCCTAGCGTTCCCTCTGACCCAACTAACAATCGACCCAAGTTGGGTCCGTCTTTTATAAGCTCATCAATGTTATAACCACCCACTCGGCGTAATAATTTGGGAAAGCTTGCAACAATTTCTTCTGCTTCTCTTTCCCCTAAAGATAGTAATTTTTGTAACAAATCGTTGGACACATTACCGTTAGTTGCATCACCATTTAATTTTTTGAAATGAGCTTTACTACCATTCGCTAACAGAGCTTCAACAGAGAGAACATTGTGAACCATATTTCCATAACGAATCGATCTGGCACCACAACTATTGTTTCCAGTCATGCCTCCTAGCGTTGCTCTGTTGGCTGTTGAAACATCAACTGGATAAAATAAGCCATGGGGCTTTAGATATCGATTGAGATGATCGAGTACTAGGCCAGGTTGCACACAAGCAGTTTGATTCTCTCTATCGAAATCGATTATTTGATTAAGATGGCGGGTGGTATCGATAAGCAGGGCTTCACCAATAGCTTGACCATTTTGCGAAGTGCCACTTCCTCTAGGCAAAACCGGTATGCCTTCTTCTTTTGCAATCTTTATCGCCGCTTCTACGTCATCATCACTCTTGGGTAGGACGACACCAATTGGCATTAATTGATAAATAGATGCATCAGTGCTGTAGCGACCTCGATTGAATCTATCGAAGAGCACTTCACCCTGGAGTTCCTCGCGAAGTCTGCGAGCTAATGTGCTGCTATTATTTATGTCGCTCATTGTTAGTTGAAAGTCATTCAGGGAAGAGATTTATAACATATAAAGGTCATAGCCGCGCATTGAATTAGGGACACAGCTCAATTACTCTAATCTGCCCGTTAACAAAAATAAGAACCTCAGGAGGTCCCCGTGGCATCGATACATTCCCGAGCTCGTATAGCCCTTCTTCCCTTACTCTTGCCAGCAATTTTGGTCGCTCAAGAATTCGATCATGGTTACATCGATCCAGCACCAATCTTGGCAGCTGCCTCGGCTGCCATAGGAGAAGAAAGCCTTTCTTGTATCTCAATCTCGGGCAGTGCGTATTCTGGAATGGTGGGCCAGCAATACATCAATGCCTATGAAGTTGACTGGCCACGTGGCGAGCCTCTGCGAAATTACACCCGGATAATCGACTTCGAAAATGTGCGTATGATGGAAACCTTCGATCGCGATCCTGGTAACAATCCTGCCTCCTGGAAGTATGGTCTAGGTTGGTATGGTGGAACACCTACCCAGCAAGAAGAACGACAGGTTTTTAGTCTGAATGGTCAATATGCCTGGCATCAGGATGGCACTGATGGCGAACCAATTGCTGCTCGTCCCTTAGATGCAGAACGCTGGCAGTTGGACATATGGTTAACTCCACATGGATTCTTAAAGGCGGCTCGTCTGCCGGGCGCTAATCCTGTTGCAACGTGGCGCTGGGAACTGGGTGAAATGGGACGTGATGGTGCCACGGTAAATCCGGAAAAAGTTACCATCGTATCCATAACTGTTATGGATAAGTATCGAGTCGATGCCACGATTAATTCTGAAAACTTATTACAACGCATTCACACATGGGTACCAGATTCAGTAATTGGTGATACTAATTACGAACACGAATTTTCCAATGCGGATTACATCAATATCGGTGATGGTGTTCGCTTCCCAACTAACTGGCACCATCACACTGGCTGGGATGATAACTACCAAGCGCAAAGTATAAATGCGGGGCATAATGCCTTTGGTGGCAGACAGGCAGATATTGTTGCCAATGAATGTCCCGGCGAAGTTGCAGTACCGGCAAATGTACGTAACGCAGATTTTTTTGAAAACGTCGTAGTTGAAACTCTAGCAGACGGAGTGTTCCTCTATGGTGGTGGTTCTCACAACAGTGTTGTTGTCGAATTCGAGGACTACATTGCTGTGGTTGAAGCTCCTCTTTATGAATCGAGAAACCTGGCAGTCATCGATGAAATCGTCGAACGCATTCCTGACAAACCAATAAGATTTGTAATTAATACTCATCAACACCATGACCACGTTGGAGGATTGCGCACCTATATGCATATCGGTGCCACAATCATTACTCATTGGAAAAACTATGATTTCTATACTAACGATGTTTTAACCTATTCCCAACGTACACTGGACCCAGACATGGTGAGTTTATGGCCACCAACCGAACTCGCCGAGGGTTATCAATATGAGACAGTGCGGGAAAATTATGTATTAACCGATGGCAATCGGATAATGCAGATGTCTTATGTTCATCCCTCCCCTCAT
Source organism: Gammaproteobacteria bacterium (assembly GCA_019654215.1). GTDB lineage: Bacteria > Pseudomonadota > Gammaproteobacteria > Pseudomonadales > Pseudohongiellaceae > UBA9145. The sequence continues at coordinate 85,721 of BPDI01000005.1, read as the reverse complement.
GTCGAAGGCATGTTAGTTGCCTACCTTCCTGAAGAAAAAATATTGATCGAAGCAGATCTCTTTGACGCTATTACCAATGATTTGCCTGAAGAGGCCAGTCGTGAAAACCGCACACTCTACAATCACGTGCAACGCTTAGGATTAGACGTGGAAACAATCGTTCCCATTCATGGGCAACCAACTCCCTGGGAAGATTTCGAGGAATTAATCAACTAAGAAGTTGAAAACCGACTACTATTTCAATCGATGCCAGGTCAGTGTCGCGGTAGTGCGTCCGTTGTTGTCACGCAAAGACAACTTAAGGATATCCTCACCTTCAAACTCAAAGTAGCGAATATTTTCACCATCTACCCATTGAGGGACCATGGGCGACCCTTGGACATGGTGGATAACGACACCGCGATCGAGATCCCAACTTACCGGACCCCAATAGGCAAAGCCTTGCATTAAACGCTCACTGGATTCTCTCTGACGTTCCGGCAAATCTTTCGGCATGCCTAGACCAGCCATATTGCCGAAGCGATCGTAACTTAGGCGACCGATATAGCCCATTTCCCTTGCCTCATCGTTTGCAGCAAACGTGTAATAAGTAGCTAATTCCCAGTCACCAATGAATCGTTGTTTTACAGTTTCAAGATCGTCAGCAGCAAATGCTGAAGAACTAATAAATACAAGAAACAGGTAAAGCGCTGTTGTTTTCATTTTTGCCTCACTGATTTATTTAGTAACCCACCCCCGCTCCATCGCCACGGCGAGAATCCGCAGAGCCTTCAAATAACCCTTCTTCGCGATTAAAGTACACTCCCATCGCAGCTCCCTGTGAACCTCTTTCACTAGTGTTGTGCCCTTTGTCTGCGTAAAGTCGAAGTGTGTCTGGAGAAAATCCGCTGGACTCGATGCTAGTGAAATCTGGCAACCATTGGTGATGTATGCGTGGCGCTTCAATCGATTCTGCAATATTAAAGCCATGATCGATAATATTCAGAATAGTTTGCATCACAGTATTGATAATGGTCTTTCCACCGGGGCTTCCCGTTGCGAAAAGGGGTCTGCCGTTTAGTGCCACAATAGTTGGGGTCATAGAAGAAAGAGGACGCTTTTCCGCTGCGACAAGATTGGGAGCAGTTCCAATGTTGCCTCTTATATCTGTGAGACCTGGCACTGCATTAAAGTCACCGAGCTCATTATTAAGCAGATATCCAGCGCCTTCTGCCACAATGGCTGAGCCATAACCAAATTCTAACGTGTAAGTAAGACTCACCATGTTGCCGTCTTTATCAACAACTGAGAAGTGTGTAGTTTCCTCACTCTCATAGGCTTGAGCAAATTCAGAAGGAGAGCTCACTGACTTTTCATCCATGTCTATCGAAGCACGTAATCCAGCGGCGTATTCCTTGTCCATGAGTCGATCAAGCGGCATTGATTCGTTAAAGTCTGGATCACCCAAATGTTCTGCACGATCTGCATAAGCTCTGCGCATAGCCTCAGTTAACACATGTAAATAGTCAGCCGAATTGTGACCGAGAGATGCTAAGTCGTATCCTTCCAGAATATTGAGCATTTGCACCAACGCTGTTCCACCAGAAGACGGGGGCGGCATGCTTACAATTTCGTAGCCACGGTAAGTGCCACGGATAGGCTCCCGCTCAACCGCTTCATAGATCTCCAGATCTTCTTCGGTGATCATTCCGCCGTTTGCTGCCATAAAATCAGCAAGCTTTTTGGCGTTTTCACCTTTGTAAAAACCATCCCTACCATTGTTCTGAATTAGCTCCAATGTATGAGAAAGATCTGGTTGTAACCAGGTATCTCCGAGCTCATAAAGAGAACCATCAGCACGGAAGAATTTCTCTGCCGAGGAAGGATACTGGCGGAATCGATTCGCACTTCGAGCAAATCCAATCTGCAATGAATAGTTAATAGGAATTCCATCTCGTGCCAACGCAACTGCCGGAGCAACGAGATCTTCCCAAGGTAGTGAGCCCAATTCCTGATGAGCCTTGTAGAGACCTGCCACCGTGCCCGGAACACCTATTGCCAACATGCCAATGTGATTTGAATTGTTTATTACTCGACCATCCACGCCGAGATACATGCTTTCCGATGCTGCCAGTGGTGCTTTCTCGCGGAAGTCAAACGTCGTGGCATGTCCATCGTCGCCATGATAAACCAGAAAGCCACCACCGCCGATGTTGCCAGCACTTGGCCATGTAACTGCCAATGCAAAAGCAGTAGCTACTGCAGCATCAACCGCATTACCACCTTGCTTTAATGTTTCAACTCCAACTTCAGAGGCTAATCTGGAAGCACTGGAAACCATTCCGTTCTTGGCACGCACTGGAGTACGTCCGCCTTCGGAAAAAGAAACAGAAATCAATATGAAACTTAGGATTAAAACCAGGGCCTTACTCGATTGATACAAAGACCGACTGACAAAACCGTAACTACTCATCATATTTCTCACTACTGCATATAGGGTTATAGTTATTTGGTGCATGGTATGCCAGCCAAGACACCGGTAGCAACTTCGGAAAGCTACTATTTTAGCGCCATTCAGCTCACTTTTGGCGGGATCAGACGAAATATTTTCTGATTAGGGGAGATCGGCAGAATGAGTGAGGCCTGCTTTCTATCCATGTTGAATGCTGTTTTTAGCAATGCTGAAGTGCTAAATTCTTGTCTCTGCGAGGCCAAACTCGTTTTTATTCAACATCATCGAATTAGACAAAACCAGGTTCACCTACTATGAAACATTTAGTAGATCTAAAACAAATTTCAATTTTGCTGCTACTTGGTTTATTTGTTGCATGCAGTGGAGATAGCAACGAAACTGCGAATAGCACTCAATCGACCCCGGCTCCTGCAGTTGAAACTGAAGAAGAATTAGTAGCACGAGCAAGGGGTATACACGATCGGGTCATCACCCTAGATACTCACGCTGATATCAACACTTCAAATTTCACTGCGACTAATAACTACACCCAGGATTTAGATACCCAGGTGAATCTTCCAAAAATGGAAACCGGTGGTCTCGATGTCGCCTGGTTTATTGTCTATACCGGCCAGGGGCCATTGGATGAAGAAGGCTATGCGGCCGCCTATGCAAATGCTATCGACAAATTTGATGCTATTCATCGACTGGCAGAAGAGATAGCGCCAGACAAGATTGAACTCGCCTACACCTCCGCAGATGTGCGACGCATAGCTGCATCAGGCAAGAAAGTGGCGATGATTGGAATCGAAAATGCCTACCCCATTGGTACAGATATGTCACGCATCGAAGAGTTTTATGATCGTGGTGGTCGTTATATGTCTCTAGCCCATAATGGTCATAGTCAATTTTCAGATTCCCAAACAGGCGAAGCTACAAATGACTACTTGCACGGTGGATTAAGTCAGATGGGAAGACAAGCAATCGCTGAAATGAATCGCCTGGGCATCATGATTGATGTGTCTCATCCTTCGAAAGATTCCATCATGCAAAGTATTGAACTAAGCAGAGCACCGGTTATTGCTTCCCATTCATCTGCTCGTGCTCTCACCGATCATACTCGCAATCTGGATGATGAAATGCTTTATGCAATTCGAGATAACAATGGCGTTGCACAAGCCACTGCATTTCACACTTATGTAAACGAAGCTAGAAGAAGTTTTCTTGCTGAAGGAAATGATAATGTCTTAGCCCCAGTGGCAACAGTTTCAGACTTCATTGACCATGTGGATTACATGGTCGAGCTAATCGGGCTCGATCATGTTGGAATCAGTTCCGATTTTGACGGGGGCGGCGGAATCGAAGGATGGAATGATGCGTCGGAAACATTTAATGTTACCTTAGAGCTCGTTAGGCGTGGGTATACTGAAGAAGAAATCGCACGATTATGGAGTGGTAACTTATTGCGAGTTCTCGACGAAGTACAAAGAATCGCTGCCGAAATATAAACCGAAGCTTAATCTCCTCAGGAGGCGTTATGAAAAAAACAATAAGCCTGATTGTAACTAGTTTTCTATTTTCAACTATCAATGCAGATGATCATGGTGATGGTTCATTCGTAATTCCTAAAGCTGAAGTTAATGAAACCTTACTGCAAGGGTTAACGAATCTCGCCGAAGGAAGAACTGTGAGCGACATCGTCGTAAGGCATGTCGATGTAGGCGAAGAATATCTGGGTGTTTCCGTTGTTCAACGCAGCAAGGTTGAACCAAGAGAGAATGAAACTGGAATTGCTCACGTCGATCTCGATGAAATTTATTACATCGTCGCCGGCGAAGGCACTATGGTTACCGGTGGTGAATTTATTGATCCCGCTGAAACAAACAGTAATCTGCTTGGCTCAATGTTAAGAGGCGAAATCAAAGACGGAGTTTTACAGAGAGTAGAAGTAGGAGATATTGCCATAATTCCAAAAGGCATGCCCCATGGTTGGCATGAAATAACTAGCGACACAATCAGCTACATTATCTTCCGCGGCGATCCGAATGAGGTAATGCAAATAAAAAACTCTGCAGACTAAATAATAGATCTAAATAGCGAGAAACGTGGTCTCCTCTTTTTTGCTACTTATCGGACCGGCCTCGCGTGAGCCGATCCCCGGAATATAGCATTCATCAAAATCACGTTTAAGCCATCAAGATAAGCTCGCACCGTTGGATCTTGGGTAAAGGCGATGACTTCCCCTGCTCCCCGTGACTCTTGTATAACAAATGGTTTGTAGGCGAGCTGCCGACGATTCTCTTCCCAGATATAGCCACTTGCCAACAGGTCATCTGGCCCCCGGAAACGCGCAACATTAACTCCATCGTTGATACGAATCGGCGAATAAATATCTGTGCCGCGAATCAGAACATTCAACACTGAAGCAACACCGGCACTCAACCAATGTTCCGGATGAACATCGGCACGAACTAAGACACCGGCTACATTATCTGGATCATCCTCTAGTGCCACAATGGAATCTTCCCACTCTTCCAACTCGGTTAGATAGCGTCCTTCTACAGTGGTTTCTTCATCTTCCTCTTCCGGCTCATCCACCTCTACTACAGCCCGTTCTCTCCGCACTGATAGTAAGTCCACCTCAGGATCGGCAACGAAACGTGTTGCGTTGCCCAATGCGATTAGAACACCACCTTGAGAAACCCAATTACGAATGTTCTCTATGCCAGCGTTGCCGAGGGCAGATTCGTAGCTTCCCTGAGAAAGTGGCAAGATTAAAACCTGGTAACGGTTTAAATTAGCATTACGTAGTCGATCAACACGAATTGGAGTTATAGGAAAATCAAACTGTCTTTCGATGACGAATCTAGTGTTGCCCGCACTGTATGAAGCAGTAGGCTCATCCCACGCTATCGCCACTCTGGGCATATTAAATCGAACCACATTGGCACTGCCAAAACTCGGACCGTCAGTAACCCAACTGTCGTTAACAGCTACTACATTTGCACCGGTAGTACTGGCGAGTTCTGTAACAATCTCAAACAAGTCGGCAGGATTATCTGCCACGTCGAGAATTAATGTGCCAGCAGGATATTCATTACCAGCATTTGTAAACGCCATATCATTGCTTTTAACGTTTAGTCCGTGTCGAAGTGCATGGCTTAAGAATCGAACTGCCGTTGCTTCACCCCATGGCACAATATAGGCAACGCTGGCACGCCCGTTCGAAACCACTCCCGGGTGAACCAGGTCTGTACCAACTAATTCAAAATTACCTGAAGGAGATCTATTACAAGTATTTGCTTCGATATTAAACATTAGCGGCAAAGACCACGCAGTAACATCGTAAATCTCGTCCGGTAGGTTCTCAGAACGACGTCGTTCTTGCTCTTCCAGAAAGCTTTCTTCCAGAGGCACATTCACATCTAGAAGAGTGCGGATAAATCTTTTTGCCGGTTGACCCGTGCGGATAACATAGGAGCCTGCCTCGTAATCCTCACCACAAGCATCGAATGCTTCCAATGCTCGGCTCACCTGCACATCCTGACGACTTAACAATCCTGCCAGTTTATTCGCTGCTGCCTGGTCATTTTGTGTGGGAATGATGTAGGCGCGGATATCTTCTTCCTGGCCTTCTTCGATTGCACTCATCCGATAGCTATAAAAATCAGTCAGGAATTTTTCCCGGTTTACCTGAACTGTTTCTGCAGTTCCTAAAGAAGTCACAAAATGATTTCTTACGGTGTGGGCGTAGGTGAGAATATTGCCATCGTATTGTCGAAAAGCCAGCCCACGGGTTGAAGCCTGCTCATAAGTCATAGCAATGCTGCCAAAGTATGATGGCCAGCTTGCGCCGTAACCGGGATAGAAAGCGTCGTAAACTTCTCGCGTGAAATAGTCGATGCCAAATTCATCGAACCAACGTGCATTAGTTCTACCGAATAGTTGTAGGCTTACTCTTTGATCTTCTGCTAGGTGAGGATTATAGGGAATTGCTTCTGGTGCGAAGAAATAAGTGCCGTCTGAACCCATTTCATGAGCATCGACATAAGCAACTGGATAAAACTCCAACATTGCAGCAGCTCTGCCAATCGTTTCCGGTTGAGTTTGAATAAACCAGTCACGATTCATATCGAATAAATAATGATTCGTGCGGCCGCCTGGCCAGGGCTCGTCGTGCTCCGCGGAAAGACGATCGGAATCGGGTACTAATCCTTCTGCCGTCGTAAATTGATGAATGAATCGATCTCTTCCGTCCGGATTTTGCATTGGATCAATAACTACCACTGTATCGCGCATGATTTCGGCAACTCTGCTATCTCCCCGAGATGCTAGCAAATGATAGGCAGTGAGCATTGCTGCATCGGTAGAGGAAATTTCGTTGCCATGTACGCCATAAGATAGCCAGGTAATTGCAGGCTGATTTGCAATGATTACTGCTGCCTCATCTTCATCAGTTGCAGTGGGATCTGCTAAGCGCTGCATTCCTTCCTTAATAGCCTCCAGATTGCGAATATTTTCAGGAGCAGAAACAACGGCATAGATCAGTTCACGATTCTGCCAGCTACGAGCATATTCAGTTATAGCCATCCGATCTGGAGCAGCCTCTGCTAAGGTTTCAAAATATCTAATGGCATCGCGATGCCAAGTAATTCGTTCTCCTGGCTTATATCCAAGCACTTCCTCAATGCTAGGAATCGAAGGATCGTAATTTGGATTCGGCCAAAAATCGAAATCATCTTGCCCTAGGCTCAAGTTGGACAACACTACAGTGGCGGTATAAATAGGAATAATGAACAATCGTTTCATGGGTCGTCTCGACTGGTTGTAAATTCAAATTGTTTTCGCAGTGCAGGTTCCTTTTCCTGCACCACCAAGAGGGGTAAGACTAGCTATTTTTATTGCTGAGCTCTACTCCAATCATTACGAAAATGACTTGGACTATCTCCAAGTTCCTCCAGCTATTACTTGCGTCATTTTCCTTTGATAAGGTCTAATCAGCTTTTCAATTTGCGCCAGGCTATCCATGGAAGAGAATTCGTTGAAAACTATCCCACTAGATTTCACTCTATTGGAAGAATCAGAGATGTTTGAGCGCGCCAAAGCACTTAATGGGTTGCTACAAAAGAGACGAACCGTGCGGGATTACTCTAACAAGCCCGTACCTCGCAAGATAATTGAACAATGCTTACTAGCTGCGAATTCCGCACCCAGTGGTGCGAATCGACAACCCTGGCATTTTGCATTAGTGAATGATGCCGAAAAGAAAAAAGAAATTCGAGAAGGTGCGGAAGAGGAAGAGCGGGAATTCTATACTTCTCGAGCGCCGCAAGACTGGCTCGATGCTCTAGCTCCATTAGGCACTGATGCCAATAAACCATTCCTTGAAACAGCACCCTATCTCATTATTATCTTCGGACAGAAGTATGATATCGGCGAGAATGGACAAAAGCTAAAAAACTATTACGTGGCGGAATCGGTTGGTATTGCTACAGGTCTACTAATCGCTGCATTACACAATGCAGGGTTAGCAACCCTGACCCACACGCCAGCTCCGATGAAATTTTTAAACAAAATTCTGGATCGCCCTGATACCGAAAGACCAATTATGATCTTGGTAGTGGGCTATCCGGAAGAAAACGCTCGAGTACCGGATATTTCTCGCAAAACGTTGGACCAGTTCACCAGCTTTCATGACGACTAACACCGCACTGTGATTTGAATTATCTGGGCCTTACAAATCCTTTCGAGAAAAACAAACTGTTCATAAAGAGCTTATTAGTACCAAAAAAGTAAGCTCGAAAGTTTGGATTGTCAGCAAACAGAATCACACTACCCTGCCCATGACGCTCAGCGATCACTGAAGCTTTACCTGCGAGGTTTGCCTGATTTTCATCAGAGGCAAAACCTGAAAGTAAGGCGTTTTGCGGTATTTCTATGACTGTGGCCCACGGGTTTTCAGGCCGATCGAACGCAATCAGGGTGTTACGCAGACTGGCAATAGATCTATTGGCAATACCAAATCCGATCGGATGAGTAATATCAAGATCGCCCTCAAGTATTGAGCCACCAATAATATCTTGCGCTTCGATGTCATCCTTGTCGCCATAATCGAAACGCTGAGGTTCGACATCACTGGATGGCTCTTCATTAGTGTCTTCATCTCGATAAAGAATATTGTCATGCGCCCAGCTCGCACCCTGGCGAATTCCGACTAATGTGCCTCCTTCTAGAATCCAAGAATTTATCTGAGATCTTCGATCGTTGAGGTCTCCATGTCCGCCCCCAACCAGAACGAGATGAGTATAATCATCTAGATTAATGGACCCAAGATTACGTTTGTCATACATAAACAATGGCATATCCATTCGCGCATCAAGTTGATGCCATACTTCACCGGCATCGTATGCTGAAATACCTTCTCCAACTAGTAAGAGTACTTTGGGCTTGGTCATTGCCTCAAAGTTTCTACTGCCTAGATCCATCCCTGCTTGGGGCGTGCGACCCGTATCGATGGAATGAATCTCGATTCCATCTTCAGCCGCAATGGTTGAAACTAATTCATAAACTTCATCATCGTTGAGATCGCCACCTTGCCAACCAAGGGGCACAAGTATTGCGCCATGACCTAATTCGACTCTGCCTCGTGTTGTATCGAGAGCAATGGATTGCATTGCGTACTTTGGCAGAACGCCAGCATCTAACAAGCGATAGACAGCACGGGGCGCGTAATAGTTCGACCAGGAAAAAAGGTAGGCAAATTCCGCACGGTCAGGTGGCGACGCAACTGGAAATTCAGCTTTAACTAAATCACCTACAGTCGAGCCACGTATTTCCCTGCTTTCTAAAGGCGCATAATCAAAGTCAAAAGCTAAAGGGAGTGTCCAGGCAGACACATCGTAGAAAGTATTGTCTTCAAAAGTGGTTATTTGTTCGAACAGTGCTTTCACCATACGATATTGAGCTTGGGTGGTGAGCACTACATAAGAATCGTTATTGTTGTATTCGAAATCATTAACGGTAATGGATTCATTCAATCTATTAACTTGAATCTGATGACGATTCAGAATATCGATTGCATGAAACGCTCGAGCGGTATCGCCTGGGACTGAAAATACGTAGCCTTTGACGTCATCTTCATTAGCCAGCTCAAGACTTTCTCTGGAAAAGTCACGCTGGTATTGTAGGAGCTCTTCACGCATTTCCAAGCCAGCGCGAATCATTTCCAATGAAGTCCGATATTGAGTTCGAATATTGTCGCGGAAAGAAAGAATCCCATGATCGGTTTCGAGCAAACCTTCCGAACTCGCTTGCTCAAAAAGCATTCCCATGGAGGCGTGCATATGAGGATAAGTTGATCCTTTCCCAATATAATAGTTATCGAAACCCTCTTCATGAAAATAGAGACGCTGCTCACTATCTAAAAATGAGCGCGGTCTATCGGAAACTCGATCTAACAATTCCATTGATTGATCTGGTATATAAGGAAATGTACGGTCAGGGTCACCAGGATGAAAGTAATAAGTACTGTCCGGACCCATTTCGTGATAGTCCGTTGTGATGTTTGGACGCCATTCGTGAAATTGTGCTACCCAACCTCTTGGTTCTGGATGTTGCATCATTAACCACTGTCGATTGAGATCGAACCAATAGTGATTAGTTCTGCCTCCCGGCCAAAATGTATTGTGGAGACGGTGGGCAGGATCAGTTACCGGTACATAGGCACCATGCATATGATTCCAGGCAGACATGCGACTGTTGCCATCAGGATTAAAAACGGCAATCAAAATAATTACGCTATTGCTTAAGGTTTCTTCTATCGCTGAACCTTGCGCCGCTGCAAGGTGATAAGCGACAGCCATTGAAGAATCGGTTGAACTAACTTCCGCACCATGTACTCCATAGTTCAACCAGGTAACTACAGGCATATCCGCAGTAACTTCTTGATCGCTTGCAGATCGTTTAGTGCAAGATGGGCTGCCTTTATTTCATCGATGCGACTGTGATTTTCTGGCGTTGTAATAGTAAGCGCCAAGATAGGCCTGCCCTCATGAGTGTGAGCAATGGTTTCGCCAGTAATACGATCCGAGATCTCTGCGATGGTACGCATGTATTGCACTAATAAATCATTACGAGCAATACGGTGGCCTAAAGGATGACCAATTATCGACTCTGGTCGCGGAATTTCAGAGTCGTAAGTTATTCCTTCGACATAGAATGGTGTATCGCGAGATTCCTGGGCGACCCCGGTGGAATACACCAAGACCATAAGCAAACCGGCAAAAAGAAACCGAAGAAAAGAAAGCGATTTCATGATACCCCTCTGGAAAACGATCTAAAAATTTGAAGATGCAGTGTAAAGCAGGCAATGTCTAGTTACTTCATTTTTCTAATTTTAGAATTGACGGCAATAAAAACCCGATCACTTTCATGACCGGGTTCTTTAATACAGGAAAGCTAATTTATTGTGGCGGATTACCGATCGGAGTGCCTTCTCTACGCCACTCGCCATACATATACTCTTCCGCGAATTCCACGCACTTGAATTCAAGCAATTGCATATTATCGCGTACATGGCGATAAAGCGGAAAGCTAATCGTCCATGGTTGAGTAAAGTATTGGGATCAGTAATCGTTGCCGAATAGTTCACATGGTTAGGTCCACCTGGAGTCCACCTTTCTTCCACTACCATTTCGAAGCTGTGGTGATTACCAACTCGATCGAACCAGGTATCTGGCATCTGACCAGTTACACGAATAACCAATGTGTCACCTTCCCAATGGGCATTGGAATGACCCATCCATGCATCTACTTGTGAGACGATTTCAGGCTGATCAACATATGCGATGCGATTTGATTCGCCGAACTCATAAGCAATGAGGATAACGTCGCTGGATTGCACAATCTGGAAAGGGAAAGGCAGATAATTTGCACGAGGAATACCCGGCATAAAACATTTTGCCAATGGATCTTTAGTAATGGCATCAACACGATTCTGATCAGCCACTCTACGTGCCTGTTCGTTATACGGAATGCTTCCACCCTCAACGATACCGAGGTCTGCTGGCTTTGCAGAAAGCGCACCCATTTCCCCTGGATAAGGACCATAGGCAGCCGCATGAGGCTCGATGTCATAATGTGGCATTAGTCATTGCTTGCCAGATACCACTAAAGTCTGGCTTGCCATCTGGAGTGCGCGGGAATTCATCAAGAACTTGTGCATTGACGGATCCTGTGAGCAAGACCACACAAATAATTGTTAGTAGTTTTTGTACTGTAGTTTTCATTGATAAACCTTAATTCAATCTTCTTAATTGTCTTTTGATCATAAATAGAAGCGGCCCTTGCGAACCGCTCCGGATTAATCTCTTTCGCCTATCTCTACACCTTCGGCAATCAGCTCGTCTTCTACTCGAGCACCCCGTAGAGTGTTGATCATGCCGTAGTTACCTTCATGACAAGCATATTCATACATCTGTCCTGCCATCTTAATCATGGGAACAACAGCAGTAATCCTGTCGCTAAAAGTTGACGGATCGTCGATAGTGAATTCGTAGTCAACTTGGTCATAAGCAACCCGAGTAAATCTTTCGGTCAGAGAAGCGTTATAGTTATTCCCTGCCGCTCCAAAAGTTTGACGATAACCATTGAAATTTTTGGTTTCTACAACAAGCGCGTCACCATCCCAATAACCACGAGAGTCACCAGACCATAACCGAATATCATCACTAAGAGCAGGTTTATCAACTAGAGGAACAATTCGCGCGTCATGAATCATTTCGGTGAATATTACCGCAGTCTCTTTATTTTGAATTATCTGCACATTGTTGTTATACAAACTTGGCGTAAAAGGAGGGCCAGAGTTAAATCCAACAATGCAACGCTCTGATAAACCGCGATCTTCTGGTCCATCTTTATCAATTCCACCAACTACGTAGCGTACTGGTCTATCTCCGGGTACATCAGGGCCTAGGCCACCAAATTGCATGTTGGCGCCTTCAACGTAGCTTGGCTGTCTACCATCTTCCGGATAAACAATGTGTGAGGTGCGAACCACATCTCCCAAGCCAGCCGTTTCAAACCAGAAATCGTTGTAGCCTCCAGGGTTTGATGACTCTTCAGGCGCATCTGGATCTATATTCAAACGTGCAGCTGCTTCATCGGCTGCTCGACGCCCAGCCATGATCTGATCACGGCGTTCCTGGATTTCTTCTTTGGTTAAAAATGCTTGAGTGCCATAGCGCTCTGGACGTTGCATTGGCACATCGGAAGAAAAATTCCACACACCCTGCAAGTCTGGCTGACCCCATTCTGTGCGCGGTACTTCATAATCTGATTGCGCTGCTACTATCCCAGTCATAGCTGTAAGTGCAGACAATATAAGTAATTTTAAGCCTTTCATTATCGATCCCCATGGGTTATTCGAGATGACCCCGTAAGGTAGTTGGTTAGGCTTGAATAATCAATAGAAAGCCAAGGAATTGCGGCCAATGCGAGGCCTTTTGGGGATAGGAATTTATCAAACAAAAAGGCCTCCCGATTGGAAGGCCTTGAATTGAACGAAAAAACAGGTCTAGCGGCGAGTGTACCGAGTCAATAAACTGGAAGTATCCCACCGACCTCCTCCCATACCCTGGACTTCTTCGTAGAAGCTATCAACCATGTCCACCAGCGGCATGGCAACGCCGTTTCTTGAAGCTTCTTCTTTTGCAATCCCTAAATCTTTGCGCATCCAATCGACTGCAAATCCAAATTCATACTCATCATCAAGCATGGTTTTATAGCGGTTCTCCATTTGCCAAGACCCCGCCGCACCTTTGGAAATGGTTTCGATTAAGTCCTCTCCATTCAAGCCTGCTTTAGAGCAAAATTTAGTGCTTCAGCCAATCCTTCAACTACACCTGCGATACAAATTTGATTTGCTGCTTTTGCTAGTTGACCATTGCCCGCAACACCTAGCAGTTTATTAAATTTAGAATACATATCGATTACAGGTTTCGCTTCAACATAAGTGGATTCATCGCCGCCAATCATTACCGTCAGCGCACCATTTTCTGCTCCTGCCTGGCCGCCGGACACAGGTGCATCTAAAAACTGCACGCCACGAGCTTTAGCTTCCACATACAGCTCTTTTGCTAGGGCGGCTGATGCTGTTGTGTGGTCGACAAGAATTGAACCTTCTATCATTCCATTCAATACACCACTATCGCCGGTGGTTACTTCTCGGACATCGTTGTCATTGCCAACACATATCAGCACAACATTACAATCAGCAGCTGCTTCCGCAGGTGTAGGCGCCATGTCGCCCCCATACTCAGCCACCCACTGCTCAGCCTTTTCTGCGGTGCGATTATAAACACAGACATCAATTCCTGCGTTCTTAACATGTCCCGCCATGGGATAACCCATAACACCCAAACCTATGAATGCGACTTTCATGTCTTACTCCATATTCAAATATCTTTTCTTTGTTAATTAAATTCAGAATTCTGATATACCGATTCACCACGGGCAAAAGTTTCGACGATGGCAACATGTTCCAATTGCAACGGATCAATGGTTAATGGATTTTCTTCCAGAATTACGAAATCAGCTCGCTTGCCGACGGTGATACTACCTTTCTCATCTTCTTCGAAGTACTGGTAGGCTGCGCCTTGAGTTACCGAATACAAAGCTTCTAAAACTGTAGGACGCTGGTCCGACCCTAATACTATCCAGATCGGGTTAAACGATTAACGGTAATTGATACCAGGCGCATCATGTCTGGAGGAACAATAGGCGCATCATTATGCACTGTAAAAGGAATCTCTCTGTTCAGTGTTGCCTTAACCGGACTAATAAAACTGGCCCTATCATCACCAAAACTTAAGCGATGCCAGTCACCCCAGAAAAATGGATGGGCGGCGTAATAAGAAGGAACAATGCCCAATTCCTTCACTCGATCTAACTGATCTGGACGAATTAATTGCGCGTGAATAATTACGGAACGGTGATCAGGAATTTCTTCCCCTTCCAACGCATCATCAATTCCATCAATCATTAACTCGATCGCCTCATCGCCATTAGCGTGGGCTAACACTGGCACTCCACGCTCTAGCAAGCGATCTATTCGCACTCGATAGGCATCGGGATCGTAGCTGGGATAGGCCACATAATCAGGATCAACTCCCGGTGGACCTTCATTATAAGGACGTGACATCCAAGCAGTGCGGCCTTGCGGACTTCCATCGAGAGTAAATTTGACACCTCCGATACGAACACCACCGGTGTAATCATTATCGTGATTTACTGCAGCAAGCGCTTCATCGGAAAGTGGATTTCCCATTATGTAAGTAACGATATCCACTCCGAACGGTTCTTCCATGGCTTGTTGCTTTAAAGCATCGACATAGTCAGTACTAACATTGCTTTCCTGAATAGTAGTAATCCCATAACCCGCATAGATCTCTGCGGCCTCCCTCCGTAAGAGCCAGCCCATTTCCTCATCTACCATGGCGCCTGTTCCAGGCAGCAAGCCCATGGCTGTCTCTTCCATTACTCCATCAGGCTCATTGGTTCCGAACCGGCGACGCACGATTCCCCCAGAAGGATTCTCCGTCGAGGAATTTACACCGTAGGTCGCAAGTGCAAGCGAGTTTGACGAAGACAGATGCCCCGACACATGGCGGATAACAATAGGATGGGTAATGGATGCTCTATCAAGATCATCACGATTGGGATGACGACGCTCAGCGAGCAAGGAGTCATCATAGCCTATTCCATAAACAAGTTGCCCCTCAGGAATATTATTCACCTCAATCCAGTTTCTAATGGCAGCGACTATGTCATCCACGTCTTCCATTGAGCCAACCGGAGGAGAAGATAAATCTAGCAGCGCAGAATAAGTTGCTACTCCACCAAAGTGGCCATGGGCGTCAATGAATCCAGGCAGCAGTGCTCGCGACCCTAATTCAACCAGTCGCGTTGAGCTTCCCTGCATTGCCATTACTTCGTCGCGATTTCCAACTGCCACTATCCTGTCGCCAGCAACAGCAACCGCAGTGGCTTCGCTTTCATCCATGGTAACTATGTTGTCACCCACGAAAATCAGATCTGCAACTGATAGTGGTTGTTCTGATTGATTAGTATTTGTGTTTTCACTTGGTGAGCAAGCCACAAGGATTGCAGCAAATAGAATTAAGCCCAGTAAATTTTTAATCGTTGGTATTAAACCTTTTATATGCGTAATCATGAATCTGAGTTCTCTTAAGATTTATCAGAGATTTATCGATCGGCGAGCTGAAAGTACAAAGTCGCACTTACCGTCTGTGCTTCGCCATTAACGAGTTTAGGTCGGTAGTGTAAGTCTCTGATTGATTCAGTGAGCTCTAACCAATCAATTGAGCGGGTTATTTCTCGATTAATCAATTCCAGATTTCGTGGCGAACTAACTTTTTTCTTAAGACGACCACGATACCAGCGTCTGGCCTGTTCAAGCCCCAGAAGATTAAATGAAAAAATCGCATATTCACGCTCATCCAAGCCCACTTCTCTTTCATCGTAATCAACAGGAGCAACAGTTCTCGGAAACTGAGAAGACCATTGTTTAAATGTGAAATTTGTATTGCTTCCTTCACCATCGATAGTGTTTGCATCTTGACTAGCAGCGAGTGCGCTTTCAAAAGAACCATGAAACTCAATCAAAGGGAGCATTTGCGCCTGACTAGTATATAGATTTATTTCTTCTTCTGTTCTACCTGCCGCTGTCAGAAGATTGTGACCCTGTTTATAAGCACGGCCGGCAGCATCCGGGTTATTAAATAGCACTTCCCAATCACCAATATAGAAGTATGCAAATCCAGCCCCTTCAAGGTCGGGGTTTTCTCTTTGCATATAGAGATCCCGTATTACGGTTAGAGAACGTAAACCGCTATAGTAAAGTGAAATTCGGGCATCGCTCCGTGAAATTGCATAACCAGTATTCGAATAACTTCTAAGTGAAAGACCAGTGGATCCCCAAGCTTCTACTGCAACTGCCTGCAAATACATTTGCACGACTTTCTTATACATGATGGCCGGAATCCGGACATCACCGGCTTCGTAATTAAATCGGGCAACACGCCCTACGAAATTGGTGAGGTTTTCTGCTTTCCTAAAGTGGTCGCTTTGATTGGCAACAAAATCATCCGCCACACCCCTTAGATGAATATCAATGAGATCGAGTATTGTCGCTACCAACTCTTCATTGATTGCATTATCCCCGCGCTTTATTAACCAATCTAAATGCTGCATCTCTTCGCGAGCGTTAACCCAGTCGCCGCGATTGACATGGTTTTCGATATGACGAATCAAGAAAGGGAATTGGGACTGAGAATAGAGGCCTTCGCTTATGCGAATAATCTGAATAGCCTGATCCAAAATATCGTGTGCTTGGGTAAAACGTTCATTTTCAATCAGAGAGCGACTGAACAGATCCAGTGGCTCCAGCATTCTGCGATCCAGTCGTCCATACTCGCTTTCTAATTGATGGAGATTCGCCAGGTCTCTGTCTAGTTCTCGCTGGATTTCTTCAAGACGCTCGATTGCATCTAGCTGGCCAAACGCATTGGACACCAGACATACAGAAGCAAAGGCTGTGGCGGTAATGTATCGCATTAGTTTCATTTTATGTTTTTTCGATCCTATCTTATCAAGGCCCCATATCACAGATTATATTACGTACGAGAATTCGAATTCGATTAATAATACCAGGCATAAAGGCCAACTACTGGTTCATAGAATATCGCCGTATTTGCGGTCTTGCATGCACATTGTAAACTTAAATCATTTCAGGCAAATGGTCCTGAGCAGCTACAATGGAGAAATGGAGAATTCTGACAAAAAGGCTATGGAAACCGAGTTTCACGTCCGCTATGCGGAAACAGATGCCATGGGAGTCGTTCATCACTCGACTTATTTGGTTTACTTCGAAGAAGGGCGCAGCCAACTAGTGCGAGATTTAGGCAGCAACTACGCAGATGTGGAAGCCGCTGGCTATCGAATGCCAGTAACTGAAATCAGCGTGCGTTATGTTGGTAGTTTATTTTATGGGGAAAAAGTTAAAGTTCACACTCGCATCGAAGAAAACCTTAGCCGTCGAATAACTTTTTCCTATGAGGTTACTAATCCGGATAATGGAGAAAAACTCGTTTCTGGATTTACCAAACATATCTGGACCGACAAAGATGGCAAGGTCACTCGTATGCCGGAACAATGGGCCAAACTTTTCCATGACAAGGGTGCTTAGTGAAAAATTATTATTTAATCGTCGCGTTTTTTAGCAGCGGAATTGTATTCGCGGCGGAAAATAAAATTGACTATCCTGGCATAGGAAGTGATATCGGTTTCGAGCAGATCCAGGCATTAAAGTTTAGTCAGGAAGACCAGCGGTTAGCATACGGAGATGATCCACTTCAATTCGGAAAATTGTACTTGCCGAAAAATTCTGATTCTCCTCATCCGCTAATCGTATTCATTCATGGCGGCTGTTGGCTTAACAGCTTCGACATGTCACACGCCTACGCTTTTCTAACCGGGCTTGCGCAAGAAGGACTCGCCGTTTGGTCATTGGAGTATAGGCGGACAGGAGATACCGGTGGTGGCTGGCCAGGTACCTATGAAGACATTAAAGCAGGCATTAGATATTTATCTTCTCTGGAGAGCTTTGGAGTCGATACAGAAAATTTCTTAATCGCAGGACATTCGGCTGGCGGACATCTTTCTCTTTTGGCAGGAACCGAAACTCCAGATGCCCAGGGGGTAATCGCGCTTGCACCAATTACTAATATTATTAGTTACAGTCAGGGATCAGGGTCTTGTGAAGTCGCAGCCACTCAATTTATAGGATCTAGCTATAACCAGAATCCATCCGCCTATAGACAAGCAAATCCCGCAGAAAAAACTCCCCATCGTAATTCAATTATTTTCCATGGCCCCCCTGGATGCAATTGTGCCGATAGAACAGTCTCGACTTACAGGCGCTCGGACTGAACTTCATGAAGGGGTGAGTCATTTCGACTGGATTCATCCTGGCAGCGAAGCTTTTACAAATGTCGTAAAAGGGGCCCAAAAGAAATGTTGCAGTAATGGATCTGGAGTCAGTACAAAAACTAGATGAAGAAGATCCGTTAGCCGAGAAGCGCAAAAAGTTTCTTCTGCCAAAAGGGAAAAAAATTTTCCTTGACGGAAATTCACTCGGTCCTCTGACCTTGGTTGCAAACGAAGGGCTATCGAAGTTGTCGACAAACAATGGGGCAATGATCTCATCCCAGCTGGAACCTTCATAGCTGGATTGATCTTCCAGCCCATGTCGGTCCCAAAAAAATTTCCCCGCTAATAGGAGCTGCAGCAGATCAAACTATTTGCTGTGATTCAGTTTTAGTAAATCTTTTTAAATTACTTTTTCTGCGCGCTGAATATAAATAATGAGCGGCAATCAATATTGTCGACTAAAGATAATTTCCCCACCGATCTCTATATCGCAGAGGGGTGCAACGCTTATTAAATAATGGTCGCTGTCATTTGGAATTAGTAGAACGTCATGAGCTAGGAATCCGACTGGGAAGAAAAGCCCGCTGTACTATTACTTACTCATACCGATTTCCGTACCGGGGCAACCCTCGATATCGAAGAGCTAACCAAGCAGGCCCACGCTAATGGAACCCTGGTAATATGGGATCTATCCCATAGTGTCGGTGTAATACCCCTGGAACTAGATAAATGGGAAGTAGATTTTGCAGTAGGTTGCACTTACAAATATTTAAATGGGGGCCCCGGGGGGCACCGGCGTTTTTATATGCTGCAAAAAAACATCAGGAATATTGCGAACAACCAATCACTGGCTGGATGGGACACAAGGCACCTTTTGACTTCGATAAAAAGTATGTAGCAAGCAAGCGAATGACAAAATTTTTGTCAGGAACTCCACCCGTTCTTTCAATGAGCATGCTCGATGCCGCTCTTGTTTCATTTGAAAAAATTGATGTGCAACAATTGCGTGAAAAATCAATTCAGTTAACTGAATTGTTTTTGTCTTTATAAAACAATCAGGCTGTTTAGAGCAACTGCAACTTTGTTCACCTAAATCTGCTGAACCCGAGGAAGTCAGTTAGCATTTTCCCATCAGAAAGGATTCGGAATTTGTCAGGCACTAGCTGCTAAACAGGTGATCGCAGACTTTCGAAGCCCTGATTTGCTTAGATTCGGATTCTCTCCGCTGCATCTGCGTTTCGAAGATATCTGGCATAGCACCCAGGCAATTAAGGAGGTACTAGACGAAGGAATGTACCTATTGCCCGCTTTCAACGACGATTAAAAGTGACATAGCCTTACTATCTTATTGTCTTTATTAAAAATTTCCCTGGAAGATTAGCAGAGGCATTTTCCACTAAGTCATCTTTTTGCCCATGAATCGCTTTATAGTGACTCTAATATTCTTCCAAAGTTGTCGCTAATCGGATAAGGACCAGAGGACCATCCAAGGCGAACAATAACTGCATTTTGAGAAGGAAAAACCATTATAAACTGGCGGCGATTACCACTAGCGTAATACATATCAGCAGGCAAGTTTTCGAAGCGTAGCCTCTCATTACCTCTGTTTAGCCACCATTGATATCCGTAAGCCTTATCATTTTCAGTTTGATTTGGGCTGGTTGCTGTTTGCACCCAGTCCGCAGAAACAATGCGCTGACCGTTAATGGTGCCATCGTTCAACATTACTTGTCCGAGTCTCGCCCAATCTTGGGCAGACGCATAAAAGTATGAACTACCTACGAACAGACCGCTGGCGTCAGTTTCGAAAACAGCGTCCTGAAACCCCATTGGTAGGAAAATATTTTCGCGAAAGTCATCGTAAGCAATTTGGGGCGAGCCTAGTGTGTCTTGGTGCACTTTCGACAGCAGATTAGCTGTGCCAGAGCTGTAATTAAAAAAAGCTCCTGGTTTGTGCAATGCACCCTGTTGCATTACATAGGCAGATGCAGAAGGCTCGGTGAATAACATCGCTGTTGCATCATCTCCCGGATCATATTCCTCAGAAAATTCCAATCCATCTGCCATGTTTAACATGTCCACGAGTGAGATTTGCTTTCGCTCGTCATTCCATTCTGAGAATCCAGGCGCTTGATCGAGATCTAGCAAACCCCGATATTCGAGATTGCCTAAAGCAACCGCCATTAAACTTTTTGCCATCGACCAGCCCAGCAAGGGAGAGCTAGCATTCGCTTCCTGGTTTATAGGCTTCGGCAATGACTGCACCATCATGCGCAACAAGTAAGGCGCGGGTATTCAATCCAGCAGCATTATCTGATGCAACTAAGGATTCGATAAGCCTTTGCATGTTCGCATCGATAGTTGCTACTCCATTGCCGAGTGGCCATGGAGCTTGATTCTTAGGACCAGCTTGAGTAATGAGTTCCTGGCGTTGGGTATGACCTTCGTAATTAACTGTACAACCAAGATTCGGTAAAGCAGATGCACTCTTCTCCTGTATTCCAAACAGTGATGTTGTAACGGTTCTGCTCTCGTCTTTGTATTCAATGGTGAGCTGTTCCAGAATCGAAGAGTATTGAACAAGGTCGTTAAAGGCTTGTTCTCGGGAATATCCAGTTACGTAAATTGAACTACAGAGTAGCTTCGAACCAATTCCTGATGCGACATTAGGTCCGTAGATAATGTAATTGGCTGGGATGCCGAGAAAGGGCCCGACTAAAAACAAAACAACAACCAGAACGGCTATTATTTCTATAGTAACTATTAAGCCTTTTCGAATTTTCATATTAAGGTGGTTTCTTCCGCTTGATTTATGCAATCTATCATTTGGAGAAGTTAAGTGCAGTTACATCTGAACTCATGCATGGGAACGAACAATTTTTCCACCCATTAAAAACAAGACGATTCCCAAAGCGCCCGCACCGGCGGCTACAAAGTACGGCAATTGATACAAGCTGCCACTGGTCGCATAAACAAATCCCAATACACCGGGGCCCATCGCTGTTCCCCATGATGACATCAAGTTACTCACAGAAAATATGCGTGCGTAATCTTTCACTCCAAAAGCATCAGCAATTAACAAAGGTTGCAACATTAAAAGATTTCCAACGGTGGCACCGAATGCGGCTAAACCTAGAAACAAGGTAAATATGCCAAATCCACCTGCTAGTAAACTTAAAGAAGCTGCTTGCAGTATCATCATTGAAATTGCGAATTTGCGAATCGACATGCGATCGACGATCCAACCACCAATCAGTCGACCAATAATGCTGAACACAGGGAGTATAGCGACAGCAATTGCCGTTTCTGCCTCCGTTAACAGCTCCCGCGCTAGTCCATATTGATGGGCGATGCCACCGACCTGAGCGGCCATCAGGAAAATGTAGGCCAGGCTTACTCCCCAGAAAAATTTGCGACGCCTGGCTTCTTTAAAAGTAATACCGCCTTCGATTACCTGAGGGGGGTCTGATGTCACACTTTCATCGATACTCTCAGGTAGATCTCCATCAACATGTAAACCCATAGATTCTGGACTCTCCCTTAAGTACATCCAGGCAACCGGTACCACGCCTACTAAAAAAATTACTCCAATTAAAGGTGCAGCAATTTTGAATCCCAAAGATTCAACCATCACTGCCGACAACGGCGTGAGAATTACCCCACCTAAAGACAAGCCAGTAGATGCAACTGACAAAGCCATCGCTCTGCGTCGATGGAACCATTTGGTAACTAGCGTTGTTGCCGGTATGAGGGAAGAAGCGGAAAAGCCGGTGCCAAAAAAAGCGTAAACAAGAAACAGCTGCCACACTGTGGAAACATAAGCGAGCAAAGATAGCGACATGAAAGAAATTATGGCACCAGCAGTTATACAGATTCGTGGATCATATTCCTGCACCCACCTGGCGACGAATAATCCCATGACACCGCCAGTTAAAAAAAAGATAGAGACCGCTGTAGAAGCTGTACTGACGTCGAAGTTTGACTGAGTAGCCAGTGCGTTTAGGTAGATCGCATGATTATAGAAACTTAAACCGCTCGTAAAGGTAAGCAGAAAAAGTAGTGCAGCAACTATCTTCCAGCCGTAATAAATCTGCTCTTTTTCGTTACCAACCATAACGCTGTTATTGATTTGCCTCGCTCAATAAAGACTCACTAACTATTTTTAGCGACAGATTAATTCTAAGTTCGCCCTACTGGTTAAATTGTCAGTCGAAACAATGAGCCGCGCTGAAGGATAACAGACCGGGCGAGCGAGTGAACATTCATAGCGGATTTTGACGTGAGCGAACTATTGAAGAAGCTGATATTTTTCAGATCCCAACAGCAGTTCCGATCGTAGGTGAAATAGTTTGTGGGTTATTTTTGTTCTTAACAGAGATTTCTTCTCTATCCCACTAACGCCGGGTGAGATTGCTTACAGTCCAGTTGACCTGGTCTCCATCCACGTCCCACTGCAACTGTTTAAGCTGACGACAAGAAGACATTGCGCCCTGCCAGATTTCTTGCCAACAACTTCAACACAATGTCTCTTTCTTCTGCCTCTAAATCTCGTAGAATTCGAAGATTTGAATGGAGAATTAGGTATTGCGATTGATCTTCTGCTGCATTGATTTTAACAGTGTCACCCATACCGGCAAACATTCGTTGTAAATATTCAACTGCCGAATATAGATCACCATCGTCAGCGCCGACAATCTTTCTGGTTTCCTGATAGTACTGAAGTCCAATTAACCTTCCGGCCCGGCAGCCAAGTTTCAGAGCCTCCTCCTTCCCTATAACTTTCATTAGTTCAATGAGAGAGTTGCGAATGAATTCAACACCATAATTTCTGTTAGCCTTTTCCAGGCGTTCTTGGTTCCATTGATCGGTCGGCGGTTCTGGTTGTTCTTCCTCTTTATAGGGAGGTGGAATTTCATCTTTCGCAAAAACTACTCTTTCATCTTCACCTAGCTCGTGATCATACTCTTTAAAGTAACCGCAAAAGCCAATTTCTCCGGTCATGTCTTCAGAGACGCAGACGAAACCCAGGCGCGGATTTTTTAACGATACGCCATTGTGGGCATACCAGCCTCTCAAGAATCCACGACAAACTTCATTGGGCACACCACAAATCGTTGGTCCTTTATACATCCAGCGGGGATAACGAAACCTGACCCAGGCTTTTTGATCCGATTCATACATGTATTCCACGCCGACGCCACCGATGGCATTAGAGACCACATGGTACTTAGCGCAGGCAACCGCATCTGAAAGATTGCTGAGACCAAGTTTTTCGAAACTAGATAGAAACTTTTGTTCGTGTTGACGCCTGAATAAGCGAAACATCCAATCTTCAATGACCGATGGTTCTTTATTTGAAGAAACCATCAACTGCAATCCCAACAAAAAGGCATGGTGCAGTTCAGCCTGCGCGCGGATAAAAGCAGATTCACTCATTTAGCTGGAGAAGATCTTCAAGGTGATTTGTAGTAAGTGAAGTAGCCCGTAAACATTTCGTCCCAACTATTCAATCCGAAAGTTAATTCTTTTTCTGGGTCTGGGTTGGTCGGATTTGAAATTGAATTATCGAATGCCCCAATGACATGCACCTTGGTCCCGGCGGGTTAAGACTTCCGGTTGCCCAAGAATATAGTGAGGTTGCCACCCGTAGTTATAAGCTGGCACACTAAATATTTCTCGCAACTCACCATTAGTTTCTTCGATAGCAAACTTCATTTTCTTCCCGCGATAGTTCATACGGGCACGCACTCCAGTTATCACAACTTCTTCATCGAAGACATGTTCCGCATGCATTTCATGATTGAAGGCATTAGGCGGAAGCGTGAACCGCGAAGAGACCGCCTGCACTAATTGCTCCTGTAAGCCTTCTTCTTCACTAAAATACAAACCTATTTGGGTTACGTCGGTGGTGCGTTGTCCGTTAGTTACATAATGAAACTGCATCGAAAGACCATGGCCTTTTGGAATAAAGACGCCCGTTCCTTCCGTAAACTCAAAAACATTCGATTTGCCTGGCGAATAACCCGCAACAAATCTTCTTGAAACGGATAAATCGTTACGTTCCGGCCCCCAGAAATCTTCTTCAGGTTCGGTAACGAAAGTCATTAAGTGATGAAGTACCGATGGATCTCCAGCACGATATTGAATAGCTCGAATCCATTTGTCTTCATCAAAAGGCAAGTCTACGTTTTCGTAGACGTAATCTAAAACTCCCGTTGGCGGCACATCATTACTCGGGCCCGTAACGATAAAATCCGGTTCGCCAAAATCCCATTCTTCCCTTGCTTCAAGATCGATACTGTTTGCAAGCTCTTCTAATGGATCCGCATCACCGTCTCCCTGGGGCGCTCCGACATCGATCCAGTGCACCAGAGTTTGCATTTCTTCCGCATCTAAATAACGGGCGTCATCTGAATGACCAATATAGGGATCAACCTGCATCGGCGGCATGCGCTTATTCAGAATCACCTCGCGAATCATTGGCGACCAACCCAGCAACATGATGTAACTATCCAGTGCAAATGGACCTACTCCACCCTGACGATGACACCCCGCACAATTTTCAATAACTATAGGGGCAATATCGGTGACATAGTTTGGAGGTGTTTGAGAATGTATTTCTTTTACCGGATAGGTAATGGAGCAACTTTCAATAGCAGTTGAAACGGTATCGCTTACTGATCCGTTTAACACTCCTTGAAGTGTTTCTCTTAATTGGTTGGAAACAGATCCGCGATAATAAATAGAAAGTCTTTCCGGATTTAGTACACGCACATCTCCCGCGTTTTGAATGCCGAGTGATTCGGAAACCAATTGACCTTCATCTTCCAAAACCGGCAAATTTAAATTGCTATTTACAAATGCATCTCTACCCAGGTCCAGTGAATCCAGGAAAACAAACTCCAATCCCTGCTTTGTAAATTCATTAGCGAGTGACTGGTATTCATTTACATGGTTAGTCATGGCCGCGCAGTTTTCATCGTAAGCCATTACGACTAGTCCTTGTCGATGGCGATAGCGACTCAATTGATGAAATTCACCCGCGTAATCTAACAATGCAAAATCGCCAACGCGATCGAGCGCAGCATTACTCGATGAGTAAATAAATGCAGTAAAAATGCAGATAGAAAATAGACTTAATTCTTTCATCTTCACGCTAGCGAAAAACTTGTAACAATTTGTAAAAAAACAAAAACATGTGGTCACTATTTAAGTCGCATCATAACTGGACGCGGGTGAAATTGGCCGTTATCCTAGCCTCCCTGCTGAGATAGATTCAACTGATTAAAAGGATAATCCGTCGCAAACTTCGAAAACCACTGGTTTGTTCGATGGAAAATAGTCAAAGCAAACCTGATTTAAATTGGAGATACATTCAATGCGAATTTCGACTAAACATATCGCTGCAGCGCTAATCGGACTATTTGCTTCAGCGGCATTAACAGTTCAAGCGCAGTCGACTGATAACGCCCGCTTTCTAAGTTTAGCACCTCCAGGTGGCCTGCCTCTTATTCCTGTAATGGAAGGTTGGACTGCGAATCCTGACGGCACGGCCAGCTACTCATACGGCATTATCAATAGAAACGATGAGCCAATGGACATTCCTATCGGTGAAGCCAATTACATGGAGCCAGCTAAATTTGATGGAAATCAACCTACCCACTTCCCTGCCGGGAGAACAGTAGGGGCTTTCACCGTTACCGTTGCTGCAGATGAACGTGAAATAGACGTTTGGTGGTACTTGAAGACTGGCGATAGTGAGCCACTTAGGGTGCCGGGTCGCTATGGATCCTCTGCCTATGAATTAGACTTTATCCTTCCTCGCCCGCAAGGTGCTATGCAGCCTCTTGTTGGACTCGGTGAAGATGGCGCGCAGCGAGCGGGTTTATATCCCCAAAGGTCGGCGACTATCCGCGTAACCCTGTTCAAGTCGGCATTCCCGCAGAAATTATGGTTAATGCAACAGATCCAGCAGAAAGAGATCCAGAAGATCCTCGTTTCGAGGAACCAATCCAGATGGGATCTGAGTTTTCTCTGCATCAGGGACCCGATAGCGGCACTGTAGAATTTACCCGCCACCCAGATACTGAAGTTCCTGAAAATCCTTATGAAGAAGACAACCCTCGTTTTCGCTTCTTCCGGGAGCCAGCCTCCAATCAGGCTCCAATTGATGGGCCTTCTGGCGTAGCTCGTGTATATGCTACTTTCTCGGCACCAGGCGAATATCTTATTCGGACCAAGGTTGACGTCCATCGGGCTCCTGACAGCTCGAATGGCGACCAGTGTTGCTGGACTAACGTCTATCAACGAGTAGTTGTAGAGTAAGAATTTAGCATCTTCGAAAACGGCCGGTTCTTTGAATCGGCCGTTTTTGTTTGGGTAACCGAAAACTGCAGATAAACTACTGTATTAATCGTCAAGGCTAGTATTTTTAGGCATTCCGATTGTTTCAATTTGTTGCAAAGAATCGATGAAATGATAGGTATTTGGTGGACTTTTTCACCTCTCAAAATTATCATTTTTCAGTTGTTTGCCCATTACTCTCTAATTGAGGAGAAGAGCATGAAATTAGTGCAAAAAATTGCATTCGGAATTGGCGCGATCGCCCTATCCACGGGGGTTCTTGCTCAGGATGCAGAAATTACTTATAACGAGCACGTTGGACAAATCATTAACGAAAATTGCGTGGTCTGCCACCGTGAGGGCGGCATTGGCCCAATGCAATTTGAGAACTATGACCAAGTGCGCCCATGGGCACCATTAATTCAACTGAAGGTAGCTAGCCGTGAAATGCCTCCGTATGCCTATGACCACGGTATTGGTATTCAGGATCTCAAAGGCGATTGGCGCCTGGCCCAGGAAGAGATAGATACTATTACCCAATGGGTTAATAACGGTTCGCCCCTAGGGCCTGTGGATATTGTTCCGCCAGCTCCAATCCTTCCAGACCTTGATGCCTGGAACTTCGAACCAAAAGCTTGGTGAGCCGGATTTAGTTATTGCATCGATGCCAATCGATGTACCTGCTGGCGGAAATGACATGTGGCACAAGCACCATGTTCCAACTGGTCTTACAGAAAAGCGCTGCATTAAAGCAATGCAAGTTAAACCCCGCGACGATGCGCGTGCGGTTGTTCATCACTCTAATCCGACACTGGAAGTTTATAACGAAGAAACTGGTGACTACGACCGTTTCAGTCAGTTAACTGAATACGCTATGGGTAAATGGGGTGAGTTGATGCCAGAAGGTGTCTGCCGGGAAATGCCAGGTGACTCGCGCATATACTGGGACATCCACCTATTCCCTGGTGGCGTTGGCGCTACTGCACAAGGGGAAGCAATTACTGATAACGTGGTTGAAATGGGAATCTGGTTCCATGATGAAGAGTACGAAGTTGCGGAAAGCCCTTATCGCCAAGACCTTCGTCTTTACGGATTGCGTGAAGGTTATGAGAATGGCGAACTGATTGTTCCACCTAACGGTTATGCTATGACTCAGGGTTTCCACTCTTTCGATCACCCAGTGCGCATTGATAGCTTCCAACCTCATGGCCACCTGCGCATGAACGCTGCTTCTCTGGAAATTTTCTACCCAGAAACCGGGCGCACTGAGCAGATCAGCCAAATCTCCAACTGGAGCGCTACTTGGCACCACAGCCACATTTATGATGAAGACCTAGCCCCGCTAATTCCAACGGGAGCGGTATTGGTTATCAAGCAGTGGTACGACAACACAGCAAACAATATAAATAACCCTGACCCTGATCAGTGGGTATATGGCGGTAGCCGCACTGGAGACGAAATGTCTCACGCTTGGATTGCTGTCACTCACTTCGATGAAGAAGGTTTCGCGAAGGTCGTTGAAGAGCGCGAAGCTAGAGAAGCAAGAAGCTTGGCTGGACAAGACTAGTTTTTTCCAAAGAAAAACTAACTAGCACTAGTTTCGAAGAAGACCAGCAAAGGCAACTCTGCTGGTCTTTTTTTACGCCTTTTAGAAATATAAATTGCAGATACTCAATATTTTTGGGATTTGTTCAGATCACCGCTTTTTATTACAAAGAGCTCCTTTAAATCTTACACTCCCAGCAGTTTAGCTGCTGGTTCACTAGTGAGATTACGCTTAGTAAAATCTCTTTCTACCGGCTTTTTCCATTCTTAATAATTACAATTTATTTAGATTTTCCGTTCCTAGTGAATGCCAAAAAGCGGTAATATTGGTCCAATTCAATCCCTGTAAAGAGGAATAGAACAATGAAATCGATGCGACAAGTTCTAGGCTTTATGAGCGCAGCCCTTTTAGTCTTGGGCTTCTCTAGCGTTCAAGCCCAAGACGATGAGGTCACTTACAACACTCATGTGGCGCAAATCATTAACGAAAATTGCGTGGTCTGCCACCGCGAAGGCGGCATTGGTCCCATGCAATTTGAGAACTACGACCAAGTTCGTCCTTGGGCACCATTAATTCAACTGAAGGTAGCTAACCGGGAAATGCCTCCTTATGCCTACGATCATGGCATTGGTATCCAGGACCTTGAAGGTGACTGGCGCCTTGCCCAGGAAGAGATCGATGCCATTACTCAGTGGGTAAACAATGGATCACCAATTGGACCAGCTGACATCACTCCTCCTCTTGTAGACTTGCCTGATTTAGAAGCCTGGAATTTCGAAGAAGAATTTGGTGAGCCGAGTCTGGTTATCGCTTCTATTCCTATAGATATTCCGGCCGGTGGTAATGACCTATGGCACAAGCACTACGTGGAAACTGGTCTAACTGAAGGTAAGTGTATTCGTGCCATGCAAGTTAAGCCTCGTGGAGATGCTCGCGCTGTGTTCACCACGCCAATCCTTCTATCGAAGTACTTAACGAAGAAACTGGCGAGTATGAGGATTTCAGTCAACTAACTGAGTATGCGATGGGCAAGTGGGGTGAATTAATTCCTGAAGAGGTTTGCCGTCAAATGCCAGCTAATTCTAGAATCTTCTGGGACATTCATATGTATCCAGGTGGCGTTGGCGCAACAGCGCAAGGTCAGGCCGTTAAAGACAACGTAGTTGAGATGGGTATCTGGCTCCACGACGACAACTTCGAGCAAACTAATGAGCCTTACACTCAAGACCTAAAAGCTTATCCAATGCGTGAAGGTTACGAGAACAATATGCTAATCGTTCCTCCAAACGGTTACACAATGACTCAGGGCTTTCACTCTTTTGATCACCCAGTTCGAATCGATAGCTTCCAGCCACATGGTCACCTGCGCATGAACGCAGCATCTCTGGAAATTTTCTATCCAGAAACTGGTCGCACTGAAGCAATAAGTCAGATCTCTAACTGGAGTGCTACCTGGCACCACAGCCACATTTATGATGCAGATCTTGCTCCGTTAGTTCCAACTGGCGCAGTACTTGTGATCAAGCAGTGGTACGACAACACAGCTAATAATCCAAATAACCCTGATCCAGAACAATGGGTTTATGAAGGCAGCAGAACTGGTGATGAAATGTCCCACGCCTGGATTGCTGTAACTCACCTCGACGACGAGGGTTATGAAAAGATAGTTGCTGAGCGCCAAGAAAGAGAACAACGATCAGTAGCGGGACAAGATTAATCACAGGGATGCACAATAGGTTTTCTTCAGAACGAGCGCATTTCTAGAACAGAAATGCGCGAAGAACATAAAGGTGAAAGGCTGGCAGATTTCGATCTCCCAGCCTTTTTCTTTGGTTATGCGCTTCTTTCTATCTCACAGATGTCCGCTTTTCCTCCTGTTCCTAGGGCAGGAGAAAAGAGCCCCCCCTTAACCTCAGATGCTCCCAGCTTTGAGTATCCAAATGTAATTCCGACGCAATTACATTTAGGATAACACTAATACATTTTGTAAAACTCACGGAGAGCCAATTCTCACGGCCTTTTTTATACCTTAGCGCCTAAAATGAGGTGTATTGATGGCACCGGCCCCTCTTTTTACCTACAATTTAAAAAGGTAAACTTAAACCTTGTTTGAAAAACGCATCCCTGCTGCGAAACCCACAGTAAGACTGCTCCAGGATCTGGGGCCCAGCCAGAACGGCAAAGGAGAAAAATATGAGAGCTATTGGAAGAATTGCTAGCAGTCTTTTTGTTTTAATAATCGCCCTACTAGGTATTCAGGCTCATGCTCAAGATGAAGCTCATGAACTGACTTACAATGATCAGATCGGGCAAATCATCAATGAGAATTGCGTCGTATGTCATCAGGAAGGTGGTATTGGACCTATGCAATTCGAAACCTATGACCAGGTTCGTCCTTGGGCACCTTTGATTTCCTATAAAGTAGCGAACAAAGAAATGCCTCCATATGCTTATGACGAAGGCATTGGCATTCAGAATTTAATCGGTGACTGGCGCTTGGAGCAGCAAGAGATCGAGCAGATAGTTGCCTGGGTTGAGCAAGGTGCGCCATTAGGTGAACCAGATAGTTCACCTCCTCCTTATCAGTTAAGAGATCCAAGAGAGTGGAACTTTGCTGCGCAGTTAGGCCAGCCAGATTTAATCGTTCCTTCTACCTCCTACGATATTCCTGCAAGCGGCAATGACCTGTGGAGCAATGAGTTTGTTGATCCAGGTATTATTGCAGATCGCTGTATTAAGGCGGTTCAAGTAAAGCCTCGAGGTGATGCCGCTGCTGTTGTTCACCACGCCAACTCTTCTGTATGGATGGAAGACGAAGAAGGTGAATTACAAAGGGAAGGCATGCTGACCGAATACGCAATGGGTAAATGGGGCGAAATGGTTCCTGAAGGTGTTTGCCGAACCATTCCAGCCGGCGCACAAATCCAATGGAGCATCCACATGTATCCAGGGGGTGTTGGTGCAACTGCACAAGGCGAGATGATTGAAGATAACGTTGTTGAGATTGGCCTTTGGTTCCACGACGAAGGTTATGAAGACGGCGGAAATATCTACAAGCAAGACCTCGCTCTTTATCGAATCGAAGAGCAGGATGACCTAGTGATTCCTCCTAACGGTTATCAAATGACTCAGGGTTTTCATTCATTCGATCACCCTATTCGTCTTGATAGCTTCCAGCCTCATGGCCACCTTCGAATGAATGCGGCCTCGCTGGAAATCTTCTATCCGGAAACTGGACGTACAGAAGCGATCAGCCAAGTTTCAAACTGGAGTGCGACTTGGCATCACAGCCATATCTATGAGCCAGATGTTGCTCCATTGATTCCAGCAGGAGCAGTTCTAGTATTGAAGCAGTGGTACGACAACACTGCCGATAATCCTAACAATCCGGATCCTGATCAGTGGGTATATGGTGGCAGCCGCACTGGTGATGAAATGACTCACGCGTGGTTAGCAATCACCCATCTCGATCAAGAGGGTTATGAAAAGCTAGTTGCTGAGCGCCGTGAAAGTGAGCAGCGTTCACTAGCAGGCCAAGATTAAAGAGTCCCTGCACAGCAAAAACTCACTAGCGATACGCAAATAGGTTTCTTAAGAAACCTATTTGCAAAGAGCGTCACACAGATGGGCACAAATCTGCAAGATTTGTGCTTAAGTCACAGAAGTTCAAAGGTTGGTATGATTTATTCTTATCGGCCTTTTTATTTGGTTAGAAATTCTTTTCTGATTAATACAGATCTCCACTTTTGGCCTTTCTTCAAAAGACTAAAAGAGTTCTATCATGAAGCTTTTTCATAGAAATGTGTTGCCTTCTGGATTAGGTGGCTTGTCTATTCATTTTCACGTTTCTGCTTCGCAGAAATTCCAACCTCGTCCGCTCCAGCATGAAGCGCTATATCGCTAGTTAGTTTTTCTTGTCACGTAGTCTCTGTTCAGATCATCTGATTTCTCATATGCTTACGGTCTGTTATAAATATTGACGAGAAAAACTATGCATACCCGTCGTGACATATTACAAGGCATGATCGTTTCCATTGGTGGTGCTTCCCTGCTCTCCGCCTGCAGCGGTGCAGTGCAGATCGTTCCATCAAGTGCTGGAGTCATGCGCTTTTTCTCCGATGAAGAACTACAACTAGTATCTCGAGTTAGTGATCTAATCATTCCCCGCACCGATACACCTGGCGCCTTGGATGTAAACGTACCCGGTTTTCTCGATGGCTTAATGGCTGAGTGGGCCAATGCTGATACTCAGCGTAATCAACATCGAAACCTTCGCGATCTAAGCATGAAACTCGGTAGAGACTTTGTAGAACTTGACGAAACAACTGCGGAATCTCGCTTAGCCTCTCTCGATGCCCGGGCATTCGATGGGCGTAATTCTCAATACAGTGCCTATCGCTCCTGGAAAGGACTCATTACTCAAGCTTACTTCGCATCGGAAGAGGGCCGCCTGCAGGAACAGGAATGGGTAGCAGTTCCAGGTCGTTGGGATTCCAGTGTAGAAATATAAGAATAAGCACACAACAGGAGAATCAGTTTTGACAGATTTTGATGCAATCGTAGTTGGCTCTGGCATGAGTGGTGGTTGGAGCGCTAAAGAATTATGCGAACGCGGTCTGAAGGTGCTTGTATTAGAACGGGGACCCGAAATAAAACCGGAGCGGGATTACGTTGATCAGCTTCGTCCCTGGCAGGAAAAAAATCTCGATCGCATATCTGAAGATGAAATAGAAAAGCATTATTTCCGACAATATCCCGGCGTCGCCTATGCCGTAAAAGAATCCAATAAGCATTTCTGGGTGAAGGATGACGAACATCCCTATGAAACAGTGGAAGGAACTCAATACGATTGGTTGCGTGGCTACCACACTGCGGGTCGATCCATCATGTGGAGTCGACAATCCTACCGCATGGGACCACAGGACTTTGCCGCCAATAAAGAAGAAGGCGTGGCTATCGATTGGCCCGTCCGCTATGACGAAATCAAGCCCTGGTATGACTATGTGGAAGAGTTCGCCGGTATTGCCGGAAACAACGATGGCTTAGAACAACTTCCCGACGGAGTTTATCAACCAGCATTCGAATTAACCGATGCAGAAAAATCTTTTAAGTCTAAAATAGAAACTGCATTCCCGGGACGTAATGTCATTGCTGCAAGAATTGCTCACATTACCCAGGTTACTGAAGAACAGAGAGCATTAGGTAGAACTAATTGCCAATCACAAAACCGTTGCCACTTTGGTTGTTCTTTCAAAGCTTACTTTTCATCTTTACACGCAACTCTCCCAGCGGCAGAACGCACCGGCAACATGACCATCGTGCATAACGCTATCGTGCAATCTCTTGATTACGATCCAGCAACGAATAGAGTTAGTGGAGTACGCATAGTCGATGCAAAAACTAATGAGCATCGCACCTACACATCACGATTGGTTTACTTAAACGCTTCTGCAATAGCTTCGGCAATGATTCTTTTGCAGTCAAAGTCAGAAGCATTTCCAAACGGCCTCGCTAACACTTCCGATCAAATTGGTCGCAACTTAATGGACCACATTAGCGGTGCCGGAGCCAACGGCATTATGCATGGCTTCGATAATTTAAAAGTTTTCGGCAGGCGCCCTTCCGGTGGCATCTACATTCCACGTTATGCCAACATTACCGAGAATGATAAACCCTATACCCGTGGCTTTGGTTATCAGGGCGGCGCATCACCGATAGGTAATGCTGGCGGGCAACTAGCAGGAATCGGCAAATCATTTAAAGAGGCTCATAAGGCTCCGGGGCCATGGCGAATCAACATCGGCGCCTTTGGCGAGCAATTGCCAAATCCCAATAACCGCGTAACCCTACATCCAACCAAAACTGATAAATGGGGTAATCCGCAGGCACTATTTGATGTAAGTTACGGTGAGAATGAACACACAATGTTGGAAGAAGCGCGCAAAGATGCTGTCGCCATGTTAGAAGCTGCAGGTTGTACCGACATCAATTCCAATCCGGTAAATCTGACCGTGCCTGGTAACAGAATTCATGAAATGGGCAGCGCGAGAATGGGTAATGATCCATCGAATTCCGTTTTAAATAAATGGTGTCAAGCTCACGATGTACCAAATCTGTTTATTACCGACGGTGCTTTCATGACTTCCGCCGCCTGTCAGAATCCCTCAATTTCTTATATGGCCTTTACTGCTAGGGCTTGCGATTATGCGGTGAAGCAGTTGGAAGAAAATTTGTTATGAGCATGAAACAATCATAACAAATCCAGAGCGGCAGAATAAACTTCTCAAAATTCGAGAATTTGTTAATAAAAAACGATCACCTTGTGGTCGCTTTTTAGTTCTGCTGCGTTGCTGTAGAAATCTCCGCTTTTAAAGCGGATTACTGAGGCGCTGACATGATCATCGCGTGATTCATGTTCATCGCATCACGAGTACGGTTACGTTCTGAACGAGACAGTTCTCCAATTGCAGGGCCACCCTGATTGAAGATCCCGCCACGTAATGCATTCAGCAAATAATCCATAGTTTCTGCAACATACATGTCATCAGAAGTGTACTGATTAACTACCTGATCGATGATAGTTTCACGATCCTGCAAATTTGGATAAGCGATAACATCAGCCAGTGCTGACTCAAGCATATTCAAATTATCAATAATCACTGCTGCCATTGGTGACTGGCTGTAAAGCGAGGGTGTGATTGCCGGCGCGCTTGGCATTTCCGAAGGAGCCGGGAACATAGTCATACCGGTGTCAGAACCAACCTTGTTCCAGTATCGTTCCAAAGTCACAGGAACACGACCCGCAAACTGAGGATCAACCTGTCCAATGATAATTGCTTCTAATGAAGCAAGTTGCAACCACTGGTTTGAATACAACAATCCACTTAACTTTGGATAACCCATGCGAAACGCATTGGCATAAGTATGATCGAGATAAAGTTCTGCTGACTTAGGCGAAGTGGAAACTGCGTGCTGTGCATCAGAAGTAAGGTATTCGCGAATCGCTTCATTGGTCGCTAACTGCTTCTGGTAAATGCTGGTAGATTCGTCAGCATATATGTCCCAAAGGGCTTTTTCGAAACTGCGGCCGTGAGCCAAAACCATGCCGGCATGAACCGTCAGCGCTTCAGAGTTACCAAATGCTTCACTGGCATCACTATCGGAATGGGATTCTCGCAAACCGCCACCCAGGATAATTCGAGCTTCAGTTTCTAACTCGCCGAAGAGACCATCCATAGGCATTTCCATCGCCATACCACCATGGCCACCGTGACCATCAGCCTCTGCCATCATGTCCAGATGCATCTTGAGTTCCATGCGCCCTTCCTGAGAATCAGGACTCGCATTGATGTCGCCATGGCATCATAGATACCTGCTTGAGTCACGTCCAAGGCGTTATACAAATCCGCCAGGTCGGAATATTCACTGCGCAGGCTGCCAGATTGGGCTAGAACAGAAGTAGAAATCACTGCCCCCAGTGCCAAACCCAACGTTACTTTTGTGTTTTTAAACGGTGTATTCATTCTCTGAACCCCCGGAATTTCGAAAAATTTTGCTAAGCCAAACAGGAATGAAATGTTAAGGGTCCTCACTTCTAAAGTCCACAGCAATTCCGTTGAGAGTGCTGTATGCAGCGGCGTAAACCATTGATTAGATGCAACAAATTGTAATTTACAACAATAAGCAACAGTTTATAACCAGGTGTCATAGAGAGTGATAAATCATGCTTTTATTTGTCCACTATTCTTCGACGAAATGGAAGTCGGCAGGACCGCGTCGGCTCACCAGAATGACGGCTTCACTGCCACCCGCTGGAATGTCCCAAGCATGATTCAGTTTTCCGGGAATAAGTACATAGCTGCCAACCTTTAAGTCGTGCTTAGTATCACCTAGTACGATGCTTAACTGCCCTTTGACTACCACGACATGCTCATCATATGTATGCCAGTGGGTATCGAAGTGTGTGCCCGCAGGAAACATCGCGTAGTAAGTCACACCTCCACTAATAGGATCCACACCCATGCGAGCAGTCCGCAAACCCAGTGGCGTGCCATTACCACCACCAGGTGGGCTCCATTCAACAGCATCTAAATCGACAGCCATTGGTGGCGATGCTTCCTGAGCCACGACATTGTTTTTGGTATGAAGCGTAAGCCCGATTAGTACTGCGGCAGCCAGCACTATTATTAGGAGTCTGAGAAGTGAAATTTTTGCGCTCATATCGTCATTAAACCACTTCCTTTAAGAGAAAAGCGACCTGTTCCGGTAAGCGTCCTTCGCCAACCTAGCGTCGAAACAGGGAGTGGAACTTCATAGATCATGGTGAACTCTTGCTACTAAACCAGGCAATAAGAACACCATTTAGAAGCCTACTGGCAAGAATCTGTGATTTCCATGTGTAGTCAATCGAAATCAAAATAGAGGATGGATTAAGCAAGCTTTAGCCCTTATGCTTGCCTTGCTAGTGTAGTTAATAAGACTTTATCAGGAGCAAAATGAGTTTAGCGGATAAACTTGCGGCACGGCAAATCAAGGACCTCATCCCCTATCAATCGGCGCGCAGAATCGGTGGCATTGGCAACAGTTATCTCAATGCTAATGAATCTCCCTACCCAGCCTATGAAATGCCCGAGAAAGAAACCTGGCAACGCTATCCAGATTTTTTGCCTGGCGATTTAGTGACAAAATATGGCCTCTACGCACACACCCAATCAGACAATGTTCTTACCACCCGAGGGGCCGATGAAGGTATCGATTTACTGATTCGTGCTTTTTGTGAACCTAAACAGGACAGTATCGTAATTAGTCCTCCAACTTACGCGATGTATGGGTTTATTGCTGAGGCTCACCAGGTCGAGATTCAAAATGTGCCGCTAATTGCGCCGGAATTTAGTCTAGATCTCAATAGTTTTAAATCGATTAAGAAAAACCCAAAACTTGTTTTCCTTTGCCATCCAAATAACCCAACCGGAAATCTTTTAAAAAGAAGCGATGTCGTTTCCATCGCCGATCATTTTAAAGATGAAGCCTTTGTTGTAATCGATGAGGCTTATATTGAGTTTACGCCGAATGAGTCGTTCGCCCTGGATATCAACAAAGTACCAAACCTCGTTATATTACGAACCCTGTCCAAGGCATTTAGTCTCGCACCCGGTTCGCATCGGTTTTGTGTTAGCGCAGCCTGATGTTATCGAATTGCTATCAAAGCTTATCGCTCCCTACCCTATTCCGGATCCAAGTGCTCGCATCGCGTTAAACGCCCTCAGTGATATAGGCGTATCATTTATGGAAACACAGCGGGATCGAATATTATCCACTAAAAAATCTGTCAAAAAGAAATTAAATGAATTGCCATTTGTCGAAAAAATTTATCCCAGCGTAACCAATTTTCTATTGGTGAAGTTTGCAGATAGCAAAAAAACTTTCGACTATCTTTCCGACCATGGAATCATCTTGCGCGACCAAGCTCAGGCTCTAGGATTAGAAAACCACTTGCGCATAACCATTGGTGACGATGCTGATATGGAACAACTTCTCGATTGCCTGGCTTTAATGAGATAAGTCGTTGAGCAAAATTACACAACAACCTCCCTTAAACCGATGGCTACTTTTTCTTCTGCCATCCGCAGTTGGGGTTTTGTTTTTCTTAACGCCTCTGGTTGTTGATGGACAAGTCACGATCGGCATGGCTTGGTTTGGCGATTTGTTTATCAACAATTTCCAAGCACAACTGGTGCATCTCGCTGGTTTATTTATTGTAAGTTCAGTGTTGCTGACTCTGTTGTTCGCAATAAGCATCAGTACTAAAAAGAAACTCAGCTATTTATCCGATCACTTAACCCTACCATCCCTTCTGGTTCACCATGCGTTTGTTCGGCGCCATCGCAGCAACCGCTTATATTTTTCAGATTGGCCCTGAATTCTTAACCGGCGTTGCCACTAGCGGAACTACTCTGGGTAATTTAATTCCTATCACCATGACCTATCTCGGAATAGGCGCGATATTTCTACCACTGCTGGTAGATTTCGGATTAATGGAATTTATTGGTGTGATGATGAGCCGCATTTTTTATCGAGTGTTTGGACTGCCCGGGCGCTCTGCGATCGATGCCATGGCGTCCTGGATGGGCTCAGGACCTGTCGGCGTGTTCATTACTTCGCAACAATTTGAACGCGGTTTCTACACTGCTCGAGAAGCTGCGGTAATTTGCACAAACTTTTCGGTGGTATCGGTTTCTTTCTCTCTGGTGGTTATAGAGTACATTGGTCTCGGCCATCTATTTGTTCCTTATTACTTCTCCATTATTGTGATTGGTTTTGTCGCTGCGTTAGTCACTCCTCGATTGCCACCGCTGAAGCATATTCCTGATAACTTTATCGATGGCACCGCCGACGACGACAGTCGATCTGTAAAGCCAGGAGTTAGACTGTTGCCAATCGCGATTAATCAGGCGCTGGAACGTGCTTCTAATGCGCCTAGCCCAACCGAACTTTTACAAAGAATTGGGCGCAACGTTTCCGAGATCTGGCTCTCCCTTATTCCGGTAGTGATGGGTTTAGGAACCACGGCATTGATTCTTGCGGAGTACACACCAGTATTCGATTGGCTGGGTGCACCAGTGGCACCAATCCTTAATCTGTTTCAATTAGATGAAGCTCAAACAGCTGCGCCATTAATGCTGGTTGGATTTACCGACATGTATTTACCTGCCTTGGTGGGAGTAAATATTAGTAGTGAACTTACTCGCTTCGTCGTCGCGACTGTTTCCGTGACTCAGCTGATCTATATGTCTGAAGTAGGTGCGCTAATTATTAAATCGAAAATCCCTCTCGGATTTTTTGACATAGCCCAAATCTTTTTACTACGTACGCTAATCTCGCTACCGATCGCAGTGTTAATCGGGCATCTACTTCTCTAATGAGTTCAAAATACTAGAACGCATGGCCGATCTCAGTCACGACACCGCCGCGCATCATCTGCTTCAATGCAATAGACATTGCTTCCGCTAGTCTTTCCATTTCATTGAGAAAGGCGTAATAGTCGTCGTACTCGCCAGGGCCGATTAAATCGATATGCATATGTGTATGCTTGCAGAAACAAGGCGATTAGCGTTCACCAACAGCAGTAATTATCCCATCTTCAAATACAACGACCGAGTCGTGAACGGGTTCAGTTTCATAACCATCCAGTAACATACCGCCGACAATTGCAATGGGAACATCGGGTCTTAATGATGCTTGTGCCAATATCCATTGAGGAAGAACAAGCGCAATGAAAAATAAGACTCTAACTCTCATAACATCTACTTCTTGGTGTTTCTTATTGGGTTAACTCGTCATAAATTGCTTGAATGCGATCCGGTGCTAATGGCCAGTTTAAATCTGAAATATCCAAGTCACTGGTGATGTCATCTCTACTCGTTCCAGAATTAATCAAAGTACGAATTCGCGAAATCATCCGCTCAAATTTATCCCGGAAAATCCTGATTTCTGCTTTCCTCAATAATGGTCCATGGCCAGGTACGACAGTGTCAAAATCTAATGCCAGAATCTGGTCCAGTGTTGCCACCCAGTCACTAGCGCAGGCCGCCATTGCCGTAATCAATAAATGGCGCGAGAGTGCTACCATCCATGCGTTCTCCCCAAATAAATAAATCACCGGTATGAATCGTACGTTGATCGGTAAATAGAATTGCCGAGTCACCATTGGTATGACCACAACCAAAATGAAACGCCTCAATTTCAGCATCACCAAGATGTACTGACGTTTTATCGTTGTAAGTAATGCGCGGTGCGCCATCGGGAGAAGCACTCGGCCCAACGTTTCGCAACATATTCACCCTTACATTTTCATGACCGATTACCTGTGCACTAGGCATGAAAGAGGCATTAGCGCCGGCATGATCGAAATGATGATGAGTGTTTAAGACATATAGAATTGGTTGATCAGTTATGCTGGCAACCTGACGGATTATATCTTCGTAGCTATAAGAATATTTGTTGTCGACGAGAATTACGCCTTCATCTGTCACCCGAATTGCGATATTGCCACCTGATAAACCACCATCGAAACCCGGCATGAGGTACATGCCTTCTTTTCCAGGTATAGGCCTGATCGTTAGCCGTTCTAATTGTTCCGGCGTGAGGGTTGGACGCTGCTGAGCCGCGGTAAGTCCTATGCTCGCTAATACAACGGCCAGCACTGCGATTAGTCCACCTTTCAAGAGGTTATTCTTCATTCTGTTATTCCTGATATTCCTGTGTCGATTTAGTTATCCCCCTTATGCCATTGGCCAGCTAAACCGTCAATTATTACGTCGAAAAAAGTGACGGTGAGTGATTCATGCCGCTGAGGTACAATTTGACAGGAAGTAACAGAGCTATTGATTCATGCCCAGAAAGAAGGCTTCTACCCTAAAAGCTAATTTGTTCCTACTGGACGCTGACCAGCAGTCGTTTTCTAATTCCCAGTTCGAATTATTGGCAGCCATAGAAGAATGCGGATCCATAACTGCCGCAGCAAAACGGGTTGGAATCAGTTATAAAACTGCCTGGGACCGCATCGATGCGATGAATAATCTATCCGATAAGCCTCTAGTTTCAAGATCTAAAGGGGGCGCCAAAGGGGGTGGCACGAAATTAACCGATTTCGGCCGAGACATCTTGCTAGGGTTTATCGAACTAGAAGATGAGCATGCTGCCTATGTGGACAGACTGGGAACCAGTTTGCATTCGATGGGTGATCTTGCCAATTTTCTAAGGAGTAATGCTTTGCGGTCTAGTGCAAGAAATCAGTTTAGAGGATTAATTGAAAAGGTGGTTCGCGGTGCTGTTAATACCGAAGTCGTACTTAAGATCAGTGGCTCAGCATCGATTGTGGCACATATTACTAATGACAGCTCACAAAAAATGAAATTCAAAAAAGGTAACTATGTTATAGCTCTGATTAAGTCTTCCTGGATTATTCTCAGCAAAGAATTGGACGTAGCAACCAGTGCCCGAAATAAACTTATTGGAAAAGTCAGCAATGTTGTTAAAGGCAAAGTTAACAGTGAAGTTATTATAGATCTTGGCGATGGAAAAACTCTGTGTAGCATCATTACCAATCAAAGTGCGAGCACGCTAAAACTAAAGAAAGGTGATCAGGCCTGTGCGCTGTTTAAGGCGTCTAGTGTTATTTTGATGGCAGACTAACTCAACGCAATATTGCTACACCTTTAATCTGCGCCCATACTTCCATGCCTGCATTTATATTTAAGTGATGAGCTGATCGGCGCGACAAACGGGCAATGATATTGCTATTGCCAGCTTTAAGACTTACCAACAACATTGATTGATCAATGATATCCTGAATTTTCTCTACTTTTACTCGTAGACGATTAATAATACTTGTGTCTGAATGCTCGCTAAGTGCCAGGCTCACATCCCGAGCAAGTATACGAATACGGATATTGTGTCCAATTTCATCTCCGCTATCTTTAATCCACAATTCTCCGCCCTCAAAGGTCGCCCGTATTAAATTCCAGTCGCTGTCGCGCTCCTTGACCTCGGCTTCAACCACAACACCGGTTTCCTCACCCAGTTGTAGTGGAAGCTCTATGTCCGATAAAACTTCTTTCAATCCTCCATTGGCGATGACTTTGCCTTCTTGCAGCACTACCAGAAAAGTCAGCAAGACGCGCCACTTCGTCGACGGAGTGGGTAACATAAATTATCGGTACATCTAATTTTTCATGCACTGACTCCAGGTAAGGCAAGATCTCCTGTTTTCTCTTTATGTCCAATGAAGCCAAAGGCTCATCCATTAAAAGTAAGTCAGGCTCAATAATTAAAGCTCTGGCTATCGCCGCGCGCTGTCGTTCACCCCCCGACAATTGGTCAGGGTATTGTTGCAATAGTGGTGCTAATCCCATGAGTTCGATGATCTGATCGTAGCGCTGTGAGTCCAATAGCGAAGGAGAACGAGAGATTCCGAAGGCGATATTCTTCTTAACATTCAAATGGGGAAATAAACTCGACTCCTGGAACACGTAGCCCACACGTCTCTGATGAGGAGGAATAACATCTGTTTCGCTTTGCCAGACCGCATCTCTAACTTGA
Source organism: Gammaproteobacteria bacterium (assembly GCA_019654215.1). GTDB lineage: Bacteria > Pseudomonadota > Gammaproteobacteria > Pseudomonadales > Pseudohongiellaceae > UBA9145. The sequence continues at coordinate 43,293 of BPDI01000005.1, read as the reverse complement.
ATTTCTCCTCGGGAGCTTGTTTCCAACCCTGCTATACACCGAAGTAAAGTGGTCTTGCCGGAACCGGACTCACCAAACACTGCCGTTATTCCTTTGGCGGGAAGATCAAGATCTACTTCCAAGTTAAAGGCGCGCCCGCCTCGTTCCGATAGCTCGTGGTTTATAGCCACTCTGATTTGATTGGCTGTAGGATTGCTGACATTCATGGGCTAAACCTCAATACCTGTCGGTGAGATTTCTTTTGCATGCCATAGACAGAAAGTAAAACCAGGAAGGAAAAAATAATCATTAATAGCGCTAATTGATTGGCCTGATCATAGGCAAGTGCTTCTACATGATCATAAATCTGTACCGACACAACACGTGTTTCACCAGGGATGTTTCCGCCGATCATTAACACTACACCAAATTCGCCAACGGTATGCGCGAACCCCAGAACGGCAGCGGTGAAAAATCCAGGCTTCGCCATGGGAAGTGCTATTGAGAAAAACCGATCTACCGGGCCGGCACCCAGTGTGGCAGCAACTTCTAAGGGTCGATCACCGACTGCTTCAAAAGCGTTTTGCAATGGCTGCACTACAAATGGCAGTGAATAAAAAATTGATCCAATCACTAGACCGGAATAGCTGAATGCCAATGTACCTAGCCCCAGGGATTGAGTGAGCTGACCAATTGGCCCATTAGGACCAAGTGCTATCAACAAATAAAACCCCAGCACTGTTGGCGGTAACACTAGTGGAAGTGCAATTAGCGCACCTATTGGCCCTTTGAATCGAGATGAAGTACGCGCAAGCCACCACGCTAATGGTGCTCCAAAAAATAACAGCAAGATGGTTACTGTTGTTGCTAATCGCAGTGTCAGGAGTATTGCGGCTACATCGGCTTCACTGAATCCCATATCAATCACCTACTACGTAGCCATAGGATTCAATGATAGAACGACCACGATTGCTTCTTACAAAGGACAAAAATTCTAGCGCAGCATCATTAGTGCTAGCTCGTTGTAGCAACACAGCATCCTGTCTTATGGGCGAATGTAAATCCTCAGTGACCTGCCATGCCGAACCTGAAATCAAGTTGTTATCTTGGTAGACCTGAGACTTAGCTACGAATCCCAATTCCGCATTGCCGGTAAAAACAAACTGAAAAGTTTGGGCGATGTTTTCACCTCGTACTAATTTCGATTGCAGATCAGCAAGTAGATTTAAATTACTCAGCACTTCTTCAGCAGCAACTCCGTAAGGAGCATGTCGAGCATTGGCGATTGCTAGTCTGTTAAATTGATTAGAACTAAGTACCGCTGGTGAGGTTTGAATCAATTGCTCATAACGGGACCAGAGAACCAAAACGCCGAGCGCATATGTGAAGAGTGAATCGTCGATTGCTAACCCACTTTCAATTAGTTCTTGTGGCTTTTCTTGATCGGCGGAGAAAAACAGATCAAATGGTGCGCCATTTGAAATCTGAGCAAAGAATCTTCCAGACGAGCCAAATACCAATCTGACGTCATGATCCGATTGCGCTTCAAACTCTTCAACCAACTGATTAGCCGGAGCGGTGAAGTTGGAAGCCACGGCCACTGTTGCTTCTGCAGCAACTGTGGAAACGGGCATTATCACTGCTAAGCAGAGTATCCACCTAAAAAACTGTTTATAATCCATAGACATAGCGATATATAATAGTTTATATATCGCTATGTCTCAAGCGCCAACTTCGCCTACAAAATTATGGTTATGGCCCAGCCCTTAGTCAGTTCTGAGCCTGACCGGTTCGAAGCCTGGAAAATGCTGTACTCCCAGCGACAGGCAATTGCTAGAGAAGCTGCTGAAATACCTGACCAGGATCAAAGCATCCAATCCGAAAAATGAGACATTAGCTCTCTAGAGAATCAGCAACCGCGCAAAGATCATTAAGCCCATGAGGTGACAAACTTTCAATCTCACTTTAAACCGCTCATCGCGAATAGCTTGCTATCAATTGCAATAATTCTGGCCAATTAATCTTAAGCTATCCTCGAATTATCGAGACACCTTTTGTACGATCAAATGAGACCATGCCGTAGGATTGTTGCCTTAGTTGTAATCCTTCTTCAAGCTTGCCCAGACCAGCTACTGCATTGCTCTTAAATCCAAGAATGTCTTGATTATCTGGTTCTATTTCCTGAGCTCTATCGTATGCTTCCAGTGCTCTATTAAACTCCTTAAGGTATAGATAAATATCTCCGAGGTTAATATACATCCTGAACTGAAAGTTGCTGTCCTGATTCGGGTTGTCTGGCTGCCAGGGTTCGAGCTCTAAAGCTTTACTAAAATCTCTTAAGGCATTTGAATGGTTGCCCAGTTTTCTCTCAGCAATCCCCCTATTGCTATAGGCGCGTGCATAGTTTCGATCGAGTTCTATCGCCCTTGAGAAACTACGCTTAGCATCTTCGATCTTCCCCATGCTCTCCAATAGGTTGCCACGGTTATTAAATGCAACAGGAAAGGATGGGTGTAGTTTAACGGCCTGATTATAATTTTTCAGCGCTTCTTGGTTTTCTCCGAGCACTTTTAATGAATTTGCATAATTAAAATATGAAGCAGGATTTTCCGGACTTAACTTAATGGCCTTTTCAAGATGGGGTAAAGCCTCTTCATGTCGATCCTGATTCTGCAACATCACTCCCAGATTGTTCTGGGCATCCCCCCATTCAGGATCAAGCTCTGCAGCTTTTCTGAAATTTTCAATCGCCTCCTCACGCCGGCCCAAAGAATTGAGCAATAGACCAAAATTAAGATAGACATCGGGATAGTCAGGATTTGACCTTATAGTTTCGCTGAAAATATTGAGAGCATCCTGGGTTTTCCCCTGAGCGCCCAGAGCCACCCCAAGAATTTTTGAAACTTCGGGAGCCGCCGGAAAGTTCGCAAGAAGTTTTCTACAGAAATTTTCTGCGCCTATAAAATCTCCCGAATCGCACAGATTGTACAGCCGTGAAATTTCGCCCTGAGAAGGGTAATTGGGTTTGCCATTTGCCATTGCGTATGAGTCTATATCTACAAAGAAAGAAGAAGAATAGAAGTCTTTAGCAGCTTAGTCCATAGCGCTGAAAGCGCGGGGCATTCACGGCGCAGACTCCCCAAAATAACACCGATCCGGCAGGCCTCATAAAAGACAGTAAAAATATAGAATCTACGATTTTTAAAGGCACTGAAATTTAGAAATGGCTTTGATTCATTTCTACTTTAGGCAAGCACGATCAAGTTTACAGTATAAAATTTGATAGCTGGCATAAGCTAATTGCCCAAAATTCGGCTGGCTTCGTTGTTCAGCTGCAGAACCCTTTCCGTGTAATAAAATGCGAACGGGTTTTAATTCTCGTTCCGTTAAAATTGAAAATAAATTATCAAAACACTTCAATCTGCCTTCAAACTCTTCAAGGTTATTTCCTGCTCCAATTGTCATAATAAGATCTGCTTTTTCATCGATTACTTTGTATGTCGACCGAAGAAAAATTTCTTCGTCAGGGATCATGCGATAATCAAGTCTCAAGCATGCCACCATATTACGCCGCATCAAATTACTTTCTTCTTGCTCGATTTCTAAAAGCTTGAATGCCAGATCGGCATCGTTGTTAAGGGCCAAAACTCGGCCACCCTCTTCTCGATTCAAAGTGTCAAAGTGAGATTTATACACTGGGTCATTATCGATAAGAACTGTGTGTGCTGCTCGTTTCTCAATTGTTTCAAAATAAAAGTTAGTGCTGGAAGCGTCCCGCTCCGTGGTAATTCGTGGAGTAAGATGAATTCCAAAAAGATCTCGGTAACCGTTACCAACTCCTAGAGAAAGCTGGTGAGTCTCGTCCGCATGACAAGTAATTAGGCCCAACAACTTAAGTACCTGCATTATCCTTACCGTATCAATATTTTGAATCACATTTACTCCATTAAGAAGCTGTCTCTGTGACTCACTATATTGATCGGGCCGGATATCAATGGGAATTGCAGGAATGTTAACCAAGCCCTCGCTACCCTGCTTCGCCAGTGCAAGTATTCCTTCACGACTAAATTGGGAACTATTTATCCGCCATCCATTGAACAATTCTGCGCAAGCTGCAATTTGTGCTTGGCAGAAAATCTGAGCTAATTCTTGCGTAGGGATAGCTGTGTCAATGATTCCATTGTTCGACAGCAAAGTATCAACACTTCTTTTGCGGTTAGAATCATTATTTAGGGTCTTTAAAAAGCTATCGTAATCATGATACTGAGTAAGTAGATTTTCAAACCCAGGGCTCATGGCAATTGCACCGAACGCGTCCGCTTCCTGTGCGAAGGAAGCAGCAAGTTGTTGTCCTGAATATGTAGCCCATTGATTTTGTGACACTAGCGCTTATACCATTAAGCCGTTTGCGTAGGTTGAAAGACTAACATTGATTCGAAAAAGCAGCACGAGCTCTATGCTCTGGAAGTGCGATGGGTTGCCTACAAATACGGTTACTTTATTTTCCAGAAATGTCATTCCCTTTATAATGTGTACAACCATCTAGAATAGAGAAGGATTCGAGCAAGCCATGAAAAAGTTGATTCTGATTATTTCTATGTTGTTAATTCATTCGATATCTGTAGCTCAGGCAACCAACGAAGATGAGAACGAGACAGAGATCGAGGAGATCATTGTTATTGGAGAGCTTTCTAAACGAGCTGTAAGAGAACAGATTATTCGAGTCGAGAATGATATTTATGATTTTTACAACGAGCGTAACGGTGATCCTGAACTAGACATAGTATGTCGCAGAGTCGCTCTCACTGGAACTCTTATTCCAGAGCGTGTATGTGAACCGGTTTTCTGGACAAGAGCACGAAACCAAAATATTCAGGAAGTAGTTAATGGATTTGCAGGAATAGCAGAGCTCGAAGACTTAAGCGCAGTTGTAATACAGGAAACCGAGGACATGAATCAGATCTATGCTGAGCTAATAGAAACCTACCCCGGTTTCGCTGAAGCGTTACTTGTGTTGGAAGACTTAAAATCTCGTCTCGAAGAGTTAGATAACTGATTTTTGGTAGACCAAGCGTTTAAACCAAACACTGTTTGATAAGATAATCACCCGATCGCTCCTTCTTTTGCGAACCTTTGCTAATCTGTCTCTTAGACATTTTGGGAACAATTGTTGAAAATGCGAGCCTGAAATTCGTATACAATTAATCCTGGGTCCATTAATTAAACGCTTCGATGGTCAAATAAAGGGTTGTCGTACTACTGAACAATATAATACGAATGAATAAGTCTATGCGTTTCATAAAAGCTGCAAGTATTAGCGTAGGCACACTTCTTATTGCTTCGGTAGTCAGCGCCCAAAGCGATATCTGGAGCGGCCTGGCAAGATCGCAATTCGATAGCGATGCCTCAACCCTCAGAATTCCCTGTGCTGTTTTAAAAGACCAGAATGGCAATGCTCTTCCAGATCTGGCGCCTGCGTACGCCCTTAATTTTCTACTATCAAATACAGAGCCCGGTAATGAGCGCTTTCAGTTAGTAGAACCTATTGCAGAATTCACTGAAATTCCGGACAGCTGTCTTGACACACTAACTGTTTCAAGCGACTTGAGCTCAGCTACCTATACAAGCAATTCTATAGAAATTGATAGTGATGCCGCAGCATTTAGAGACCGATTCTATGCGCTGGAGTTACAGGCTAACCTTTTAATGGAAGGGCCAGTTGAATTTTCAGTGGTAACCGTAAGCAGCAGAGATTACCGCAGACCAAACTACAATGGTGAAACTTACCTTGCCTTCGTAGGCCCTCCACCATATACCACTCAATTTGTCTTTGACGATGACTTATTACAACAAACAAAGAATGTGTGGAATGCGGGTTTAGTTGTGTATGAAGCAGGGAGAGTTCAAAATGATTGCTACTTCGATGATCCTAGTAACTTGCTTGAAGTAATAGAGGTTGTTGGTACGAATGTGCGCAAGAGATTAAAACCTGCAGTCACTGCAGCAGATAATGGTAAAGAGTTTTACGCGGTGTGCACTGCATTTAATCTCGATATAAATCGGCTAGAGAAGTCTGTCCAAGTTTATGCTTGGACTGTTTATATCTATTAGTTTTCAAATCCTATAAGTTTTCTGCAAGTAATCTCTGGTATTTCCTGACAGTTGTCGAGTTAGTCATACACAATGCAGTTGAATCTCGGCATTGTTTTATCAATCCAGAAAATGCCAAAAAAAAAACGGCCCCTTCATTCGAAGAGGCCGCTCTTTTCTAAGACAGTTCTAAATTATTACTAGAACTCTATGGATACCCTGCCGTAGAGCAAACGCCCACGCGGATCATATAGGATCGATTCCATACCAGCGAAGTCATTGACTCGCTGAGGCTGACGATCGAATAAGTTACGAGCACCAAATGTCAAATCTACATTCGTGCCCATAAAATCCAGTCCGCGGTAGTTGTAAGCAAGGTCCGCAACTGTGTAAGCGCGTAACTTGTCTCTTTCGTTAGGATTGAGTGGCGTAAAGTACGGGAAGTAGCTGAAGAAACCACTACTCCAGTTGTAGCCATCATAGCTAAGCTCATCGGTATAGCGAGCAACCATAGAAGCACTATGATTACCATTTACCCAGCCGATTCGGAAATTGGCCTTCACTTCAGGCAATGGAGGCGCTTCACCTAGGAAGCGGTTTCTATTGCCAAGAGGCGAACTCATTGGATCGGTCGCAAACTTCTGATACTCCCAAAGATCGATCTTGGTAGCATTCAGCTGCGCGGTAAAGGTACCGATGTCTTCTAGGCCTACTAAGCCCAGATCAAACTGGTATCTAACCTTCAAGTCATAGGCTTCCACATTGTTAGCCGCCGCGTTGGACTGACCAACCGTAACCCGCATAATTTGCGTCGGGTCACCTGATGCACGAACAATACGTGGATCCTGTCTACCTGAAGCAACCCAGTTTGTAAGTTCCGCTACTGTCGGCTCTCTACCAGTTATCCCAGTCGCGTTAGACCAGTTGAAGTAGTCGAGATCCAATAACTGCTGCGGGTCAATACTCACAATACGCTGAGTGAACTCAGTCTGACTCCAATCAAGATCGATACGCAGATTGTCGATAGGCTCGATCGTGAATCCCCAGCTCAATGTATCCGCCGTCTCAGGTTGTAACCAAGGGTTACCGGCCTGACAGCGACGAGCGTATGCGAAGAACGAGGACATTGGATCGTCAATATTGGACAAGTTACATCGCTCTGGAGCATTCAAGGCATTCAAACCTGGTGCGATGAAAGCAGTACCCTTAGTGGCACGAACCGTCAACCAATCCATCGGGCTGTAAGTAATCCCGAACTTCGGATCCTTTGAACTCTGGCCTGTTGAATATCTCGTATCGCGGCTAGCGGCCGTAATTTCGAGATTATCTAGAACAGGTATAGCTACCTCAATAAACCAAGCATCTACTGAGCGAGTTTCGTTGGCAGGCAAATCCTGCTGACCATTGTACAAATCGCCACTTTGGTAAAGCGCAGCTGGAATATGGTCAAAACCATTCCAACGCTTTTGCATACCTATTGCCATCCCAACCGGTCCGCCAGGTAATTCAAAATTACCCAACGGTACTTCGCCGTTCAGAACTAAGTCAAAAGTAGACAAGGTCGAATTGGTACGGTTTCTCAAAAGTTGAGTCGGGAATATTGAATCCGCGACTGCTTGCGAGTTTGTGTGGGTCGAAGCACATTAGGGTTAACAGCCCATGGGCTAAAACACTCATCAGCCGGGCCTAACGTGTCACAACTCGGGCCCCTGAGATATCATCGGAAAGCTCTGGTTGTTCTGGCGAGACAATGTAATTTCTTCCGTATGCATCAGTGAAGCCATACCGTCCCAGCCTTCAACATATGGCACTGTGAACATTGTATCGAATGCAACACGGAAGCTTCTTTCCCGATAGAAACCAGGGAAGCTGCCTTTTCCCGTTATGACCTGAAGATACTGTTTGGGATTTACCAAATGGTCGCCAACCACTGAATTTCACGTCCTCATTAAATGGGATACCGCTTGGATCCAGTATGACGGGGCCATTCGCATCCCTATCCGGCAAAGTATCGCCGTCTAAATCACGTGCGAATAATGGGTTGCCGTTTGCATCCTGGGCACGGAATGGATTACCAGGCAATTCACCTCGAAGTGTGGTAACTCGTCAACCCGGCCACCAGGGTTGGCGGCTGAATTCTGGCCCTTATAGGTCAGACTATTCCAGTTGAGCTGAACGTTGAAACTCAGGTCGTCGCTAACCTCATAAACGGCATTAGCATAGAAGACACCCTGTTGGTTCGCAGGATTCAATTCCCACCACTGACCAAAGTCCATGTAACAAGTATTGTTCAGTGGGTGCAAGTTACCATGACGATTAGGTCGGTCTCCCCGAGTTGGGTCTTCCATTGATCAACAGGAGTACAACCTGGGTCACCTGTTCGCGCGGTCGACCCAGTTAATACACCATTTTCATCCCGCTTAGGCACAGCATACTGACCTGGGTTACCTGAAGATGAAAAGTTAAATCCAGCGTTGTATAAGTTAGGACGGTCTGCCCATAGAAGGTTAGAGTTGTCTCGCCACTGTCCAGCTGTAACGATATCCCATCCACCTAAGTCACCACCCCATATGGCACTGTACATTTGCTCCTGGTAAGAGTCGCTCTTGTCAGACTGAAGGTTGTAAATCTCCATCTTAAATCCATCGTAGGATTTGATGGGTACGAAGTTGACAACTCCAGCCACCGCCGCTGAACCATATAAAGCTGCAGCTCCATCCACAACGATATCGAGTCTTTGAATAGCTATCTGCGGTAGCATCTGATTTACGTTGCCATCTATCACGCGCTTACCATCGACCAAGTCGAGTGTAGCGCCGGCACCGAGTCCACGGAGGTTAATCGAGGTTTCAGTGGCTCCTGAGCCTGGTGTGATATTGGATGATATCGACGAACCCTGATTAAAAGTCAGGTTATGTATAACATCACCCATGTTAGGTGTACCCTCAGCAGCAATATCCTCTAGGGTAAGCTGCGTCAAGGGAGATGCGGACTGAAAGCCTTCGGTGCGCCGGATAAAAGAACCGGTCACGATGACTTCTTCAATCTCATCATCATCCTGTGCTAGCACGGACCCAGAAATTGGGATAATCGATAGCGATATCGCCGTACTAAGCAATTTTTTATGAAAACCGGGTATCCCGGTTTTTCTATTAAAATGCATAAAAACTTCCTCTCTCTTGATATTTTTACTACTTATTTTTCTTTAATTAGCATCGATGCTGCAAGATCAAGAAATGCAGCTAGAAGAGCCTGTAATCCAGTAACTTGTGGCATTCGAATCTTCTAGAATTTGCGATTCCAAAGGGCCAACTGCGCCGAACACACAGACTTACTAGCCTGCAATAACATCACCGGTTCACTTATCAGTCAAGCGTTATTATGACAATCTGTGACAATAAATATCGAGCGAATGCTCGTTAAGGAATATGTTACAAAAAGTAACTTTTTTAAGCAAAAAACAACTCTAGGCCGCCGAAATATGAGGATTTCATAAAAACAAAAAAAAATCGCGCTCAAATTAATAGTTGGCAGTGCTAAAAATAAACCATGATCTCTGCTAATTGAATGATCTCACTGGAAATACGATCTAATTGATGGGCAAAACTCAATTTTGGATTGATTTGGAAGGTTTAGTCACTCACGAGCACTCTTGCATGGGGTTGAAAATTTAAAGAACAACCGGCTATAAACTTATCAACATAATCCAGGTCAGACTGCGCTGCCAGCCTATTGGCTTCATCTGCTACTGATAAATTTTCCTGACGCGGAAATATACCCACGCCGGCAAGCAAGCAGGTCCAAGATCGTTGTGAATAATACTGGCCAATATTGAGGCGGGTCAGTGCGGCTTCCAAATCTTCGATGCCATACCAAACATTCAGCATCTCTTTGAGGTTGTCTGAGAGATTCTGGTTTTCTCGATTATCGATCCAGTATTGCGTATCGATTCTCGAATTAGCCTTATAGTGCAAGACGATGTAATCGCGAATGCCTTCAAAATTCTTATTCATGCGGTCGTTAAAATCTTCTTGGTATTGATTAGTGAAATCCCCTTCTTCGAATGCAGTTGAGAACTCATCGATAGTTGAGTAAACGAACTGCAGAGCAGTGGCTTCAAATGGTTCAATGAACCCCTGGGAAAGCCCTATTGCCACACAATTGTTGCACCAGGTTTGTTCTGTTCTACCGACTTTCATTTTTAAGTGACGCGCTTCCGCGTCGCTTTCAAGAATTCCCAAATGTGTTCTGAGCTCTGTTTCTGCTTCATCAGGAGTTGTGTACTGCGAACTGTACACGTAACCATTGCCAAAACGATTAGTAAGAGGAATTTTCCATACCCAACCATTCGACAATGCTGTGGAAATAGTTTCTGAAGGCAGGTTTGGATCGATTTCTGTAGGTACTGCAATTGCAGAATCATTAAAAAGGTTTTCTGCAAATGGAAGAAAGCGAACTTTCAAAGTCTTCTGAATCAGAATTGAGCGAATCCAGAACAGTCGACAAAGAAGTCCGCTGATAATTCTTCTCCGGTATTAAGTTTTAAAGACTTTATGTCGCCGTTGTCATGTTGTTCAACACTCTCTACAGTGGCTTCAATATGATTAACCCCTTTTTCTTTAGCGCGTTCGCGTAGAAATTTGCCAATCAACACGGAATCGAAGTGATAACCGTATTGAAAATGGAAAGGGAAACTTTCGGCTGGAAGTGGCGCCAATCGCTTTTCGGTTAGATTAGCCAGCAACGAAAAGCGGTTCGGATGGGCTAATAAATCAAGTCCTTGTCTTCTGAGTGTGGAATACTTATAGAGAAAACCAAAAGTCGCAAAATCCAGACTGGTTGGAAATGGATGAAAATAGCTTTCATATCCGGCAACCGTAGACCAATCAACAAAACTAATACCATTCTTATAAGTAGCGTTACATGCCGGCATCCATTCTGATTCTTCTATATCAAGCGAATCGAAAAATACCTTTAATAGTGGAGTGGAACCTTCACCCACACCGATAATTCCAATGTCTGGTGACTCAACGACCGTGACTTGAATTCCAAGATGTTGCCATTTTTTGTGTAAAAGATTTGCGGCCATCCATCCCGCGGTTCCTCCGCCGAGAATCACAATATTTTTAATCTTGGAATCGTTCATGAAAAATTTAAACTGCAGATTAGATAAAAAATTACGACTTTTTGATTTACTCAATCAGTTTATCTGACTTCGTGGGGAAAATGCATCCAGCCGGTAATTATGTATTTCTCACCCACATTAACAAGGTTCCCAGCATGGGCATGAGTCCATTCCGCAGGCCAGATCATTGTCTTGCCTTTCTCTGGGGTTACTTCAATTTTTTGTTGAGTAAATGTCGTAGTTCCGCCGTCTTCAACATCATTCAGATAACTCATCCAGGCAAGTATTCTAAAAAAGTTTTGGATCGAGGTGCGTTCACTGTGAGGCAATTTGAAATGGCCACCGGGGAAAATATTTTTGGAAAGTTGAAAGACCCCATATCCGTATTGGGCATGATCTGTCCCAGAAAAGGGAAAATGCTTGGTGTAATCTTTAAAGCAATCAAATAGACGGTCTATGTATTCTCTTATAGCTTTGTACTCATCGGATTCCAGATCCGAGGATGAACGGTGATGTCTGTAGAATTCTTGACTTCAAGATCTACACCGCCGGCAGATTTTCCTGCTTCCTGTTTATCCTGGTGCGTTTCAAAAAATTCGACCAGCGCATCACAAAGAGAATCCTGCTCTAAATTCCAACAGCCAATAAAGTGAGGGTCTGGACCCTCCAATTCGATACGCTTCATTCTATTAACCTAAATTTTCAATATTTCCATATCAGCAATAGCGATGGCTTAGGCTAACAAACGCGAGGAAGTAAGGCTACAAGAGGGAATAGTCAGCACCGTTTTCCAATGCTGTGGTTATAGACTTGCTCTTTGATAACTAGGCTAGAATAGGTTCGATAATTCTGCCACTAACATCGGTTAAGCGAAAATCCCTACCCTGATAATGATAAGTAAGTCTTGTGTGATCTATTCCTAACAAGTGAAATATGGTTGCATGAAGATCATGCACATGTACAGGATCCTGCACAATATTGTAAGAGAAGTCATCGGTTTCACCGTAGGTGACACCTGGTTTTACTCCTCCGCCAGCCATCCACATGGTGAAGCAACGTGGATGATGATCGCGACCATAAACTTCTTCAGTAAACTTGCCCTGGCAATAAACGCTCCGACCAAACTCACCTCCCCAAACTACTAAAGTGTCATCAAGCAGGCCGCGTTCTTTCAGATCTTGTACCAGCGCTGCTTGAGGCTGATCTACGTCTCTTGCCTGATTCTGAATGCCACTTGGTAAGCGAGTATGTTGATCCCAGCCACGGTGGAATAACTGAATAAAACGAACATCTCTTTCAGCCAGACGTCGCGCTAATAAACAATTTCTGGCAAAAGAACCTGGTTTCAAAACATCAGGGCCGTAACGATCCAAGGTTGCTTGTGATTCATCGGATAAATCATTGAGTTCTGGTACGGATGTTTGCATGCGATACGCCATTTCGTATTGGGAAATTCGCGTTCTGGTTTCCGCATCACCATATTCTTCCTGAGTTAGCTCATTCAATCGCACCAAATCATCGAGAAAGCGGCGACGGGTTGAACTATTCACGCCTGGTGGATTTGATAGATAAAGAACCGGGTCACCACTCGCTAAAAACTTTACTCCTTGATGCCGGGTGGGGAGAAACCCACTTCCCCATAGTCGGTCATACAGTGGTTGGCCCCCATTACCGCTGCCGATGGAAACCATAGCTACAAACGAAGGCAAATCTTGATTCATGCTACCCAAACCATAATCTAACCAGGCGCCAATACTTGGGCGTCCAGCAAGTTGAGCACCAGTCTGAAAGAAAGTAATACCTGGATCATGATTAATGGCTTCAGTATGCATGGTTTTAATAAAAGCCAGATCGTCTACGATCTTTGCCGTGTGAGGCATTAACTCGCTGACCCACGCACCTGACTGACCATGCTGCGCAAATTCATAAACCGAGGGAACCAGAGGAAAACTTAACTGCCCTGATGTCATCGCAGTTACCCGCTGATTGCCGCGAACCGAAGGGGAAGTTCTTCACCAACCAAGTCTTTCAACTTGGGTTTGTAATCCCAAAGTTCATGCTGTGAAGGTCCACCAGACTGAAACAAATAGATGACACGTTTCGCTTTAGGTGCGAAGTGAGGCAATCCTGAGAGGCCGCCAAAAGCCTGACCGGTTTGAGCAAAGCTATCTTGTGCAAGTAAAGAATTTAGCGCGGCCGCACCTAAGCAGGTGCTACTCAAACTTAAAAAACTACGACGCGTTAACTGTTGTTTGCGATCATCAACTGGGTTCATAGTTTTAATCCCTGGTTATTGTTCCATCCAGATTCATTATTAAGCTGGCTACCATCTGATAGGCAGCTAATTCCGCAATATCTAAAGTCTCATCACGGGGGGACTCACCCTCTGAAATAAGTTGCAGTGCGGCTGCCCGATCGGATTCATACACTTCCAAATGCATGGAATAAGCACCGGCGAGTATGGAAAGCACATTAGCATTCGGCTCGCGGGCGGTGGCGAGTCTATACATATCACCAGACTGTCATTTGCCGATTCGCCCTGCTGCATCGCACGCTGGGCCAATGCACGGGCCGCTTCGACATAGGTCACATCGTTCATTAAATTCAGTGCTTGTAACGGGGTATTCGTGCGAGTTGACGACACGATATGGGTTTCCCGCGTCGATGAATCGAAGGTAATCATGGCAGGCGCCGGTCGCGTTCTCTTCCAGAATGTGTACAGACTTCGACGATACAAATCATCACCCGTAGACAGTCGATATTCCTGGCCGCGCTCTACTATGTCATCCCAGAGTCCGTCCGGCTGGTATGGACCCACTGATGGACCTCCGATCCGTTCCGTTAGTAATCCAGAAATTGCTAAGGCCTGGTCACGAATCATCTGCGCCGGTAATCGCATGCGCGTGGCACGAGAAAGCAATCGATTCTCCGGATCCATCTCTGCCATTTCGGGCGTGACCGCGGAAGATTGTCGATAGGTGGCACTTGTCACAATTAAGCGCTGCATTTCTTTAATATCCCAGCCAGACTCTTGAAATGTCACTGATAACCAATCCAGCAATTCGGGATGAGATGGAAACTCACCTTGCGAACCAAAGTTGTCTGCCGTCTTAACTAAACCGGAGCCGAAGTACGATTGCCAGAAACGGTTTACTGCCACACGACTGGTAAGTGGGTTTTCAGGATTGACCAACCAGTTAGCAAAGGTCAGTCGATTCTTTTCGCCATCAGGCATGGGCGGAAGAATAGAAGGCGTTCCTGGGAAAACTTCTTCGGCTGGTGCGTCATAAACGCCGCGATTAAGTCGGTAAGTTGGACGGCGTGGAAACATTTCTTCCATCACCATTACCGTTGGGAATCCATCCCACATATGTTTGCGTTCCCGCTCAAGCTCTCTCACTTCTGAATAGGCAGCGCGAATATCCGGCGATGCATATTGATTAAGGAAACTTAAGCGCATTTTATCGGATTGCGCTGTCGTTCGATCTGCGCTGTCAATGCGAGCGATTTGAGAAATCGAATCTACAGTGGCAAGCACCGCTACTTCTTCTGGTGTAAGCACCCGATCGTAAATGCGCACATCATCGAGATTACCCTGAAAGTTTGGTTTAGATGAGCCACTGGCTCCGATGCGAAGCGGATAGCGTTGAGGCAACCTGTTGCCAACCAGATCGAGCAATCCCTCAAGCTCCTGACTTACACCATCTATATAAACTCGCATACCTCCCGGTGTCTTCGAACCATCATAAGTGGCAGTGATATGTTGCCAACGATTTAACTGGACCGAGTGAATTGTTTCCGCTGCAACTCCATCATCTAATACCCTTGTCGTAAGATTAAGACGCAGCTTGCCCTCTTCGAGATAAATTCCCCAACCTACTTCACCCTGGTCACCTTCGTTAGCTCGCGAAAAAATTACGCCAGTGTCAGTGGTTGGAAAGACCCAGGCAGAGAGTGTGAACTCATTTTCGTAACCAAGATTTGGAGAAGTGCCTGCAGTAATGTAGCGCTCGCCGTCGAAATTAGCGGCTGCACCGATGCGGCCATCTACGAAGTGAGGAAGACCATTTTCTAGCGTTGCTTCAGCCAAGCTACCGGCATGCACTCCAGAAATATCTCCATCCAATGGATGGTGCACGACCAGGCCATCTCTAAGATTCCAGTCCACTTCTGCATCGATATCAGTGGCACCGAGCAAGGCGTCTTCCCACTGTTCCTGTGCTAACTCAATTGCTTCTTCCATTGCAGCGAATTCCACCCGCGCTTGGGCTAGTCTGCCATCCAACTCATCAAGTTGCTCTTGTTGCGAATTTGTTGGTGCGGCAATGAATGGTGGCGAGTTTACATATTTAAATCCCTTGCCTCGTTCATCGATGTTATTGAAGAAGGCAGAGAATTCGTAAAACTCTCTCTGTTGTAATGGATCAAACTTATGGTCATGACATCGGGCGCAACCCATTGTTAATCCCAACCAGATAGTGGAAGTTGTTGCAACTCGATCTACTGCGTATTCGATTAAAAATTCTTCGGGAACGATACCGCCTTCGGCATTCAGACTATGGTTGCGATTAAATGCAGTGGCAATACGTTGATCCAATGTCGCATTGGGCAACATGTCACCCGCTAGCTGTTCGACTGTAAATTGATCGAAAGGCATGTTGTCGTTAAAGGCATTAATTACCCAGTCACGCCAGCGCCACATGGTGCGCTCACCATCGGTTTGGTAACCATTAGTGTCGGCATAACGGGCAGCATCCAGCCAGTCCACCGCCATACGCTCACCAAAACGGGTCGACTGCAGTAAACGATCTATGACTTTTTCGTAAGCGTTAGGGGAGTTATCTGCGAGAAACGCATCTACGTCTTCGAGTGTCGGCGGAAGACCAGTAAGATCTAAAGTCACCCTTCTGATGAGAGTTGCCTTATCTGCTTCAACAGAAGGAGATAATCCTTCCTGGTCGAGTCGTTCTAAGAAAAAATTGTCGATAGAATTTTTGATCCAATTCGGATTACTGGTATTTGGTAAAGTTGGCAGTTCTGGTGGAATAAACGCCCAATGACTTTCCCATTGCGCTCCCTGGTTTATCCAAAGGCGGATCGTTTCGATCTCGTCTGGAGTTAAGGCTTCCCGATCCCGCGGCATACGAAACGATTCCGCTTCAGCAGTGATGCGTTGATACATCAAGCTGTCTTCAGCATTACCCGGAATAACTGCCGGCCCACCGAATGCGCCAGGGTGACCGGCAAATCCTTCTGGGTTATCGAGCCGTAATCCCATTTGCCGATTTTGATCATCGGGGCCGTGACACTGAAAACAATTGCGTGAAAGTATCGGTCGCACCTCTCTTGCGAATACTACCTGTCGTTCAGCCGCTTGTTCTAATTCTGCTCTTTCATCTCCTGTCAGCTCTGTCCCCCACTCCGCGCCACTAACGATCCACAGGCGTACAGTTTCAATTTGTTCAGCGGTGAGAGTTCTGCCACTAGAAGTTGGGGGCATAACTCGAATGCCGTCTTCCACTGTTATGCGCTGAAAGATCAAGCTGGCTTCTGGATCTCCTGGAACTATGTGGCTTCTTAGAAAATCTTGAGTGTCTAGGCGCAGATTAAGCATGCGCCGTGCTTCATCTGGACCATGACAATCCAAACACGTGCTCGTAAAAATCGGGAGAATATCTTCGGTATAAGTCGGAGAGTCGTTAGCTTGCCCAAAACTATGCATGGAAACAAATAACGCTGTCAGCACCAAAATTGGCTTGAGTAATTTCCCAGAATTCATTTTCTATAGGAACTCCTGTATTTTTCTTTTTTTTATGTAGCTGTGGCCATTCTCTGTTCAGCCCCTGCTTTAGGGCTTCTGCGTCAATTCCCTCAGCCGAGTAGCCGGTAACCACCCAAAAGGTCTCCTGTTATATTAAATTCTAAGCGTTCAAAAATCTAATGAAACCGAGGGCTTAGGACGATTAGATTGTAAGTTTTCGTAACGATTTCAATGCAATCTAATTGTCGATAGGACGCGACCCAAATTCATAGATGGTACTAGTTTCGTAGCGCTCTCCGGGTCGCAAGACAGTTGAGGGAAATCCTGCTTTGTTGGGACTGTCGGGGTAGTGCTGTGTTTCCAAACAAAAGGCGAAACGTCGTTCATAGGGTCTACCATCTTTGCCAATGAGATTGCCCCGCAGAAAGTTGCCAGTATAGAACTGCATGCCGGGTTGATCAGTGTAGACATTCATAGTTCGCCCAGAGGCTGCAGAAAAAACTGAAGCAGCTAATGACACAGCTCCAGGTCCTTCATGATTGATTACAAAATTGTGATCGAAACCAGAACCAAACTGGATTTGCTGATGGCTAGACTCGATATCCCGACCGATAGGTTTTGCATTGCGAAAATCAAGTGGAGTATTTGCAACACTTGCAATTTCTCCAGTAGGAATCGACTCATTATCAACCGGAGTAAACCGATCAGCATTGATCTTGATTTCGTGATCAAGAATTGAACCTGCATCATGCCCGTCCAAATTAAAGTAGGCGTGGTTAGTTAGATTAATCACTGTTGCTTTATCGGTTGTCGCTAGGTAATCAATAACTAATTGGCTCTGATCGTTAAGAGTATAGGTAACTGTAACTTCGACCCGTCCAGGATAACCTTCTTCTCCATCTGGACTGACAGTAGCTAACTCCAATACCGCGGCATCGCCTCTAGCGGAAAATTCAGCTTCCCAGATTTTTTTATCAAAGCCAAGCAATCCTCCATGGATTGCATTGTCACCATTATTTTGCGCTAACGAATATTCAACACCATCAAGAATGAATCGTCCATTCGCAATTCGATTAGCATAGCGTCCAACTATGGCCCCAGCAGAACCGGCACCGTCAAAATAGCGCTGTGGATTATCGAAGCCAGTTGTCACATCAGTAAAGTTACCTTGCGCATCAGCTGCATGCAGACTTACGATGGTTCCTCCGAGATCGATAATCTCGACTGTCATTCCTGCAGTATTTCTGAGCGTGAATAATTGAACATCTCTGCCATCATTTAAAGTGCCGAATGGCTCAACTGTCACCCGTGGAAAATTACCCTGGGCCGTGCTGTTCACGTAGATCGTGTTAAATACAATTAAGAAGAATATCTTGCCAAATAGCTTCACGCGTTTTTCCTAGTGATTATCTGCGAGTTGACTGAGAATTTAGACAGTGACACACAAATTTACAATTCCCGAAGAATCAGAGTTTACGGCGCTTTCCCGACCTGAACAATGGTTTATCAAGGCCAAAGAATTGCCCATGCATAGACTAGAGAAAGCAATAGTTTTATGCTCGGTGGGTAGGTAATAATGACTTGAAATAAGAATGAAAACTCGGAGGAATGAAATGCGAATTTTCTCAGCACTCTTCTCACTCGCGTTAACTGGCTTACTATCTGTTTCTGCCTATAGTCAGATGCTGGCGAGTTTCAATGGTGATGGACTGACCTATGGCCACGTCCATTTAAATGTGTCGGATATGGATCGACACATACAAATTCTTGAAGATCACTTTGGTGGCCGTACTGTTAGAAAAGGTCAGAATGCAAATGGTGATCCGCTGCTCACGGCAATCGTACTTAACAATACATTAGTTGCATTATCACCAAGTGATCCAACTATGCCTTCCAGCCAATCTGCCATGGATCATTTTGGTGTCAAAGTTCGCAACATGGAAATGTTTCTAGATAAGTGGCGCGCCGATGGGTTGCCAGTGACTACTGCTCTATGGGCTGAACAATTTCCGAGTCCACCAAACGGATTTACTGGAGACACTTTCATCGGAGCCGAAGGTCAGGTTAATGCCTTTGTCGATTTTCCTAATGGTGCGCGGGTTGAACTGCAGGAAGACCAGGGGCTGCAACAGGAAGTGACCGGCTACCATATTCACTTCAATACACCAGAGCATGAAGAATTATTAGCCTGGTACACCGAAGTGTTCAATCTTGAAGTCCGACCTCGTGGAGCTATTGCAACGACCACTAATGTTCCAGGGATGAATTTAAGTTTTGGTGGTGGCAGCTCAGATCGCGCTGCGACCCAGGGTACTGCCATTGATCATATCGGTTTTGAAATTGATGGCCTGGAAGAATTCTGCCGCCGCCTTGAAGCCGCTGGCATTGAATTTCAGGTGCCATACCGTGAGATTCCAGCAATTGATTTAAACATTGCCTACATCATCGATCCACGCGGTGTACGTATTGAGTTCACCGAAGGATATGATGAGTACTAGTTGAAGTATTTAGTTCTCAAGGAAAAAGGCCGGTTTATTTAGTCGGCCTTTTTCTTTTACTAAATTTTTAGAGCTCCATAATCTCCACTTTACGGAAGCGCAGTGTTCCTCTTCCCCATTGCAAACCAATAGGCCCTTCGGACATCTGGCTATCTCTAACATCTGCAGTTACATCGCCATTCAATTCAACTAACAAATGATCACCATCTGCAGTGATCTTATAAACATTCCATTTATCCCCAACCTTTGGATAGGGTTCCTCAACAGCAGCGACGTGGACAATACCTCCGGTTCCATAAGAAAGATCAGGACGCTGGTCAAATATGTTTGCTTCATAGCAATTGCGATCGGTAATTTGAGTAGGTTCCTGACAGCGCATATAAATGCCGCTATTTGCATCATGGCTGGCCCAGAACTCAACACGAAGAACAAAATCGCTGTAGCTTTCTTTGGTGACCAACCAGGAAGCTCCGCTGCCTTCAGTGGCACGAATTGAAGACGCATCAGTATGCCAGTTTGCATCGCCAACTATATTGAAGTTGTCCATTCCTTCGGTGCCATCAATAAGTGTTATCCACCCGCTGTTTTGGGCGAAGGAGAAGTAAGCAAGAAAGGAAGCAAATGAAAGAGAAACTATTTTTACCATGATCTTTATTCGAGTCATTTATATCAATCCCAATTTAACAAAAATACTAAGAATGACAGTTAAAGTATCACTCGAATTACGCAAGGTCTAACTAATCTTTATGAGCAGAGAGAATCGAGGCAAGTGTCACCATTAGTAGAAACTTAGTAGTTGTTAATTTTGAATCCATCCTGCTACTTGGCCAAATTACCCGGATTCTGGAACAACTCAGCAACGCGCTACCTCGGTGCGTTGATTTCTATTATTCTCCCGCATTTGAATGATTTTTAATGAACTAATCGATTGGAGGCCCAATCCAGCCTTCTTCGAACTGAACGCCAAGGCTATTCAGATACATCGCCACCAAATTGTACTGACCTACCGTGAAGACTGTTTCCATCATTTGGCGTTTGGTATAACGAGCTGAAAGTGCTCCCCAAGTTTCATCTGTGATCAAAGCATTCTTGTGAAGCTCTTCAGCAGCTCTTAAAAGTGTCATATCCCATTCACTCCAACCAGGATCAGCAGAGCCAACAGTAATTTGCTTTAGCTCTTCTTCGCTAATTCCTACTGCTAGAGCGAGTCCGCGATGGGCAGCCCACTCATAAGCACCTTGATTGAGATACCCAATTCGTAGAATCAATAACTCACGGTCACGAATCGGTAAGGTGGACTCCTGCAGTAGGTAATCGGTAAATTGTAACCAGGCATTACAAAGAGCTGGCGCGTTAGCGCAAGTTGACCATACACCAAGCACTCTTCCGTTATTCTCTCGGGGAGCAAGAATTGATGCTTCCGCTGCAGTCCAGGGTTTTTGTACTCGGTCAATGCGAGTTTCATCAAGTGGAGGTAATGCTGTTTCTTGGGCAAAGAGACCAGAAGTCCCACTAAGAAGCAGGGTTGCTGATATGCACATAGCCACAAAATACTTTTTATCAAGCATTTTCCTATCCTCCACTCGTTCTTTCTTATTTAAGTATGCACCTGTTTTAATTTATCGCTTTGATCACTTCTCGAGTCAGACTCCAACGATCGAATCCTTGCCGACCATAATCGAGTCCTCGTCTTACGATTACCAAGTCGTGGGTTGGAACTACAATTGTAAATTGGCCACGGTTTCCAGAAGTCGAATAAGCATCTTTAGGAACGTCGTCTCTGTTATCTGGCACTAACCACCATTGGCCACCATACATGTTGCCAATTTCAGCGCTCGCAGGTGCTGGCTCTCTTACGAAGTCGATCCATTCTTCGGAAATAATGCGTTCGCCATTCCAAAGTCCGTTTTGTAAATAGAGCATACCGAAACGTGCCAGGTCTCTTGCATTAGTGTATACCTGGCTACTGAGAACAAAATCTCCGAATCTATCCGCAGAAACTAAGGTGTTGCGCATACCGATCTTGTCCAGAAGAGCTTTACGCGGAAACTCTGCATACTCACGTTCGCCACCCAATGCTAACTTCATAGCATAGACTCCCAATAACGTGTCATAGTTTTCATAATCCCAGTAAGTACCAGGTTCACGAATGAGTCCTCGGCTTCTTGCGCCTTCTACTGAACTCGCACCAGCCCAATAGGACATGCCTGAACCAATTGCGTACTCCAATCCGCGGTTATCAATCGTTTCAAGTCCACTGCTCATGTGTAAAACATTGCGCAAGGTGATTTCGTTTCTTGGATCAGTTTCTGGAGACCGGTTAGCAGGAAGCCAATCGAATCCCAGTGGCTCATCTAACTCTAAGCGCCCATCGTCAACCAACATACCAATCAGCGTTGATGCAATACTCTTTGCCGTTGACCAGGTTCGAGTACGAGTAGTCATGTCGAAGCCATCGGCATAACGCTCGTGAACGATTTGTCCCTTATAAACCACTAACAATGAAACTGTTTGCTGTTCATCGGAAGGACGATCGAAGGCCCAGTTAGAAGCAGCTTGCAATGCAGCCTGATCGATATTGCCTGGCGAAGTTGAATCTTCAATCAAATCGCCATCGGGCCAAGCAATTCTTGAAGCATCACCGGGAGGATATGGCAAGGTAAGTTCGGGAAGGCGATCAATATCATCAAGATCCTGATCAGGTGGCATAATCACACAGCCTATACCTTCTCTAAATGCTGCCCGCATTACAGGTACAGCTCCAGGCGCGCCAATCTCGACTGCTTGCCGATCCCAATCTACGTTGTAATCCCCGCCATCGGGACTTCCAATAGGATCTCGAAAAAATTCCAACTCCCAATCATACAGTTGATCAAGTGTTCTATTGGATGTGAATAGGCCATTGCACATAAATATGGCGTGCTGGCCGCGGTGCACCATTTCACGCTGGTGTTGCCAGTAATCATATGTTTCTTCTTGTTGCGCTAATCCCTTCAGAGGGAGCAGGATGAAAATTGAAAGGAACGCGATAGCAAGGCGCTTCATAAGGGATTCCTCCAACTGGATAAAACCCACACTCTATTCTATTTCCGGGGCTTTGCGGAAGTATTTTCTGGATTAGCATTCACAAATTATTTGTGGTCTTAACTTGTTTAGATTTTTGTATCTCATTATATTGAGCGTCCTATATTTATACCTATTTCAGGCTCGCTTAGCAGGTAAAGTGTCATAAACACCATTTCATCATTCTTTTCCACAGGGATTGTTGTTTCAGCAGCTATCACAGCATCTTTCGCGCACGCACAAAACATTGCAGAAGAAGCAAACTTTTGGTTCAATCGAGTTAAGTGGGTTTTTCACCCCTGACCCTCACACTGTAGAGATTCTCGCCGGTGGTTCTCTAGATGCTGATGCAGTAAGCGGTTGTAGTGGCTACATCTCTGATGCTCCGGATCTAGAACTTGATTTTTCAGATCCATCTTTGCAACTCAGCTTTTTTGTTACTAGCACCACGGACACAACTTTGATTGTCAATGATCCCTCGGGCAACTGGCATTGTAATGATGATTTTGATTCAGCCGGTGGCACCAACCCTGGTGTAGTTTTTTCGCAACCGGATGCTGGTATTTACGATATTTGGGTGGGCACATATAGTGAAGGTGAGGCTTTCGAATCCGCCAACCTGCACATAACAGAACTTGGCGCGCCGTGGGATTCAAATGATAGTAGTGCAAGCACGAATATTGACCCTATGCTGGATGCCAACTATGGCAATATTGATCTCGCTGGATTATTCGAACCCGATCCTTACCAACTGACCATCAGTGCCGGCGGCACTATGGATGCAAGTACAATAGAAAATTGTGCAGGTTATGTAAGCTCGGCGCCGGATTTGCAACTGGATTTTTCGAATCCTTCAGATTATGGACTGAATTTTTTTGCAGAGAGTTCGATCGATACGACTCTGATAATTAATGGCCCAACAGGTGACTGGCATTGCAATGATGATTTTGGCGGCAATAGCGGCACAAATCCAGGTATAGCTTTTTCAGATCCGGAAGCAGGCATCTATGACATCTGGGTTGGCACTTATTCAGAGGGCGATGCATTCTCGGAAGTCGAACTTTACATAACAGAATTGAGTGCGCCATGGGATGGCTCTTCTAGCAATAGCTCTGAACCATTCAACGAATCGGGCGGGATGCAACTGGCTGGTTCCGGAACAGGATTTGTTGTCAGTGCTGAAGGACATATTCTTACTAACCATCATGTGATTGATAGTTGCGCGCGGCAGACCTTCCAAATCCGTGGCAATGCAGCTGTAGATGCTACGGTACTGTCTAGTAATGCCGCTACTGATCTGGCCCTTCTTAGTGCTGATATATCAACTACGCCAGCAACATTCAGCGGCACGCAATCAGTACGCTTGGGAGATGAAGTTATCGTCTTTGGATTTCCACTGGCGGGAGACCTATCATCCCAAGGGAATTTGACTAACGGTATTGTTAGCGCGTTAAGCGGATTAGATGATGATCTTAGTCGCCTGCAAATGACTGCGCAAATTCAGCCAGGCAATAGTGGTGGGCCGGTAATGAATCGCAGCGGTGAAATTATGGGCGTTGTGGTAGAAACAGCCAACGATGAATTTTTCCGGGAGCAACGCGGCACTGATGTGCAAAACCTGAATTTCGCTATCCGCGATTACATCGCCACGTCTTTTCTCGAAACTAACAACATCAATTATGAAACCAGTGCTGGCGAATCGGCCGATCAAAGTATTGCTGATATAGCTGAAGCCGCTCAGCAATTTACTGGCATCATCATGTGCTATCGATAATGGGCATGAACATCGATTTCCAATTCAGTTAGCACTTACCCGGCTTTCCTGTAAAAAGGAAAAATAAGACGTCAAAGCAAAGTGCAAGCTGCCCTTTTATACTCTGACGCCTTTATCTTCGATGCCTTATTCTAGAATCCACATTTTAGCTATGGTTGTTCCATCAGCATTGACATCATAATCGCCTGCCATAGCTGCACCATTGAGATCCGCAAACTTCTCTGACTCCGTGTACCAATGATTTATAACTTTGTAATACACAACGCCGTCTTCCGTAACGGCTTTGGCCGCACCGGCTCCTTTGAGATACAGGGTTTGACCACATTCTGTCTTGCATACTCCATCACCGTGGCCATAGATAGTCCCATCTTTCCTCTCTACTTGAGTGTAAGTCCAATTGGTTACATAGTTGGAGCCCCTAAGGCTGCCCTCAGCTCGTAAACAAACTTCATAGTTAGCTCCTTCTGCTGTAGCAGGCAAGACTCTAACGCCTGTGATTGTGCCGGTTTCTTCATTTATTAATTCGCCTAATGCCATAATTTATTCCTAAAAATTTACACTATAGTGTTTTCTTAATCTTCTTTAGTTAATTGTTTCGAGAATGGATTAAATATTGAGCCCACATCGACGCGCCGCCACAAGTCATCGCATTTGCAGGCGGGGTATTTTGTTGAATAGAGTCCATCCCTGCGCCGAAATCAGCAGCACTGGGAAAGCTGAATCGAATATTTACTTGCGAGTTAAATTGAATTGCTGGCCCACCGAAAGCTCTGCTAGTAACTACAGCACGTGCACCTGAACCAAAGGCTTGTTCGCCGGCCCTTGCCCTATCCAGCGCATCGTTAAGTGTAGTGCCATTAAGATCGCATACATATGAGGCTCCTAGGGTAAATTCCGAACCACCCCCACCACTCTCGCTAGCAAATCGCATATTAGAGATTCGTACGCGATCACCACAGGTGGCCACTTCAGACAATGTGGTTCCAGTTGTACCACCAGAGCGGTTCAGGAATACGCCACGCTTCTCTACCATGTCAGCGTAACTAGGATAGTAGGACGCAAAAATGAAATCCCAATCATTTTGGAATTCTCCTGCCACTGCTACTGCAGATCTAAAAATAACGACTCCTGGAGCTGAATCCTCGGGCCATGCAAAGTTCCGCGCTACCTCTACGACATCCCCCATTGTGTAACCGTCATTTATGCTACAGGCAAAAGTTCGTTCGACGATATTGTTTGTCTGACTGAAAACGGGTGTTGCCAGAACTCCCAAAAAAGCAAGGGTAAGTAATTTAAATTTCATGTTTAAAACCTCAAGTTCAATTATTTTTAGTTTGTTTGAAGGATAGGAGCCGTTACCCACATTGAGGGCCTATTGCATGAGAATGCAGGCTCGGCATTATTTCTGAAAGGCCTGTAGCCATTGGCAAACATATCCAATCGCTCCGTCACTTCCGGTCCGACCTCCGACAAAACAAAATCCCAATTCCTTTCCAAAGGTCCGCCAAGGCCTGGTAGCCAAATTGACATGAGTACATCGTTCCCGGCGTCAGAAAAGTTTTCTGCAGCAGTTCTGAATCTGCTGTAGGCAGATCCGAGCGAAGAGCTGTCGGTATATGAACAAAAACGCGTCAGCATCGCAGTTTGGTTTTCAATGTCTCCAGCGGCTGCAGGATCAGTAATGGGAACGCTTCTTACAACCCGTGCCGCATCACAAGAAATAGGAAGACGCCCATAAGCGTTATTACCAGCAGCTACGCGCCGTTCGACCATTTCTGTATAGCTCGGGTAGTACAAAGCAATTTGCAAATCCCAATTATAGTCAGCTGATAAATAAATAGGTCTCCTAAAAAAAATAGAATCAGGATCATTTTCACCAAACTCTAATGCCCTGGCTCTTTCAACGACATCATTAAAGCTGAATCTATCATCGTTGATTACGCAATTTGCCGTTCGGATTACATTACCTGCAGGAACCTGCAAGTCTTGAGCCTGCGTTAATAGAGATCCCAAGCTCAGTGTTAAAAAGGAAAACCCCAAAATTATTTTTTTCATATTGATCAATACTCCTTAAATTTACCTAAATAACTATTTTTAATGTGGTAAGCACTTGCATACTCACGTAACCGAAGTAGCTGCGTTTTGTTACAAACTAAGTTTTAGAGAAAACGTCTTTTGATAAAAAGTAAATTTTCTCTATAAGTTAAAGATTTAAATTTTGTAATTGTGTACTGCACAGAATCCGGCCGATCAGCATCAATCATTTTAGCTAACTATGAAAGTCAACTAGCGAACTATGTAATAGGAAGCTAGTAAGTTGGAGCGTGATTTAGTGCAATTTATGCACGATAGAAGGCAAAGTCGTTTGTCACAAGAACTCGACAAGAATCGGGATAAAACTGCAGGGATTTTTAGTGTTCTTTGAAGGTATCAATGTTCATTAAAATTTCAGTGAAATACGCAATATGGTCATCTAGCTCTCTTTCTTTACTATGCAAAAAAGCAACTTCCTTTTCTCTTGATTCTTTTTCAGCTTTTAGCCACTCGAAACAAAACGCGAGTTTTGCTTAGCATGTATCTAGTATCTTTGTAGTCTACGAGGTAGCTTACCGTTGTTTTTAAGGAATCGGCTATCGCTATAGCTTCATGTAACCGAGCCGGCTGTTTAGCACCAAATATTCTTTTAAGTGTATTAATATCGATCCTTGACTTGTTTGCTAATTCTTCGTAGGACAACTTAAGACTCTGTTTCGCCTTTAGTGCACGAACTGAAAAAGTTTGCTCAACTTTTTTAAGTTTTTTAGCCATTGAATCATTCCCTTTTATTACTAGTTTTATTTATATCATCAAAACATTAATACGTAATTACCACTGAAAGCTTCCGACTCGAAACAAGATAAAACTACCTAGACAATTAGTTTATTTACTAATTAGTTGTTTTTAAGCGCTCATAAAGAGCTGCTGGCGATACTACAGTACTTCCAAATATTTAAATGAGTTTAATTGTATCTATTTTGTAACAAAACGTTAGTGAGCTAAGAGCCTATTCCAATGCGATGAATAGAATGAACGAACATAACAACACTTTGATTTTCTTTATTGCAAGACGATGTGAATCCCAATCAAAGATCGCGATAATAGGTTAACAAATTCACCAATTCGACATGCGACTTGATACAAATATCGAAATTAACTTTTCTGTGTCACACCTTTGTCATTAAGCAAAAAACCAAATTGGTTAACCAAAAAGCCAGAATTTTTGCGAATTAGGAATTAGACGTGAAATTAGTTAATAATGTCGGGCCTGGGGAAAATACAGCGATGCCTTTCCCCCAACCTAAAACTATGCAGTGAGACAACTATGATAATTGTTAATTTACAACTAAAAGTTAAACCGGAAAAAAGAGAAGAATTTATAGAATGGTTTTATGGACTACTTCCAGATACCAGAAACTATGACGGCTGCAGTGAGCTTAATGCGTGCTCTATTGCAGGGGAGCCCAATGCAGTGGATGCCGTAAGCAAGTGGGAATCTCAAGAAAAATATGACGCTTACCTAGCATGGCGAGAAGAAGATGGAACGCTTGCCATCCTTGCAAAATATTTAAGTGAAGAGCCCATATTCAGATTTTTGACAGTAGAGAAACAATTCTAGGGTCAACAACGGGTCATGGTAAAAATTAGAGTATGGCATTTTTCTGTGGCCCCTTTATTTTCCGGAGGTTTAATTAATCTTTGCTGCGTCGATTATGTACTGGAAAAACTCTACATTGTCCCAGTAAGCAGGAAATTGAGTTAAGTGATATGAATCACCACGCCTATGCTTAGTATTGCCTATCAACTCTAAAGTACCATTCCTTACAGCTACAATATCAAGACCTGGGTGTACATAAATAAGTTGTTTTCTGCTACCGACAGCGTAATACCAATCACCAGATCTATCTGGCCACCATTGGTAACCATAACCGATCTGCCATGACTCTGTTATGGTGATCGTAGGCGCGGTCGATTCAAGCACCCAATCTTCTGAAATGATTCGCTCTGAGCCCCTTTTTCCCATCTCTGGCAAACAACAGCCCAAATTTTGCAAAATCTCGAGTCGTCATATCTAAACAGCAATAATGCATATAGTTGTGAAAGCCATCAGTCCACCAATCAGCAGAGATACCAATCTTTGAAAATAAAAACTCCTCTGCGAATGAGTTAATGAATTTATTGCTAGCAGATTCGATGATATGTCCAATTATTTGAGTATCTGCATTTGAGTAATTCCAGGTATAGCCTGCTCCTAGCCAACGAGCCCTATCGGGGTTAACTATTCGATTGATGGAATATTGTAGGTTATTTACTTTTTGATATTCGCCGTTACTATCTTGTATGTAATTGCCATCGCTATCTTGCAAACCGACGTACATCACCGGACCATCATCACCATTTTCATAGAGCCCCGATGACATCAACAAGAGGTCTTTTAAAGTGATATTCTTGCGATCATCTCCTGCCCACTGTGTTACATAGTCAGCAGCTGGAACATCAACCGACGAGATAAACCCTTCCTCTATGGCAATTCCTGTTAACGCACTAACGAATGATTTTGCCATCGACCATGATGTCGCAATAGTGTCTTTATCCGAACCGATTGCGTATCTTTCTGCAACGATAGCGCCGTGCCGCAATATGACTAGCCCTTGAGTATTTTGACCTTCGGCGAATGCGTAGTCGATAGCCTTCTGAATCTCTGAGCTCTTTAAGCCAACCTCTTCCGGCTCCGCCTTAACCCATGCATCCGTATCTGCAGGAACATAAGTTAGCGATCTAGTGAGAGATCCTGCTTTAAGTTGGAATATCAGATCGGAAGGATTTGTTAGTTCTAATTCTACATAATAGGCTGAATCTCCAACGCTTACCCTTTCGAGTGTCAGGACATTGTCAGAAAAACTCACTAAATATTTTAGTTACTGGGTAGTTAGTATCTCCCGCATCAATGATTTTGAAACATATGGCTTCACATTCTTCCAGGAATAACGTTGCCCAATAGGTTTGTTCTCCTACTTTAAGATTGTCTATATGAAGGATATTGTTACTAAAGGATGCATCTACGGTGTATTCAATGGCAAAACTCAGTAAGTTGCTGCAATTTAAATCATTCCATTGGCCAGCAGCGCCATAAAAAACCCCGGGGTTGCTTGTAGGCCAGCCGGTTACGCCCATTGCTAAACAGTCTTGCATGTCATTGAAATTATCTGGCTCACTATAGCCAGCACCATGACCTTGACCATTACCCCAGAGAGGTCTGCCCGACACTGAAGCTTCATTTAATTTTTCGCCGTTACTCCAAGTCCAATCACCCTCTTGAGTGATGTCAGTGGCGCCCATCCAAAAGTAGTTTGATCCTCCACCATCAGCTGCGCTTGTTTCTGTTGAAGACATTAAATTTTTTACAAAAAAGTTTTCTTGAAACGAATCAATTTTGACGAGTGCTCCTCCTTTGCTTTTTGCAAATGCATCTGCCGCTACCCAAGACATGGGCGTGCTAACCACCTCGTACGCGTGCCCTTCAAATGTTTTGAGTTCTTCGGCCAAAAGGCTTATTGGAACTGCAAAGAGAGAAGAAAATAATGATCAAATAATTCAAAATACTTAGAACGCTGTGACGCATCTTCTTATTTCCTTATTATGCTCCTAATTTGAATATCAACTTTATTCATGGTCTTTATTTCCTTTTCTTATTTATTCTGCGATCAATTTTTACAATTAAATTTCACTTTTGTCATACGTCAATGAAAACACACTGTATACACAATTCGCGCACTTAGCGCACTAATCATTTTCTTTTTCTACCTTTTCTTTGTAAAAAAATTCATTGGCTGACTTTTACAATTCACAAGAATCGGTGACTCTCACATTAAGATTATTAGTCAATTTTTTAAGGGGTTGGCCCAAGAATAACTCGAATTACAGCAGTAGGACTTCTATTAAAGTATCGACAAAATTAAGCCAGTCCTAATCCACAAACCAATTCTCTCGAAACTTCGCAGCGGAACATTAAGTAATAAGGACAATCCACTATGAAATACATTTTTTCTCTCATAATAGTCTTTAATTGGACAATTAGTGGCACTGTTTTAGCCCAGATAAACGATGAAGATATCGCTAATGTTGACCAAGATGGTCAGTGGCTTGCATATGGCAGAGGTCATGATGAGACGCGATATGCGCCTCTTACAGACATAGATGATGGAAACGTCCAGCAACTTGGGGTTGAGTGGTTTATTGATTTACCAAACGACGTGGGCCTAGTCTCCACTCCTTTGGTGATAGATGGCATCTTATACTTCATCGGCACCATGAATATTGTCCGCGCAGTAGATGCTGTTTCTGGAGAAATTATATGGACCTATGATCCCCGTGTTGCAGAAGAAGTTGGAAATAGAAAGAAAGTGGGATTTGTCCATAACAGAGGTTTATCTTTCTATGGCGACAAGGTATTTGGAGCTACTTGGGACGGTCGATTGTTTGCTCTGGATTATAAGACTGGCGAAGAAATATGGATAACACGAACTTTTTCAATTGATGCGCCTCTTTACATAACGGGAACACCAAAGGCTTTTAAAGGCAAAGTAGTTATCGGCAATGGCGGAACAGAGAACGGCCCTGCTCGAGGTTTTATTACTGCATATGAAGCAGAAACAGGACAAGAAGCTTGGAAATTCTATATTGTTCCTGGTGACCCGGCTAATGGTTTTGAAAATTCAGCAATGGAAATGGCAGCGGAAACCTGGAACCGGTGAATGGTGGAAACATGGCGGCGGTGGCAACACCTGGCACGGATTTACTTACGATGCGGAAATGGATGCCCTCTATATTGGAACCGGAAATGGATCACCATGGAACGCCGCTATTCGAAGCCCGGATGGAGGAGATAATTTATTTCTTAGCTCTGTAGTTGCTTTAGACCCAGATGACGGCGAATACATCTGGCATTATCAAACTACTCCCGGAGATACTTGGGATTACACTTCGACTATGGATATTGTTTTGGCCGATTTAGAAATCAATGGCTCGACAATAAAAGCTTTAATGCATGCACCTAAAAATGGCTTTTTCTACGTCATAAATCGCGAGAATGGTGAACTCATCTCGGCGGAAAATTATGTTGAAACAACCTGGGCTAGCCATATTGATATGTCAACAGGGAGGCCTGTAGAAATAGAAGGTGCCCGCTACAATAACAGCAGTGCCAAAATTATGCCTGGGCCTCTCGGCGCCCATAGTTGGCATCCAATGTCATACAATGAAGAGACAGGACTAGTCTATATTCCGACCATTCGATGGGGTGTGGAATATGATGATCAAGCCTATGCCCGAGACTTTGCCGCTGGAGAATTTGAAGCAAATTTTGCCGTGGACTGGAGTGGTGATTTAGATGTTGAAATTTCCGGTTCACTGCAGGCCTGGGATCCAGTGTCGCAGGAACAGAGATGGGAAGTTGATTATCCGCATATGTACAACGCCGGAACCTTGACGACGGCCGGTAATCTGGTTTTCCAAGGAACCGCTGATGGGCACTTGGTTGCTTACAATGCAAGTTCCGGAGATATGCTCTGGGACATTGACCTAGGGCTAGGAATTTCCGCACCTCCAATTACTTACAAAATAGGCAACAAACAATATCTATCGGTATTGGTTGGCTGGGGAGGAGCTGGCGCTGCCGGATTTGATAGAGATGGTATAACTTTAGGCTGGGCTTATGGTGTCCATGACCGAAGACTGGTGACTTTTACTTTAGGAGGTGAACTAGAGCTACCCTCCCAACCACCTCCTCACTTTCCTGCACCGTTAGTTGATACGGGATTTACCTTAGACGGAGATTTGGCGGAAGCTGGAAGCACTTTGTATTTGGAAGGCTTTTGCGCTTTTTGTCATGGAGCAAATGCCGTCGCTGCAGGAATGGCACCAGACTTGAGAGCTTCCCAAATCCCATTAGATCAGCAGACCTTTGCATCGGTTGTCCGAGATGGGGCTTTCATTTCAAGGGCCATGCCTGCTCATCCTGAGTTGACTGACCAGGAACTGGAAGCGATTAGGCATTACATTAGGCAACAGGCAATTTCCGCGGAAAGATAAATCTTCTGCATTTACATCAAAGTACTGAGAATATTGAGGCAATCAAAATAGTCAATTAGGAAAATCTTAACAGTCTCAATGAAGATAATCATAAAGGGGTTAGATCTGACCCCTTTCTCAGCACGCGCTTAGTAAGTCCAATGAAAACTCTCTACATAATCCTAATAACCATGAATTAAAACAGCATAAAATCACCACTTGTTCTGTTAAATATGCTACTAAATGGGAACCACTAATCAAAAATGACGGTTTATATCTGGAGGAGACATGAGTTTTCAAGATTTTGGTTCTCTAGGAGAATTTATAGCAGCGATAGCAACACTTATCACACTTATCTACCTGTCTGCACAAATCCGGCAAACAAATATGATTACCAGGGCGCAATTTGGCCATGGACTTACTCATCGACTTTACGATCGCTTTTTTAATACCGCTAAAGACAAAAAATTTTCTGAATTTATTGCTAAAGATTGGGCTGCGGAGGATCTTGAGGATACCGAAAAATCCAGGGTAACCTGGTTCACAATTATGCTTTTGGTAGACATATTTGATGTTTACGATAAAGTTAAACAGGGTTTGTTGAGAAAAAACACCTCGATATGAGAGTCCATATGCTAAGACCGGCATTTTTAGGTCTCCCATCGGGGGTCGTGTATGGCAATTCTGGAGTAATGTTCGAGACGAAGAATTCGTAACATGGTTTGAGAAAAAATCCTTGATCCTACAGCAGCGAAAGAAAAGCTAAAAAGGGTTGAGAGAGAAAAACCCAGAGCTATACGAGAAGTCGAACTCAGGCAATACTATTTTCAGGGTGGACTAATATAGGTTTCAGAGAAATAAATAGCACAGGTCTAGACTCTTAAAGCAATTATAGGCATGGCAAGGTAGGAATTAATTTGTATTACTATTTTGTGCTATTGGCCCAAGTAACTGACCTTTGCTCTGAATAATATTAATATCGATTTTTTAAAATGAGCGGATGCAATTCATCGTTAAACTAATAGAGGAAAGCTTGACATCATGAAAATTTCAACAGAAATCTTTGCGGCAAGAGTCCGTCCTGCTTTTATCTTCATAGCGCTGCTTGTACTTTTTACCTCTTGTGTCGAACAAAATTCCATAACCGGTGACCCGCTTTCTGAAGAGTGGCAAATAGCAGCTTTCTCAAGTGCGCTCCTGAATTTATCGGCGATGGTGCCACTATCGTGGGCTACGATGGTTCTGTCATTCGGCAAGGAAGTAATGGCTGGACTTGCTTAGCCGCCAATCCAAGGAATATGCCAGAGGCTGGTTGGACCACGCCTCATGAAGCGATGCCACTATGTGCCGATGAAGTCAGCATGGCTTGGGTTCAGGCTTATGTCGGTGGAGAAATGCCGAACCTCTCAAGAGATGCCTATATCTGGATGGCTCATGGAGACATGGGTGAAGACAATACCCAACCTTTTATTTTTAATGAGGAGGACGCTGCTCCGGGAAACTGGATAGAATCCGGACCACACATTATGCTGATGCCTCAAGACCCATCATCTTTGGACTTATTTCCTTCCGATTTTAACGACGGCGAGCCCTATGTAATGTGGCAGGGAAATGAATATGCTCACCTGATGATACCCATCGAAGGGTATTTTGATGACTACTAGCCCTTCCAGCTTTGCTATAACTAGAGAGCAAATTTTATTTGAATGAGGCCAAAGGTTTCTGTCATGTATTTCTGTGTACAAATTAGTGAGCTACCTCTATGGAAATGAGACTTGATGGCAAGAATGTTTTGATTACTGGCGCGACAGGATCTATCGGGAGAACCACCGCCAAATTGTTCCAGTCCAATGGTGCAAATTTGACACTGGTTGGTAGAGATAAAGTGAAGCTTGAATCTCTCAAAACAGAGCTTGGGGCAGAAGACAGCATTTTATTTCTAGAAGCGGAATCTCGAGATGAAGCCGCCATTGCGCTAGCAATAGAATCCTCCATAAAAAAATTTGGGACACTTGACGCTGTTCTTGCTATTGGTGGTACTGAAGGCCTATCGAAACCATTAACTCAATATACAATTGAACAGTTTAACGAAGTGCTAGAGGTTAATGTCACAGGCGTCTGGTTGCTTATGAAGTATGCAAACCCCAGTAATGGCTGCTCAAGGATCCGGTTCATTTGTTGCAATTTCGTCAGGTGGCGGTGTAGTGGGTTTCGCCGGCTTGTGTCCATATTCTGCTAGTAAACATGCCGTTTGTGGAATGGTGAAAACCGCGTGCTTGGAGTTTGCATCAGAAGGTGTACGCTTCAATGCGCTCGCTCCGGGACCCATAGACAATCGAATGATGAAATCGCTGCATGAACAAATGAATTCTAATGAGCCAGAAGCAATCCGAGATTTCGTAACCGGCCTAATACCAATGAAGAGATACGGTACAAATGAGGAAATTGCACAATTTGCCTTGTTTCTTGCTTCGGATGAATCAAGCTTCTGCAATGGCGGGGTTTACTTGGCTGACGGTGGCCTTACCGCCGGATAACATTCACGAGATTAATAGCAATCGCCATCATCCCTATTCCTCAATTTCACACTTCTTCAGGGGTTGCGGAAGTTATTCTTGAGTTAGATACTTAGAGTCAGCCAAGGATACGCTTTTTGGTCTTTACCTGAATCGCAGTTTAATCGGGGACTTAAAGTGGGATCTTAGCGACGACTTCTACTAGTCCGAGCATATCAATTCATTATCCTCAAAATAGAGTGAAGCTATGGAAAGATTTATAAATCTCGTCTTACTTTGCAGTTCGTTTCTAATTTTTTCGCCAGTACTCGCGCAATTAAGTTCACTAGAAGAATTATCTTTTCCGCGCGTTACTGACGGCATGCTAAGTGATCCTCCTGATGAGGATTGGTTGATGTGGCGCAGAACCCAAAACGGTTGGGGCTACAGCCCATTAGATCAAATTGATAAATCAAACGTCACTAATCTGAGGATGGTATGGACTCGTGCCTTAACAGAAGGCAGTCAAACCGGCACACCACTTGCCTACAATGGCATATTATTTATGCCTAATCCTAACGATGTAATTCAAGCACTTAACGCCGCAACAGGAGATTTAATTTGGGAACACCGTCGCGACGTCCCAGAGGCTGCTCGCGAAAGTCTCGGTTATCTTTCTACTAACAATCGAAATATAGCTATCTGGCAAAATTTGATAATTGACACCTCAGTTGACGACCACCTGTTTGCTCTCAACGCTGCAACTGGCGAGCAAGTCTGGGAAACAATGGTTTTAGATTACAACACTCATCCCGCAATTCAGGGCGCCGGACCAATTATTGGAAATGGAAAAGTTTTCAGTGGTAGAAGCTGTCGCCCTATCGCCGGCCCCGATGCTTGCGTTATTACTGCCCATGATGCTGAAACAGGTGCTGAACTATGGCGACGGCGTACAATTCCTGCCCCAGGAGAGCCGGGGGATGAAACCTGGGGCGACGTGCCTTTCGAAGAACGCAAACATGTCGGTGCCTGGATGCCACCCAGCTATGACCCAGAACTTAATACTCTCTTTATCGGGACCTCTGTAACATCCCCAGCGCCAAAATTCTTATTAGGCGGCGTAGAAAATCAGCACCTTTATCATAATTCAACACTTGCACTTGATGGAGACACTGGTGAAATCAATTGGTACTACCAGCATCTCAATGATAATTGGGACCTAGATCACCCCTTTGAACGTTTGTTAGTAAATACTGCAGTGACACCAGACCCAAACTTTGTCTCCTGGATTAACCCCGATATTACCCCTGGCGAAGAGCGCAAAGTAATGACAGGTATACCTGGAAAAACAGGTTTAGTTTATACACTGGACAGAGAGACTGGTGAGTTTTTATGGGCAAGAGAAACTGTTTTTCAGAATGTGATAGATAGTATCGACGGTGCATCAGGAGGAGTTACGATTAACCCCTCTTTAACTTTCAGGGAGATGGGCGAATTTGCAACGGTTTGTCCGAACATGCATGGGGGAAAAGATTGGGAAGCCGGAGCATATAGTCCGCAAACCAACACTATGTACTATCCGTTGCGCAACATGTGCATGCCGACTCTAATAACGGACGATCCAAGCGCATCACATCGAATCTATGCCATGAGTGTGCGCCATGAAATTGCTGAAGGTGAAAGTAATCTAGGAACAGTATATGCGATCTCTGCCGAAACCGGTCGGACTGCATGGAAATATGAACAACGCGCTGCTACCGGCTCATTAATTGCAACTGGCGGCGGACTACTCTTCGGTGGAGACACCAATGGTAGATTTAAAGCATACGATCAAGAAACGGGAGAGGTTTTGTGGGAAGTTAATCTTGGCTCTCCTGTAACGGGTTACCCCATCACTTATAGTGCCGAGGGTAAACAATATGTCGCTGTATCCACTGGCAGCGCGGCGACGACTGCAAGCTTTCTGAGTATTACACCAGAGTACAGGCCAACCTTTGCAAATAACTTATTTGTATTTTCATTGCCGTAGCATCAAAGGTTTTATAATGAAGATTCAAGAATAGTAAATAATAATAAGGTGGGCTGGCTCTGATAAAAAGGGTTTACTAAGGATTGTTAGTAATCGAAATTTTCACTAGCTCATCTTCATCCGAGCTTAGTTCGGACTCCCCTGCTGGAAAGCCGTTTTTAGCGAGCACATAAGCTGTTAGCGCAGCATACTGGCTATTGCTTAAGCTACCGGGTGCAGTTTGCGGCATACCATAACGCATGGATGCATAAAGTTCCTGTAGATTTCTTCCTTCCCATTTGAAAGTAAAACCTATACCAACAAGCGACGGAGACATATCCTGCCCGGTCAAATCTTCCCGATGACATTCGGCACACTCATCCCGGTATACCAATTCACCATAGTCCGCCTGATCCGCACTATAGATACCCGACCAGATTGGAGAAACAGATTGAGCAACAGCCTCAAGGACAAAAATTGAAATACCGATTATTCCAATCAACTTGAAGAGCGGAATATTAAATCTTGACAAGTAAACACTCACCTTTTTAGATCTCTTTTTTATATTCTTAACTGGTTAATATTGAAATTCTACAGTATTTACCTTGAAGCTTCCTTTTCTTGTAAAGCTGGACAAAGCTCGAGTTCAGATATACGTTTCATTCTTTCTCAAACGACTGAAAGATAGAATCATGTCAAAGCTGACAAACTCTTTATTAATGGTACTTGTTTACTTTTGCATAACTTTTATTGTGTTTGCTAAGTCTACAATTGCGCAGGAGCCTGATGATATCGTTGTATACACGGCTCGAGAAATCATTACTCTAGATGAAGATCGACCACTAGTTGAAGCCATAGCAGTGCAGGGCGATCGAATCATTGCTACTGGCACATTGAATGAAGTTCGCCAATTTTTAGCTGGCCGAAGCTTAACAATTAGTTCTCGTTTTAATGATCTCGTGATTATCCCGGGGCTAATTAATCAGCATGAGCATGCCTGGCTGGCAAGCCTGCTATTTATTGCTAACATTCTATCCATTGAAGATTGGGTTTTGCCTGACAAAACCATCAGTCGTGCTGCAGATGCATCCGAATACCGGCAGCGCTTGCGAACATTAGTAAGGCAGCACGCAGATTCGAATCAAGTATTCTATACTTGGGGCTATCACCAGCTATTTCATGGTGAATTATCCCGTGCCGACCTAGATGCGATTAGCAATACTATTCCAATTGTAGTGTTACAAAGATCAATTCATGAACAGATCCATAATACAGCGGCACTTGAATTTTTTGGCATTGATCAATCTCTTATCGACAGTGCCCCGGAATCAGTTCGAGACCAGACCAATCTCGCAGAAGGACATTTCTGGGAACAAGGCCAGAGCCTTATTGTTCCTCGAGTTTTCGCAAACCTTTTTCACCCAGAGCGGTATCTGCCGGCTCTAGAACAGCTAGAAAAGTACTGGCATGCAGCTGGAACTACTCTCGTAGCTGAGCCCGGCGGGATAGTTTCTCCCGCCCTTATAACAGCTCAGAATCAGGTACTTGGTGATGAAAATACACCTTTTCGCATGTACTACATAGCGGACGGAAGATCATTCATAAATTATGACTCAACTAGAGAGGTAATAACCGAAACCGAAAAAATGTACGCGACGGCGCAAGGCATGACCCAATTTATTCCCAAGCAAGTAAAACTCTTTGCAGATGGCGCAATGTTCAGCCAGCTCATGCAGATGAGCGAAGGTTATCTAGATGGTCATCATGGCGAGTGGCTCATGGACCCCGAAATTTTTGAATCAGCGTTTCAAATATATTGGGATGCTGGCTACCAGATCCATGTGCATCAAAATGGTGACGCTGGGCTGGACATGGTTTTAGAGAACCTTGAAACAAACATGAATCGTAATCCTCGCCAGGATCATCGTACCGTCATTGTGCACTTCGGATTTTCGCGGCCAGATCAAGTCAGTCGCCTTAAAGAATTAGGTGCAATTGTCAGTGCCAATCCGTTTTATCCTATCGTACTGGCCGATCGTTACAGCGAGGTAGGAATTGGACCAGAGCGATCTCACGAAATGGTGCGACTGGGCGACTTGGTGCGAGCGGACATACTATTCTCTCTGCACGCGGATACCCCTATGGCCTCCGGACAGCCACTTAGATTAATGTCTGATGCCATTAACCGAATTACAGTCAATGGCAACCTGCCAGCTCCAAGCCAGCGAATAAGTCCAGCTCGCGCTTTGCGAGCTGTTACGCTAGACGCTGCCTATTCGCTGAGAATGGAAGAAGAAGTGGGTTCAATCGAGCCCGGGAAACTCGCTAACTTTACAGTATTATTGGAGAACCCTTTGGAAACAACACCTAAAGACATTGGAGATATAGCAATCTGGGGGACCGTGCACGAAGGCAGAATTCTTCCTTTAGCAAATTCCGCAACTTCAGAATAAAAAAAGCGCCTCTCGATTTTTTAATTGGTTGGGTTTAAGCCCCTTGTGCGTGTCAACCACTCGACTAGAGGTTCGATGTCGCTTATAGGCAACGCCGCGCCGCGCCCGACCATGTCGAGGAGAGTCGCGCGCCACTGTTCTTCATTGGCACGATTATCCAGTACCTGGTCAATGTTGTGGCAACCTTCGCAGGTTCGAGCCAGCTTGGCCTCAGCGGTTTCGTCCACCAGGAAATCCGCTTCCGAAAGGACTCTAGGCACATACTCCCGCGGGAAAGGTGTCGTCTCCGGACCAAAGCTCCCCACCAGCCAGTCTAGTAATACGGCTTTATCCGAGTCACTAATTACTGCGCCCTCGACCAAACCACTCTTGGCTGTCTTCATCCTCTCTACAATGTCGTCCCAGCCACTGCGATCCAGAGCATAGTAACCGTATTCATCAATCCCATGGCAAGAGGTGCAGCTTCTTAGGATCACTTCCCGAGCCGGACCTGTGGGAAGGGTGACCTCGGGTCGTGCAACTCGTGCATTGTTGATTTGCGCCGCAGTTGGAACCGCAACCGTGGAAATGACCGCCGCAATAGCCAAACAAAAAACCGCTCGCACGAGCTGGGGTCTCATTGACAATACCGGCCTCAGACTAGGGGCACCGTTCCGGAGCTCTCACCAATTCCATCCGCCTCAATGTCATACATATGCAGAATGCTCAAGAGTAGATTTGCACAGCGTTGAGTGTTGTCCGGAAACACAAGGTGGCGATTGCCAGGGAACGTTCCGTCGATGCCACCGAGAAGAATGGTCGGCACTTTCTCGTGGGCGTGCCGGTGCGAGTTCCCCATATTACTGCCTTTGTAGATCAAAACATGATCCAACAGATTACCATCACCGTCTGGGGTGTTTTGCAATTTCTCAGCAAAGTACGCCAAATTCTGAACATGATATCGGTTTACTAGAGCGTAGTTCGCCTTATTCGCCGGTATATCACCATGATGGGAAATTCCGTGCCAACCACCCATGAATCCCGCTTCCGGGAAGGTGGTGCCAGAAAGATCGCGCCCCAACATCAAAGTCGCGGCGCGGGTAATATCCGCCTGAAATGCCAGGATCATAAGGTCGTACATGATCTTGAAATGAATGTCCTTGCTCTCGGGTATACCGAACGGCACTTCCGCGGAAACCTCGGCAGCCGCATTATTGGTCGCGGTCCGGATCCGACGTTCTATCTCACGGACATTGGTCAAGTAGTCATCGAGTCGAGCCTGATCACCCGATCCGAGATTTTTCTTGAAACGAGGAATTTCGTGAGTGACAGAGTCCAGAATACTGGCACTCTGCAAACGTCCCGCCCGCCGCTCCTCGGCACTCAGGCCATCGCCAAACATGCGCTCGAAAGCAATTCGGGGATTAACTTCCGTTGGTAGAGGCGTCGTTGGATTAAGCCAGGAAATTGAATTCGTGTAGGCGCAACTGTATCCCCAGTTGCAATTGCCGCTATTGTGGCTGGCATCCTCAATCCCGAGCTGGATAGAGGACAGCAGCGTATCCTGCCCATACTTCTGGGCGATCAGCTGATCGATGGTAACTCCAAGATATGGGCTCACTGCATCCCGCCTTGGGCGGATGCCTGATAGAAAAACGGCACCCCGAGCATGGTTCCCTCCAGGCTCTTCAGTTGTGGAAAATGCGGCCGTAGAATCGAGGCCACTGATCAGTACAGTGCGGTCACGGAATGGCTCGAGAGGCTTGGTAATGAAGGAAAACTCGAAATCTTTTCCTTCATCTACCGGACTCCAGTATCCCGGTGCTACGCCATGGGGGTGCCAGATACCCACGAAGCGTTTTACCGGAGCAGCCGCTGTCTGGGCCTGAGCTGTTAGCGCTGGAATCATTCCTTCAAGTAGCGGCAGCGCAAGAGCTACACCAGTGCCGCGCAAAAAGGTACGACGAGGGATATGCTTCTTCGTAATGAACATGATCATCCTCCTACAAAATTCCGATCCTTGGATTCTATTTTATACCAAATTTTTATTCTTCTATATTGGCAACCATCTCTCCAGATTTAGTTCGCATCTGGAACGGGTCGCTGTTTACGATACCCATTAAGATCGAAGAGAAACTGTATTCTTCATTTTCAGCCTCGCGCACGATCGAGCGCACGACTGGCATGTCAAAATACTCAACTCCCCGACCCAAAGCATAAGTCATCATCTTCTCAGTCACCATACGGGCAAACTGCGGGGAGTACTTAAGCAAAGCAGCCCGCAATTCCGACGGACCATTGACCTGTGTACCATCGAACAATTCTACAGTTGCATCGATCAAGTTTCCCTCGTCCCCACCATCGTGGGTCCGCCACTGGGCATCGGCATTAAAATTTTCCAAGGCAAATCCAATTGGATCCATGAGCTTATGACAACTCGCGCAGGGTTCCTCGGTCCTGTGACGGGTCATCTGCTCGCGCAGCGTAAGGGTACGCCCCGCTCCTTCCGCCTCGGTTTCTTCCAGAGCGGGCACATTCGGCGGCGGTTCAGGTGGAGGTGTTCCAAGGATGTTTTCCAATACCCAGACGCCTCGTTTAACAGGCGATGTGCGGTAATTCTGTACCCAAGTGGTCGAAGAAAACTACCGTGACCTAGCACACCAGGGACGATAGTCCAGTTCCGGGCCAAGCTCAACACGCCGAAACCGAGAGCCGTAAATGTTTGGAATGCCATAGTGTATAGCCAGTCTCTCATTCAGAAAGGTAAAGTCTGCCGTTAGCATCTCCAGCACACTGAGGTCCTCGCGCATGATAGTTTCGAAAAGTAGTTCGGTCTCTCGGGCGAAGCTTTGTCTCAGCTCATCGTCCCAATCTGGAAACTGGGTTTTGCAAAGGGGGCAGTGGTCTCGAGGTTGCGCAGGTAAAGCCATTGCTGCGCAAAGTTCTTGACCAGACTTTGAGACCGGGGATCGGCAAGCATGCGCTCAACTTGCTGCTGCAACGCGACAGGATCGCTGAGTCTACCTTCAGCGGCTACACCGAGCAGTTCGTCGTCAGGTATGCTACTCCACAGAAAAAATGATAACCGAGAGGCTAATTCCAAATCACTGATACGGTAAGGTTGGCCAGGCAACCACTCGGCCGATTCACGCTCCACTCGGATAGGAACTGGGGACTTGCGAGCAGCCGGCGAAGCGCCATCTCAATACCATCATCGAATGTCCCAATCTCACGCCCCTCGTCATAGAAAGCCATAAGAGTTTCTAAGTCTTCTGAAGATGGGGGACGGCGGTAGGCGCGCCTCGCCAGAGTTGTGAGAATTTCCTCAGCGCAGGGGCCTTCTTCTAAAGCGCTGGAGGGTCGACAGGAAAAAACCTTGCGCATGCTCTGTGAATCGACTGGCCTTATTGAGTTAAATGGACCTTCTATCCGGAGCGCTCCGATGATGGGGTAATTGCTCAATTCGCGAACTCTCCCGTTCTCAAGTGACTTGCGATCAAAATGCTGAGCCACATCCAGGCTGGGGCGGTAGTTAGTCGCCACAAAGGTAGCCCCCACCAAGCGCGTCCCGGCTTTCACCGGTAGTGTAACTTCGAGTTGTCCGTCCGCAGCCGAATCCATTCCAGCATTCGCACCCATGCCGCTGTAAATCCAGGAATGGACTCTGTCGCTATCGATACTAAATTCGAATTGTTCATTGGGAATGTATGTACCTACACCTAGATTACGTACCGTAAAAGTGTAGTCACCATCGGCCGGAAATACATGAGTGACGGCCATGCCTCCTCGAGTACCGAAGGGCATGCTTTCTAGCTGCATGTTCTGGGGAAATGTC
Source organism: Gammaproteobacteria bacterium (assembly GCA_019654215.1). GTDB lineage: Bacteria > Pseudomonadota > Gammaproteobacteria > Pseudomonadales > Pseudohongiellaceae > UBA9145. The sequence continues at coordinate 127 of BPDI01000005.1, read as the reverse complement.
CGTTCTATTGATGTACACGCTTTCGGTAGGCGAGTTCCAATATCCCACCGCCATCCGCGAAATCTTCGTCGCCGCAGTCACATAGGTCTCAAGAAGGGTGGGCGATATAGTCAACGAACCCGGGAAT